>NZ_JAFQ01000004.1:7924330-8533894 GCF_000526215.1 Nocardia sp. BMG51109
TAAGTCTCGTTGTGTGGTTGGCGCCCACGTTAGAGGGCGGCACCGACAAGTTCCGCCGGACAGCTTAGACGAACAGATGTTCGAGGCAAGGAGCGACACGCGAACCCCGTCCGCCATCCGTCGCCCGGCTACGGCACCAGGGTGACATGGTCGGCGTGCAGCAGCGCCTGGGCCTGCTTGAACACCCGCAGGGCGGGCGTGATCTCGATATCGGTGACGGCCTCCAGCGGCCCCGGCCGCTCGGTGACGAAGCGATACAGATGCGCGATACCCGGCAGACGACCGAGGTCATCATCCGCGGCGGCGAGCACGGCTGGACCGCTGCCCGGGCGGTCGCGGCGCTGGTGGCCGGCGCGGTCTCGTCGGCGGTGTTCGCGGTGATCGAGTACCGCACGGCGGCACCGATATTCCCGCTGACCCTGCTGCGCAACGGCGAGTTCGGTGCCACGCTGAGCGCGGCGGGCGGCCTCAGCTTCGCGGCCTTCGCGTGCAGCCTACTGCTGTCGCTGTGGTTGCAGCAGCAGCTGCGGTTGCCCCCGCTGCAGGCCGGTCTGTCGATGCTGCCGCTGGCCGCGACCGCGTTCGTGGTGTCGGGCGCGTTCGGCCGGATGCTGCACGATCTGGCACCGCGGTGGACGATCGCCGGTACCCGCCGCCGCGGCCGCGCGGAGCCGGGCCGGCTTTCCCGTCACCGCAACGGCGCTACCAGCGCGAGCGCGGGACGTCGAATTCGGCGCACAGCGCTCGCCACACATCGCGGGGGTCGATACCCGCCTCGATGGCCTGCGCGCCGGTGCGGCCGTCCATGGCGGGCAGCACGTGGTCGGTCAACAGCGCATCACCACGGACCGCCCCGAACTCGGTATGCACCAGCTCCCGGAAGTCAGTCAATCGCACGTGCCGAGGGTACCGGTCACCCGCGCCCGCCCCGACCGTGGCGGGCACGATCGAATGCGATGTCCCCTCGGCACTCTCGATACCGATCCCGCCTCCGCACGCACCGGGCCCGGATGCCGCGGTGCCGACTCACCCCCGCCCTTGCGGGTCTCGGTAACCCGGGGCAGCAGCAAGGGCACTCGTCGTGGCCGCCCCACCGCTCGGCCGCGGTGGCCGATGCCGTCGCCCGCACCGGCGGTGGACCGTCAGTGCGCGCGGGCCGTATCCAGCACGCGGTGGCAGATCTCGACCGGATCGGCGGTATCGGCCGCGGTGGCGGCCGCCACGGCGGCGGCGTCGCGGTATGACGGATCGTCGAGCATCCGCAGTACCGCCTCCCGCACCGCCTCCTCGGTGAACGGCCGGACCACGATCGAACTCCCTTGCCGGGCGGCACGATTCGACAGCTCCCACTGATCGCCGCCGCCGGGCACGGTGACGATCGGCACCCCGGCCAGCAGCGATTTCGCCAGCAGGCCGTGCCCGCCGCCGCCGACAACCAGCGCGGCGTGCCGCAGCAGTTCGTCCTGCCGTCCCAAACCCGCTGTCGCCCAGGGCGGAACGTCGGCCGGTGGCGTGTGGATCATCGACACCGCCACGCGCACACCGGCGCCGTCGAGCGCGGCCAGCATGCCCTCGGCCATTCCCGACACCCCGGTGTGCGCCGTCGACGGGGCCACCATGACGAGCGGTTCGTCGCCGGGCGGCAGCGGCAGCACGTCGGCGGTCGGCTCCCACAGCAGCGGCCCGACCAGGTGCGCGTCGTCCGGCCAGTCCGGTCGCGGCACCTCCAGCGCGGGCAGGGTGGCGATCAGCCGCGCCTGCGGGCCGGGGTCCGGACCGGGCAGCCCGACGTCGACGCGGGCGTCGGCGCGCTGCCGGGCGCCGCGGTGGATGGCCCGCGCGGTCATGCCGCGCAACAGCGCGTCCCGGGCGCGGCCCCGCAGACCCGCCCCCGGGGCGAGCCCACTCCCGATGGGCGGCAAGCCCTTCGACGGCAGATAGAGCGGATGCGGCGACAGCTCCACCCACGGCACGCCCAGGCGTTCGGCGGCCATCCCGCCGCCCGCGGTGAGGACGTCGGATACCACCAGTTCGGGCAGCATCGCGCTCATCTCGGGCAGGATCTCGGAGGAGATGTACGCGGCACGCTGATGTATCCGATTCCCGGCGTCGCGGTCGTCGTCGTTCGGCCGCGGCGCCAGCCCCTTGAGCCGCCGCACCCCGATGCCCGCGTCGCGCGCGGCGTCGAACCAGACCGGCGCGGTGAACAACACCGGCTCGTCGCCCGCCGCCAGAAAGCGCAGGCACAGCGCGATGGCAGGAAACGCATGCCCCGGATCCGGTCCCGCGACGACAGCCACTCGCATGCGCCCCAGAGTGCCACACCGGGCCCGGGCCCCGGTGCGGGCCATCACCCCGATCGGTGCCCGCGGTCGGCACGATCGAGCCCACCCGGCCGGCGCCAGCGGGCGCGCGGGTCGTTCCGGCCGACAACCGGATGCGAAGATCGTCCCGTAGGACGGCCGCGGCATTCCGCACCGTAACGTCGTGTTCAGCTGTCCGGCTTAGCGTCCCCGCCATGACGAACCGACCGATCACTACGGTAGACGAGCTGATGACCGCGCTGGCGGAGTGCGCGGACGCCGAGGACGCTCCCCGCCGCGGCGGCGATCCCGTGGACATTCTCGACCACGACCGCCAATGCGCCGAGCTGCTGCGCCGCGACCACCCCGACGACGAGCAACTACAGGTAGCCGGGTTGGTGCACGACATCGGGCACACGCTGGTCCTCGGCGACGACGCCGGGCACGGACGGCACGGCGCGAACGCGGTGCGCGATCTGCTCGGCCCCCGCGTCGCCCGCCTGGTGGAACTGCACGTGCCCGCGAAACGCTATCTGGCGGCGACGGATTCGGTCCACGCCGCGAGCCTGTCGGCAACCAGCCGGCGCACCCTGGTGGCCCAGGGCGGCCCGATGACCGCCGACGAGATCGCGGAGTTCGAGGCCGATCCGGACTGCGCCGCCGCGATCGCCCTGCGCCGCGCCGACGACGCGGGAAAGGTCGTCGGACTCGCCGTCGCTCCCCTCGATACCTGGCGTCCGGTCGTCGAGCGCGTCGCCACTGCCGCGCGCCTCTCCTGACCGCCCGGAATCCGCAGCGCCCGGCACCGGAGGCAGCCGGGCACGGAACTGCCGGCCGTGTGCATTCGGCCGGCCCACCGGTCTCGAACGGGCTGTGCCCCGGCCCGACTCAGCCGAACTGGTACAGCTCGAAGCCGACCGCGCGGGCGGCGGGGAAGCCGTCCTTCGGGGCGGTGGTCGTCTCGATGACGGCGCGGGCCTGGTCGATGACGGGGTCGCGGCTCAGCGCGGAGAGGTATCGGGTGTGTGCGGCAAGGGATTCCACCGCGACCTCGACCGTGTCGGTGACGTCCACCGCGTGCGTGGCATCGGGGCCGATGACCGCCGCCCAGCGCGGCGACCAGATCGGCAGGCCGGACAGTTCGGGGAAGATCCACTCGTTGCCCGCATCGGATATGGCGTCCAGGCCCGCCCGCCCCGCGGCCCGGTGATCGGCGCTGTTGGCGAAGCCGGGCGCCCACGTGTCGCCGAAGAATCCCAGCACCACCATGTCCGGCCGATGCCGGCGGATGGCGCGGGCCAGATCCCGGCGCAGCGGGAGCGATGCCTCGATGCGGCCGTCCGGATAGCCGAGGAACTCCACGGAGTCGACCCCGACCACCTTCGCCGAGGCGATCTCCTCGGACTGGCGCAGCGGTCCGGTCTGCGCCGGCGGCAGGCCCGCGATACCGGCCTCACCGCTGGTGACCAGCACATATCGAATGTCCTTACCCTGCCGGGTCCAGCGCGCGACCGCCGCGGACCCGCCGTACTCGATATCGTCGGGATGGGCGACGATCACCAGCCCGCGCTGCCAGTCCTCGGGAAGCTGCTCCATACCCATATTCAAGCACCCCGAAACACACCGGCGGGCCGTTCGGTGACTACATCGAACGGCCCGCGCGGCCCCTGACGCACAGGGATGTCTACAACTTGTTCACCGTCGACTTGTTCGACCCCGACACCGCCTTGTACAGCAGGTACAGCCCGAACACCACGAGGCTGATGATCAGGATCGGGACCAGCGCCTTGACCAGCGCGCCGATCACGATCAGCGCCAGCCAGATCAGCGCGACGACGCCCAGGATCTTCCAGAACATGTCCACTTCCTCCCGAAGGTTTCCGAACCGCCGTCACCGCGATCCGACACCTCCATACTGACCGCCCGAACCCGGAAAATCACCAGGTCGTCACCGATATCCGGGAAAGATCAGGGTTGTCCCGGAGCGTGCGCACCGACCCGAAGAGCAGCCGCACGCTCCGTATCCGTTGCTGGTCCGTCTCGGCCACATATGGACTGGGATCAGCGACCTGGACGACGAACAGACAGGAATGCGAGGGCAGGACGAGGATGCAAGGTCGTGCGTTTTCTATGAGTTGCGGGCCGAGAAGGACATCAACAATGAAGGGGGCGATCGGAACCGAGCAGGCTGTCGGAGGAGCGACCTACCGAGACGAGCGCGTTCGCGGCCGGCATCTAGCGCTCGGCGAGATCTGCCAGCGCTTGTGCCCAGCCATCCAGCCGGTCGGCGGCGCCGCGGAGATCGGTCATCGCCCAGCCGAGGTCGTCGGGGAGGGCGGGGCTTTCGGGGACGGCGAGGATACGGCCGGCCGCGGCGACGAGTTCCTCGTATTCGGCGACGCCGTCCTCGAGGCGGCTCGCGGCGGCGCGGATGTGGGTGCCGAGGGCGGGGCCGGACACCGAGTTCACCTGGCCGACAAGTTCGGCCGCCTTCTCCATCGCGACCAGGTCCGCGGCCAGCGCATGCAGCGCAGCGGCGCCGGAACCGGCGGTCTCGAGCGTGTCGTCCAGTTCCTCGCCGGGCAGGCGGCCACCACGCACGATCTGCTGTCCCACCGTATGGAAGGCCCGCTCGGCGCGGACCAGCCGGGCGATGGGCACCCGCGCCGCCGACCGGACCGGCGGCAGCTTGCGCGGCACGAACGCGGCCTCCGGCAACGGGTTCCGCCGCAGTTCGAGATAGCGCCGAGTGGTAACGGCCGCGCCGGTCACCAGCGCCGCGGCACCCCCGCCGACGACGATGACGGCCCATGCCGGGGCCGAAATGATCACCAGCCCGGCCGTGCCCAGCGCGGTCAGCCCCGAGGCGGTCCCGAGCCGCAGGCTCCGCCGCCGCACCCGCCGGCGCCGCCGCAATTCCCGTTCCCGGGGATCGGACCACTTGCGCACCGCATGCAGCGCATGTTCCCCGGCCTCCCGCAGCGTGTCGGGCAACCGCCGTACCTGCTCGACCTGCGCGTCCTGAACCCCGGACTGCACCAACACATCCCGCACGAACCGCCCCGACCGCGAACCACGCGGATCGGCCCCACCGTACGGGCCGGCGGCTCGCTCACCCTGTGCCCGCGACGTGGAACCACCGGGCCGCACATCGACCCGACCGGCGTCATCGAACGCCGCCCTGCCCCCCGCGGAGTTATCCGGCCCGTCACCACGAGAACGACCGGGCCACAACCGAACCCGACGCCCGGCATCCGGCGCCGCGACATTCTCGGCAGCCTCTTCCGGCTCCACCGCACGAGAACCACCGCGCCGCACGGCGACCCGGCCGCCGTCACCGAACACCGCCCTGCCCTCCGCGGAATTACCCGGCCCGTCACCACGAGAACGACCGGGCCACAACCGAACCCGACGCCCGGCATCCGGCGCCGACTTCTCCACGGAATCCTCCGCCGTCGGAGAGCGACCGAGGAAGGATCCCCCTCGACGCCCAGCGTCCGGCGCCGTCACCTTCTTCTCGGAATCGTCCGGCACGTCCCCACGAGAACGCCCCGGAACCACCCCACCTCGACGGTCGGCACCGCGATTGCCCGGCACCGCGGACTCCTCGGCGCCCCGGCCGATCTCCTCGGTGCCCCGCTCCCCCGTCCACACCTCGGACGGCGAGACGGCGGGCACATCCGCCGTATCGCGCGATCCGCCCTCGCCGACGGTCGGCGAGGGCGGGAACGGGGACGGGAACAACGACTCGTGCGGACGGCCGGCCCTGCGGGACATCACCTCGGTACCGGGCTCGGCCGGGCGCGACACACCACGGCGCCGGAACCGGGCACGGCCGACCGCGGACTCGTCGCGGGCCCGCGCTCTGCCCATCACACCCAGTACCTTCCCGGCGGAGAACCGCTACTGCTGCGCGGCCTGGTCCTTGTTGGCCTGCTGCGGGTTGACCTGGGGCTGCGGCTGCGGGGTCGGCGCCGACAGGGACTGCTGGGAAGCGTCGCCGGCCGGCAGCGAGTCGCCCCGCATGGACGCGCGGATCTGCTCGAGGCGGTTGTGGCCGGCCATCTGCACGCTGGCCTGCTGGACCTCCGCCATGCGGCCCTGCACCGAGTTGCCCGCCAGCTCCGCGGCGCCGAGCGCGTTGGCGTAGCGGCGCTCGATCTTCTCGCGCACCGAATCCAGGCTCGGCGTGCTGCCGGGCGCGGACAGCGTGGAGTCCATCGACTGCAGCGAGGCGCTGACCTGCTCCTGCATCTTCGCCTGCTCGAGCTGGCTCAGCAGCTTCGTGCGCTCGGCGACCTTCTGCTGCAAGGTCATCGCGTTCTGCTCGACCGCCTTCTTGGCCTGCGCGGCGGCCTGCAGCGACTGGTCGTGCAGCACCTTCAGGTCCTCGATCGACTGCTCGGCGGTAACCAGCTGCGCGGCGAAGGCCTCGGCCGCGTTGGTGTACTGGATCGCCTTGTCGGTATCGCCCGCGGCCTGCGCCTGATCGGCCAGCTGAACCGCCTGCCGGGCGTTGGCGTTGAGTTTCTCCACCTCGTCGAGCTGGCGGTTCAGCTTCATCTCCAGCTGACGCTGGTTGCCGATCACCGACGCCGCCTGCTGCGACAGGGCCTGATGCTGGCGCTGGGCCTCCTCGATAGCCTGCTGAATCTGGACCTTAGGATCCGCGTTCTCCTCGATCTTGGAATCGAAGAGGGCCATGAGGTACTTCCAGGCCTTGACGAACGGATTAGCCATCGATTGATCCCGCCTCCATCTGACGCGCCGCGCTCCAGCGGCTGTAGTGCGCGACCGTCACGCACCCCGTTGTCCCTATCGTCCACCGCGCGGCACCGATGCGGGGAGGCCCCGTCGGTAACCGACGCTTATAGAGAATCTATCCGTTTCCGCTCCGTAGTACAGCGTTGCCGGTGCCGATCGATGGTCGGCACCGGCAACACCGGTCACTTCGCCTGTACCAGTACCAGCTTTTCCGCCCGCGGCGCCGGGATCACGATCCGGGTGTCCTCGGCGATGGCGCCCAGCGGCACCGCCGTGGACGCGGTGGACGCGGTGGCCGGCGCCTGATCGGCCTCCGGCGCGGACACCGGCCGAGCGGGCACGGCGGCCGCCTCGTCGGCATCGGTCATCGCCGCGCTCACATCCGACAGCACCCGGGCCAGCGGCACGTCCAGCGCCTGGCAGATGGCCGCCAGCAGTTCGCTGGAGGCCTCCTTGCGGCCGCGCTCCACCTCGGACAGATAACCGAGACTCACCCGAGCCGACGTCGACACCTCCCGCAGGGTCCGGCTCTGAGCGACCCGAGCACGCCGCAGACTTTCCCCGATGGCCTCTCGCAGCAGCGTCATCTCGTTCTCCTCACGTTCTGTTCCTCGCCAGACCCGGCAAGCCAGACCCGAGCATCTTCTGTGACAACGTCACACGTCGCCCGGTTGGTTCCCGGATATCCGCCGTCCCAGGCCCCGGACGAGTTCGGCCACGGCCGAACGCACCGCTTCCATCCTGATCGTCCACCGGTCGCCGGACAGTTTCAACCGCAACACCTCGGTACTCTCCGGCCCCGCCAGCCCGAGGAACACCGTGCCGACCGGCCACCCGTCCTGCTCGTCCGGTCCCGCGACGCCGGTGAGGCCGACGCCCCAGTCGGCACCGCAGACCGTGCGCGCGCCGACCGCGAGCTGTCCGGCGGTACTCGCGGCGACCGGGCCGTCGGCGGCCAGTGTGTCCTCGCTCACCCCGGCCAGGCTGCGCTTCAGCTCGGTGGCGTAGACGATCAGGCCGCCGCGCAGCACCGCGCTGGCACCCGGTACGCCGGCGATGGTCGCCGCCAGCAGTCCCGCCGTCAGCGACTCGGCCGTCGCCACGGTCAGATTCTCCTGTTTCAGCAGGGAGACGAGAGCGGCCGCGGGAACGACCGCGGTGAGCGGATCCGCCGGACTCACCGCCGGACCGGGCCGAACCGCAGCCGGGCCGCCTGCACCACGTAATCCAAGCCGGTGACCACGGTCAACGCCACCGCCACGTACATCAGCACCAGCCCGGCCGTTTCGAACGCACCCGACAGCGGCAGCAGCAACACCCCGATGGCCAGCGACTGCACCAGCGTCTTCAGCTTGCCGCCGCGCCCGGCCGGGATCACCCCGCGGCGCACCACCGCCATCCGCAGCAGCGTCACCCCGATCTCCCGGGCGCAGATCACCAGGGTGATCCACCAGGCCAGATCGCCCAGGACCGACAGTCCGATCAGCGCCGAGCCGATCAGCGCCTTGTCCGCGATCGGGTCTGCCAGCTTGCCGAAATCGGTGACCAGGCCGTACTTACGGGCCAGCTGCCCATCGATGCGGTCGGTGACGGCCGCGACCGCGAACAGGACCGTCGCCGCGATCCGCCAGCCGGTCTCGTGCCCGCCGCCGGCGAACAGCGCCAGCAGGAACAGCGGTACGACCAGAATCCGGGCCACGGTCAGCACGTTGGCGACGTTCAACAGCGGCACCGCGGCCGGCTCGGCGGCGCGGGCCGGAACCGAGACCAGATTCGCCCGCGCCCGGCCCGCCTCGACCCAGGCGCTGTCCATATCGTCGCTCTGCACGCTCACCGGCACCCCCCTGCGCGCGGACCGTGCCCGTCACGGTGGCTCCGGACGGCCGACGGCCGAACCCGAACACCGCACCGGATCCCCGGAACTCGGGGCGGGCGGGCGGGCGGGGAGTGCGGCACTCCACCAGACTATCGGTAACCCGGCCGACTACTGTGCACCCCATGACAACACGGGCACCCCACAGTGATCCGGTCGGCGGCGCTGTGCCCGAGGACGGCACCGAAGGGCCCGCCTCGGGCACGCCGATCGTGCGCCGTGCCCGGACCTCGGACGTGCCCGATATCAAGACCTTGGTCGACGTGTACGCGGGCCGGATCCTGCTGGAGAAGAACCTGGTCACCCTCTACGAGGCGGTGCAGGAGTTCTGGGTGGCCGAACTGGACGGCCGGGTGGTCGGCTGCGGCGCGCTGCACGTGCTGTGGGCCGATCTCGGCGAGGTGCGCACGGTGGCGGTGCATCCGCGGGTGAAGGGCATGGGCATCGGCCGACTGCTCGTCGACAAGCTCATCGCGACCGCCCGCGAGCTGGAACTGCGGCGGCTGTTCGTACTCACCTTCGAGGTGGATTTCTTCGAGCGGCACGGCTTCACCGAGATCGACGGCACCCCGGTGACCGCGGAGGTGTTCGCGGAGATGTGCCGCTCCTACGACACCGGTGTGGCGGAGTTCCTCGACCTCAGCTACGTCAAGCCGAACACCCTCGGCAATACTCGAATGCTGTTGAACCTGTAGACGTTAGGGAGCTGCCGTGCCGATCTTCGCCGTCCACTACACCTATTCCGAGGCGACGGCGCCGGGCCGCGACGAGCACCGGCCCGCCCACCGCGCGTGGCTGTCCGGACTGGTCGACCGCGGTGTCGTGCTGTCCTCGGGCCCCTACCCCGACGGCTCGGGCGCGCTGATCCTGTTCCGCGCCGACGACGGTGCGGCGATGGCGAAGCTGCTGGCCGAGGACCCGTTCGCGCAGCAGAACCTGATCGACGCCCAGCGATTCGTGGAATGGCAGCCGGTGATGGGGGCCTTCGCGGAGTAACCGGCCCGCGGGCGCGCACGCCTCGCGCCGCGGCCGAGAGCCGGATCGGTGCGAGTTCGAAACCGGTCCGGGAAACCATGGTTGCGGGGCCCGCGCGGCTCGACGGCGAGTCGGGTGTCAGCGGAGACACCGCGCGCGGGCCCCGTGCCCGTGACCTGCCCCTGGCATCGAAACGCGCCCGGCGGTCAGGCTTTCGGCGACCCTATACAACCAGTTGCATATGCGAGGTCGAGATGCATCCGTTCCGGCAGGCCGTCGAATCCCAGGACGCGGCGGCCATCGAGGCGCTGCTGGCCGACGATGTCGTGTTCACGAGCCCCGTGGCGTTCAAGCCCTATCCGGGGAAGGCCCTCACCGCCGCGATCCTGCGCGGCGTGATCCGGGTGTTCGAGGACTTCCGGTATGTCCGCGAGATCGCCGATCCGAACGAGCGGGACGCGGCGCTCGTCTTCGAGGCGACCGTGGCCGGTAAAAAGCTGACCGGCTGCGACTTCATACACCTCGACGACGAGGGCAAGGTCGACGACCTGACGGTGATGGTGCGCCCGCTCTCGGCGGCAACCGCGCTCGCCGAGGCGATGGGCACGCAGTTCGACCGAATCCAGCAGGAGGCCACCGAGCAACTCCGGCGCGAGTCCGCCGACGCCTGAGAAACCGCCACCTCCAGCCACGCACGGCCGGAGCGAATGCGGAGGTACGCCTCCACAGGCACGGTCGGCGCAGCCGCCCTCGGACCGCGCATGGCCGGAGCGAATGCGGAGGTACGCCTCCACAAGCACGGTCGGCGCAGCCGCCCTCGGACCGCGCATGGCCGGAGCGAATGCGGAGGTACGCCTCCACAGGCACAGTCGGCGCAGCCGCCCTCAGACCGCGCACGGCCGGAGCGAATGCGGAGGTACGCCTAGGGTGGACGAGTGCGATTGGACGAACGCGAGGCGCTGCGACGGTTCCGCGCGGCCCGCGTGGCCCGGCTCGCCACGGCCGACGCGGCCGGGCAGCCGCACCTGGTCCCGGTCACGTTCGCCGTGGCCCCGGACGCGCCGGTGGTGGTGATCGCGATCGATCACAAACCGAAGACCACGACCGACCTGCGGCGGCTTCGCAATATCGCGGCGAACGACCGCGTCTGCCTGCTCGCCGACGAATACGACGAGGACTGGACGCGGCTGTGGTGGGTGCGCCTGGACGGCACCGCGCACATCCTCACCGCCGAGCCCGACCGCGCCGGACCGATCGCCTGGCTCACCGCCAAATACTCCCAGTACCAAGGGAATCCACCGCACGGGCCGGTGATTCGGATCGCCGCCGATATCGTCACCGGCTGGTCGTTCCGCGACTGAGCCACCGACGGCCGGGGGCAGCACACGCACGTGGCCTCCACTACCCCGAACGATCGCCCGCCAACCCCGCCACCGGCTGATCGTTCCGCAACTGAGCCACCGACGGCCGGGGGCAGCACACGCACGTGGCCTCCACTACCCCGAACGATCGCCCGCCAACCCCGCCACCGGCTGATCGTCCCGCGACTGAGCCACCGACGGCCCGGGCGGCACACGCGCGTGGCCTCCACCACCCGGGGTGATCGCCGCCAATGCCGTCACCGGCTGGTCGTTCCGGACTGAGCCGCAGACAGCCGTTCGGTCGCACGGGCCTTGCCCCGCGTCTGTGGACTCGGCTACTCCGCCGGGCGATCGCCCGCGGACATCCGGTCGCCACCTGCCGCCGCGACACCGTCGATGACGACCATATGCTCCTCGGCCCACGCCCGCAGCGCGGCCAGCGGAACCTCGAGGGACAGACCGAGATCGGTGAGCCGGTAGTACACCTTCGGCGGGACCGTCGGCTCGACCCGGCGGGCGACCAGACCGTCGCGCGTCAGGTTCTGCAGGGTCACCGACAGCATCTTCTGGGAGACACCCGGCATGCGACGCCGCAGTTCGGCGAACCGCACCTCGCCCGGATCGGCCTCGGCGAGCAGCTTGACCACCATGGACACCCATTTCGTGCCGATCCGGTCCAGCAATCGGCGAGTGGGGCAGGCCGGATCGAATACGTCGCCGCGCAGGGTAGTCACCTGGACCTCACCGCCTGAGTCGAAAGTGCCGTCTGTACCGATGATCATAGGTTCCCTATGTTCATGTGGTCACTGATAGTTACCACATAGGGGTTGGTCATGGTCCTCTCGGCAGCCGAGATCCCGGTGCGGCGGGTAGCGGCGAACGGTATCGATATCAACGTCGCCGTCGCGGGCACCGGCCCGGCCGTCCTACTGCTGCACGGCTTTCCGCACACCTGGCGGCTGTGGTCCGACGTGATCGGCGCCCTCGCTCCGTCGCATCGGGTCATCGCGCCGGATCTGCGCGGGCTCGGTGCCAGCGCCCGCCCCGACGACGGCTACGACGCCGAGACCCTGGCCGCCGACGCCGCCGGGCTGCTCGACGCCCTGGGCGAGCGGAATGCCGCGGTCGTCGGCATCGACCTCGGCACACCCCCGGCCTTCCTGCTGGCGATGCGCCGGCCGGAGCGGGTCCGGCGGCTCGTGGTGATGGAGTCGCTGCTGGGCCGGCTGCCGGGCGCCGAGGACTTCCTGCGCGACGGTCCACCGTGGTGGTTCGGCTTCCACGCCGTACCCGGTCTGGCCGAACGCGTCCTGTCCGACCACGAATCCGCCTACGTCGACTGGTTTCTGACCGCGGGAACGCGAGGCCGCGGCGTGCCGCCGGAGTTGCGCGACGCCTTCGTCGAGGCCTACACCGGCCCCGACGCGCTGCGTGCCGCCTTCGCGCACTACCGCGCCATGCCCGAGAGCGCCCGCCGGATCGAACGCGCCGTCGCCGAGACCCGCCTGCGCGTACCGACACTGGCGATCGGCGCACATCCGGTGGGCAATGCCCTCGCCCGCCAGCTCGCGCCGCATACCGACGACCTGACCGGCCGCGTGATTCCCCGCTGCGGGCACATCATTCCGATCGACGGCGCCGCCGACCTGCACCCGCTACTCGCGGATTTTCTTGCGCCGTAACGCCTTCATCGGCGACGCGCGAACGACGGCGGGCCTCAGCCGATCACCGCGTTCATGATGGTGCCCGCGCTGGTGGCGAGGATGCCGCCGATCATGGCCCCCGCCACCATCTTCGGGGACTGCGAGATGCCGCCGCCGGCCCACTTCTCCCAGGCGAAATGTCCACCGGCGTAGGTGATGGCGAGGACGCCGGACAGGATCACGAACCAGGTGAAGTACCGCACCAGTTGCATCAACTTGTCTGCGGCGGGGGGAGTTTCGGGAGTCGGATTGCCGATCTGAGCGAGGAGGGTGTCGTGGACCGCCGCGATGATCATGCACTACTCATTTCGAAGTCGGTGAAACCAGCTCGAACCTGCCTCGAAAATTATAGTGCCCGAAGGATATTGACGGCAGTTACCCGTGAGTCCATCCGGACCGGTCACTCCGCCATAGCGGGCGAATCGCTCTCTACCAGCGCGGTCGGGATCCTGGGCAGCGCCTGGGGATGGTTGGCCACGAGCCAGCCGAGCAGTTCCTCGCGGACCGCGCAGCGCAGCGTCCACACGTCGTCGGCATTGCGCGCCGACATGGACGCCCGCACCACGATGCTGGTCGGGGTGCTGTCGGTGACCAGGAGGTTCCAGTTGCGGCCGTCCCAGTCCTCGCGCTGCCGCAGATAGTCGTATAGGTGCTCGCGCAGCTGCGGTACCGGGGTGTTGTGGTCCAGATAGAGGAATACGGTGCCGGTGATCTGCGTGCCGCCCTTGGACCAGTTCTCGTACGGCTTGCTGTTGAAGTACGAGACCGGCATGGTCAGCCGGCGGTCGTCCCAGATCCGCACGGTGAGGTAGGACAGCGTGATCTCCTCGACCGTGCCCCACTCCCCCTCGACCACCACCGTGTCACCGATCCGCACCGAATCGCCGAAGGCGATCTGCAGGCCCGCCATGAGGTTGCCGAGCGTCGACTGCGCGGCCACGCCGGCGATGATGCCGATGACACCGGCCGACGCCAGCAGCGAGGTGCCCAGCGTGCGCAGGTTCGGGAACAGCAGCAGCATCACCACGGCCGCCGTGGTCACCGCGAGCAGCGCGGTCACGATCCGGCGCACCAGGGTGAGCTGGGTGTGCAGGCGGCGCACCCGCGCGGCGTCGGCGGTCCGGCCGGCGTATTGGTCCAGCGTGTTCTCGGCGAAGGCGTCGACGATGCGGATGGTGAGCCAGGCGGCGGCCAGGATCGCCACCGTCGCCAGCACGTTGAGGATCACCTCGTCCTGGCGCAGATCCAGCTGGGCCAGGGAGTAGGTCGAATGCACCCCGGTCGCCGCCAGCAGGATCTGCAGCGGCAACTGCACCCGGCGCAGCAGGCCGGGCAGCCGGGTCCGCGGATGCTTGCTCGCGCTGTATCGCAGCAACCGGTCCACCAGGAGGCCGACGGCCACGGTAACCAAGAGTGTGCCGGTGAAGACGATCAGCGGGCGCAGTACCTCCTCCAAGACGTCCAACTCCTTGCCACGCGCGGTTCGGGTGCTCCGCTGCCAACGCTACATTTACATAACGGCGTGGCAAGGCCACCGTCGGCCGGATCGGCCACCCCCTACCGATGTGCGGGCAGCGATCGTCTCCACTACCGGGGTCTTTTCGGTGGCGGGCAGGTCACCGCCCGGCACGGCCGTCGCGGCAAGGGTGAGCTTGTTCATACCGCCGCACTCGGCGCCGGCCGAGCGCTCAGCCCTCGCCCTCGGGGTCCCCGACCTCCACCGGCTCGCCGCCGCCCTTGATCGTGTACAGCAGCCCTTCCAGCTCATCGGGTTTCACCAGCACGTCGCGCGCCTTGGACCCCTCGCTCGGCCCGACCACGTTGCGCGTCTCCATCAGGTCCATCAGGCGCCCGGCCTTGGCGAAGCCCACGCGCAGCTTGCGCTGCAACATCGAGGTGGAGCCGAACTGCGAGGTCACCACCAGCTCCACGGCCTGCACGAACAGATCGAGATCGTCGCCGATGTCCGGGTCGACCTCCTTCTTCTCGCCCGCCTTGGCGCTGGTGACGCCCTCCTGGTACTCCGGTTCGGCCTGGTTCTTGGTGAAGTCGACGACCGCGTGGATCTCCTCGTCGGAGATGTACGCGCCCTGCAGGCGGGTCGGCTTGTTCGCGCCCATCGGCAGGAACAGCCCGTCGCCCATGCCGATCAGCTTCTCCGCGCCCGGCTGGTCGAGGATGACCCGCGAGTCGGTCAGCGACGAGGTGGCGAAGGCCAGCCGGGAGGGCACATTGGTCTTGATCAGGCCGGTGACCACGTCCACCGACGGCCGCTGGGTCGCCAGCACCAGGTGGATGCCCGCGGCGCGGGCCTTCTGGGTGATGCGCACGATCGCGTCCTCGACGTCGCGCGGCGCGGTCATCATCAGGTCGGCCAGCTCGTCGACGATGGCGAGGATGTACGGGTACGGCCGGTAGACCCGTTCGCTGCCCAGCGGCGTGGTGATCTCCCCCGACTTCACCTTCTTGTTGAAGTCGTCGATGTGGCGGACCCGGGTGGCCTGCATGTCCTGGTACCGCTGCTCCATCTCCTCCACCAGCCAGGCCAGCGCGGCGGCGGCCTTCTTCGGCTGCGTGATGATGGGCGTGATCAGATGCGGAATGCCCTCGTAGGGCGTGAGTTCCACCATCTTGGGGTCGATGAGGATCATCCGCACCTCGTCGGGCGTCGCGCGTTGCAGCAGCGACACCAGCATCGAGTTGACGAAGCTCGACTTACCCGAACCGGTGGAGCCGGCCACCAGCAGATGCGGCATCTTCGACAGGTTGGCGGCGAGGAACTCGCCCTCGATGTTCTTGCCGAGCCCGATCACCAACGGGTGGTGGTCGTTTCGCGTCGAGGGCGCCTTGAGCACGTCGGCCAGGCGCACCAGTTCGCGGTCGGAGTTGGGCACCTCGATGCCGACCGCCGACTTGCCCGGGATCGGCGCCAGCAGCCGGACGTTCTCCGTCGCAACGGCATACGCGATGTTGCGGGCCAGCGCGGTGATCTTCTCGACCTTCACACCGGGCCCGAGCTCCACCTCGTACCGGGTGACCGTCGGGCCGCGGACGAATCCGGTGACCGCGGCGTCGATCTTGAACTGCACCATGACCTCGGTGATGGCCTCGATCATGGATTCGTTGGCGGCGCTGCGGCGCTTGGGCGGATCGCCGTCGACGAGCAACGTCAGCGGCGGCAGCTGATAGTCGCCCTCGACCTGGCGCTCGGTGACGAATTCCAGTTGCTGCTGCGCGGGCGGTTCGGGGGTCTGGTCGACCACCTTGGGTGTCTTCTTGGGTTTCGGCTTGGCCGCGGGCTTCTCGGCCGCCGCGGGCGGCGTGGCCGAGGAGCCCGCGGCCGCGTCGTCCTTGGCGATGTCCTTGGCCTCGCGCAGCGGCGGTTCCCCGATGACCTCGGTGACCGCGTCGGCGTCGCCGAATTCGTCGGTCGGGTAGTTCTCCTCGGGCGTGCGGCCGCGCCGCCGGGACTTGCTCCGGTGCACCGGGAAGCCGTCGGCGTCATAGTTTTCCGGATCGTAGGGCCCGTAACGTTCGTCGTAGCCGTCGTTTTCGCCGAAGCCGAACAGCTCCCGGACCCGCTCGGGCACCTCGCGCACCGTCGTGCCGGTCACCAGCAGCACGCCGAACACGATGGCGATCAACAGCAGCGGCACCGCCAGCCAGGCGGTCAGCCCGTCGCGCAGCGGCCCGCCCACGACGAATCCGGCGAACCCGGCGGCATGGGCGCGGCCGTCCGGATCGGTGGGCGCGCCCGCGGCGATATGCCACAGCCCCAGCGCGGGCAGGCCGACCAGCAGCCCGCCCAGCACCAGCCGCGGCCGGATCTCGGGACGGGGCTCGGTGCGCATGAGGATCACGGCGATGCCGGCGGCCACGAACGGCAAGGTGGCGGAGGCGGAGCCGGTGATCCACCGGATCGCGGTATCGACGGCGTGCCCGACCGGCCCGCCCGCGGCCAGCCACACCGCCGCGGCGATGACGACGCTGAAGGCGATGAGCGCCAGCGCGATTCCGTCGCGGCGGTGCCCGTGCTCGATCTCCCCCGCCCGGCTCAGCGTGCGGGTGGTGGCACCGACCCCGCGCGCGATCATGGACCAGCCGCCGCCGATGCCGCGCCCCAGCACGGCCAGCGGGGCGGTCTCGGACCGGCGGCGGGCCGGACGGCGGGCCGGAGTGGTGCGCCCGCGCGGCGTCGACCTCGTCCGCGAACCGGCGGAACGAGACCGTGCCGGAGCCCTCCCCCGGGTCGATCCCGCCCGCGCACGTGAGGTCGTGGTGCCGCGGGACTTACCTGCCATGGCTTCAGGCTAGCCGCAATGGCCCCATCCAGACCATCCGCAACACCCATACCACGGACATCACATACACGATCCATCATCGCCGTGACCGGCCGGGAAGGCCGGCGCACACACGCCACGGCAGCGCGGAAATGCTATGCCATCAGCGGAAAACAACTCTCCCGGCGACGCTTTGACAGGACCGACCGGTCTGATATCGGGCCGATTCTGAGCCGTTCGACGCGGGGCGAATCTCGATTCCCTCCGGCCGTGTCGCCGACCGGATCGCACCGCCGTGTCGTCGGCCCGATCGCACCGCCGTGTCGTCGGCCCGATCGCACCGAAGAACCGGTCATCTGAACCGGTCATCGAGGCAGGAGGGGCACGACCTCCGTTGTCGGCGCACGGAGGAACCGGAGGGAGCGACAATCCGGTGCGCCCCGACATCTCCGCGTATCCGGGCGACGTCCGATCACCCGCGTCGCACGAGCAATCCCACCCGCGGTGGCATCGGTATCTACGTAACGCCCGTATTCGGGTCCGACACCCTGTGGCGAGATCGGCACCCGAGCTTCCCGATCGGCGTCGGCGCCCTCGGTGTCGACCACGGAGAATCCTCAGCGTCGACCACGGAGAATTCGGGCGGCACCGTCGCCACCGATGCCTCGCGTCGCCCGATCAGACGCTGCGGTCGGTGTCGAATACGGCCCGCACGTCCTCCTGGGAGCCGGAGGTGTCGAGCCGAACCTCGTTGCGGCCGAACGCGTGCAGCAGCAGTTCCGAGGGCGGGCCGGTGAGCACGACCGCGTCGCCGCCGGCGTTGTGTGCGGCGACGCGCTCGCCCTGCGGCGTCGTCAGCACCACCGTCACGGGCGACTTGCGGTAGGCCATGCGCGCCATCCGGCGCACCGACTGCCACAGCTTCGCGTCGTCCGCTTCGCTCAATGCCCGTGGCTCCCAGCCGGGTTCGCCGCGGCGCACGTCCTCGTGGTGGACGAACATCTCGGTGAGATTGACCACCGCGTCCACCGGGTACAGCGGCGACCACCACGGCGGGCCGGTGCGGATCTCCTCCAGCAGCTCGGTGAACGGCCGGCGCGCGGCCCGCTCCTGCACCGAATCCAGGTACCCGGCAAGCGGTTTCAGCAGGATGCCGGGGGCGGCGTCGGGCCGCCGCTCGCGCACCACCAGATGCGCCGCCAGTTCGCGCACCGTCCATGTCCCGCACAGGGTCGGCGCGTCGGGGCCCGCTGCGGTCATCGTCACGACCAGTGCGCGCCGCTCCCGTTGAGCCAAACTCATACGTGCGAGCCTAATGCAGTCCCCTCCGTCTGCCGTGTGGCCGCCACCACACCCGTGAACCGGCGCCCTACACCCCGATGACGGTCGGCACGATCATCGGCCGGCGGCGGTAGGTTTCCGCAACCCAGCGCCCGACCACCCGCCGCACGCTCTGCGCGATGCGGTGCGTCTCGGTGACGCCCTCCCCGGCCAGCCGCACCAGTTCCGCCTCCACCAGTTCCTGCGCCGCGACGAGCGCGCCCGGATCGTCGGAGAAGCCGCGACCGCTGACCTCCGGTGCGCTGACCGCCTTTCCGGTGGTCTCGTCGACCACCACCGTGATCGCGATGAAGCCGCCCTCACCCAGGATCAGGCGATCGGACAGCGTCGATTCGCCCACGTCGCCGACCGAGAGGCCGTCGACGTACACCTGGCCGACCGGATACCGGCCGGCGATCGAGGCGATCCCGTCCACCAGGTCAACCACCACGCCGTTCTCGGCCAGCATCACCCGGTCCTCGGGGACGCCCGTGGCGACGGCGAGCGCGGCGTTGGCGCGCAGATGGCGCCATTCGCCGTGCACCGGCATGGCGTTGGTCGGGCGCACCGCGTTGTACAGGTACAGCAGCTCGCCGGCCGAGGCATGGCCGGAGACGTGCACCTTCGCGCTCTGCTGGGTGATCACCGTGGCCCCGAGCCGGGCCAGCCCGTTCACGACCGTGAACACGGCGTTCTCGTTGCCCGGGATGAGCGAGGAGGCCAGCACCACCAGATCGTCGGCGCGAATGTTGATCTGCCGGTGGTCGCCCCGCGCCATCCGCGACAGCGCCGACAGTGGCTCGCCCTGCGATCCGGTCGAGATCAGCACCAGCTTGTGCACCGGCAGGTTGGCCGCCTGGTCCAGATCCACCACCAGCCCGTCGGGCAGCTCGAGATAGCCCAGGTCCTGCGCGATCTGCATATTGCGCACCATCGACCGGCCGACGAAGCACACCCGCCGGTCGTAGCGCTGCGCGACATCGATCACCTGCTGGATGCGGTGCACGTGGCTGGCGAACGATGCGACGATCACCCGGCCCGTGGCCTTGCCGATGACGTTGTCGAGCACCGGGCCGATCTCGCGTTCGGGCGTCACGAAGCCCGGCACCTCGGCATTGGTGGAGTCGACGAGGAACATGTCCACGCCCTCGTCGCCGAGCCGGGAGAAGCCGGCCAGGTCGGTCAGCCGGCCGTCGAGCGGCAGCTGGTCGAGCTTGATGTCGCCGGTGTGCAGGGCCAGACCGGCCGGGGTGCGCACCGCGACCGCGAGCGCGTCCGGGATCGAGTGGTTGACCGCGAAGTATTCGCAGTCGAACGGGCCGTGCGTGGTCCGCTCGCCCTCGGTGACCTCGATCAGCCTGGGTTGCAGCCGGTGCTCGCGGCACTTGGCGGCCACCAGCGCGAGGGTGAACTTCGACCCGATCACCGGAATGTCGGGGCGCAGGCGCAGCAGGAACGGGACGGCGCCGATGTGGTCCTCGTGGCCGTGCGTGAGCACCAGCGCCGCCACCTCGTCGATCCGGTCCTCGATCGGCCGGAAGTCGGGCAGGATGAGATCGACACCCGGCTGCTGGTCCTCCGGGAACAACACGCCGCAGTCGACGATCAGCAGCGCGCCGTCGAACTCGAAAACGGTCATGTTGCGGCCGATTTCGCCGATGCCGCCGAGCGCGAACACGCGCAGGCCGTGGCGCGGCGAAGCGGGCGGCAGGCCCGCGGGCTGCGTTTCGGCGGGTTCCGGCGGCGCGGCCCGTTCGGCGCGGGGCTGCTCGGAACGGGCGCGGGCCTGTTCGGCGCGATTGCCGCGACCGCCCTGCCGGCCGCGGCTGCGGCGCTGCCGGTCGGGCCGCTCCGGTTCGGCCGAAACCTCCTGCGGCGCGGCCTTTTCCGCATCGTCGAGATCCTGCTCGGCGACCTTGGCCAGCTGCTGTTCCCGCTGCGCGGCGGCCTTCGCCTGCTGCGTGACCGGATCGGCCGCCGGCGGCGCGGGCTCGGGGGCACCCGCGCCCCGGCTCGCCGACCTCCGGCGTGGGCGGCCGCCCCCGGACCCGCTCGCGCTGTGCTGATCGGGCGCGACCGGGGAGCCTGCGTGGTTACGCTCCGCTCCCTCCTCCGGCCCTGACCCGCTCACGCCGTGTTCATCGGGCGTGACCGGGGAACCTGCGTGGTTACGCTCCGCTGCGTCTTCAGGCCCGCTCACGCGTAGACCCCCGCGGCCTCCAGGTCGGCGGCGATCGCGCGCAGCAGTTCCCCATCGGGCATCAGTTGCGGCAGCCGCGGCTCACCCACCTCGATGCCGAGCAGGCGCAGCCCGGCCTTGGTCATCGACACGCCGCCCACCCGGGCCATCGCCCGCATCAGCGGCAGCATGCTCACGTGGATCTCCCGGGCGCCCGCCACGTCGCCGGCCAGGTAGGCGTCGCGCAAGGCCACCAGCCGCTCCGGGACGAGATGGCCGATCACGCTGATGAATCCGACCGCGCCCACCGACAGCCACGGCAGATTCAGCACATCGTCGCCCGAGTACCACTCGAGGCCGGTCTCGGCGATCAACTCGGCGCCGACGCCCAGATCGCCCTTGGCGTCCTTCACCGCGACGATCTGCGGATGCTCGGCGAGGCGGCGGATCGTCTCGGGCAGGATCGGCACCACCGAACGGGGCGGGATGTCGTAGAGGGTCACCGGCAGATCGGTGGCATCCGCGACCCCGAGGAAGTGGGCGAGCAGACCCTCCTGCGAGGGCCGCGAATAATACGGAGTCACCAGCAGCAGGCCCTGCGCACCCGCGCGCTGGGCGTTGCGCGCCAGCTCGATGCTGTGCGCGGTGTCGTAGGTGCCGGCACCGGCGATCACGGTGGCGCGGTCACCCACCGCGTCGACGACGGCATGCAGCAGATCGAACTTCTCGGACTCGGTGGTGGTCGGCGATTCGCCGGTGGTCCCGGAGACGGCGAGCAGGTCGACACCCCGGTCGACCAGGCGACCGGCCAGGGCGACGCCGGCATCGACATCCAGCTTGCCCTCGGCGGTAAAGGGGGTCACCAACGCGACACCCACCGTGCCGGACGCGTGCAGGTCTGTTCGCGTCGATTCACCGTTCGTCATGGTCAGCAAGGCTACCCGGTCGCACAAACGAGAGGGGACCGTCGTCCGCCTCACGGCCGGGTCCGATGGCCCGGGCGGCACCCCGACGGCATCTCTGACATCATTTTGCTGCTTGTAAGACGCCATCCATGACGCCATGATGGTGTCATGGATCTGAACACCTATGCCCAGCGCCTGCGCGACGATCTGGTCGCGGCCGCCGCCCTCGGCGACGAGACGACCCAGGCCACCGCCGCGGCCCTCGCCGCGGCCACCGAGAACGCCGCGCGGCTGACCCTCCTCGCGGCGCTGTCCGAATTGGCGGCCGAGGTCAGCGAGACGCTCGGGGACCGCACCGTGCACGTCTCGGTCGACGGCACGGACGCCCGCATCGACGTCCGGCCGAACGAGCCGGACCCGGGCGCCGAACCCGAGCCCGAGACGGACCAGCCGAGCTTCGAGGACCTGACCGGCGACATCAGCCGCGTCACCCTCCGCCTGGTCGACCAGATCAAGTCCCGGGCCGAACAGGCGGCGGCACAGAGCAACATGTCGCTGAACTCCTGGCTGTCCAGCACCGTTCAAGACGCCCTGCGCGACCAGATGCGCAAGGGCGGGCCGGGCCGCTGCGACAACTGAGCGCGCACCGTCCGGATCAGGTCGAGACCGAGACGTTCCCGTCGGTGTCGATCTCGGTGCGCTGATCGTGGTCGGGCGCGTTGGCCAGCACCGTCGCCAGCACCCGGCGGCCCACCGGCAGCACCCGGACGGTCACCGAGCCGGCGTTGGCGGCGTCGAGTTCCCTGGTCGCCGCGTCGATCACGCGCTGGCGCACCCATTTCGGGGCGCCGGCGAAACCGCCGTCGTCGAGCAGGACCACCTCGACGCCGCGCGACCGGGCTCCCCGGGCGGCGCCGCCGAGTTCGTCGGTCATCAGCTGGGGCGCGCGCAGGCCGTCACGCAGCTCGGCCTCCAGCAACCGGCATTCCTCGCGTTCGGCGGGGCTGAGCTCGGCCCCGTCGGCGATCCGCTCCAGGATCGGCCGCGCCACCCGGTCCAGCCGGGACAGCTGCCGGATGCGCTCGCTGTCGGCGGCCGCCATCGTCGCCTCCGCGGTGGCCCGAATCGTCGCCTCCTCCCGCAGTATTCGCAGCAGGCGCTGGGTCGGGCGCATGATCACCACGAATACCGAGATGGCCGTGACCGTGCCCAGCGGAACGAGTGCGGCCGAGATGGCGCCGTCGGTGGCGCCGATCCGGATGCCGGTGGCGGCGTCGACCGCCACCACCGCGACCACGCCCAGCCAGGCCGCGGCCATCCGCCCGCGCAGCGCCAGCACCGCCATCACATAGGACGTGGCGAACGTCGTCCAGACCATGTGGCCGGCCTGGTCCTTGTCCAGCGTCACCACGGTCAGCACGGTCGCCGCCGGCCCGGCCGCCACCACGAACGCCGTCACCGGCCACGGCAGCGGATCGGCCGCCACCACCAGTACCAGCGCACCGGCGATCGCCTGGAGCAGCAGCGCGAGCAGGACCGCCCACGCCGGCGACGCGGACAGGTTCCGCAGCATGTACAGCACGATGGTCAGCTCCAGGATCAGCAGGAACAACCCACCCGTGCCGCCCCGCAGCCCCAACAACTCCCGGAGTCCGAATCCCGCGCCGATATCCGAATCCTCCAGGGCGGTATCGGATTCCCACAGGTCAGTGCGAGCCATCGCCGCCCCACACCAACGTCACGGTCGTCCCCTCCCCCGGTTGCGACTCCACGAATCCGGCGCCGCCGGCCAGCTGCCGCATCCGGCCGAGAATGCTCACCGAGATGCCCAGCCGGTCCTCCGGCACCCGCCGCACGTCGAATCCGGGACCGTCGTCGGTGAACACCAGCCGGATGCCACCGGCGCTGATGGTGCAGGTGACGGTGCGGTGCACCGTCTTCCCGGGCACGGCGGCGTGACGCAGGCTGTTGCGCACCGCCTCACCGAGCGCCGAGGCGATGGTGGTAGCCGCGTGCACCGGCATCCGCAGATCGTCGAAGCCGGGCCAGGTCCGGGTCGCGAACCGGACACCGGGATTGATGTCGTGCACCGCCGAACGCAGGAAGATGACGGCCGCGCGCGCGTCGAGCACATCCGGTTCGCGCGCGGCGACCCGGATCTCGTCGAGCTGCTCCAGGGTGTGCTCGGCCTGCCGGCGCAGCACGGCCGACTGCTCGTTGCCGCGGGAGGCATCGAGCAGGGTGGACAGCACCGCGTCGTGGATCAGCGCGGCGAACCGGGCCCGCTCGTGGTCGCGGGCGGCGGACGCGGCCGACGAGGCGGCCTGCCTGCTGGATCGCGCCGATTCCCGGTCCACCCGCGCGGCGGCCTCCAGCGCGCTCGCCACGCACCACAGCAGCAGCGTCGACAGCCCGAAGGCGCGGGCGAACGCGCTGAGCACCGACATCGCCGTGAAATCCTCGACGAGGTAGATATTGCTCGCCGCCACGGCCAGCGAACCGGCCAGCAGGTAGCCGGCCGACCACCGGACCGGCCAGGCCAGCGCGGCGGCCAGCATGCCCAGCGGCAGCATGCGGTACAGCCACACCGAGGTCGCGTCCACGGTGTGCGTGTCCAAGGCGAACGGCAAGGTGGCCACGGCGGCCAGGTAGCCCACCGCGGCGGCGCCGGAGACCGCCCGAATCGTCTTGGGGCGCAATCGAATCGATACCAGGGCCAGCACCGGGAAGCCGCCGAAGACCAGCAGCGACGCCACGGGCGCCCACCAGGCGGGCGCGACCCGGCTCTGGGCGACGATCTCGGGGATGTCGACCAGCGCCATGATCATCCCGCCGATCCCCATCGACAGGCCCAGCCGGCGAATGATCCGATCGACCGCCACGACGCCCGCATCCTCGCTCACCGGGTGTCCGCGCCACCAAGTCCCGGCGCGCACCAGGGGTTTCACTCGAGTGATCGGTACGACCGAGGTTCCGGCAGCGGTCATGCGTGGGGTGGACGCTCGGGCACGGGTAGCCAACCATCCTCCACCGCCCGCTTGTACAGGTCGGTCTTGGTCGGGGCGGGCCGCCCGGCATCGGCGTACTTCTGGCGGATGCGACCCAGATAATCGTTCACGGTCTGTTCGGACAACCCGGTCAGCCGCGCCACCCGCGACGCCTTCTCTCCCGACGCATACAGCGTCAACACCTCTTGCTGGCGCTTGCTCAGCCCGACGTCGGGCAACTGCGGATCACCGTCGATGGCCGCCGCCCAGTCGGTGGTGACCACCTGCTCGCCCGATGCGGCGGCGCGCACCGCGGACACCACGGTCTGCACGTCCTCGGATTTTCGCACCACGCCGAGCACCCCGGCACGCGCGGCCGAGCGCACCAGGAACGGATTGTCGGCGCCGGTGAACACCAGCACCTCCAGCCCGCGATCGCGCAGCGCCCGCACGTTGTCCTGCGGGGTGGACCCGTCGGCCAGCCGCAGATCCAGCACCACCAAATCCAATTGCGGTGCGGCCGAGAGTAATTCGCCCACGGTGCCGGCGGTGATGACGAGTTCGAGATCGGATTCCCCGGCCAGCATGGACGCCAGGCCCAACGCGACGGACTCGTGATCCTCGACGAGACCGATCCGGCGCGACCGTATCGGCCCCGGCTGGTCGAGCGCCCCCTGATGTGTCGGCTCCACGGCCCTCTCACCTCTTCCCAGAATCCCGAACCACCCTCGACCGGCACCCCGGCCCCTTGTCGATACGGGCACCGGAACGTCCTCGTGTTCGTGTCGAGTATGCCGGGAACCGAACCGTTCGGGTCAGACACCAGAAATCGGGGGTTAACGGGGGTGTTCTCCGTACTTCCCGCTCTCAGCCCATGACCTGCGCGGATACCGTCGCGCCCAATTCCTGGCACCGCTCCCGATCCGCTTTTGTGACCGGCCCGGACACGATCACCGACGCCGCAGCCTGCTCCCACCCGAGCCCCGTGGCGATGCTGTCGATCCCGCGCTCGGCCCCCTCGGTCCCCTGATTGCCGTGCACGTAGTAGCCGAACGGCCGGCCGCGGGTGGAATCCAGGCACGGATAATAGAAGGTGTCGAAGGCATGCTTGAGCGCACCCGACATGTAACCGAGGTTCGCCGGGGTGCCGAGCAGATACCCGTCCGCCTCCAGCACATCGTTCGCGGTGACCGCCAGGGCAGCGCGACGCACCACCTCGACCCCCTCGATCTCGGGATCGGTGGCCCCCTTCAGCACTGCCTCGAACATGTCCTGCAGAAACGGCGAAGGCGTGTGGTGGATGATCAACAACGTGGGCATATCCCGAGCCTAACGCCCGTTTCCGCTCGTCCCGGCCCTGCGGGCGGCTACCGTACCCGGCGTGCCTCCCCGCCCCCGAACTGACGCCGTCGGCCGAACCCCGCCGCGGGTACACGCAGCAGAAGTTCCTGGCCGAACTGCGGCGGCTGGTCCTGCAGGGGCACCTCCCGCCGGGCGCAGGGCTGCCACTGTGAGAATTCACCCGGCGCATCGGCGGCGATTCGGCGCTGGGTTAGGTGCAGGCTGATGAAGTTCAGCTGCCGGTGACGCAGTTGTGCCCGGCGCAGGCGCTGACTCCACGACATCGAACCGGGCTTATTCCGGTTTGTATCCAGTCAGCGGCGTACCAGCGCCAGCACGTCATCGCGGATCCTGGCCATGGTGTCGGCGTCCGGGGCTTCGACGTTCAGCCGGAGTAGTGGCTCGGTGTTGGAGGGGCGGAGGTTGAACCAGGCTCCGCCGTCCAGGCTCACGGTCAGCCCGTCGAGGCGGTCGGTTTCGGCGCCGACGTACTTCTCTTCGATCTCGGCGAGAGTGCCCGGCACGTCGGCGACTTCGGAGTTGATCTCACCACTGGCGACGTAGCGAGTGTATTCGGCGACCAGTGCGGACAAGGGTTTGTCGGTGGTGCCGAGCGCGGCCAGCATATGCATCGCCGCCAGCGTCCCGGTGTCGGCACGCCAGAAGTCGCGGAAGTAGTAGTGGCCGGAGTGCTCACCTCCGAACACTGCATCTCGTTCGGCCATAAGGGCTTTCATGAAGGTGTGCCCGACGCGGGCGCGAGCCGGAACACCGCCGCGTTCGGTGACGATTTCCGACACCGCGCGGGAGGTGATCACGTTGTAGACGATCGCCGAACCGGAAACCTTCGCCAGTTCCCGGGTGGCGATCAGGGCAACGATGGCCGAGGGCGGTACCGGTATCCCCGTCTCGTCCACGAAGAAGCAGCGGTCGGCGTCGCCGTCGAATGCCAGCCCGATGTCCGCGCCGATTTCGCGGACCTTGTTCTGGAGATCGACCAGGTTCGCCGGATCCAGTGGATTCGCTTCGTGATTGGGGAACGTGCCATCGAGTTCGAAGTACAGGGGGACTACCTCGAGGGGGAGCCCGTCGAACACGATCGGCACCATGTGGCCACCCATGCCATTGGCCGCGTCCACCGCGACCTTCAGCGGCCTGATCCCGGACAGGTCCACCAGATCCCGCAGATAGTCCGCGTACGCGTGCGCGAGATCGCGGTGGGTGACAGTCCCGGGTGTCCCTGTGTAGGCGGGGATCCCGTTCTCCAACATGGTGCGGATGTCGGCCAGCCCGGTGTCCTGGCCGACCGGAGTAGCGCCGGGACGGCACAGCTTGATCCCGTTGTAGCGGGCCGGGTTGTGGCTGGCGGTGATTACCGCACCGGCCACGTTCAGGCGGCCGGCGGCGAAGTACACCAAGTCGGTGGAGCCCAGTCCGCAGTCGATGACGTCGTGCCCTTGGCTGGTGACGCCTTCGGCGAACGCCTGCGAGAACGGTTCGGACGACGGCCGCATGTCGTGCACGACCGCAACCGTGGTACCGACCAGCCTGGCGAACGCCGCACCGACTTCGCGCACGATGTCGGTGTCGATCTCCTCACCGACGAGTCCCCGAATGTCGTATGCCTTGATCAGCTTGGACAGGTCCCGCATATGGTGGTGCCCCCTTGTCGGATTGGTGGTCGGCCGGAAGGAAAACTACACCGTGCGCATCACTGGCAGTGAACACCGATACCCGCACTGGCAACTCGGCGAGCGCGGCACGCACGGGTTCCAAAGCATCCCATCCGACCAGTGCAAACAAGCATCCGCCGTGACCGGAGCCGGAAACTTTCGCCCCGTATGCGCCCGCATTCAGGCAGCGTGACACGCAGTCTTCGATCAGGGATGTCGAGCAGCGCACCCGGTCCCGCAGCAGCCGGTGGCCATCGTTGATCAGATCGCCGATGGCCCGGTAGTCGGGGTCTTCGGCGCGAAGTGCGGCGGCCATTTCCAACACAATATCCGGGGCGCGGTCCGCATATACCCGTACACCGGGGTCACCGGATTGGAAGCGTTCACGCTTGGACGCCAAAACCTGTGCGGTCGAGTGCCTTTGACCGGTATCTATCAGCACGATCGGGATGCTGATGGCGTCGATCAGTTTCGCAGTGTGAGGCCGCTGGCCGGGGAACACTTGCCGCACGCCGCCGTACGTGCAAGCCATGAAGTCCATCCACCCGGCACCCGTTTTCAATTCGATGGATTCAGCGCGAAATGCCATGGCAGCGACCACGTCCGGACGCGGTAGGGCGCGATCTCCGGTCAGCAACAGAGCTGCGGTCGCTGCGACGGTCACTGCGGCACTGGAGGAAACACCTGCGGCGATAGGCAGTTCGGTGGACGATGCCACCAGTGTGCCCGAAAGTCGGCCACCACAGCGACGTTCCACCACCCGCACGGACGCTTGCAGGTGATCCAACTCGTCGCCGACGTAGGCACCGAGCTGTTCCACCGTCGTTGCGCGGGACATCCACAACGGTGCGCAGGCACGCAGCTCGACCGGGCCGGGCTGCTGGCTGGAGTACACGGTCACGGTGGTACGCAACGGGATCGCCGACACGATCGATGGATCGCCGGTCATCCAGTCCAGCGACTCCCCCGCAAGGCAGATTCGGCCCGGTGCCGACGCAGTAACTGAATGGCCGATGTGCTGCATCACAGCCTCGTTTCCGGCAGCCGTTGCGTACAGGAGCGGCACGCAGGCGACAGCGACCAGTCCGCTGAAGCGTGCGCGCTGCGGTAGGCGTCCATCTGCGGCGAGGACCACAGCTGCCGGAATGTCGACCGGGCGAGATCGCCGACCACGTAGCGGGCGTGGCTTGCCGATTCCGGGTAGACGCAGCAACACATTTTCATTCGGCCGCGGTAGTCGATAGTCGCACTGGTGGCCGTCATCAAGCACGGCGCGGTCCGCACTGTCACAGCCAACGGCAACGTGGTCACCGAGCCGCCGCGGTTGTTGTAGGTGTCGAGGATCTGCGGCGAGATGATCTCTATACGGAGTTTCCCGGTTTCGGCCTCGGCCGCAAGCCCCTGGCGGACGGTTCGGAATTGCCAGGGGTACCGGTCGGTGAGCCCGGCTTGCCGCAGCCATTTCTGGATCGCGCCGAACGAGGCCGGCGTGTCCGCGCGGTGGGGGTACCGGGTGATGCGGAGGTATTCGACACCCACGTCGACCAGGCGGTCGAACAGGTCGCGCCGCAGCACATCACCGTTGCTGTATATCGCCGGTTTGGTATCCGGGACGCGACGGACGGCGTAGTCGATTTCATCGGTCAGGCGCCCGTTCAGGAGAGGTTCGTTGTAGTTGTGGAATGCCAGCCAGCCCGAGAATCCGAGGGCGCCGAGCTGATCGACGATGCTGGTGTACACGTGCCACGGCATCAGGTCTTGAGTACGCCGTACAGGATGCTCCCCGTTCGGGCACCACGTGCACGTTCGGTTGCACTTGCGTGAGGTCTCGATCTCCACATACCGCAGCAGCGATGTGGGTGCCGGGGTGGGGATTGTCAGCGTTGACGGCAAGGTTGGGCCGTCCATGTTCGTCATGACGAACTCCTCGTGATTCGAAAATTGTTGCGGGAAGGCGGTTCCGTAGACACCAGCGTCGAACGGGGTGAAGAATCGGGGAAGAGGAATCGCGTTGCCTAAGCGTTGCCGAACCGGTCAGGGTTACGGATGGGGGCGAAGGTGTCATGCTTGTGACAGGTGAAATGCTGAGAACGGCCCGAGAGGGAGCGGGAGTTTCACTGCGCGAGATGGCTCGGCGTATCTTCGTCGACAAGGGTTACCTGAGCAGAATCGAACGGGCCGCCAGCCCACCTGAGCATGTTGTCGAGAAGTACGAGGACGAGCTGGGTATGGACATTCGCCGTAGAACCCTGCTGGGTAGCTTGGCCGCGAGCACTGTCGTGCCCGGCCTGCTGACCGACGCTGTGCGGCGCACGTTCGAGGAAGACGCAGTGCCGCTCACCTTGGACGGGTGGGTGGAACGGATGGAGCAGCACGCTGCCGACTGCATGACCGTCGGCGCCGCCGAGATGCAGCAGCGGATCGCCGCAGACCTGATCGCGATCCGGCCCCAGCTGATCGACCCGCGCCTGTGGGCGGTCGCCGCCCGGTTGATGGTGCTGCATGGCGCACCGCTGATCGACGTCGCCGACGCGGACAAGACGGCACGCTGGTATCAGGCCGCTGTCACCGCTGCCGACCGATCCCTGGACACCCCAACGCGGATTTGGGTGCGCGGCCGGTCCGCGCTGAGCATGGCTCACCCGACCTCGGCCCTGTCCGCCTGCCGCCAGCACGCCGCCGAGGCCGCCCAACTCTCCGACGCTCCGAGCGTCGGCCGGCTCATGGCATTGGTGTCGCTGGCCAACGCGTACGCCTTGGGAGGCAATGCATCGGCGGCTCGCAGCTCCCTGGATGAGGCACGAACCGTGTTCGACACAGTCGGTACCACCGATGCGGTATCGGACTACACGATGCCGGAATGGCGCATGTACGTGGACACTTCGCTGGTGTTGTCGAGGCTCGGCGACCACCACGCCGACGCCGTGCAGGCCGAAGCCACCCGAACCATGCCCGCCCGGTTCGCCCGGTTCGCAACCCACCTGAAGATCCATCAGGGTTTGGCGATCGCGAAAGCGGGTGACTGCACCGAAGGTGTCGCACACGCACGAGAGGCGTTGGCAGAGTTGCCCGCCGACCGGCACAGCGTTGCCCTGCGCCGCCTCTACAACGAGGTCTCCACCGCTGATAGAGCGGTAGGCAACGCCTAGGCAACGCGCAAACGGTTCCCGGTCACCCGTTCGACCCATAGCGTCGAATCTGCACCCGATGCGTCTGGTTCCTTGCAGCTCAGGGACCGGGGATGATCGATGGTCCTGACGCCCGTTCGCCGGCCGACTTCGGCTCGCCCCCCGCGCCGCGGTGCTCCCCCATCACCGATGTGAGGCGAGGACCCATGGACCAGCGAGCACCGTCGGACACACCTGTAGGCCGGTGCGTGTACTACCGGAAAGTATGCGATCTGCCAGCACACTTGAGACCGGAACTCGGGCGCATCTTCGTGACAGCCGAGACGGTGTGGGGGCTGACCATGCCGTCGGTGCTCGGGCAACGGGTGAAAACCGATCTCCGGGGCCGGGACGTGGAGATTGGGCCGATCGTTTCCCACCCTCGATCGAAACGGTGGACGTACCTCATTCGCCCTGACCTACCGGACGAAGTGCGGTTGTTCGCAGAACTGTTCCGGCTCAATGTATCGGTGGTCCGGACCGGCGGCGAGATCGCGCTACCGTCACCCGCCGATCACCAGTACGGGTTCAGGACCTGGGTCGAGCGACCTACCGACAGCTACCGTCCTTCCGGTCTGATCGTGGTCGATTCGATCCGCCGCCTGACGCAACCGGGCACGAACCGGAAATCGCTGCGGCACAATGCGCTACCTCAGCAGTGATCACATGGATGCCCAGTACTCGCCGCGGCCCCGGGAGATCGACATCCATTTGAGTGTCCATCTCGCCAATGTGCAGTTGGATTTCGCCGCCTGCGTTACGGCGGCGCGCGGATTCGTCGACGATTGGGAAACGTACCGCTACTTCGAAGCCGTCGACGTCATCGACACCAATACCGCGGGTTTGCCGCGGCTCCCGAACGAACGACTGTTCCTCGACCGATAGAACCAGGAGAACCATGGTCGAACTTCCGACATCGGATCAAGTGCTCGCCGCAATGGACCGCGATATCCCTACCGCCCACCCGCACGAGCGGATCCTGGCGTGCGCGTTCGTGTTGGCGTGGCTTGGCGCGTTGTACACGCCGCGTGCGGTCATGACCGAACAAGGCGAATTCGCCGACACCGTGCTGAAGCGGCTCGAACTCGACCTCGGTCTGCTGCTGCGCGACGCCGTGATCAGTCGCGCCGAAGAACTGACCGGCAACTCCGCATTGGCGATGGCTATCGATCAGATGGCCATCGATTTTGCTCACTGGCAGAGCACATTTCGGTGCCACGCACGCCGATCCGAGATGGCCCAGGCCGAGGAACGGCTCAGCCATGCGCGCCGCGACTACGACCTGATCGCGCGGCAGGATAACCAGGCCGCTGACAGCCGCGGCACCGGGGAGAGCGGGATCACGGAGTGATCGCAGGGAAATGGCTGCGCTGCAACGAAACCCAGGACAGGAATGAACATCATCATGGTCAAGAGCCCGCAGTGAACATCGGAGCCGACTGATGGGTGTATACGTTCTTGGGCCACCGGTGTCGGGTCCGGGACCGGTGCCGGATGCGGGCCAGCTCCTGCGGGTGTTCGCCGGCGCCGACAATCCAACGAATGTGGTGCTGCGATTGGCACTCTCGGCTATAGGCGTCTACCGGCATCTTTACGAGATGTTGGAGACGGGCCGAGATGTCCAGCGGGAGGTGGATGAGGCTCTGGCCGTGTTGTGCCTACAGATCAACCGTGAGGTTGAGGCCATTCTCGCCAACGGTCCGAATCCGGCACCCGGCGCACCGGACGCCCCCGACACATACGGGGACATGGTGGTGGACTTGGCATGTCGGTATGTCCGGTTGTGGTGGTTGCAGAGCAGGAAGGCGGATGTCTCCCGCGCCCAGCACGACTTGAGTAACCAGATCGAAGCCGTCGACGCTCTGGTTGCCGACATCCAGGCGGGCCGTGTCCGCCTACGTCTTCCGGACCGACCAGAGTCGACTTCGGTCCGGCAGCCGGGACATAGCGGCCGTCGAGCTTGGTGAGACACATGGCCTTGCCACGGACGCTGGACCAGCAGGCGGTCGGCATCGGGATCTCGCGGGGTGGGTGCGCCCGCCCCGAAGCCCGCAAGGCTTACGTGTCGGATAGCCACTCGCAGAGCGGTGACCCGGGTACCAACGGGATTGGTGTACCGAACTCTCCCGGGTCGTCTGAGCTACCGCCTACGATGGAGACACCGGTACACGAGGAAAGGCCGTGGCGGCATGGGGGTTGCGGAGTTCGACGACAAAGGCCGCCTTCGGCGGGTTACGGTGAAAGTCACCGGCGGGACACCGAAGGAAGTCCAGAAAGCATACGAGCGGGCGTTCCGATCAACGGTGAACGCTGCGAGGCGGAGATCGCCTTGGGCCTCGGGATCGTTTTACCTAGCCGCTGCTCTGATTCTGCTGGCTGTGCTGTTGGCGATCGCACGGCTGGCACCGGTGTGGGCGGTACCGGCGGTCATCGTCGGAGCGGTGTTGCTGGTGTCCGTGGTCGGCGCTTTCCAACTCCGGCAGGATGATGCCCTCAGCGAGTACGGCTTCCTCACCTTGATGGTTGCCGCCCTGGGTAAACTGCCGAGACTGATACGCCCAGGCAAACAGGGCAGCGTAGCACCGACCGACACCGACTCGGCGGAGACAGTAAGCGATCAGGAGAGGTGGCCAGCGGACGAAGCGTAACGCTCAACTCGTCCCGGCCCTTCGGGCGGCTACCGTACCTGGCGTGCCTCCCCGACCACGACTACCCCGGCTGCCGGAGCTGACGCCGCCGGCCGAACCTCGCCGGGGCTATACGCAGCTAGAGATTCTGGACGAATTGCGGCGGCTGATTCTGCAAGGGCATCTGCCGCCGGGGACCGGGCTGCCGTTGCGGGAATTCACGCGGCGGTTCGATGTCAGTGCCATTCCGGTGCGTGAGTCGTTGCAGACGCTGATCGGTGAGGGGCTGGTCGAGCATCGGACGAACTTCGGTTATACCGTTACTCAGCTTACCGCTGCCGAGCTGCGTGAACTCTATGTGGTGCGGGAACGGCTGGAATCCACCGCGTTGGCGGCCGCCGTTCGCAGTGCCACCGCCGAGGATCATCGCGTCGCCGCCGAGTCGCACGCTCGGCTGGAACAGGCAGTGCTCGACGACGACCCGGCGGCCTATCATCGCGAGACGCGCACCTTCCACCTGGCGCTGACCCGGCCCTCCGGGATGGCGCGGCTGGTGCACATGCTCGAATACGCCTGGAACATCACCGAACCCGTGCAGCCGATGGTGCACGTGAGTGCTGCCGAGCGGGCCGTGCTGCACGCCGATCACAGCCGTCAGCTCGCGGCGTTCCTCGCCGGGGATGCCGAGGCGCTGCTGGCGGCCACCGAACAGCATCACGCCCGGCTCAACCACGTCGTCTCCGGTCTGCCGACCGATACCGGGCTCTTCGCGGAGGCTCCCACCTCGAAAGATATATAGTTCTCGCAACAAGCAGGCAATACCGGCTCGTTAACGTCGTCCGAATCACGTTTCACCCGCCGCCGCGGGACCGATCGATCGGATGTGCGACATGACCGAGACCGCCGCACCGGCGCTCGCGACGGGGGCTGCCGCCCCGCCGAGCACCGCCTCGAACCCCGACAGCACCTCGAACCCCGACAGCACCTCGAACCCCGATTACGACCCCCGCCTCACCAACGAGGACCTGGCGCCGCTGCGCAAGCAGACCTGGGGCGTCTACAACATCTTCGCGTTCTGGATGTCGGACGTGCACAGCGTCGGCGGCTACGTCACCGCGGGCAGCTTGTTCGCGCTCGGGCTGGCCAGCTGGCAGGTGCTCGTCGCGCTGGTGGCGGGCATCGCCATCGTCAACCTGTTCTGCAATCTGGTCGCCAAGCCGAGCCAGCGCGCGGGCGTGCCGTATCCGGTGATCTGCCGCAGCGCGTTCGGGGTGCTGGGCGCCAATATTCCGGCGATAATCCGCGGCCTGATCGCGGTGGCCTGGTACGGCATTCAGACCTTCCTGGCCTCGGCGGCGCTGGATGTGGTGCTGATCAAGCTGTTTCCCGGACTGGCTCCGTACGCGGAGGTCGACAATTACGGATTCCTCGGGCTGTCGGCGCTGGGCTGGGGCAGCTACCTGATCCTGTGGGTACTGCAGGCGTGCGTGTTCTGGCGCGGCATGGAATCCATCCGCAAGTTCATCGACTTCTGCGGTCCCGCAGTGTATGTCGTGATGTTCGCGCTGTGCGGCTACCTCATCGCCGAGGCCGGATGGGGCGCGATCGACCTGAACCTGTCCACCGTCACGCACCACGGCTGGTCGGCGGTGCCGGTGATGCTGGGCGCGATAGCGCTGGTGGTGTCGTACTTCTCCGGGCCGATGCTGAACTTCGGCGACTTCTCCCGGTACGGCCGGTCGTTCGCCGCGGTCAAGCGCGCCAACCTGCTCGGGCTGCCGGTCAACTTCCTGGTGTTCTCGCTGCTGGTGGTGATCACCGCGTCGCTGACGCTGCCGGTATACGGCGAGCTGATCACCGATCCGGTGCAGACCGTCGCCCGCATCGACAACACCTTCGCGATAGTGCTGGGCGCGTTGACATTCGCGATCGCCACCATCGGCATCAACATCGTCGCGAACTTCGTCTCCCCCGCGTTCGACTTCTCGAACGTGAATCCGCAGAAGATCAGCTGGCGGGCCGGCGGCATGATCGCCGCGGTCGGCTCGCTGGTCATCACGCCGTGGAACCTCTACAACAACCCCGACGTCATCCACTACACGCTGGAAACGCTGGGCGCCTTCATCGGCCCGCTGTTCGGCGTGCTGATCGCCGACTACTACCTGGTGCGCAAGCAGCGCGTGGTGGTCGACGACCTGTTCACGATGTCCCCGGACGGCACCTACTGGTACCGCAAGGGCTACAATCCGGCCGCGATCGCCGCGACCGCCGTCGGCGCCGTATTCGCGATGTTCCCGGTGGTGACCTCCGGCCATCTCACCGGCATGTACACCGCGGCGCAGTACAGCTGGTTCATCGGCTGCGGGCTGGGCCTGCTCTGTTATCGGGTGCTGGCGACCACCGGGCCGCTGCGCATTCCCGCCCTCTCCGAAACCTCCGTGCCCTCCGAAAATCATTGAGGAATATGAGAATTCGTGTAATCAACCCGAACACCACCGCCGCCATGACCGCGGTCATCGACGAGTGCGCGCGGTCCGTGGCCGCCCCCGGCACGCGGATCGAATCGGTGACCTCGAGCATGGGGCCGGCCTCGATCGAGAGCCATTACGACGAGGCGCTGTCCGTGCCCGGACTGCTGGCCGAGATCGCGCGCGGCGAGGCCGAGGGCGCGGACGGCTACGTCGTCGCCTGCTTCGGCGATCCCGGTTTGTATGCCGCGCGCGAGCTGGCGCGCGGTCCGGTGATCGGCATCGCCGAGGCGGCCATGCATACCGCGAGCCACCTCGGGCGCGGCTTCAGCGTCGTCACGACGCTGGCCCGCACCGTCGGCCAGGCCACAGATCTGACGGAACGCTATGGGATGCAACGGTTCTGCCTCGGCATCCACGCCACCGACATCCCGGTCCTGGAACTGGAGGATCCGAAGGTGCGCACGTCGATCGCCGACGCCTGCCGCGCCGCGGTGACCGCCGACGGCTCGGACGCGATCGTGCTCGGCTGCGCCGGCATGGCGGACCTGTGCGACTACCTGACCGACGAGACCGGCGTGCCGGTCGTCGACGGCGTCGCCGCGGCCACGCTGTCGGTCCAGTCCCTGGTCACCCTCGGCCTGCGCAAGTCCGGCCGCGGCGAGTTCGCGACACCCTTGCCCAAGCACTACACCGGACTACTGTCGGACTTCGGCACAGCATGAATCCCGGCCGAAGGTATGCCGGTACGGAACATATCGGCTCGATGAGCGAGGAGGTGCGGGCGTGACCCTGCCACCGGAGTACCTGGCCGCCGTCACGGTGCGGCTGCGGGACGTCGACGCCGAGCTGGCGCGCGACTATCCGGGCGACCGGCACGGGCAGCCCGTGCACACCGCGTACGTGTGCGCCGCCGACGCCGGCAAGGATCTGCCGCACGAATGGGGTGCGGCGGCTGCGGAACTCGCCGATCGCCACGCCGGCGTGCTGACCGAACTGGGCGGCGCCGATGTGCTCGCCCGGGTCCGGGACACCCTGGCGCAGCGGCCGATTCAGGACCTGCGGCTGGACTTCGAGGACGGCTACGGCACCCGGGGCGACGAGGCCGAGGACCGGGACGCGCTGCGCGCCGGGCAGGTTCTCGCGGCACTGCCCGCGGAGGTGTTCTCTCGCGGCATCCGGATCAAGGGCCTGACCGGCGCCGAGCACCGCCGCGCGATCGGCACGCTGGAACGGGTCCTCGAGGGCGCCGGGGGCGTGCCGCACGGTTTCGTGTTCACGGTGCCGAAGATTCGCGCCGCCGAGCAGGTGGACATCGCGGTGGGACTGTGCGAGGCGCTCGAGTCGGCACACGGATTGCCTTCCGGTGCTTTACGTTTCGAGTTACAGATCGAGAGCCCGCAGGCGGTGGTGGCGGCCGACGGCTCCGCCACCGTGGCGCGGGCGATCCACCGCGCCGCCGGCCGATGCAGCGGATTGCATTACGGCACCTACGATTACAGCGCCGCGTGCGGGATCGCCCCGCAGTTCCAGTCGCTGGAGCATCCGGTCGCCGATCACGCCAAGGCGGTGATGCAGGCCGCGGCCGCGCAGACCGGGGTCTGGGTGTGCGACGGCTCCACCCAGGTGGCGCCGGTCGGCACCGACGCCGAGGTCGCCGCGGCAGTGTCGCGGCACTTCCGGCTGGTCACGCGGTCGCTGGAACACGGCTACTACCAGGGCTGGGACATGCATCCCGGACACCTGGTCACCCGCTGGCTGGCCACGTTCGCCTTCTTCCGCGGCGCGCTGGCCGCCGCCGCGCCGCGCATCGACCGCTACCTGCGACGCCGGGGCGGCGCCGTGGTCGACGAACCGGCCACCGCGCAGGCGCTGGCCACGGTCGTGCTGCGCGGACTCGACTGCGGCGCCTTCGAACCCGACGACGTCACGGCGACGGCCCCGGCCGCCACCGTCGACGTCCTCACCCAGTTGAGAGAAAGGAAACTACCGACACTGTGAGTACCGGAAGCGATTCGGACAGCGTTGTGCCCGCCGAATTCACCCTCCTGCCCGATCTCGCCGTGCGCTCGCTGGGCGGCGCCGTCGTCTGGGCCGACGACGAGTCGTTCGCGGAGAAGGAGAACCTGATCCGGCCGGAGGCGCCGACCTTCTCGACCGAGACCTTCGGTCACAAGGGCAAGGTCTACGACGGCTGGGAGACGCGGCGACGGCGACGGCCCGGTGGCGCCGCGCCCGCCGCCGACGACTGCGACGCGGCGATCGTGCGGCTCGGCGCGCCCGGCGTCATCCGGGGCGTGGTCGTCGATACCGCGTGGTTCAAGGGCAACTATCCGCCCGAGGTGTCGGTGGAGGCGATCGCGCTCGCGGGCTACCCGACCGCCGACCGGGTCGCGGCCGCGACCGGCTGGACCACGATCGTCGGCCGCGCCAAGGTCGACGGCGACACCGCCAACGCCTTTCCGGCCGATTCCGAGCAACGCTTCACCCACGTGCGGCTGCGCATGTTCCCGGACGGCGGCGTGGCGCGCCTGCGCGTGCACGGCGAGGCGAAACCCGATCTGCGCTGGCTCGATTCGGGCCCGTTCGATCTGGCCGGGCTGGAGAACGGCGGCCGCGTGGTGGACTGCTCCGATCGCTTCTACTCGTCGCCGCAGAATCTGCTGCTGCCCGACCGTCCGCGGATCATGGGCGAGGGCTGGGAGACCGCGCGGCGGCGCGGCGGCGGCAACGACTGGGTGCGGGTGCGGCTGGCCGGCGAGGGCGTGCTCACGATGGTCGAGATCGACACCTCCTACTTCCTGTTCAACAGCCCGGGCGCGGCGCGGCTGACCGGCATCCGCGCCGACGGCGGCGAGGTCGAACTGCTCGCGCGCACCGAACTGTTGCCCGACACCCGGCACCGGTTCCCCGTCGAGGTGACCGAACCGGTGACCGAGGTGCGGCTCGACGTGTACCCGGACGGCGGGTTCGCGCGGCTGCGGGTCTTCGGGACGCTGACCGACGCCGCCCGGGACGCGCTACGGGCCGAGCCGGTGTTCGGCGCCCTCGCCGACGAGGCGCTGGACCAGTTGCGCGACGGGCATGAGTGACCGTGCCCGGACGAAACCTCCGGCGCGGCAGTCGATCCGGCGCGCTCGCCGGTACGGCGTGAGCGGTCGGGTCCGCGGCACGAGCGACGGGCTCGGCGGCGGCAGCCTGCGTAACCACGGACTGCTCCCATCCGGTCCTGCACCGGCGGAGCGTCACCGGGGAGGACCCCACATGCCTCGAAAGGACACACCATGAGCTTCCTGAGTCAACCCCTGTGCGGCGATGGGCTGTTCGATGCAGCAGGGATGGCACCCTGGTGAGCGACTTCGACGTGTACCCGCGCGACATGGTCGGTTACGGCCCCACTCCGCCGCACCCGCACTGGCCCGGCGAGGCCCGCATCGCGGTGCAGTTCGTGCTCAACTACGAGGAGGGCGGCGAGAACTGCGTCCTCGACGGCGACGAGGGCTCGGAGACGTTCCTCTCCGATATCGTTCCGGCACAGGCGTTTCCGAACCGGCACATGAGCATGGAGACGCTGTACGAGTACGGTTCGCGGGCCGGGTTGTGGCGGGTGCTGCGGGCGTTCGAATCTCGCGGCATTCCGCTGACCGTCTTCGCCATCGCCCGTGCGCTGGAACGTAACCCGGAGGCGGTGGCGGCGTTCCGGCGGCTGGACTACGAGATCGCCTGTCACGGCCTACGCTGGCTCTCCTATCAGATGGTCGACGCGGAGACCGAGCGGCAGCACATGGCCGAGGCGGTGCGGATCATCACCAAGTTGTTCGGTGAGCCGCCGCGCGGCTGGTACACCGGCCGCGATTCGCCGCAGACCCGCGAGCTGGTCGTCGAACACGGCGGCTTCACCTACGACGCCGACTCCTACGCCGACGACCTGCCGTACTGGGTCACGGTGCGGGGCCGGGACCACCTGGTGGTGCCGTACACGTTGGAGGCCAACGACATGCGGTTCTCCTCCCCCGCCGGCTTCGCCAACGGCGACGAGTTCTTCGGCTATCTCAAGGACGCCTTCGACCTGCTCTACGCCGAGGGCGCGGCGGGATCGCCGAAGATGCTGTCGGTGGGACTGCACTGCCGTCTGGCGGGCCGCCCGGCGCGAGCGGCGGCACTCGGCCGTTTCCTCGACTACGTGCAGTCGCACGACAAGGTGTGGCTGGCCCGGCGCATCGATATCGCCGAGCACTGGGCGAAAGTGCATCCGCCGCACTGAGTACCGGCGCCGGAGTCGACCGCACGTCCCGCTGCACCGGAGACCGAGACGTCCGGCGGAATCTCGGTACGTCACGGGTGATGCGCGGCCACCGAAGCGGGTTCGTCGTGTCCGATCAGGCCGGGCCGCCGCCGAATTCGAACGAATTGCCGTCCGGGTCGCGGAAGATCGCCTTGCGCGCGCCGTTGTCGAGGGTCTCGCGCTCGGCGGGTTCCAGCCCCCGCTCGGCGATCTCGGCGAGCCGGGTGTCGAAATCGTCCACGAACAGCAGATGGACGGCGTGCCCGGCGTCCTCGGGCCGCACGACGATGTAGACGTACTGATGCTCGCCGAGCTGCCACACCGCCTCGATGTCGTTGGGCAGGAACGACGGCGGGGCACCCAGGAACCTCTCGTACCAGGAGGCCGATCTCGCGTAGTCGCGCACGGGAACGCCCGCGAACAGGTCCGATGTCATGCGGTCATGTTAAGCCGGTGCGCCGCTGTCACATACCGCCGCGCTCACATTCCGTTGCGCTCGACCAGCGGCGCCGGATACACCTCCGCCGGCACCCGGCCCGCCACGGGCGGTGCACCCGCGCGCCCCGGCAGATGCGCGAGTTCCGGCACCCGGCGGCGGACGTACTCGCCGCCGGGATCGTATCGATCGGGCGGCGTGACACGTTCACCGCACGCTATCCCTGGCGCTCCAGGCGTTCCAGGGCCACGGCCCGGCGCATGGACTCGCGGGCGCGGGTGCGGTCGCCGGCGTAGTCGTAGGCGCGGGCGGCTCGGTAGTTGGTGCGCCAGTTCTCGGGGTCCGCCTCCCATTCCTTGCGGACCTCCTCGAACAGGGCCTCGGCGGCGGCCTTCTCGATGCGGCCGGACGGGCGGCGCGGCAGGTCGGAGACGTCGAGTTCGTTGCCTTCCTCGTGCATGCGCCGGGCGAGCCGCTGGTGGGCGAGGGCGGCCCGCAGGCTGGTGGCGACGATCCAGACACCGAGGATCGGCAGGATCAGCACGCCGATTCCTATGGCCACGGCCGCGACCTCGCCGGACCCGATCAGCTCGATCGCGATCCGGCCGAGCAGCACGAAGTAGAAGGCCAGCGCCAGGACCAGGAAGGCGACGAAGGCGACCTTGACGAGCACCTGGCGCCGGGTGTCATCACCGCTCACGATGTCACCTCGCCGGCGCTCGCCGCCACCGTGCGCGAGGCGCGCTGTGTCATTGGTTCGCTCGCAAGCTCGCTCACGACGCCCGCCCACCCGACAATGTCTGTGCCGCAAGCGATCTGCCCGGGTGCCCGCTCACAGGTCCAGCAGCGGATCGAGGCCGACCGTGAGGCCCGGGCGGGTGCCGATCTGCCGCACGCCGAGCAGGACACCCGGCGCGAAGGACGAGCGGTCCAGCGAATCGTGCCGGATGGTCAGCGTCTCCCCCTGGGTTCCGAACAGCACCTCCTGATGCGCGACGAGGCCGGCCAGCCGCACGGAGTGCACCCGCACCCCGTCGACGCTCGCGCCGCGGGCACCGTCCAGCTCGGTGGTGGTGGCATCGGGGCTCGGGCCGGCGCCCGCCGCCTTGCGGGCCTCGGCGATGACGCCGGCCGTCCGGTACGCCGTCCCCGACGGCGCGTCGGCCTTGTTCGGATGATGCAGCTCGATGACCTCCGCCGACTCGAACCACCGCGCGGCCTGCTCGGCGAACCGCATGGACAGCACCGCACCGATCGCGAAGTTCGGCGCGATCAGCACCCCGACCTCCGGTTTCCCGGCCAGCCAGCCGCGCACCTCGCCCAGCCGGGCCTCGTCGAATCCGGTGGTGCCGACCACGGCGTGAATACCGTGCTCCACCAGCCATCGCAGGTTCGGCATCACCACATCGGGATGGGTGAAGTCGACGACCGCCTGGGCGCCGGCCTCGGCGAACGCCGTCAGCTCGTCGTCCTTGTCGACCTGCGCGACCAGTTCCAGATCGTCGGCCGCCTCGACGGCCGCGCAGATCGCCTGCCCGACCCTGCCGTGCGCACCGAGCACACCCACCCGGATCCGGTTCGCCGTCACCCTGAACTCCTCACATGCTGTTCGACCGTCTCCGGTGAGCCTACTGGCCCCACGGATCGACCACCGGCACCCCCATCGGCTCGAAGTGCCTGACGTTGCGCGTCACGACCGTCAGGTTGTGCACCTTTGCTGTCGCCGCGATCAGCGCGTCGACATCCGCCACGGAGGTTCCGTTCGATCGCGCCCGTGCCACCAGGCGTCCCCATGCGTCGGCTACGGCGGTATCGACCGGGAGGACGCGCCCCGAGAACCGATCGACGAGCGGGCCGGTCAACCACTCGGTCAACCGATTCCGACGCCGCGACTCCGTCATCAGCTCGACACCCTTGCGGATCTCCGCAAGGGTCATCACGCTGAGATGGAGTCTGTCCTCGTCTGCGGACGCCTGCCACCGCTCGAGGCCCGCGTCGGGCCGGGCCTTCATCCACTCGGAAACCGCTACCGTATCGAGCAGATAGTTCCTCACAGCTCGATATCCCGCAGGCGGACATCGGCGCGCTCGATCTCCAGATCGGCACCCCGCAACGGCGATTCGGCGAAGAACTCGGCGAGATTCCCCTTCCGATGCGCCTTCCGCCGCCACTCGTCCACCGCGACGACGACGGCGACCTCCCGCCCATGCTTGCTGATCACTTGTGGCCCCTCCCTTTCCACCGTGTCGATCAGCTCGGACAGCCGAGCCTTGGCCTCCGCCAACGGCCACGCGATATCCATTCGGCCCGGCTGCTCGTCACTGTCGGCTGACTTTTCCGCCATCACACGCTCGAATCGCTCACTGCTCGTCCAGGTCATCCAGGTCGTCGAAATAGTCTCGATTGCAGGACACAGTGCGCTCGCGCTCGATCACCAGCCCCGAACCTCGAAGCGGCGATTCGGCGAAGAACTCGGCCAGATTGCCCGGCCGATGATTCCCCCGCTCGACCTCCGGATCTCCGGTCACCGGCACCACCTCCCGATGACCAATCTAGTCAAAGTAGTCAGAATTGGCAATACACCAGGTCACCGGTTGTGTGCGGGCGGGGTAACCGGCCGGTGGGCAGACCCGCTCAGTCGAACACGATGACCTGGCGCAGCCCGTGCCCCGCCGCCAGTTCGTCCATGGCACCGTTGATGTCGTCGAGCCGGATGCGCGAGGACACCAGGCGCTCGACCGGCAACCGGCCCTCGCGCCACATCCGGAGGTATTCCGGAATGTCGCGGCCGGGTACGGCCGAGCCGAGGTAGCTGCCGACGATGGAACGCCCCTGCGCCACCAGGCCGAGAGGGGAAATACTCGCCCGCGCTTCGGGATTGGGCAGGCCGACGGTCACGGTGGTGCCACCGGGACCGGTGGCCGATACGGCGGTCTCGAACGCCCGGACGTTGCCGGCGGCCTCGACCACGACGTCGGCCAGGATCCCCCGCTCCGCGACCTGCGCCGGTGTGTAGGTCTGATCGGCACCGAGTTCGGTTGCCAGCGAGAGCTTTTCGGGCAGCGTGTCGACGGCGATCACCGCACTGCCGAGTTCCTTGCGCAGCGACGCCGCCACCAGCACCGCTGCCATGCCCACGCCGCCCAGGCCGACGACCATGATGCGATCACCCGCGCCCGGCCGCGCCGAATTCAGCAGCGCCCCACCGCCGGTCAGCACCGCGCAGCCCAGCACGGCCGCCACCTCGGGCGGCACGTCGTCGTCGACGGGCACCACCGAGCGCCGGTCCACCACCGCGTGCGTGGCGAAGCCGGAGACGCCGAGGTGATGGTGTACCGCGTCGCCGCCCCGCGACAGCCGCCGCCCGCCGCCGAGCAGTTCCCCGGCGTTGTTGGCGGCGCTGCCCGGCACGCACGGGGTGCGGCCGTCGGTGGCGCAGCCCGCGCAGTCGCCGCAGCGCGGCAGGAAGGTCATCGCGATCCGCTGCCCGACCGCGATGTCGCTGCCGCCGGGACCGACCCGCTCCACGCGCCCGGCCGCCTCGTGCCCGAGCAACATCGGCACCGGCCGCACCCGGTTCCCGTCGACGACCGACAGGTCCGAGTGGCACAGACCGGCCGCCTCGATCCGCACGAGCAACTCCCCGGCGCCTGGTTCGCCGAGATCCAGCTCGTCGACGGCCAGCGGCCCGGACTCGGCGTACGGCGCCGGATCACCGATTCGCTCCAGGACAGCACCACGAATCCTCATTCACCCGACGCTACCGCCTGCCCGCGCGGCACGGATCCGGACCGTCGCGCCGCGCGGCCGACCGGGGCATAATCTCCGCTGAACCGACCCTCCGACGAGGCGAGCCATGACGACATCCCCGACCCGCGGGCTCAACCGCTTCATCACCGACTCCTTCGGCCTGATCGCCCGCGGCTACGACAGCCCCCTGCTACAGCACGCGATCTACCGCGCGCCGCAGGACCAGGTGATCGCCGAGCTACGCGCGGCCGAGTCCCGCCGGATTGCCGACATCGGTTGCGGCACCGGCATTCTCACCACCCGTATCGAACGCGAGCTGACACCGGATCGGGTGTTCGGGATCGACGCCTCCCCCGGCATGCTGGCGCAGGCACGCGCCCGCTCGACCCGCGCGACCTGGCTCCAGGCACCCGCCGAACGCCTGCCGTTCGGCGACGAGACCCTCGACGCGGTGGTCACCACCAGCGCGTTCCATTTCTTCGATCAGCCCGCCGCGCTCACCGAGTTCGCCCGCGTACTCGCCCCGGGCGGCCTGCTCGCCGTCTCCACCATGAACCCGACCGGCCCCTTGGCGCGCGGGTTCCGGCGGATCACCCGCGACATCCGCAGCCCCTACCACGCGCCGTCCCCCACTGAGGTGCGAAACATGGTGCGCGAGGCGGGATTCGAGGTCCACGAGCAGCGCCCGATCATCCGGCCGCTCCCGCGCTGGTTGATTCCCGACGTGATCACCGTGGGACACAAGCACTGACACCGGCCCGACCGCGCGCGCCGCCGACGGCCCGCGCAGCGGTCGTCGACGCCTGATCGACCGCCGGGATGTGGCGCGGCCGCACCGGTACGGTGCACCATGACTTCGGCCACGTGGGCGGGGAGGGACAGGAAGGTCACCCCGACGGTCCGCGGGCGGGCGGATCCTCTCGTCCGGCGCCGCATTCGGCTCGGGACAGGCGGCGACGCCGATCGCCTACGGGTGCCCTCCGATGGACAACGGTTCCGGCCGAAGGCGAGGCCGGGCGCTCGGCCTACCGGCTCTACCACCACGCTCTCGCCGAACACCTGCGCACGGACACCGACCCCGCCCGCATCCATGCCGACTTCCTGCACGTGCTGCGATCACGGGTCCCCGCTGCCGCCGACGGCCGCCGCGACTGGGCCCGTGCTCATCCCTACAGCCTCGCCCACGCGGCCACCCACGCCGCGGCGGCCGGCGCCATCGATGACCTGATCACCGACGTCGACTACCTGGTCCACGCCGAACCGACCGCGCTGCTCGCCGCGCTGCACGCCGCCGGCACCGAATCCGGGCGCCTGATCCGATCCATCTACCGGTCCTCGGCGGCAGACCACCGGCATCTTCCCCGGGTGTGCGCCGCCAACTACTCGCCATCGACGCCGCGCGCTTCCAGGCAACCGACCACCGGACGGCGTTCGGCCGCACCCTGAGGTGTCGTCCGGGCTGCTGGTGATCGTGACCGGGCGGTCCTCGATTGCCGTGCACGCCACCGCATTCACCGACTGTGTGTGGCCCCCGCGGCACCACGCGCTGTGGCGTTCGGCCCGAATTCCGAACTCGTCACGGGATTCACCAGCGAGGTCCTCGTGCAGGCGCCGTCCGGGTAGCCCCAGGATCCCGCCGCCGCTCGCCGCCTACTCGCGAGCGCCCGGCCGCGAGTCAATCCGTCGGCACCGGCGGTGGTTCCGCCGGAATCGGGGGCCATGCCTGCGGGGAGAGGTGGGCCGGTCTGCGGAGGGGGTCCTCGTCCCAGTCCACGGCCACGCCCACCCAGGCCCGGGGATTGTCGAAACGGGTTTCGCGGGCGGCGAATTTCGTTCGACGGAAGGAGATGTCGCCGAAGAAGTCGCCGGACGAGAAGTCGGTGCCGGCGCCCTCGAAACGGGCGCCGGTGAAGGAGACCGTGCCGTGGAACTCGGCACCGGTGAAATCGACCGTCTCGGTGCCGGTCCGGCGCCAGCGCGGCTTACCGCCCAGTTTCGCGCCGTCGAAGGTGGTGCGGGCGGAATAGAACCGCGCACCGGCGAACGAGATTCGGGTACCGGCGAAGTCCGTGTTGTCGAAGCCGACCCCGGCGCCGTCGAAGGTGACAGCGTCGAAGGCGGTCGTTTCGGCATCGAAGCGAACGCCGGCGAAGCCGGTCTTCCCGCCGGAGAAGGTGGCGCTCGTGAATCGCGTACTGCGACCGCCGAACGTGGCATCGTCGAAGTAGACCGGCGACTCGAACAGGGACTCTTCGAATGTCGTGCCCGTCCCGCGTTCTTCACTGCCGCCGCCGGCACGCGGGGCGAATTCGACCTGCCGGAAGTACGCGGCCCGGCCCCGGAACACCGCCTTGCGAAACGACACGTAGCGCGCGGCGAACTTCGCGAACTCGAACGTGGTGGCGCGCGATCCGGTGAACACCGATCGCGCGAAATAGGCGCGTTCCCCGGCGAATACCGCGTACCGGAAATCCGCGTCCTCGAGCACGGCGTCGGCGAAGTCGAAATCCCGGTCCGACCACGAGACCTCCGCCGACGGGCGCAGATGCGCGACGATCACGTCGACGATGGCGCGCCGCACCTCGCGATCGTTCTGCCGAAACTGGTAGTGCAGCTCGACCTTCGGCTGCGAGGCCGCCTCCTCGATGCGCGAGACGAGATGGTTCGAACCCGCGTCCGGCTCATACGGCAGCCGCAGATATCCGCAGAGCACATCGATGCACTGCTGCCGCCGCGCCGGGGCCCGGAACTCGTCCGCGACACCGGCCATCGCGTACACCCCGGCGATCCGCACCGCCACGTCGGCATCGCCGAGCTGTCGCGCGGCCGCCCCGAACAGTTCCGCGAACCGGGCCCGCTCGGAATCACGTTGCCGCCGATACGCGACGACCAGGGCCACGGCCCCGCCGATGCCGGCCGTCACCGACAGGGCAATCTTCGTGAGATCGACCTGATTCGGCGTCTCCGACTTGGCACCCAGCAGCCACCACAGCAACCACCAGGTGAGCGCGGCGACGGCCAGACCACCGAGTACCGCGGCCACCACCGACAGCAGCAGCGCCGACCGCTGTACCCTGCGGCTCAGCCGTTCGCCGAACCACCCCCGATGACGCATAGCCGAATGTTATCCGGTTAGCAGCGGTAACGCATGGCCACCTGGAGTTCCGTTGTCCCATCACCGCTTTCGCCACCGCGTGGACGGATTTGGCAAATACGCCGCGACCTACCGGCGAACCGTCAGGCGCGCACCCGGCCGCCCCGCACCCCGATTCCCGCCGCCACCAGGCACGCCAGCGCGACCACCGACACGAACCACGGGAACACCGTCCCCATCCCCCAGGTGGTCGCCGCCCAGCCCGCCAGAATCGTCGGCAACGCCATCGCCGTGTAGGCGAGCAGGTAGTACGCCGACATGGTCTCGCCCCGCTTGTGTTGCGGCACAACGTCGGCCAGATGCCGCAGCGACCCGCCGAAGCCGAGGCCGAAGGTGCCGCCGAGCAGCACGCCCGCCACCAGCACCACGACCCAGCTGTGGGTGGCCAGCGCCGGAATCGTCAGCAACAGCGCGACGGCCATGCCGGTGTCACCGCCGATCGCCGCGTACCGGGCCGGAATACGGGTGGCGAACAGCTGCGCCAGCGCGCCCGCGGTCGCGGTGGAGGCGACCACCGCCCCGCCGAACACCAGGTTGTGCACCCCGGTCTGCTCGGACGCCAGCGTCGGATACAGCGACAGCAGCACGCCCAGCACCGACCAGGCCGCCATCACCCCCAGCGCGGAGAACCAGAAATCGGCGCGAATCTCCTGCGGCACGGCCGGTCTGGCGATCCGGATCGGGCCGGCGACGCGCTTGGTGTGGGTCTCCCGCATCGCCACCACGCCGCCCGCGATGAGCAGGCACAGGATCGTGATCACCACGTAGGGCGTGCGCAGCGGGTGCGGCACATACTGCGCCAGCAGGGCCGAGCCCAGAATCGCCACGGCCATACCGAAATTGAACGCCACACCCGTCAGCTGCCCGGACCGCGCGCCGTTGCGGGGCCGCAGATCCAGCAGCGCGGCCGCGCCGGACACCACGGTCGCGCCGACCGCGATGCCGTGCAGCGCGCGGGCCAGCAGCAGCATCGCGACGTTGTCGGCCAGCAGGAACACCACCAGCCCGGCGACCATCGTGGCGAACGCGCCGAGCAGCACCGGCTTGCGGCCGACCACGTCCGAGATCTTCCCGGACACCAGGACCGCGCCCAGCGCGGCCACCGCGTACACCGCGAACACGAGGGTCGTGGTCAGCGACGAGAAATGCCATTGCTGCTGGTACAGGCCGTACAGCGGGGCCGGCGCGCCGGACACGCCGAGCGCGACGCCGCTGGCCACGAGGATCAACGCGTAAGCCCAGGGTTGCGTCCTGCGCTCGATCGGGGAAACAGCCACGGTCGCTGCCATCGTTCCCTCTCCATCGGGTAGGTTTGATTGCGATCGAACTCAACAACCGTAACCTCGGTTTGATTTCTATCAAACCGTCCGTGAGGAAGATCATGACCGACACCAAACGAGTCGTGGAGGCGCATCCGGTCGGCTCGGTGCAGGCCGTGCTCGACGCGCTGCACGATCCGGTGCGCCTCGAGATGGTGCGCCGGCTCGCCAATGCCGGCACCGCGGTCCGTTGCGGGCTGCTCTACGACACGATCAACAAGTCGACCGCGACCCACCACCTCAAGACGCTGCGCCAGGCCGGGCTCACCGAGAAGATCGTCGAGGACGGCCACACCTACGCCCGGCTGCGGGCCGACGAGGTCGAGCGGGAACTCCCCGGCCTGCTGAATGCCATTGTGGGCGCGGCCAATCGGGCCGAGCCGGAGCACTGACACCACCGGCCGATGTCACCGCTCTCCGAACTGACCGACGTCGTCGTCGAACTGCACTCGGACCTGGCCGAATGGCTGGGATCGGCCGCACCCCCCAAGGTCTTCGACCGCTTCGCCAACGCCCTGGCCGACGATTTCTCCTCGGTGGTGACCACCGGTGACGCCGTGGACCGCGACACCCTGCTGGCCGGCCTGTGGTCGGCCGGCAACGCGCAGCCCGGCCTGTCGATCGAGATCACCGACGTCGAGGAGATCGTCCGCGCACCGAGGCTCGTCGTCGCCCGGTTCGTGGCCGAGAATCACCTCGGGGACACGGTGACCCGCCGCCGCGTCACCGCCGTCCTGCGCACCGACGGCCAGCTCTACTCCTGGCTGTCGGTCCACGAAACCCCCATCCCCGCAACCGGATCCACGGAAGCCACCCCGCCGGCGCCGACCTGAGCGGAGCCACAACCCGTCGGTCCGGCGCGCGGGACGCGGATTCGCCACGGCCGGTGGGTGATCGGCCGGCGCCGCGCCCGGTTCCACGCGGGCGCGGCGCTCGCCGACCGCTCAGTCGCCCACCATCCGCCGCACCGCCGACGGCAGATCCCTGGTCCGGCGATACGGGCCCGCCACCGACACCGCCATCGGCCGCGCCAGCAACCTGCGCGCGACGGCCGAGACCTCCTCGGTGGTGACCGCGTCGATGCGCGCCAGGGTGTCCGATACGCTGCGGTGATTGCCGTAGCTGAGTTCGCTGCGGCCGATGCGGTTCATCCGCGAGCCGGAATCCTCCAGGCCCAGCACCAGCCCGCCGCGCAGCGACCCCTTCGCCCGCGCGCATTCGGCGTCGGTGATGCCGCCCGCCGCAACCTCTTCCAGCACGCCGCGCGCCAAACCCGCGACCTGTCCGAGGTTTTCGGGCTGGCAGCCCAGATACACCGAGAACGCGCCGGTGTCGGCGAAGGTGTCGACGCTGGAGTACACCGCGTAGGCCAGGCCGCGCTCCTCCCGGATGCGCTGGAACAGCCGGGAACTCAGGCCGCCGCCGAGCACCGTGTTCAGCACCGACAGCGGCCAGCGCCGCTCGCCCTCGTGCCGCCCGAACGCCCGCACCCCGAACACCAGATGCGCCTGCTCGCTGTCGCGGTAGATGCGGTGCAGCCGCGGCGGCGTCCGCATCCGGAAATGCCCCTCGCGCCGCGGCGCCGGATCCCGCGCCGGGTCCAGCCGGCCGGCGAAGGCGCGGTGGATCAGCTCCACCGTGTGCTCGTGTTCGACATTGCCCGCCACCGCGACGACCATCCGGTCCGGACGGTACCGGCGCAGATGGAAGCCGCGCAGCTGCGCCGCGGTCATCCCCTCGACCGATTCCACCGTGCCGATCACCGGCCGCCCGATCGGATGATCGCCGAACAGCGCGGTGAGGAAGGCGTCGCCGACCATGTCCTCGGGATCGTCGTCGCGCATCGAGATCTCCTCGAGCACCACCTGGCGCTCCACGCTCACGTCCTCGGCCCGGCACAGCCCGTTGAGCACCACATCCGACACCAGATCCACCGCCAGCGGCAGGTCCTCGTCCAGCACGTGCGCGTAGTAGCAGGTCTGTTCCTTCGCGGTGAACGCGTTCAGCTCGCCCCCGACCGCGTCCATGGCCTGGGCGATGGCCAGCGCGGACCGGGTCGGGGTCTGCTTGAACAGCAGATGCTCGAGAAAGTGCGCCGCACCGGCCACCGTCGGGCCCTCGTCGCGCGAACCGACACCGACCCACACGCCGACCGACGCCGACCGCACACCCGGCACGTGTTCGGTCACGACCCGCAGCCCGCCGGGTAGCACGGTGCGCCGCACGCCGGCATCGGCGAGCGGAAGATCCGCCGGGGCGAGTCGCAGAGAAGAACCCCCCTGCTCTGTCACAAGCGAGGGGGGCGCTGTCTTCTTCTTCGTCACACCGAAATGATTACTCGACACCGGCCTCCACCGCAGCAGTGTCGTCGGATGTGGGAGCCGGAGCGGATGTATCTGCTGCGTCTTCTTCGTCGACCGGAACCAGCGAGATCTTGCCCCGGTTGTCGATGTCGGCGATCTCGACGCGGATCTTGTCGCCGACGTTCACCACGTCCTCGACCTTGCCGACCCGCTTGCCGTTACCCAGCTTCGAGATGTGCACCAGGCCGTCGCGACCCGGCAGCAGCGAGACGAACGCGCCGAAGGCGGTCGTCTTGACGACCGTGCCGAGGAAGCGCTCGCCCACCTTGGGCATCTGCGGGTTGGCGATGGCGTTGATGGCGTCGATCGCCGCCTGCGCCGACGGGCCGTCGGTGGCGCCGACGAAGACGGTGCCGTCGTCCTCGATGGAGATGTTGGCGCCGGTGTCCTCGGTGATCTGGTTGATCATCTTGCCCTTGGGCCCGATCACCTCGCCGATCTTGTCGACCGGGATCTTGATCGCGGTGACCCGCGGTGCGTACGGGCTCATCTCGTCGGGGGTGTTGATGGCCTCGGCCATCACGTCCAGGATGGTCAGGCGCGCGTCGCGGGCCTGGTTGAGGGCGCCCGCGAGAACCTTGGAGGGGATGCCGTCCAGCTTGGTGTCCAGCTGCAGCGCGGTGACCAGATCGCGAGTACCGGCGACCTTGAAGTCCATGTCGCCGAAGGCATCCTCGGCGCCGAGGATGTCGGTCAGCGCGACGTAGCGGACCTCCTCCTGGCCCTGGTCGTTGGTGATCGCGTCGGACACCAGGCCCATCGCGATACCGGCGACCGGAGACTTCAGCGGCACACCGGCATTCAGCAGCGCCAGCGTGGAGGCACACACCGAACCCATCGAGGTGGAACCGTTGGAGCCCAGCGCCTCCGACACCTGCCGGATGGCGTACGGGAAGTCGTCCTGCGAGGGCAGCACCGGGATCAGGGCGCGCTCGGCGAGGGCGCCGTGGCCGATCTCGCGCCGCTTCGGCGAACCGACGCGGCCGGTCTCACCGGTGGAGAACGGCGGGAAGTTGTAGTGGTGCATGTAGCGCTTGGAGGTCTCCGGGCCGAGCGAGTCGACCTGCTGCGCCATCTTCACCATGTCGAGGGTGGTGACACCCAGGATCTGGGTCTCGCCGCGCTCGAACAGCGCCGAGCCGTGCGCCCGCGGCACCACCGCGACCTCGGCCGACAGCGCGCGGATATCCGCCAGGCCGCGGCCGTCGATGCGGAAACCGTCGGACAGGATGCGCTGACGCACAAGCTTCTTGGTGACCGAGCGGAACGCCGCGCCGATCTCCTTCTCGCGCCCGGCGAAGTCCTCGGCGAGGCTCGACAGCACCTCCAGCTTGATCTCGTCGATCTTGTCGTCGCGCTCCTGCTTGCCCGCGATCGACAGCGCCTCCGACAGCGGACGCTTCGCGGTGCCCTCGACCGCCTCGAACACGTCCTGCTCGTAGGGCGGGAACAGCGGGAACTCCTCGGTCGGCTTCGCCGCCAGCTGCGCGAGATCCTGCTGCGCGCGGCACAGCCGGGCGATGAACGGCTTGGCGGCCTCCAGGCCCTCCGCGACCACGCCCTCGGTGGGCGCCTGCGCGCCGCCCTCGACCAGCGCGAGCACGTTCTCGGTGGCCTCGGCCTCGACCATCATGATCGCGACGTCACCGGACTCGACCACGCGACCGGCCACGACCATGTCGAACACCGCGTTCTCGAGCTGCTCGACGGTCGGGAACGCCACCCACTGGCCCTCGATGAGTGCGACGCGCACGCCGCCCACGGGCCCGGAGAACGGCAGGCCCGAGATCTGCGTGGACGCCGACGCGGCATTGATCGCGACCACGTCGTACAGATCGTTCGGATCCAGGCTCATGACCGTGACCACGACCTGGATCTCGTTGCGCAGGCCGTCGACGAACGACGGGCGCAGCGGGCGGTCGATCAGGCGGCAGGTCAGGATGGCGTCGGTGGACGGCCGGCCCTCGCGCCGGAAGAACGAGCCCGGGATGCGGCCCGCGGCGTACATGCGCTCCTCGACGTCCACCGTCAGCGGGAAGAAATCGAACTGGTCCTTGGGATGCTTGCCGGCGGTGGTGGCCGACAGCAGCATGGTCTCCTCGTCCAGGTAGGCGACGACGGAGCCGGCGGCCTGCTTGGCCAGGCGACCGGTCTCGAACCGGACGGTGCGGGTGCCGTAGCTGCCGTTATCGATCAGGGCGACCGACTCGAACACGCCGGGCTCGACCTCGACGGCGGAACTGGTCACTGTTTCGGACATTCTCTCTTCTCAACCTCTCGTCTCGCCGGATCCAGCGCAGGGCTGCGCGATCCGGCTGTCGTCTGCCGTACCCGGTTCGGGCGCGCATCATCCACGCGCACACCCGGCCGGTTCCCCTTGGAAACGGCGACGCGGAGGCGGTCATCGATCGAAGCCCTCCGGCGGAACGAGTCCGGACGAAAAGCCACTACCGAAGACCGACGCCACGAGGCGGGTGCGTACGGCTGTGTCGTGCCGTGCCTGCGGCCACTCGGTCCGCATACACGACTAGCCGACGGGGAGATTCTAAGCCTCCCCGTCGGCCGTCTTGCCAACTGGCTTGCAGATCGTGCGTGTCGCTACTTTCAGCGACGCAGTCCGAGCCGCTCGATCAGCGCACGGTAGCGCTCGATGTCCTTCTCCTGCAGGTACTTCGACAGGCGCTTGCGGCGGCCGATGAGCTGCATCAGGCCGTGCCGCGTGTGGTGATCGTGCTTGTGCTGCCTGAGGTGCTCGGTGATATCCGAGATGCGCTTGGTCAGCAGCGCGATCTGCGCCTCCGGCGAGCCGGTGTCCTTCTCGTGGACCCCGTACTCGGTGAGGATCGTCTTCTTCTGCTCGGTGGTCAGCGCCACGAATTCACTCCCTGTTGTTTCAGTCCGCGCTCGATGGAACCGGGACGAACCCGGGCGGGGGCCGCCGCGGACCGCAGCAAACCCGACTGGCCAGCCTACCCGAGGACCGGCAACCGGCCGAATCGGGTCCCTCCGCGCGAGGATCCGCTACTTGTCTCTACTTGTCGTCGGCCCTGCGGTCGGCGGCGGTGAGCACCTCGCGGGTCTGCTCCACATCCAGGCCGATGGCGGTGACCAGCTCGTCGATCGAGTCGAACCTCTGCATCCCGCGCAGGTGCTCGACGAAGTCGACGGCCACGTGCTGGCCGTACAGATCGACGTCGGTGTCGAGCACGTACGCCTCGACGGAGCGGGTGCGGCCGGAGAAGGTGGGGTTGGTGCCGACCGAGATGGCGGCCATCGCCCGCTTGCCGGGCAGCGTGGTGCCCACCGTACTGCCGGGGGTCAGCACCGTGAACCAGCCCGCGTACACGCCGTCGGCCGGGATGGCCGCGTGCATCGGCGGCGCCACGTTCGCGGTCGGGAAGCCCAGTTCCCGGCCGCGGCCGTCGCCGTGCACGACCACGCCCTCGACCCGGTGCGGGCGGCCCAGCGCGTCGGCGGCCGCGGCCATGTCCCCGGCGTCGACGCAGGAGCGAATGTAGGTGGAGGAGAAGGTGACCGCGTGCTCGCCGACCAGCTTCACCGCATCGACCTCGAAACCGAAGCGGCCGCCCAGGTCGCGCATGGTGTCCACGTGGCCGGTGGCCTTCTTGCCGAAGGTGAAGTTGTCGCCGATCACCACCTCGGTGACGTGCAGCTTCTCCACCAGCAGATCGTGCACGTAGCGGCCCGGGGTCAGCTTCATGAAGTCCTGGGTGAACGGCATCACGCAGAACACGTCGATGCCCAGTTCCTCGACCAGGTCGGCGCGCCGGGTCAGGGTGGTCAGCTGCGCGGGGTGCGAACCGGGCCGGACCACCTCCATCGGATGCGGATCGAAGGTCATCAGCACCGACGGCACGCCGCGCACCGCGGCGGATTTCACGGCGCGGCTGATCAATTGGGCATGCCCGCGGTGTACACCGTCGAAGACGCCGATCGTGAGTACACAGCGGCCCCAGTCCGGGGGCATCTCCTCGAGACTTCGCCATCTCAGCACACCCGGAAGCCTACGCAAGCCGGATCACGGACAGCATTCGGCGGTGCGGTTGTTCACAGCGGCGTGGGGCGCGCATCGGCGGTTCGTCACACCGGCGTCACCCGCGTGTCCCGGCCGAGACCCGGCGACCCGGTCGGTCGGGTTGCTTCCGCCGGAGAGACCGTTGTCACGGCTAAGCTCGAAAACGTGCCCGGAAAACGAGACATCGCCACCCGCCGCGAGCTGGTCGATACCTCCGCGACACCGGAATCCGGTGCCGAACCGGCCGATACCGCGGCCGGCGAGGCCAACCTGGCCCCCGTGCTGTCCTCCGTCGCCCAGGACTATCTGAAGGTCATCTGGACGACGCAGGAGTGGTCACAGGAGAAGGTGTCGACGAAGTTGCTGGCCGAGCGCATCGGGGTGTCGGCGTCCACGGTGTCGGAGGCGGTGCGCAAGCTCGCCGATCAGGGCCTGGTCGAGCACGCCCGCTACGGGGCGATCACGCTGACCGAGGAGGGCAGCCGCGCCGCCGTGGCGATGGTCCGGCGGCACCGGCTGATCGAGACGTTCCTGGTGAACGAGCTCGGTTACGGCTGGGACGAGGTGCACGACGAGGCCGAGGTGCTCGAGCACGCGGTCTCGGAGACGTTGATGACGCGCATCGACGCCAAGCTCGGTCATCCGGATCGCGATCCGCACGGCGATCCGATCCCGTCGGTCGACGGTGCGGTCCCCACCCCGCCCGCGCGTCAGCTCAGCCGCTTCCAGGCCGGCGAATCCGGCCGTGTCGCACGGATTTCCGATTTCGACCCGGCCATGCTGCGCTACTTCGACTCGGTCGGCATAGCCCTGGACACCCCCATCGCGGTGGTGGAGCGCCGCGACTTCGCCGGCACCATCGCCGTCAGCGTCGGCGACCGCACCATCGACCTGGGCAGCCCGGCCGCCGAGGCCATCTGGCTGACCCACTGACGCGGCCCGCCCGCGCGAACCGGCGGCGAGAGTCCGCGGTGGTTCAGCTGTTCGCGTGTTCGGTGGCGCGCTTGGCGATGGCGGTCCCGAGTTCGGTGGTCGTACTGGTGCCGCCGAGGTCGGGAGTGCGGATGGCCGCTTCGGCGAGGACCTCGCACACGGCGCGGTCGACAGCCGCTGCCGCCGCACTCTCCCCCAGTTGGTCGAGCATCATCGCGGCGGCGAGGATCTGGGCGACGGGGTTGGCGATGCCCTGGCCCGCGATGTCGGGGGCGCTGCCGTGTACGGCCTCGAACATGGAAGGGGCGTCGCGGTGCGGGTTGATGTTGCCGGAGGGCGCGAGGCCCAGGCCGCCGGTAACGGCGGCGGCGAGATCGGAGAGGATGTCGCCGAACAGGTTCGAGCCGACGATGACGTCGAGGCGGTCGGGGTGCAGCACGATCTCGGCGGCGAGCGCGTCGACGTGCATCTGCCGGGTCTCGACGTCGGGGTATTCGGCGGCGATGCGGTCGAAGACGCTGTCCCAGTAGGGCATCGAGTGGATCAGGCCGTTGGATTTGGTGGCCGAGCACACCGTGCGGCGGCGTTCGCGGGCGCGGTCGAAGGCGTAGCGGATGATGCGCTCGCAGCCGGCGCGGGTGAACACCGATTCCTGGAGCACGAATTCCCCGGGACGGCCGGGATTGTGGATGCCGCCGATCTCGGAGTATTCGCCCTCGGAGTTCTCCCGCACGATCAGGATGTCCAGATCCTCGGCGGTGCGGTCGCGCAGCGCGGATTCGGTGCCGGGCAGCAGCCGCACCGGCCGCAGGTTCACGTACTGGCCGAAGGCGCGGCGCAGCGGAATCAGCAGGCCCCACAGCGAGATGTGGTCGGGCACCCCCGGAAAGCCCACGGCGCCCAGCAGGATCGCGTCGAATCCGGCCAGCTGCTCGGCCCCGTCGGGCGGCATCATGTGCCCGGTGCGCAGGTATTGCTCACAGGACCAGTCGAATTCGGTCCATTCGATCCCCGGCAACACCGCGTCGACCACCTTCACGGCCTCGGCGGTCACGTCGACCCCGATCCCGTCGCCGGGAATGGTCGCGATCCGGTAAGTGCTCACCTGTGCTCCCTCGATCCAAGTCGGTCATCACTATCGCTGCCCTGCCCGAACGGCCGGGACGACATCCTGAACCCCGCCGAACATCCGGCCGCCCCAGCCTCGCCGCTCCGGCGGGCGCCCCGTTCGCTCCCGCCCGACGGACCGCCGACCATCGCCGTACGACGCCGGTGGTCCATCGACGACCTCACAGCTGTACGCCGATGTACTTCGTCTCCAGGAACTCGTCGATGCCCGTGAGTCCGCCCTCGCGGCCGAGCCCGGATTCCTTGACGCCGCCGAAGGGGGCGGCCGGGTTCGAGACGACGCCCTGGTTGAGGCCGACCATGCCGGTGTCGAGGGCCTCGCAGACGCGCAGGCCGCGGCGGAGGCTTTCGGTGTACACGTAGCTCACCAGGCCGTAGGGGGTGTCGTTGGCGCGGTCGACGACCTCGTCCTCGGTGTCGAACCCGGTGATGGCGGCGACGGGGCCGAAGATCTCGGTGCGGCACATGTCGGCGTCGTCGGGCACGTCCACCAGAACCGTTGCGGGATAGAAGTTCCCGGGGCCGTCGAGGGTTTCTCCGCCGAGCAGTACCTTGGCTCCGCGAGTGCGGGCGTCGGCGACCAGGTCGGTCACCTTGGCCACGGCGTCGGTATCGATCAGCGGGCCGACCACGACGCCGGGCTCGGTGCCGCGGCCCAGCGGCAGCGCCGCCATCCGCTTCGTCAGCCGTTCCGCGAAGTCGTCGAGTACGGTGCGCTGCACGTAGATCCGGTTGGCGGCCGTGCACGCCTGCCCGATGTTGCGCATCTTGGCCGCCATCGCACCGTCGACGGCGGCGTCCAGGTCGGCGTCGTCGAACACGATGAACGGCGCGTTGCCGCCCAGCTCCATCGAGGTGCGCATGACCGTCTGCGCGCACTGTTCCAGGAGCTTCTTGCCGACCGCCGTGGATCCGGTGAACGACAGCTTGCGGGAACGCTCGTCGAGGATCATCGGCGTCATCAGCGCACCCGGATCCGACGTGGTGACGACGTTGACCACGCCCGCCGGCACGCCGGCCCGCTCCAGGATGTCGGCCAGGGCGAGGGTGCACAGCGGTGTCTGCTCGGCGGGCTTGACCACGCAGGTGCAGCCGGCGGCCAGCGCCGGCCCGATCTTGCGGGTGCCCATGGCCATCGGGAAGTTCCACGGCGTGATGAGCAGGCTCGGACCCACCGGCTGCCGCGTCACGAGGAAGCGGGACCCGCCGCCGGGCGCGGGCATGTACCCGCCGTCCAGGCGCACGGCCTCCTCGGCGAACCAGCGGAAGAACTCCGCGGCATAGGTGATCTCGCCACGCGCCTCCGCCAGCGGCTTCCCCATCTCGAGGGTGGCGATCAGGCCCAGCCGGTCGGCGTCCTCGATCAGCAGGCGATGCGCCCGCATCAGGATCTCGCTGCGCTCGCGCGCCGGGGTGCGCGCCCACGCGGCCTGCGCGTCGGCGGCGGCCGTCAGCGCGGCCAGCCCGTCGCCGGGCCCGGCATCGGCGACCGCGCACAGCTCCTGCCCCGTCGACGGATCGAGGACCGGCATGGTCTTCGCCGCCGCGCGCCACTGCCCACCGATGTAAAGCCCGGTAGGCACGCTGTCGACGGCGGCCCGTTCGGCCGGGCCCGCGTCGGTCCGGCTCGGGATCGTGTCGCTCTGCGTCACCGCCTGCTCCTCACCCTGTTCTGCCGCCGGATCCGGCGGTCGGTTCGTCATGGCCCAGCGCTGACCGCCGGTACCCGCCACGGACAGCTTATTGCTGTGGCCCTGCCCGCCATGTTATTCATATTGTCGACAATCCGACAATAGACAATCCGCGCGGGCGCGTTCCTGACGACGCGTCGAGCGACCTCTCCCCACGCTCCGGAAGGCGGATCACGATGACGGCACTCTCCCCGGTCCTGAAGCAGGCCACCCCGGTCACCGTCGACCACGGCGAAGGCTGCTACCTGTATGCCACCGACGGCCGCCGCTATCTCGACTTCACCGCCGGGATCGGCGTGACCAGTACCGGTCATTGCCATCCGCGCGTGGTCGAGGCCGCCCAGAAGCAGATCGGCAGCCTGATCCACGGCCAGTACACGACCGTCATGCACAAGCCGCTGCTCGCGCTGACCGAGCGGCTGGCCGACGTCCTGCCCGAGGGGCTGGATTCGCTGTTCTTCTCCAACTCCGGCAGCGAGGCGGTCGAGGCGTCGCTGCGGCTGGTCCGCCAGGCCACCGGGCGCCCGAATGTGATCGTGTTCCACGGCGGTTTCCACGGCCGCACCGTCGCCACCGCCACCATGACCACCTCCGGCACCCGGTTCTCCGCCGGATTCAGCCCGCTGATGGGCGGCGTGCACGTCGCGCCGTTCCCGACCGCGTTCCGCTACGGCTGGAGCGAGGAGCAGGCCACCGACTTCGCGCTGCGCGAGCTGGACTACCTGCTCACCACCCTCACCTCGCCGGCGGAGACCGCCGCGTTCGTCGTCGAGCCCGTGCTCGGCGAGGGCGGCTACATCCCCGGCAACACCCGCTTCTTCCAGGGCCTGCGCGAGCGCGCCGACCGGCACGGCATCCTGCTGGTCCTGGACGAGATCCAGACCGGCTTCGGCCGCACCGGAAAGTTCTTCGGCCACCAGCACTTCGGCCTCCGCCCCGACGTCATCACCATCGCCAAGGGCCTCGCCAGCGGCTTCCCGCTGTCGGGCATCGCCGCCTCCCGCGAGTTGATGGCCAAGGCGTGGCCCGGCTCCCAGGGCGGCACCTACGGCGGTAACGCGGTCGCCTGCGCCGCCGCGCTGGCCACCATCGACGTCATCGAATCCGAAGGGCTGGTGGACAATTCCGCCGAACGCGGGCGGCAGCTGCTGGCGGGCGCCCGCACCCGCGCCACCAAGGCCGTCGGCGACGTGCGCGGCCTGGGCCTGATGGTCGGCACCGAGTTCACCACGGCGGCAGGCGAACCCGACACCGAGACCGCGTCGGCCGCGCAGCGCCTCGCGCACGAGAAGGGCCTGCTGCTGCTGACCTGCGGCGCGCACAGCAACGTGGTCCGGATGATCCCGCCGCTGATCGTGACCGCCGACCAGGTCGACGAGGCCCTGGGCATCTGGTCCGCCGTGCTGGACGAAATCTAGGAGGCATCCGGATGGCCCGCTACCTCACCATCACCCTCACCAAGGCCGGGGTCCGCTGCCGCGCCCGGCTGCTCGACGACGAGGCCCCGGCCACCTGCGCCGCGGTCTGGGACGCGCTGCCGCAGGAGGGCGACGCCTTCCACGCCAAGTACGCCCGCAACGAGGTCTACACCCTGCTGCCCCGCATCACCGCGGCGCCGCACCGCGAAAACCCCACCATCACACCGATTCCCGGCGACGTCTGCCTGTTCGACTTCGAGGCATGGGAGATCGGCAACCCCGCCTACGGCTACGAACCCGGCTCCGCCGCCCACCACGCCCAGGGCGCCACGGATCTCGCCCTCTTCTACGGCCGCAACAACCTGCTCATCAACGGCGACCAGGGCTGGGTCCCCGGCAACGTCTTCGCCACCATCGAAGAGGGCCTCCCCGACCTCGCCACGGCGTGCAACAACCTGTGGCTGCGCGGCGTAGAGGGCGAATCCCTCGCCTTCGCAAGGGATTCCGAGTAGGCGTACCCCGCCGACGCAGAGATCGGCCGGGGCCACCAGCCCCGGCCGATCGTCGTGGAACCGGCCCGGACCCTTCGGACCGCACCGTCCCGAATACCGGTGACGAAGCCCGCCCACGCCGACTCGCCGTGCGACGGCCACCCCGGCCGAATACCGGTGAACCTCGGCCGATCCGGCACGCATGAGCTCCGCGATTCGATAATGTCGGATGGCGATGATCGCCGACTCGTCCGCCGGGCGTTGCTCGGCAGGAAGGTGAAATCGCCATGCGCACCGGATTTCTCGATCGCTCGAGCACCGGATTCGGATATCGGATCCGTCTCGCCGCCGCGCTCGTCCCGATCGCGGCCGCCGCCGCACTCGCACTCGGCGCGGGTTCCGCCGCCGCCGACCCCGCCCTCGACGCCGGCGACGGGCCGTCGGCAACCGAGGCGACACCGTCGGCAGATCCCGTCTACGACGGCTTCTCCACCCACTGCTCCGGCGCCGACGGCTACTTCTACTGCCCGCAGTACGACAAGCGCGGCCGCCAAATCTGCACCATCACCGAGCTGCCGCTCGGAGGCGGGTCGGCCGCGGCCTACAACTGGCTGCCGAACACGATCTGCGACATCCAGGTGACGATCGCCAACGCTCTGCCGTAGGCCGCGCGTACATTTCACGCATGGGCGAGACCGTCAGTATTCGGCAGCTGCGTGCATCCGTCGCCACCGTCGTGGACAGAGCTGTCGCTGGTGATGTCACGACTGTCACGCGCGATGGCGAGCCGGTCGCGGCCATCATCCCGGTACACATGCTCGACGCGTTCGAGGAGTGGGAAGATCGGCGACTCGCCGAGAGAGCCACAGAGGCCGAGCGTGAGCCCGGTGAACGGCTCTCCCTCACCGAGGTGCTCGACGAGCCCCGCCGATCGTAGGGCCGGTGCCTCAGCTCAGCACGACCTCCGCGAACCGGGCCAGGGCGAGGACCAGGTCGTCGGAGTGACGCGGGCCGACGATCTGGAGGCCGACCGGGAGACCGGCGGCGGTGGCGCCGATCGGGATGCTGATCGCGGGCTGCTGGGTCATGTTGAACGGGTAGGTGAACGGGGTCCACTGGGGCCAGCTGCGCAGGCCGCTGCCGGGGGGCACGTCGTGGCCGGCCTCGAAGGCGGGGATCGGCATCGTCGGGGTGATCAGCACGTCGTAGGCCGTGTGGAAGGCGCCCATCACGATGCCGACCTCGGCCGCCACCGCGCGGGCGTCCAGATAGTCGACGGCGCTGAGCTTTTCGCCCCGCTCCCACGCCGTGCCCAGCCCCGGATCGACGCGGTCGCGCGCGCCGTCGGGGAACTTCGCCAGCATCGTCGCCGCGCCCGCGGCCCACATGTCCTCGAACGCGTCGAGCGGATCGGCGAAGCCCGGGTCGGCGTTCACCACCCGCAGCCCGGCCTCGCCCAGCTGCCGCACCGCGTCGTCCACCAGGGCGGCCACCTCCGGGTCGACATCGACGTAGCCGAGCGTCGGGGAGTAGGCGCACGTCGCCCCGCGCACGTCGCGCTGCAACTGCGCGCGGAACGTGGTCAGGGGCGGCGCCAGCTCGGTGGGATCGCGCGGATCCGGCAGCGACAGGATGTCCATCAGCAGCGCCGCGTCCTCCACTGTGCGCGTCATCGGGCCGGCGTGCGCCAGCGGACCGAACGGGCTGGCCGGATACAGCGGGATCCGCCCGTGCGTGGGCTTGAAGCCGACGATGCCGCAGAACGACGCCGGAATGCGCACGCTGCCGCCGCCATCCGTGCCGACCGACACCGGGCCCATTCCGGCGGCCACCGCCGCGGCGCTGCCGCCCGAGGAACCGCCGCAGGTCTTCGACGGATCGGCCGGGTTGCGCGTGATACCGGCCAGCGGACTGTCGGTGGTCGCCTTCCACGCCAGTTCCGGCGTGGTCGTCTTGCCGAGGAACACCAGACCGTCCTCGCGCAGCCGCGCGGTGACCGGGCTGTCCAGCGGCCACGGCACGTCGGGCTCGATGGAGGTGGAGCCGCGCCGGGTGGGCCAGCCCTCGGTGAGGAAGATGTCCTTGATCGAGATCGGCACCCCGTCCAGCAGTCCCTGCACGTGACCGGAGTGCCAGCGCGCCTCCGACTCCTTGGCCTGCATCAGCGCCCGCTCGGCGTCCACCAGGCAGTACGCGTTCAGCTCGCTGTCGCGCTGGGCGATGACGCCGAGCACGGCCTCCGTCGCCTCCACCGGCGAGAGCACACCCGCCGAGTACGCGGTGACCAGCTCGACGGCGGTCATCGCGGCCGGGTCGGTGGGGATATCGATATCGGGGTGGGTCATGGCTGGACTCCCTTTCAGCTGGGGACGTAACCCAGCCTTTTGTCGACCACGTTGTCCAGTGGACGACCGTCGATCCACTTCCGGAAATTCTCGGCGAACGTGGCGATCAGATCACCGCGCCAGCCGATCACGTCACCGGAATTGTGGGGCGTGAGTTGGACATTGGGCAGATCCCACAGCGCGTGACCGGGCGGTAGCGGCTCGGGATCGACGACATCGAGCGCCGCACCGGCGATGCTGCCGTTGCGCAGTGCGGCGACGAGATCGTCTGTCACTACTAGTTCCCCACGGCCGACGTTGACGAAACGGGCATGCGGCTTCATCGCGGCAAACGCCCGGCCGTCGAACAGGTGCCGCGTCTGCGGCGTGAGCGGCGCGACGGCGACGACATAGTCCGCCGCGGGCAGTTCGGCGTGCAGATCGGTCCCGATGGTGCCGAAATCCGGGTCGTCGGCGCAGCCGCGCCGCCCCAGACCCCGGACGTCCATGCCGGCGCCGCGCAGCATCCGGGCGATGGCCCGGCCGATAGACCCCGTGCCGACGACGAGTACCGTGGCGCCGGAGAGCCGCTCCGACTCCCGGTGGCGCCACTCGTGGCGCTGTTGCAGCCGCCACGACTCGGGCAGGTCCTTGGCGAAGTTCAGGATCTGGGCGAGCACGTACTCGGCGATCGGCCCGTCGAACATGCCGCGGGTGTTGGTGACGACGACATCGCTGTCGACCAGCTCGTCGAACATCACCGCGTCGACGCCGGTGGCACCGACGTGCACCCAGCGCAGCCGGTCCGCCGCCGGCCAGGCGCCGGGGACCGCAGTACTCGTGAAGTCGTACACGAACAGCACGTCGGCACCATGCAACGCCTCGGCGAGCTCGCCCGCCGCGGCGTAGCGGACCTCGGCCCGCTCGGACACCGGGCGCATGAGCCCCGCATCGGGCCTGGTGCCATCGTGAAGAACGGTGACTATTTGGCCCTCAACCACATTGACAGGCTAGAAAGACATCGTATGATTGTCAACAATCCGATCGTGTGCGGAGGAATACCCAGCTGAACGCGAGAGGGGCCCTCGTAGTGGAACTCAACTTTCCCGACATCGACGGCCCGGTCGCACAGCGGGGCATCGGGATCATCGCGCCGTTCGACCTGGCGCTGGAGCGCGAACTGTGGCGCTGGGCGCCCCTCGAGGTGAGCCTGCACCTGGCCCGCACACCCTACGAACCGGTGCCGGTATCGGTGGCGATGGCGGAGCTGGTGTCGAACGCGGCGCACCTCACCGCGGCCACCCGCGACGTGCTGCACGTCGAACCGGAGGTGATCGCCTACCTGTGCAGCTCCGGCAGCTTCATCAAGGGGCTGGAATACGAGCAGTCGCTGCGCGAGACCATCTGCGCGGCCGGCGCTCCCGACGCGGTGACGACCTCGGGCGCCCTGATCGAGGCGATCAGCCGCCTGGACCTGTCCCGGATCTCGGTCCTCACGCCCTACGACGAGATCCTCACCGGCAAGCTCCACGAATTCCTCGCGGAGGGCGGCTGCGAGGTCGTCCGCTCCGATCATCTCGGTCTCGGCGGCGGTATCTGGAAGGTCAGCTACCGCACCATCGCCGAACGCATCATCAACGCCGACGATCCGCAGGCCCAGGCCATCTTCGTCAGCTGCACCAACCTACCCACCTACGACCTGGTGGAACCGCTCGAACAGGCCCTCGGCAAACCGGTGCTCACCGCCAACCAGCTCACCATGTGGGCATGCCTGGGCCGCATGAAACTGCCCATGATGGGGCCCGGCAAGTGGCTCCAGGACGTCTTCTAGGGGAATCGATCGTGCAGACACCCACCATCGGCTTCATCTACCCCGACCACGCGGCCGAGGACGACTTCCCGCGCGCCGCCGAACTTCTCGGCGCCCGGTTGCAGGTGGCCCACATCTACGGCACCGACCTGCACGCCGTGCCCGAACTGCTCGATCTGGGCAGCCCCGGCAAGCTGCGCCAGGGCGCCGAACTGCTGGCCCCGCACCGGCCGAGCGCCGTCGTGTGGGCCTGCACCTCGGGCAGTTTCGTCTACGGCCCGGACGGCGCGCGCGAGCAGGTGCGCGGGCTCTCGGAGGCGGCGGGGGTGCCCGCGTCGAGCACCAGCTTCGCGTTCGTGAACGCCGCTCGGGCGCTGGGCATCTCGTCGGTCGCGGTGTGCGCCAGCTATCCCGACGACGTCGCCCGGCTGTTCGTCGACTTCCTTGCCGCCGAGGGCATCCGGGTGCTGTCGATGTCCAGCGCGGGTATCGACACCGCGGCCGAGGTCGGCACGCTGACCGACGAGCAGGTGCTGAAACTCGCTGTCGCCAACGATCATCCGGATGCCCAGGCGCTGTTGATCCCGGACACCGCCATGCATACGGTGGCAGTGCTGCCGGAGCTGGAGACCACGCTCGGCAAGCCGGTGCTCACCGCGAATCAGGTCACGATCTGGGAGGGGATCCGGCTGGCCGGCCATCCGCCCCGGCAGGCCCCGATCTCGCCGGGGCTCGGCACGCTCTTCTCGGAAAGGCTCATCGATGTCGGTGATTGAATTCGAGCCGGTGAACCGGCAATCCACGGCGGAGATGATCGCGGACCGGCTGCGCACCGCCATCATGCGCGGCGTCCTGCCGCCCGGCACGCAGCTGGTCGAGGCCGACCTGGCCACCCAGTTCGACGTCTCGCGCGGGCCGCTGCGCGAGGCCATGCAGCGGCTGGTGTCCGAGGGGCTGCTGCACAGCATCCGGCACCGCGGCATCTTCGTCATAGAGCTGACCTTCGACGACGTGCAGGACGTGTATCGCGCCCGCACCGCGCTGGAGGGCGGCGCACTCGAGCTGATTCTCGACGGCCGCCGCGACATCGCCTATACCGCACTGGAACCCAGCATCACCGCGATGCGGGCCCGGGCCGAGGCAGGTGACGCGGCCGGGGTGTCCGATGCCGACCAGGCCTTCCACGAGGCCCTGGTCGACAGCGCCGACAGTCCCCGGCTGGCACATGCGGCCCGCACGCTGTTCATAGAGACCCGAATGTGCCTGGGCGCCTTGGAAACCGCGTACCCCGACGTGCGCGCGCAGGTCCAGGAACATGCCGACCTGCGCGAGGCGATCGGCTCCGGCGCCCCGGCCCGCGCCCGCAAGCTGTTGATCGACCACATGAACGACGCCGTGGAGCGGCTGCGCGACCGGATGTGAACTACGCACCGTCGCACCGACTCCGGTCGTCGCTTCCGCCTGTCCTCCGTCATCGCGGCCGATTCAGCAGGCGGAATCAATCGATCAGGCCGCGGGGGCGGACGACGAAGACCGGTGCGGAACGCTTGCCCTTCTCCTCCAGGAGGGCGATGGCGCGGCCGTCGGTGGTCAGGGCGGCGTGTATGCCCTCGACGCCGATGGGGTCGAGCCAGCGGCCGTCGCGCAGGGCTTCTTCCTCGGCGGCCGTGACGGTCCGGTGCGGGAAGGCCAGGCGGGCAGCCGAATCGACGTCCAGGTTCAGTGTGGCGTCGTCGGACAGCTGGTCCAGGGTGCGGGCGTGGTCGAGGGTGAACGGGCCGACGCGGGTGCGACGCAATGCGGTGAGATGGCCGCCGACGCCCAGGGTTTCGCCGAGATCGCGGGCCAAGGCGCGGACGTAGGTGCCCGACGAGCACTCCACGACCACGTCCAGATCGACGAACGAGGTTGTGCCCGTGTCGATGTCGCGGCGCTCCAGGATGTCGAACCGGTCGACCGTGACCGGGCGGGCGGGCAGCTCCACGTCCTCGCCCGCGCGGGCTCGGGCGTAGGCGCGCTCACCGCCCACCTTGATCGCGCTGACCGTGGCGGGAACCTGCTGGATATCGCCGGTCAATGCGGTTGCGCCGGAAGCTATGTCGGCATCGGCGACATGCGCGGCGGAGGTCGTCGACAGGACCTCCCCCTCGGCGTCGTCGGTGACCGTCGACTGCCCCAGCCGGACGGTCGCGGTGTAGGCCTTGGTGGTGAGGCTGAGCAGGCCCAGCATCTTGGTGGCCCGCTCCACGCCCAGCACCAGCACGCCGGTCGCCATCGGATCCAGCGTGCCCGCATGCCCGATTTTCCGGGTGCGCAGCAGCTTTCGAGCCCGCGAGACCACGTCGTGACTGGTCATGCCGCCGTCCTTGTCGACGATCAACAGGCCGCCGAGCGCGTTCACCAGCGGGGTGCGCTGTTCACCCATCAGCCCGTCACGATCGCGGTCAGGATCAGCCCGTCGCTGATCAGCCAGCGGCCGTCGAACGAGATCAGGGGCGCCCCACCATCATTGGTCTGCCCGGGCACCAGCAGCTCGCTGCGAAACGTGCCACCGCTACCGGAGTCGTCGACCGTGAACGTGATGTGCGCGTCCTCGAAACCCAGCCAGCGCAGCGTCAGCGGGAACCACGCCTTGTAGGTGGCCTCCTTGGCGCAGAACAGCAGCCGGTCCAGGTGCAGCCCGGTCGCCGGGATCGCGCCCTGCAACCAGTTGCGCTCGGCCGGCAGGCTCACCGAGTCCAGCACGCCCTCGGGCAGCGTGTCGTGCGGTTCGGCGTCGATACCGACCGAACGCCAGCGCAACCGATGTGCCAGCGCCGCGGCCCGATAACCATCGCAGTGCGTGAGGCTGCCGACGACCCCCGTCGGGAACAACGGCATCCCCCGCTCCCCCTTGCCGATGGCCACCGGCTGCTCCCCCAGCTCCGCCAGCGCCTCCCGCGCGCAGTGCCGCGCCCCGATGAAATCCCGCCGCCGCTTCTCGACCGAGTTCGCGATCAGGTGCTCCTCCCCCGGATGCGCCCGCAAATCCTCCGGATACCGCACCAGTTCGGCCGCGGCTACGCCCTCGGGCAGAATCCTGCCGATGATCTGCGGCTGTACCTGCGCGTCGATGACCGCCTCCTGACTCGACCAACTTGCCTTCCCGAGAGTAGCCGAGGGTGTGGGCGGGTCATCCGCACCGGTTCGAGATTCAGGTCAGCACCAGACCAAGTTCTTGTAGTCGGCCGAGGCGACGATGTGCCAGGACGCGTGATTGCCCGCGTCGAGAGGCTTGCAGTCGACTTCGCTGTCGTTGGTGAGCACGATCTTGGCATTCCTGCCCGCCAGATTTCCACAACCGTCGACCCGAACGTGCAGCTGCTTGACCGGTGCCGTATCCGGATCTGCCCAGTAGAAGGGCGTGCATCCGGCCTGTGTGCGGACCGGCCCGGCCGCCGGATCGACCGGTGCGGCCGTGCTCATACCACCGGCCAGGGCGGCCATGCTCGCGGCGACGCTCACGGCCACGCTGATTTTCCGAAACATGAAGGGACTCCTCTCGAGACTCGGACCGCACCATGCGGCCCGGCCGAACCGTATGAGGAGCCGACGATCTCCCACATCGGTATATCCCGTAGGTATATGCCGGTGAGCTTCCTAGGAAGGCATTCCGGGCAGGGTGATTCGATCAGCCGGGCGCGTCCACCCGGCGGCTGCGGGCGCCGCCGCGGCGCGGCCGTCGCGAATGTTCCCTGGAAACCCAGTCGCGGCGGTCGTGCGGCACGAAGCCGATGATGTCCTCGCGCGAGGTGATCGTCAGCTTCTGCAGGATCGATGTCACCTGCGTATTGACGGTCTTGATCGAGGTGCCCCGCCGCGCCCCGATCGCGCTGTTCGGCCAGCCCGCGGCGGCGAGTATCGCGACGTCCTGTTCGGCGCCGGTCAGGGTGTGCCAGGTGTCGGCAACGGTCCGAGCGGGCACCGATTCCTGCGGTGTGTCGTCCGTGGCACCCAGTGCGAGACGCCGCATCTCGGCGGATTCGAGGCTCAGGCGCGATCCCCGGATGCGCGCGGTATCGAGTGCCGGCCGGCCCAGCACGCCGCAGGCGACCTCCAGCGCCCGCGTCGATTCGCCGGCGAAGGGCGCGACCTCGACCGTGCCCAATCTCGTTCCCAACGTCGCGGACGCACCTGCGAGACAGGCGATTTCGGTGGCCAGGGCACTCCGTCGGAAGTCACCGGTGGCCGCGTCCGCGATGATCTCCGTCAGCGACCACATCCGAATGTTCACCGCCCACAACACTCCCCACAGATCGCGCCGAGGAAGCTGGTAGGCCAGGGCAGAGCGCAGCGCGGTCAATGCCTCCGCCGGGGCGCCGTGCTTGGTCAAGGCGATGGCCCGGGCGAGTTCGGCCCAGGACTTCGCCCACCGCGCACCCGAATTCGTCGTGCGTTCGAGGTGGTTGCGAGTGGCGTCGAGCGCGTGGCGGGCGGTGCCGAAGAATGCCGTGGCGACGGACGCGAACAGTGAACTCAGCGATTCGCCGCCGCGATCGCCCTGTGCGGCGTACTTGTCCCGTGCGCGGGCCAGCACGACGGCCGAGCCCGCATCGCATCTGCGCAGCAATAGAAAAGCACCCCAAGCGAATTCGACCGCAGCGGGTAGTTCGATGTCGGTTTCGGGACGGTCCCGCCAGCCGTTTCGGACCTCCGGCGCCGAAACGCACGCACCGGCACACCGGTCGAGCAACTCTGCCGCCCGGTCGTCGCGGCCCTCCCACAGGGAGATCCACGCGATCGAGGCCATCGCCGTGATCCGCAGTTCCCCGCCTGCCTCCGGCACGTCGCGGGTGGACTCCAGCGCGCGTTCGGTCCACCGCCGAGTGGTGTGCAGCAGATCGTTGAAGAACGGGGCGCGCAGTGCGATCAACGCGGTCGCCGTCTCCAGTCCGAGCCCGCCCGCACCGGCGATCGTGGTGCTCCGCTCGATCGCGAGCCGGATGTCCTCCCACGCATGCCGGACCCATTCCATCAGGTCGTGCTCGGCGGGACTGCACCAGTGCGCCTGGGCGTGCACGACCTTGTCGCGGTGGTACCGCAGATGCCGCTCGGCCAGCCGCCGCGGTTCGTCCGCCGCACCGCCGGAGCGCTCCCGCAGTCGTTGGCGCGCGAACAGCCGGAGGCTCTCGACGAGGCTGTACCGGACGGCGGTGGGCGTGATGTGCGCCGACACCAGTGAGCGGTCGGTGAGCCGGTGGAGTACGTCCCGGATTTCCGACGGGGCCAGGTACGGGCCCGCGGCCTGCCCGACGGGCGGATCGTCGGCGCAGACGGCCTCGATGGCCTCCGGTTCGGCGCCGGTGTCGCCGAGTCCGGTGTCGCCGTGGTTACCGGGAGCGAAGACCGACATCCGCTCGAACAGCAGGCGTTCCTTGTCGTCACACAGCTCGTAGGACCACGCGATGACGTCGCCGATGGTCCGATGCCGGTTGTCGGTACCCACGCGCGGCCCGTGCCGCCACTGCATCCGCCCGTCGTCCTCATCGCCGCTGAGCTGCCGCAGGATCATCGGCAGCGGTTCGTAGAACGCGCGGGCGGCAGCCAGCCGAATGAACAGCGGGTGCCCGTGCATCCGGTGGCAGATCCGCTCGGCCACCTCGATCTGGTCCGCCCCGGTGACCGGATGGCCGGTCAGTTCGGCGCGCTGCCGGAACAGGTCGAGGGCCTGGGGCCGGGTCAGCGGCGGGACCTGTAGCAGGCGCTCGTCTACCCAGCCCACCGGCTCACGACTGGTGGCCAGGATGGTCGCACCGTCCACCGCGGCGAGTAGTTCGGCGATCACCGGACCGACGGCGTCGAGCACGTGCTCGCAGTTGTCCAGCACCAGCACCGTCGGCAGGCTGCGGCCGGTCGCATCGGTCCTGGACAGGGTGTCGACGAGGGTCTGCCAGGTCGACGAGCCGGCGAACCCGGGAAGCACCGTGGCGGCGATCGCCTCCGCGACGGCCGCCGGATCGGAATCGGGCGCGAGCCGTGCCAGCCGCAGGTAATGGACCGGAATTCGGGTCGCGGTGCGCAGCCGGCGCACGGCCTCCGCGGCGAGCCTGGTCTTGCCGATTCCGCCGGATCCGATCAGCGTGATCAACCGCTGAGGCCCCAGCAGGAGGGTGGTGAGTTCGGCCAGTTCCGCATCCCGCCCTACGAAGCCCTCGGTGGCGATCGGCAGATCGCTCGGACTGTCTTGGTGCCGCACAGTCATGCGGATCACGGTAGCCGTTCCTTATCCACCGGCCGGATGTGGTGACGCCCCGGCACCCGAGAGGGGCTCGTAGGTATCCCTCGGAGGGACCTACCGATGCGGTCCGATTGCGGTGTCGGCACACTCTCCAACCGGTCATCGGAACAGATGAAGGAATATTCATGCGATCGACGAATACGGTGGTACAACCGCGCGGGAGTGCCGTGGATACGGCACCCACCGATCGGTACACGAGGGGTACGGCCGGATCGCCGAGTAGTCTGCCGAGGTTCTGGCATGTTCCCGCCGGCGCTCGTTCCTGTATACGTGCGAGATGGAGATCACCGAGCGCGGCGAATTCCATTCATACCGGGTGCCGATTCACTTCAGCGCCAACGAGAAACACACTCCGACCTCCGGAAGCACGATCGTCCACAGCGAGCCGATGACCCTGGCCGACTTCGAGGGCGTCCGCACCGAGACAGACGTCTCCATGACCACCGACATCCTCACCCGAGGCGTCCTCGCGGGCATCCAGAATTGACGGCAGCGGGACGCCCGGCGCTCTTCGAAATCAAGGAACGCTCCCGGTCACACCGACAACCGTAGACACGAAACAGGCAATGGAGTTCGCGGACCGGCTCGACCCGGATCGTCGTGAGCGGTGCTACGTCGGTATCGACATGTCATACGGGACCGCACTCCTCTCGGCCCGTATCCCGTATGTGCGAGCAGGAGAACAGCCCCCTGGTGATCCGTGTACCGAAGTCCGCCGCATCAGCGCCGAGCTGGTGAAGAACCTTTCCTGAGAGGAGAGCCGACAGACCGTCGGCGAGACCGGTCGAGAAGGGACCGGGCCGGCGCCGGCACGGTCCCGGATAAACCTTTGGCGGCGGCGTGGACGGCTCCCCTACAGTCACGATCATGGAATCCACGTACCTGCGCCGCGCCGTCGCGGCGGACGAACCGTTCCTCTGGGCCATGCTGTTCGAGGCTGCCCACGCCGGTGAGCAGGGCATGGCCGTGGACGACCTGCGAGCGGTTCCGGACCTCGCCCGCTACGTCGAAAACTGGGGCACCGCAGGTGATCTCGGCATCATCGGCGGCACCGAACCCGACGCACCCGCGGGCGCCGCGTGGATCCGCCGATTCACCGCCGACAACGCGGCCTACGGCTATATCGACGACCACACCCCCGAGCTGGCCATCGGCGTGACCCCGCAGGCCCGCGGCACCGGCCTGGGCACCGCACTGCTGACCCGCCTGCTCGATGACGCGGCACCCCACCACGACGCCATCTGCCTGAGCGTGCGCGAGACCAATCCGGCCCGACGGCTCTACGAACGACTCGGCTTCCAGCCGGTACCCGGTTCGGAGAAGACCAACCGGGCGGGCACCACCAGCGTCACGATGATACGTAAGCTGCGCTGAAGACCTCGGCCCGCCGGATTCCGAAACGAATCCTGGTTCCTCCGATCACGATTCCGGAGGCGGGGAGCCGAAGTCGTGATGGCGCCGATCCCCCTCGTGGAGAGGCGTCTGCGACCGGTCTCGGTAAGCCGGTTCAGGGCCGCGTCGAGGTCGGCCGTCTGGCGCATCTTCACGGCCGCGGCGCGCATTGCGGGGGCGCTCCTGAAGGTCCGCCCCTCGTGCATAAATCTGTTGAGCGACAGGGTGATCCGCCGGAATCATCGATCCGGTAGGCCGCGTCGCCGTCCAGGCCGCCGGAGTATGCGCCACCAGCGTCCGGTGCTCCGTGCCGGTGCCGGGAGGCCGCTGTCACGGGCGAAGGCAACGGCGTCGGCTTCGGTGCCGATCTTCGGCCGAGCATGCGCCCACGTGATGTAACGGGTGGTGAATTCGGGGCCGCAGTCCCGCACGAGACGCGGAAAACGTTGTGCCACTTCGCGAGCGCGTTTGCGCAGCACTGCGTTTGTCGTGACGGCCAGGATATCGGGATCGAATCCGTCGGGGGCCGGTCCACCGGCGACGAGTGCACGCACCAGCGCGACCTGGCGATCCGCCAATCCTGCGCCCGGCACGCTGTCGGTCATACGATTCACCCGGGCCGGTTCGCCGTTGGTGTGTGCCCTCGCTCCGGCGGACGGTGGAGGCGCCGAAACCGGCGGTGAAGGGCTCACACCGAAGATCTCGCGAGCGCCGGCGGTGAGCGACGGACGGCCGCAGGCGGTGGCGAGAGCGTCGAGTTCATCGAACAGTTCGGCGGCGGTCGGGTAGTTGCCGTCGCGCTCGAGCATCAGCGGAACCTGATGGCGCGCAGTGAATTCCGATACCAGATCCAGCACGGCGCGGGGGACGGGGTCGGTATGGGTGTCGTGGTAGTACCCGTCGGCCTCTCGACCGCCCGCGACATGGCAGTAGGCGATACGCTCGGTGGGCAGGCGCCCCAGTTCGGTGTGCGGGTCCAGGCCGCGGTTACACGCATCGGCATAGACGTTGGCGATGTCGATCAGCAGGTACACGCCGGTGCGTTCGACGAGTTCGGCCAGGAACTCCGCCTCGGTGTAGCACCGCTCGGGCCAGTCGAACAGTGCGGCGATGTTCTCCACCGCGAGGGGAACGTCCAGACCTGCTCGAGTCCGGGTTATGTTGCGCACCAGTACATCCAGGGCCTCGCGGGTGCGTGGCACCGGCAGCAGATGCCCCGCCTCGACGCCCTCGGCGCGGACGAACGCGATGTGCTCGCTGACCAGCGGCGCGCGCAGCGTGCGAGCACAGGCGGCCAGGTGCGCGACCCGGCCGCCGTCGACCGGGTCGGTACCGCCCAGCGACAGCGAGATACCGTGGGGCACCACCGGAACGCCGCGGTCCCGCAACCGCCGCAACTCGTCGGGTACGCTTACCGAACTCCCTTGGGGCGACAGCGATTCGGCGATCACCTCGCAGAACCCCAGCCCGTCGAGCGCATCGATCAGTCCGCAGATCTCGGGCCGCCAGCCGAGTCCCATCGCACCGTCGGACAGCCGGCGCTCATCCACCGCATCCGCCGCCGTCACCACCACCGCCGCCGGAATCGCCTCCCCCGGAGCCGCCGGAGGAGGTAGACACGCTGAACCCGAGCATCTGGGTCGTGGCGACGAGCGCCGGATCTATCGACCGCACCGCCGTGACACCGAACAGCGCCACGGCCAGGGCCACACTGGCCGGTCCGTAGGATCCGAACGACGGATGATTTTTCGGATCCAGGTATCCGTGCCGGTCGCGATCTCCGTTCAGCGCTGCCCGCCCGCGTGCGGTGACGGCGGGCGCCTTCGAAAGCAGCAGGCCGACTATCACCAGAACGAAGAGAACGAATACCAGGAATCCGATCGGCTTGCCTCCGCGAGATCCGTCGAATGCGCGCAGCACCCCCACGATCACGACGAGCCACACCGGAACAGCGGTGCGCCGCACCTTCTTCCGCAACCCGGAGTCCGGTAGATAGCCTCGGTCGAGCAGCCAATTGTGTTGTGCCGCCAGGGCATTCCGGATACCGAAGCGACGGCGGGCGACCGGACCGGACAGCGAATCATGCAGCATGCAGGCGAACCGGTCGAAGGCGGGCGGCTGTTCCGCGGGACTCCGCGGCCGGATCGGCGTACCGGCGGAATCGATGAGACCGTGACCGCGCAGATAGGCCAGCCCGGTCAGCACGGTGCGCGGATTGCCGCTCAGGGCAGCGAGTTCGGTAGGGCTGAGCCGATCGGGAACTGTCTCGTCCTGATCCTTCAGCACCCGCCACCGCAGCACGGATCCGACGATCACCGCCACCACGCCGAGCGGGATGTACAGCAGGAGAAACTCCGGACCGGACAGACCCCAAGTGTCGCCGGCCGACGGCAGGGCAGCCGTCCGGCTCAGAGCGTGGAGCATCGAAGGTCACCTTACGAGCGGGTATGACAACCTGCCGACACTGTTACACGGCACCGGGCCGGTTGCAGGCAGAATTGACTACCACCGAACCGATCTGCCGTGATTCACCAGTTCCGACAACCGATTTCCGAGGAATATCACCCGCGGCCCGCGGTAGTGTTAACCCAATCCGCGGCGGCGGTCCGCCTTCTGGCGCATCTCCATGGCGGCGGCGCGCATTGCGGGGGTGATCTTGAAGTGTCCGCCCCATTCGTTCAGGTCGTCGGGGCCGTATTCCGGGTCGGGCAGGATCTGGCGTAGCAGCTTGTCGGGGAGGCCGCGGCGCTGCCATTCGCGCGGGTAGCCCAGCGACACCTCTTCGTGGCGGACGCCGTCGTAGAAGGTGGTGCGCGGGATGTGCAGGTGGCCGTAGATCGAGCAGACCGTGTTGTAGCGGGTGTGCCAGTCGGCGGTCAGTTCCGTGCCGCACCACAGCGAGAACTCGGGATAGAACAGCATCCGGGTGGGCTCGCGGTTGAGCGGGAAATGGTTGATCAGCACCACGGGGGTGTCGGGTCCGAGTTCGTCCAGGCGGCGCTGGGTGTACTGGACCCGCGCATGGCACCAGGCGTCGCGAGTCACGTACGGCTCCGGCGACAGCAGGAACTCGTCCGTCGCAACGACATTGCGGTCGCGGGCGATGGCCATCGCCTCGGCCTTCGTGGTGGCGCCGCTCGGCCGCCACGAGTAGTCGTAGAGCACGAACAACGGTGCCACCGTGACCGCGCCGCCGTACTGCTCGGCGCCGGCGCCCTCCCAGACCGGGAACGGATCCTCCGGCGTCAGCACGTCCAGGTCGCGGCACATCGTTACCAGATAGTCGTAGCGGGAGGCGCCGTGCATCTGCACCGGGTCCTTGGTGGTGGTCCACAGTTCGTGATTGCCCGGCACCCAGATCACCTTGGCGAACCGCTCGCGCAGGAGCCGGAGCGCCCACCGGATGTCGTCGGACTTCTCGGCCACATCCCCCGCAACGATCAGCCAGTCCTCGGGTGAGTCCGCCACGATCTGCTCGACGACGGGCTTGTTGCCCTGGTGCCCGACATGAATGTCGCTCACCGCCATCAGCTTCGGAACCACCCGGAACCACCTCTCTACTCGCACGCACCATCCCCGGAAACGGCGACGGCCCCCTCCAGATTCCCACGCCCGCCCGACACCGTCCCACCGGGGAACGATCACGCCGAACAGACCGGGCAAACCAACTGGCCAGAATGCTGCCGGGTCTTTTTATCCGCAGCGTGTTACCTCGCACCGCGCGGGATCTCCGCACCCACCCTGGCCCAGCGACCCGACAGCGCCCGGACGCTCACTGCAACTGTACGCAGCACGATGAACAGGGACAGGCCGGTCCAGATTCCGGCGATGCCCCAATCGAAGGCCAGCGACAGCCAGATGACCGGCAGGAAGCCGATCAGCGCCGCGCCCATGGTGGTGTTGCGCAGGTAGATCGCGTCGCCCGCACCGAGCAGTACACCGTCGAGCGCGAACACCACGCCGGCGATCGGGATGATGGCGACGAAGAACCACCAGATGACCTCGGTGCGATCGATGACCTGCGGATCGGTGGTGAACAGCGCCGGCACCACCGCATAGCCCGCGGCGAAGCAGGCCGCCAGCGCGATCGCGAACAGCAGCGACCAGACCGTGACCCGCCGGGCCAGCCGCTCGGCTCCGGGCACATTCCCGGCGCCGAGCGCCGCACCCGTCAGCGTCTGCGCCGCGATGGCCAGCGAATCCAGCGTCAGTGTCAGGAAATTCCACAGCTGCAGCACCAGTTGGTGCGCGGCCACCGAGGCCGCGCCGAACCGCGACGCCACCGCACCGGCCGATACGAAACACGCCTGGAAGGCCAGGCTGCGCACGATCAGATCCCGCCCCAGCACCAGCTGCGCCCGCATGATCGCCGGCTGCGGAGCCAGCGAGACCCGCTCGGAGCGCTCCGGCACGAACAGGCATTCCCGCACCAGCGCACCGAGGAACAGCACCGCCGCGACGGCCTGCCCGATCACATTGGCGATGGCCGACCCCTCCAGTTCCAGCCGCGGCGCGCCGAGCAGCCCGTGCACGAGAATCGGGCACAGGACGGCCGAAATACCCAGTCCCACAACCACATACGCGAGCGGCCGCCGGGTCTGCTGCACCCCGCGCAACCACCCGTTCCCGGCCATCGTCAGCAGAATCAGCGGCACACCGATCAACGCGATCCGCAACCAGCCCAGCGCCGCGTCGACGATGTCGGCGCCGCCGGCGATCAGCTCGGTGATCGGGCGCGCGAGGACTTCCAGCACGACGAGGATCGCCAGCCCGATCCCGATCGCCGTCCAGCTCGCCTGCACCCCCTCCTGAACCGCCCCCGGCCGATCCCCCGACCCGAACCGCCGTGCCGACCGCGCGGTGGTGCCATAGGTCAGAAACGTCAACTGCGTACTGACCTGCCCGAGAATCAACCCACCCACCGCCAGCCCGGCGAGCGCCAACGCCCCCAGCCGCCCCACGACAGCCATATCCCATAGCAGGTAGATCGGTTCGGCGACAAGCACACCCAGCGTCGGGACGGCGATCCCCAGGATCCTCCGCGGCCCGGCGTCGGCCGAATCCTCCGTGTCTGCGGGCGCGGCAACAACCGCGCCCTCCGCTTCCTCACGCCCCTGCCGCTCCGTCATCGCGGCACACCCCCTTCCTCCCCCGGCCCGCACCCGATCACCCGACCTCCCGCTCGTCTCATCGCGAGATCACCATCGCACAGCCCACCGACACGAGGGGATCAACCCAACAGCATCGGTAGCACCTAGTAGCACCGTGCAGCACCACAGCGTATTCTCGACCCATGAGCGCCGAACCCGAGATCACCCAAAGAGACCTGCGCAATCGGTCCAAAGAGATCATGGATGCTGTTCAGGAAGGACAGTCGTTCACGGTTACCCGCGACGGCCATCGCATTGCCGAACTGATACCGATCCGGCGGCGTCGACGTTTCGTCAGTCGCGAAGAATTCGCTGCCATGTCGCGCAACGCTCCGGCCATCGATCCTGATGCCTTTCGCGCCGATCAGGATGCTGCATTCGATCACGAGGTGACCAGCCCGTATGAACGATGACAAGGCCGATGCAGGCTTGCTCGATACGAACATCCTGATCCTCCGCGGACATCTGGACCCCGCCGAACTACCGGCACAGATGGCTATCACTGCGGTCACCCTCGCCGAGTTGTCCTCCGGGCCACACGAAGTGCGCAGCAACAACGAGCAAAACGACTACGACGAACACGAGGAGCGTGCCCGCAGAATGGATGTCCTGCAGCGCGCAGAAAGCGAGTTCGACCCGATACCCTTCGATGCCGAGGCTGCGCGCACGTATGGACGAATCGCGGCAGCAACCGTCGCAGCCGGTCGAAAACCACGGCGCCGTATCGCGGACCTGATGATCGCCGCCGTCGCGGTCGCCGAGAACCTCCCGCTGTACACGACCAATCCGGACGACTATCGCGGACTCGACAAGTTGCTCACCGTCGTACCGATTGCCCGCCCGGAAATCTGACCGACTATCCCCGCAGCTCCGCCAGGAGCGCTGCCACCAATTCCTCCGGTGTGCCCTCGGTCGTGTAGCCGGCCGCGTAACGGTGTCCGCCGCCGCCCAACCGCGTGGCCACCCGGGCCACGTCGACGCCGTCGTCCAGGCCGACGCCGGTGTCGCGGGAGCGTAGCGAGACCGTCCACTGGCCCGGCGTGGTGCGTGACTCCTTGAACACCGCGGCGATCGCGGCCTCGGAGGTGGTGCGGACGACGTCGATGACGCTCTCCACCTCCTCCGAGCGCAGGCCGGTGATGTCGTCGCGGTGCACGAACGCGTACACCAGCCCGGCACCGGCCGCCGCGTCGGGTTCCAGGTGGGCCGAGCCCAGCACCCGCGACAGCATCGGCAGCCAGCCGAACGGGTGGGTGTCCATGAGCGTCCGGGTGATGCCCGCACCGTCTATTCCGGTCGACAGCAAACGTTCGGCAAGCCGATGGGTGCCCGGTCCGGCCCACCGGAAGCAGCCGGTGTCGGTGACCAGGCCCGCGAACAGGCAATGCGCCACCGAACGATCGATCGGCTCATCCCAGGCGTCGAATACCCGGGCCAGCAGGCTGGTCGTCGACTCGGCCGTCTCGTCTATCACGTTCACGGTGCCGAAGCGGGTATTGGAGCGATGGTGGTCGAGCACCAGAGTCGTTGCGGCACCGGCGATCCGATCGGCCAACCGGCCGAGTCGTCCGGCGCTGCCGCAGTCGACGGCGACCAGCAGATCCACCTCCGCCGGCACCTGGCCGGGCGGCACCAGGAACTCCACCCCCGGCAGCGACCGCATCGAGGCCGGCAGCTCGGCCGGCTCGGCGAACGACACCCGGACCGGAATCCCGCGCCGGTGCAGCACCTGCGCCAGTGCCAGCCCGCTGCCGACGGTGTCGGCATCGGGCTGCACGTGACACAGCACCGTCGCCGATCGCGCGGCGTCCAGAACCTCGACGGCCGCGGCGAGATCCGCCGTCGGCGTAACAGCTGTCATAGCACGTAGCTCACTTCTCTGGCGTCGGAATCGAACCCGCCGCGCTGCCGCGGCCCGCGTTCGGGGAGCCCGACGATTCCGTCGCCCACCACCCTACGGTGGTCAGTCTTCCTCGTCGCTCTTATAGGGATCGGCTTCGCCGGCGTAGGTCGCGTTCGCCGCCACCTGCGCCACCTGGTCGTCGGCCGCTCGGGCCTTGGCCAGCAGCTCCTCCATCTGCCGTGCCGCATCCGGGACGGTGTCCAGGACGAAACTCAGCGTGGGAGTGAACTTGATACCGGTGGCGGCGCCCACCTTCGAACGCAGCACGCCCGTGGCCTTCTCCAGCCCGGCCGCGGCACCGGTGAAATCCGGTTCGGCGTCGATGGTCTCGCCCATCACCGTGTAGTAGACGGTGGCGTCGCGCAGGTCGCCGGTCACCTTCGCGTCGGTGACCGTGACGAAGCGCAGCCGCGGGTCCTTGATCTCGTACTCGATCGCGGTACCGACGACGGTGACGATGCGTTTCGCGAGCCGGCGTGCCCTGGCCTGATCCACCATGGCCGACCCTCCTTGTCTGTTTGTTCACTGGCGACGGTAGCGCGGGCTCGACGCTCCCGTCGCGGACCTCAGTCCTCTGGTCCGAAGATCCGGCGGCGCACTGCCAGCAACTGTAACTCCGGACGCGCCGCCACGTGGCGTTCACACCGGTCGAGTACCTCTGTGAGATGCCCCATCCCGCCGCTGACCATGGCCACGCCCAGCAGCGTGCGGCGATACCGGTCCTGTTCCCCGCCCTCGGTCGCGCAGACGCCGAAACGCTGCAATTCGGCCAGGATGGGCCGGACAACGGAGCGCTTCTGTTTCAGCGAATGCACATCGCCGAGCAGAATGTCGAACTCCAGCGCCCCGACGAACACGGCTCACCTCATTGTCATCTCTCGGCGCAGCCCGCGCCGGGCGAATACTATTCGCCCGGCGCGGGTTTCGGCTCGTTCTCAGTCGCGCGGCTTCTCACGAAGCTCGTAGGCCTCGATGAAGTCGCCTTCCTTGATGTCGTTGTAGCTCAGCGTCATACCGCATTCGAAGCCCTCACGGGCCTCCATGACATCGTCCTTCTCGCGGCGCAGCGATTGAATCGTCGTCTCGGCGACCACCACATTGTCGCGAAGCAGGCGAGCCTTGGCATTGCGCTTGACCGCCCCGGAGGTGACCATGCAACCGGCGATGTTGCCGAACTTCGAGGAACGGAAGATCGCCCGGATCTCGGCGCGACCCAGCTCGACCTCCTCGTAGATCGGCTTGAGCATGCCCTTGAGGGCCTTCTCGATCTCGTCGATGGCCTGGTAGATCACCGAGTAGTACCGGATGTCGACACCCTCGCGGGCGGCCAGCTCACTGGCCTTGCCCTCGGCCCGGACGTTGAACCCGATGATGATCGCGCTCGACGCCGCCGCCAGGTTGATATCGGTCTCCGTGACGCCACCGACGCCGCGGCTGATCACCCGCAGGCGCACCTCGTCGTCGATCTCGATGCCCAGCAGGGACTCCTCGAGCGCCTCGACGGTACCCGAGTTGTCGCCCTTCAGGATCAGGTTCAGCTCCGAGGTCTCCTTCAGGGCCGCGTCCAGATCCTCCAGGCTGATCCGCTTCCGGCTGCGCGCGGCCAGCGCGTTGCGCTTGCGCGCGTTGCGCCGGTCGGCGATCTGCCGGGCGATGCGGTCCTCCTCGACGACCATGAAGTTGTCGCCGGCGCCCGGGACCGAGGTGAAGCCGATGACCTCGACCGGCCGCGAGGGCAGCGCCTCGTCGACGTCCACGCCGTGTTCGTCGACCATGCGGCGCACGCGGCCGTAGGCATCGCCCGCCACGATCGAGTCGCCGACCCGCAGCGAACCGCGCTGCACCAGCACCGTGGCCACCGGGCCGCGGCCGCGGTCCAGATGCGCCTCGATGGCGACACCCTGCGCGTCCTGGTCCGGATTGGCCCGCAGATCCAGCGCCGCGTCCGCGGTCAGCACCACGGCCTCCAGCAGCGACTCGATATTGATGCCCTGGCGCGCGGAGATGTCGACGAACATGGTCTCGCCGCCGTACTCCTCCGACACCAGGCCGTACTCCGTCAGCTGCTGGCGGATCTTCTGCGGGTTGGCGCCTTCCTTGTCGATCTTGTTGACCGCCACCACGATCGGCACGTCCGCGGCCTGCGCGTGGTTGACCGCCTCCACCGTCTGCGGCATGACGCCGTCGTCGGCGGCGACCACCAGCACCGCGATGTCGGTGGCCTTCGCACCGCGGGCACGCATGGCGGTGAACGCCTCGTGACCCGGGGTGTCGATGAAGGTGATCAGGCGCTCGTCGTCGGCCACGTTGGCCATGACCTGGTAGGCGCCGATGTGCTGGGTGATGCCGCCGGCCTCGCCCTCGCGGACGTTGGTCTTGCGGATGGTGTCCAGCAGTCGGGTCTTACCGTGGTCGACGTGGCCCATGACGGTCACCACCGGCGGGCGGACCTGGAGGTCCTCCTCCTTGCCCTCGTCCTCGCCGTAGGTGAGGTCGAAGCTCTCCAGCAGTTCGCGGTCCTCGTCCTCGGGCGAGACCACGTGCACGACGTAGTTCATCTCGCCGCCGAGCAGCTCGAAGATCTCGTCGTTGACCGACTGGGTCGCGGTCACCATCTCGCCGAGGTTGAACAGCACCTGCACCAGCGAGGCCGGGTTGGCGTTGATTTTCTCGGCGAAGTCCGACAGCGAGGCGCCGCGGGCGAGGCGGATGATCTCGCCGTTGCCGCGCGGCAGCCGCACGCCGCCGACCGACGGGGCCTGCATCGAGTCGTACTCTTGCCGCTTCTGCCGCTTCGACTTGCGGCCCTTGCGGGGAGCGCCACCGGGACGGCCGAACGCGCCGGCCGCACCGCCGCGGCCACCGGGCCCGCCGGGACGGCCACCGCCGCCGGGACGACCGCGGAAACCGCCGCCGCCGCCCGCGGGAGCGCCCGTGCCGGCGCCACCGCCGCCACCGCCGCCGCGGTAGTTACCGCCACCGCCGCCGCCACCGGGACGACCACCGCCGGCACCGCCACCGGGACGACCACCCGGCCGGTTACCGCCGCCACCGGCCGGGCCGGGGCGAGCCGCACGCTGCGGCATCGCGCCCGGGGTCGGGCGCGGGGGCATCGAGCCGGGGCTCGGCCGCTGACCGGACGGGCGCTGACCGCCGCCCTGCGCGGCCGGCCGCTGCGCGTTGCCCGGATTCGGGCGCTGGCCACCGCCCTGCGACGGACCCGGACGCGGCCCGGGGGCCGGGCGCGGGGTCGGCCGCTCGGGAGCGGAGCTGTAGGGATTGTTGCCGACGCGCGGGGTCTTCGGGCCGGGCTTGGGGCCGCCGCGCTGACCCTGCTGGCCATGCTGGCCGCCGCCCTTCGACTGCCCGGGGCGCGGACCGCCCGGGGTCGGCCGGGACTCCTGCTGCTGCGCGGGCCCGGACTGGGCCGCGGCGGCCGGGGACGGGCGCGGGGCACCGGGCTTGGGCGCCGGGCCGGGCTTGGCCGCGGGACCCGGGCGGGCACCCGACGCGGGCGTCTCGGGCTTCGCCGCGGGCGCGTCGGACTTGGCCGCCGGAGCCTCGGGCTGCGCCGCCGGAGCGTCGGACCTGGCCGCCGGAGCCTCGGGCTGCGCGGGGGTCGACGGCCCGGGAGACGGCTTCGCCGGCGCCGGGGCGGGCGCCGCATTGCGCGGTCCGGGACGGGGGCCCGGCGTCGCGTTCGATGCCGGTTTATTACCTGCCGCGCGCGCGGCCTGGCCGGGACCGGGCCTCGCGGCCTTCGCGTTGCCGTTCGACGGAGCGGATTTCGCCGCGAACGACTCCCGCAGCCGGCGTGCGACGGGTGCCTCCACCGTCGACGACGCCGACTTCACGAACTCGCCCTGCTCCTTCAGCGTTGCGAGTAGTTCCTTGCTCGTGACACCGAGTTCTTTCGCCAACTCGTGCACGCGGGCCTTGCCTGCCACTGCTCTCCTCACTGAGAGGTCGAGCGTGACAGTCCGCCCTCACTGGACGGAAGCCCGCACGACCTCCGGTTATCTTCGATGGCCGTTCATCGTTGGTTCTTCACGGTGTGCTCATGAGTGCTCGTGCCTGTTCTCCACGTAGTGCTCCAGGGCTGAGATATCCAGTTTTCCGGACACTCTTAGCGCTCTGCCGAACGCTCGGCGCCGAACTGCCGTGCTCAGACAAGCCGAAGCGGGGTGCAACCAGGCACCCCGTCCGGGAAGTCCGTGCCGCGGATCGGGAACGACCGCAACGCCCTCGGTATCCGACGACAGCGCCACGACCCGCAACAGATCGGCGGCCAGCTCGCGTTTCCGGCATCCCACACACGTCCGAACGGGACCCGAGGGTGGTGCCTCGGCCCGCGCAGAGCGCGGAGAGGCCGGAGACTCGTGCTGAGCCTTCGTCCACTCTACCGCTGCCATGTCCCGATCTCCGCATCCAGCCCTCTGGTTAGTTACCAACATGTCACTCGGCACCTCAGCTGTACGGTGCCTCCGTGGGGATCGTGCCGGATACGTCGGGTGCGGCGTCGCTGCGGATGTCGATGCGCCAGCCGGTCAGCCGGGCCGCCAGCCTGGCGTTCTGGCCTTCCTTACCGATCGCCAGCGAGAGCTGGAAGTCGGGGACCACGACCCGCGCGGCGCGTGCCTCGGCGTCCACGATCGTGACCGAGACAACCTTCGAGGGGCTCAGCGCATTCCCGACGAAGGTGGCCGGATCGTCGGCGTAATCGATGATGTCGATCTTCTCCCCCGCCAGCTCGCTCATCACGTTGCGCACCCGCTGCCCCATCGGGCCGATGCAGGCGCCCTTCGCGTTGACGCCGGGCACGGTGGTGCGCACCGCGATCTTGGAGCGGTGCCCGGCCTCGCGGGCCACCGCGACGATCTCCACCGAACCGTCGGCGATCTCGGGCACCTCCAGGGCGAACAGCCGCCGCACCAGATTGGGATGCGAGCGCGAGAGGTTGATCTGCGGGCCGCGTGCGCCGCGCGATACCGCGTAGACGTAGCACTTGATCCGGTCGCCGTGCTCGTAGGTCTCGCCGGGGACCTGCTCGGCCGGCGGGATCAGGCCCTCGGCGCCCTGCGCCTCGCTGCCGATCCGCACCACCACCGTGCCGCGCGCGTTCATCCGCGCGTCGCGCTGCACCACGCCGCCGACGATGTCGCCCTCGTGCGTGGAGTACTCGCCGAAGGACTTCTCGTTCTCCGCGTCGCGCAGCCGCTGCAGCACCACCTGCCGGGCGGTGGTGGCCGCGATGCGGCCGAAACCCTCCGGGGTGTCGTCCCATTCGGAGATGGTGTTGCCGTCGGTGTCGACCTCGCGGGCCAGCACCCGGACCATGCCGGTCTTCTGGTTGATGTCGATGCGGGCGTTGGGCTGATGGCCCTCGGTGTGCCGGTAGGCGGTCAGCAGCGCGGACTCGATCGCGGAGATCACCGTCTCCATCGAGATCCCCTTGTCCGCGACGATCGCGCGCAGGGCTTCGATTTCGATGTTCATTCCACGATCCCTTCGGTCGGCGCGGCTACTGAATCGGCTGCTTCCCCATCTTTTTCTCCCGGCCCGGGACGCCCCGGCGCCACTCCTCCGGCCAGCTCCAGCTCCGCGGCTCCCGGTGGCGAGAACTCCACCTGGACGACGGCCCTGCCGATATCGGCCAGCGGCACCGTGACGCGGTGCGGTTTTCGTTTTCCGCCCAGCACCAGGGCCACCTCGGAGTCGGTGGTGATGCCGACCCGCGCGTCGAACGTGTCCGCGTCCTCCGGACCGGATACGCCCGGGCGCATGGTGACCCGCACCTTGCGGCCGCGGGCGCGCCGCCAATGCCGGGGCGCGGTGAGCGGGCGGTCGACACCGGGAGTGGTCACCTCGAGCAGATACGAGGCGTCGCCGAATTCGTCGGCCTCGTCCAGAACCTCCGACACCTCGGAACTCAGTTCGGCGATCGTGTCCAGATCCAGGGCCTCGTCGCCGTCGACGGTCACCGTCACCCGCGCCTGCTCCCGACCGGAGGCCGCAATCGACACGCCCTCGAGGTCGAACCCTCGGCGCTCGAGGAGTCCAGCAACGAGCTGGCTCACCCTTTCCTCGGTCGGCATCGGCATGTGGGGCGGCTCCTGGTTCAGTTGTGGCGTGGTGGAGTTGTCGGTATCGGTCCTGGTCGGGCATGGTCAGCGCGGATCGACGGCGAATCACTCCGTCGCAGTTCCAGCGTAACGTGCTGAAAGAGTGTAAAGGACCAGCCAACCTTCTCGAATTTCGCGCCCGCGCCGGTGACCTGCCGACAACGACTCCGAGATTCGGCAGGGATCGCGTGTCGAATGCCCTCGGCGCATCCGGGCGAGACACAGGCTGGCACGATGTACGCGTGCCGAGCACCCCCCACACCGTTCCGCCCCGCCGAGTCGCGGCCGACTCGGCGGCCCGCGTTCCCGCGAGTTCCGCCGTCCCGAACCGTCGTTCGGTGCTGCGCGCGACCGGCGGCGGCGCCCTCGCGATCGCCGTACTCGGCGCCGCGGCCTGCACCGACGACAAGCCCCTCGAACCGGATGTGCTGCTGGCACAGGAACAGTCGGCGCGCACCGACGCCGTGTGGGCGCAGGCCGCCATGGCGGGCGCACCGGAGCACAGTGCCGCCCTGACCACGATCGCCGCACAACGCACCGAGCACGCGGATACCCTGCGCGCCGAAATCGACCGGGCGATCGGCATTTACGGCGACGGCACCAAGCCGAAGTCGGCCACGCCGCCGGTGTCCCCGCCGCCCGCGCCCACCCCGCCGCCGACGGTGGCGGCGCTGCGCGAGCAGCTGACCCGTTCCCAGCGCTCGGCCGCGGATCTGTCGGTCGGACAGGAGGGCTATCGCGCCGGGCTGCTGGCCTCGATCAGCGCGTGCTGTGCCACGCATGCGGGGGTGCTGCTCGCGTGAGAGCGCGCGGCCGACGAAACGACCACGCGGACGGCCGAATCCGGGTGCGACGGCAGGACACGGCACGCGCCCGGACGGATAACGGCACGGCCCGCACGGCGCCCGCCGGGCATCCCGCCCGAAGCCTGCCGGACAGCACCGCGGCGAGACATGCGCATGCCGGAAAGGACACAGCAGCATGACGACACCCGACCAGCAGGCGCTGGCCGACGCCCTCACCGCCGAGTACGCCGCCGTGTACTCCTACGGCGTGATCTCCGCCTATGCGTCGAGCGAGCGCAACCAGATCATCGCGGAGTACCTGGCAGCACACCGGGCACGGCGCGATGGCACCATCGACGCCCTGCAGCGGCTCGGCGCGCCCGTGCCCGCTCCCGCCGCGGCCTACCCGCCGCCGTTCCCGGTGAACGACCCCATCCCCGCCGCGAATTTGGCGGTCACGGTGGAGTCCGGCGCCGCCGTCGCCTGGCGCTCGGTGGTGGAGCGCGCGAGTTCCCCCGACATCCGCCGCATCGGCATCGACGCACTCACCGAATCCGCCACCCGCCTGGCCACCTGGCAGTCGATCCTCGGAACCACCCCGCCCACGGCGGCATTTCCCGGACAGCCGTGAAAGGCACTGCGGGCATCCGGTTCTGGTGAGTCAGTCGACAGACCCTCGTGGAACCACCCACCCGCACGACTGACCGGTCATGTCCGAGATCAGATCGAAGTCATGGTCGTAATGCAGAAGGGTCAGCTCTTCTCGTTCCGCCGCCGCTGCAACGACGAGATCCGGAACCTTCCGGCCCTTCAGCCCAGCGGCCGCCAAGGCACGCTGAACGCCACAAGCACGCGCATAGTCCTGCGGGAGTACGTCGACAGCGGCAAACGCCCGCAGCGCACGGTGAAGATCGTCCCACTCACGTGCATTTCGGGCCGAAAAACCGATCTCCAGGTCCGAATACGTACAGCGCGCTAGAGCATCCTGTTTCGCCAGTGGAAGCAAGGCTTTGCTCACACTCGGATGTCGCAGCCTCGACAGGGCACTCGTCTCGGCAAGATGCGTCAGCGACGCCATGAGGCGTCCCGGTCCTCATCGGTGAGCCGCACCCCTGCCAGCACCTCGAACGCCGCCTCGACCTCACGCTCACGCCGGCCCGCCGCCTCGGCGAGGGCGGCGTTCACGGTGTCCTTGATCGTCTCTGTACGGAAGTGCGCGCGGGCGGCATCCAGTAACTCGTCATCGACATCGATCAGCCTTTTCGTCACTTATCGAGTATATATCCAACAGCACGGTATATATCGATTGAACTCAGCCGCGGGCCCTGGTCAGGACGACCGGGACCGCGTCGGCCGCCGGGACCTCCTCGGTGGCGCCGGTGAAGCGGTCGCGCAGTTCGACCGTGCCGTCGGCCCAGCCGCGGCCGACGACCAGGACCAGAGGCATGCCGAGCAGTTCGGCGTCCTTGAACTTGACGCCGGGGGACGCGGTGCGGTCGTCCAGCAGGACGTCCAGGCCGGACGCATCCAGTTGGGCGGCAACCTGTTCGGCGCCCTCGCGGGCGGCGGCATCCTTGTTCGCGATGACGACGTGCACGTCGAACGGGGCGACCTCGCGCGGCCAGCGCAGGCCCTTCTCGTCGTGCAGCTGTTCGGCCAGCACCGCGACCATGCGGGAGACGCCGATGCCGTACGAACCCATGACGAGGCGCACCGGCTTGCCGTTCTCGCCGAGCACGTCGACCTCGAAGGCGTCGGTGTACTTGTAGCCGAGCTGGAAGATGTGGCCGATCTCGATGCCCCGCGCGGCGTGCAGCACGCCGCGCCCGTCGGGCGAGGGATCGCCGTCGCGCACCTCGGCGGCCTCGATGGTGCCGTCGGGGGTGAAGTCGCGCCCGGCGACCAGGCCGACCACATGCCGGCCGGGTGCGTCGGCGCCGGTGATCCAGGACGTGCCGGCCACCACGCGGGGATCGACCAGGTAGCGAACGCCGTTGTCCCGCAGCGACTTCGGGCCGATGTAGCCCTTGGTCAGGAACGGGTTCGCGGCGAAGTCGGCCTCGGTGAGCAGCTCCACCTCGGCGGGCTCCAGCGCGGCGCCCAGCCGCTTGCCGTCCACCTCGCGATCGCCCGGCACGCCGATGCCGAGGATCTCGGACTTGCCGTCGGGGTGATGCAGCTTCACCATCACGTTCTTGAGTGTGTCGGCGGCCGTCACCGGGCGGCCCAGCCGCTCACCGATTCCCGCGGCGTTGGCCCAGTCGACGAGGGTCGCGATGGTCGGGGTGTCGGGCGTGTCGTGCACCTGCGCCTCGGGCTGCCCGGCGATCGGGAGCTCCGGCGGCGCCGGGGTGACCACGGCCTCGACATTGGCGGCGTAGCCGGACTCGCGACAGATCACGTAGGTGTCCTCGCCGACCGGGCTGTCGGCCAGGAACTCCTCGGACGCGCTGCCGCCCATCGCGCCGGAGGTGGCCGCGACGATCACGTAGTCGACCCCGAGCCGATCGAAGATGCGCCGATACGCCTCGCGGTGCGCGGCATAGCTGGCCTTCAGCCCGTCCTCGTCGAGGTCGAAGGAGTAGGCGTCCTTCATGACGAATTCGCGGCCGCGCAGGATGCCGGCGCGGGGGCGTTCCTCGTCGCGGTACTTGATCTGGATCTGGTACAGCGTGACCGGCAGATCCTTGTAGGAGTTGTACTCACCCTTGACGGTGAGCGCGAACAGCTCCTCGTGGGTGGGGCCGAGCAGGTAGTCGGCCTTCTTGCGGTCCTGCAGCCGGAACAGGCTGTCGCCGTACTCGGTCCAGCGTCCGGTGGCCTCGTAGGGCTCGCGCGGCAGCAGCGCCGGGAGCGAGATCTCCTGGTCGCCGATGGCGTCCATCTCCTCGCGCACCACGTTCTCGATCTTGCGCAGCACCTTCAGGCCCAGCGGTAGCCACGAGTAGACCCCCGGCGCGACGCGGCGGACGTATCCGCCGCGGACGAGCAGCTTGTGGCTGGGCACCTCGGCGTCGGCCGGATCGTCACGCAGGGTGCGCAGGAAAAGGTGGGAGAGACGGGTGATCACGGGTGGACAGCGTAGCCCCCGGCCGCGCCGGCCCGCGCCGCGCCCGGCCACGGCGGCGGAGATTCGGTACGAACCGGGCGTCGCGTCGTCCTGCGAGCTACCGGCGCCGAGCGCCGGCCGGTCGCGTCGGTAGCGTATCGGCTCGTGCTGGTGATATTGCCTCCCTCCGAAACGAAGTCAGACGGTGGTGTGCTCGGTCCACTGGATCTGGACGAGCTGTCGCTGCCACAGCTCACGACGGTCCGGGACAAGCTGGTCACCGAACTGGTGGAGTTGGCGGCCGATCCGGCGGCCGCCCGCGCGGCGCTCGCGCTCGGCAAGGGGGCCGATCCGGAGATCGCCCGCAACGCGGCGCTGCGCACCTCCGCCACCCGGCCGGCGCTGGAGCGCTACACCGGTGTGCTCTACGACGCGCTCGATGCCCGGGCGTTCACCAAGGCGCAGCGTGCGAAGGCCGAGGCCCGGCTGGCGATCGGCTCGGCGTTGTTCGGGGTGGTGCGGGCGGGCGATCCGATTCCGGCCTACCGGTTGTCGGGTGGGTCGAAACTGCCGGGGCTGCCGACACTTTCGTCGCTGTGGAAGCCGGTTCTGGTCCCGGCGCTGCGCGCGGAGACCGCGGGGCAACTCGTCGTGGACCTGCGCTCGGGCAGCTATCAGCAGCTGGGCCGCGTCCCGGGCGCCGTCACCGCGACCGTGCTCACCGAACGCCCGGACGGCACCCGCACCGTGGTCAGTCACTTCAACAAGCATCACAAGGGGCTGCTGGCGCGGGCGCTGGTGTGCGGCCGCGCCGAACCGGCCGACATCCGCGGACTGGCACGGGTCGCCGAAAAGGCCGGGCTGCGGGTGGAAATCGCATCGTCCACCGAACTTCTCGTCCTCACCTGAGTGAATTCCAGGTGTCGTACCACCCAATTCGAATCGAATAGCCAGCGGCTTGTTTTCGAATACTCGGTTACCGAAAAAGGTGTCGCCCAGTACATTCCGATATGGCCGCACCGGAATATATTGTCTCGCTTGGGAATGTCGGGCGGCATAACGTAAGGTTGTCGCCGCGCGCCGACCGCGCGCATATTTTTTCGTTGCGATGCCGAGGAGCTTGGCGTGGGTGCCCATTCCACCCCTGATGACAAGGCCGCCCGTGAAGAAAAAGCGCTGCGCGAGCTGACCGGTCGACTTGTCGATGCCTATGACGACAGCCATTCCCGTGAACGGGTGGAAAGTGCGGTCGGCACGGCCCGGAGTAGATTCGACGGAACGTCCGTTCGCGATTTCGTACCGATTCTGGTAGAGCGCCTGGCCCGGCGGGAACTGGAAGAACCGCAGGAACCCGAAGCCGCCGAAGGTGATTCGGCGCCGGACGATTCCGTCCCCGGCGGTTCGGTGGAACCCGGCGGCCGCATCGAGCGATTGCGTTCCGCCGCAAAGGATCTGGTGCCGCCGCCCTGGACGCCGCGCAAGCTCGCGGTGCCCGCCGGCGTGCTCGTGGTCGTCGTGGCCGTGGCCGTCGCGATCGGCGTCGGTGGTTCCTCCACCGAATCTCCCACTGCCGCAACCGAACCGCTGACCACCGTCAGCGGCGTCGTCGGCTCGGAGAAGGCGGCCTTCTTCGCGGATCCGCGGGTGGCCGACGCACTGGCCCGGCACGGCCTGCGCGCCGAGGTGGATCCGGCCGGGTCGCGCCAGATTTCCAGCACGGTGGACCTGGGCAACTACGACTTCGCGTTCCCGTCGAGCGCCCCCGCCGCGGAACGCCTTCTGCGCCAGCGGAATACCACCGTCTCCTACACGCCGTTCTCCTCCCCCATGGCGATCGCGACCTTCCGGCCGATCGTGGACCTGCTGACCAGGGCGGGGGTGGTGCGGCCGGGACCGGTGCCGACCTTCGACATGAACCGGTACCTCGATCTCACCCAGCGCGGCGTGCAGTGGGACCAGCTCGAGGGCAACACCGAATATCCGGTGCGCAAGAGCGTGCTCATCTCCACCACCGATCCGCGCACCTCGAATTCGGCCGCCATGTACCTGGCCGCCGCCGGCTACGTCGCCAACGACAATTCGATCGTGCGCGGCCGCACCGCCGAGGAGTTCGTGGTGTCCAAGGTGGCGCGGCTGTTCACCAAGCAGGGCTACACCGACAACTCCAGCGAGGGTCCGTTCGCCCAGTACCTGTCGTCGGGGATGGGCCCCACGCCGCTGGTGTGGAGCTACGAGGCGCAGTTCGTGGAGGCTGGGGTGCAGGGCAGGTTGCAGCCGGATATGACCCTGCTGTACCCGTCGCCGACCGTGATCTCGCGGCACACCCTGGTGCCGATCACTCCCGAGGGTGACCGCATCGGCAGCCTGCTGACGACCGACCCCGAACTGCAGCGCCTGGCCGCCGAGCACGGCTTCCGGCCCAACGACGGCGCCCAGTTCGCGAAAGTCGTTGCCGAGCACAATGTTCCGGCCGCGCAAAACGTCGTCGACGTGGTGGACACCCCCGCCTACGACACCCTCGAGCACCTGCTCGACGGCGTCGCGGAGTCGTTCAACTGAGCTGCGGATGACACGCCGGGCCCCGCTCGGCCGACCCGGCGCGGGGTGGTAGAAGTGGCCTGGTGGAGAGCGAAGGGCTGGATCCGGAGCTGATCGAACTGGCGTCGAAGATCTTCGACCTGGCCAGAACGGGTGATGCGGCGACGTTGGCCGCCTACCTGGAGGCCGGTGTGCCGGTGAATCTCGCCAACGACCGTGGCGACACGCTGCTCATGCTCGCCGCCTACCACGGGCACCCGGAGGCCGTCACGGTCCTGCTCGACCGCGGCGCCGACCCCGACCGCGTCAACGACCGGGGCCAGACCCCGGCCGCGGGCGCGGTGTTCAAGGGCGAGGACGAGATCGTGCGCGCGCTGCTCGCCGCGGGCGCCGACCCGGACGCCGGAACACCGTCGGCCCGCGACTCGGCCACCCTGTTCGGCAAGACGGAACTACTGGAATTGTTCGGCGAGCACTGAGCCGAGCTTCCCTCGCACCACCGGTCGTGGGGTTACGGGAACCGGGGAGGCAGGTACCGTCTCCGCCATGCCACTACGACCCGAGCGTTGGAGGCCGCCGCCCGCGCCGCCACGCGCCCGCGAAACTCGCAGTGCCCCACCGATGCCCACGCCGCGGTTGGTGCCGTTGCCCGGTTCCGGACCCGAGGATGTGGTACTGGCGGCGGACGGGCGGGTGTGCACCGGGGTGGCGGACGGGTCGCTGCTGGCCGTCGATCCCGACAGCGGTGCCGTGGAGAAGATCGGCGACACCGGCGGCCGGCCGCTCGGCCTGCACGCCGAACCCGATGGCGCCCTGCTGATCTGCGACTCCGAGCGCGGCCTGCTCAGTTCTGCTGAGCCTGCTTCTCCGCCTGCTGCGCCTGGGCGAGTTCCTGCGGGGTGTAGCGCAGGCTGAGGGCGATCACGCCGACGATGGCCGCGCCGATCCCGCAGACCAGCAGCACCAGGGTGTAACCGCTGCTGAGCGCCGAGATATCGCTCGGGCTCATATCCGCGGCGCGACCGGTACGGCCGCCCAGCGCCAGCGTGCGGGACGCGGCGATCGGGCTGAGGATGCCGATCGCGAGCGGCGTACCCAGATTGAAGATCATCTGCCCGATCGCCGACAGCGGACCGACCTCCGTGGCCGGAACGCCGACCAGCAGGCACAGCGGCGCCACCACGATCACGACGCCGACACCGAGTCCCGCACCCACGAGCAGGATGAGCAGCGTCGGCGCATAGCTCACGCCGCCGTCGAGGGTCGAGCCGTAGATTCCGGACGCGGACAGAATTGCCGCGGAAACCGCCAGCAGCCATCGCGGTTTGACGACCATGGCCCCCTTGGAGGCCACGGCGGTGCCGACGCCGGCACCGAGCGTGAACGGGATCGACGCGACACCCGCCACCAGTGGGCTGTAGCCGATGACATTCTGCAGGAACTGCGCGACGAAATACGTCATCCCGGCAAGGACGCCCGAACCGAGCAGCAGTGCCACGAACGTGACGGACCGATCCCGGTGACGGAACAGCGACAGCGGCAGCACCGGATTCTCGGCGGTGCGTTCCACCAGGACGAAAGCCACCAGTAGCAGCAGGCCCGCGACGAGGGAGCCGATAATCCACGGGCTGGTCCACCCCATGGCGGGCCCTTCGGTGGCACCGAACACAACCGCGACGCATGCCGCGGTGCCCAGCACCGATCCCGGAACGTCGAGCGCCAAACGGTGCTGTGCCGTATCCCGAAGCACCATCACCGCACCGAGCACGATGAATACACCGATGGGGACATTGATCAGAAAGACCAGGCGCCAATCCAGCTGAGTCAGGGCGCCGCCGACGACCAATCCGCCGACCGACCCGACGGCCTGCATCGAGGCGAAGACCGCAATGGCTTGATTGCGCACGGAGCCGGGCGCATAGGTGCTCACGACCAGCGCCATTGCCGACGGGGCGGCAATCGCGCCGCCGAGGCCCTGAACGGCGCGGGACGCGATGAGCATCGCCTCGTTCTGCGCGAGCCCACAGGCCAGCGACGCCGCCGTGAATATCAGAACGCCGATGATGAGAACGCGCTTGCGGCCGAACAGATCCCCGAGCCGCCCGCCGAGCAGCATCAAACCGGCGAACGTCAGCCCGTACGCGGTAACCGTCCATGCGCTGCCCGAACTCGACAGGCCCATCTGTTCCTGCAGACGGGGCAGCGCCAGAATCACGATGGTGCCGTCGAGAATGACCATCAGGTTCAATCCGCTGAGCACCAGAATCGGCAACCCGAAGGCCCGCTTCGTCACCGGATATTGCGTCGTCGTAGCGGGGTTGTCGAGCACAGTGAGCCACTGTATCGGATGTCCGGGCCGCCGCTCCGAACCCGTTGTGCGCACCCCTACCCGGCACACCGGTGGGACGATCCGTTCGCGCGGCAGCGAACGGATCACCGGTAACCCGGTCGTCGGTGCGGATACGAAAACCGTTGTCCGCATAGCGCTTCCGTTGATCTGCTCGCACCCGGCAATGCGCGCCGGACGGATCCGCCGGAGATCGCGGAGGTCCTCCGAGCGGGCGAACTCCCGGCGGCGCGCGGCGGTCAGCCGATCGCGGAGGTCTCCGCCGCGTCGGGAGCGCCCGCGGTGAAATCCGCCGTGGGACCGATCACGATGATGGCCGGGGGCCGGATGCCCTCGGCGCGCACGCGCTCGGCGGCGGTGGCGAGGTCGGCGCGCAGGATGCGCTCGGTGCGCAGGCTGCCTTCCTGCACGACCGTGACCGGGGTGTCGGCGGGCCGGCCGCCGGCCACCAGGGCGTCGGCGAACTGCTCGATCCGCTCCACCGCCATGAGCAGGACGAGGGTGCCGCGCAGCCGGGCCAGGGCGGGCCAGTCGACCAGCGAATCCGGATGGCCGGGCGCGATGTGACCGCTGACCACCACGAATTCGTGGGTGACGCCCCGGTGCGTGACGGGGATTCCGGCGAGCGCGGGCACGGAGATGGCGCTGGTGACGCCGGGCACCACCGTCACCGGCACCCCGGCGGCCGCGCATGCCTCCACTTCCTCGTAGCCGCGCCCGAACACGTACGGGTCGCCGCCCTTGAGCCGCACCACGAACTTGCCCGCCTTGGCGCCCTCCACGAGTGCGGCGTTGATGGCGTCCTGCGCCATCGCCCGGCCGTACGGGATCTTCGCGGCGTCGATCACCTCGACATCCGGGCCGAGTTCGGCGAGCAGTTCCGGCGGGGCGAGCCGGTCGGCGACGACGAGGTTCGCCTGCGCCAGCAACCGCCGGCCGCGCACGGTGATCAGGTCCGGATCGCCCGGGCCGCCGCCCACCAGGGCGACGCCGGGGACGGGCGGGGCGGAATCGTCGGTCACGAGCCCGGACTGCAGCGCCTCGAGCAGCGCCGTCCGCACCGCCGCCGACCGGCGATGCTGGCCGCCCGCCAGTACGCCCAGCGTCATCCCGTCGTAGCGGGCGGTGGCGGGGGTGACGGCGGTGCCCAGCCGGGCGATGTCGGCGCGCACGCAGAAGATGCGGCGGCGGGTGGCCTCGTCGACCACCGCCGCGTTGGTGTCGGGCTCGTCGGTGCAGGCGATGGCATACCAGGCGCCGTCGAGATCGCCGTCGGCGTACTCGCGCAGTTGCAGCGTCACCTGTCCGGAACTCGCCATCCCCTCGACGGCCGGCGTGACGGTACGGCTGATCACATGGACGTCCGCACCGGACGAGATGAGCAGCCCGAGCCGGCGCTGGGCGACGCTGCCACCACCCACGACGACGACGCGGCGTCCGGCGAGATCGAGCCCGACCAAGTAGTTCGGATCCCCGGCATGCGGGTCGGCTGGCGTATTCGGCACAAGGTTCGAGCCTACGGCCTGCGCGGGCGACCGCCGCAATCGCCCACGCAACCGATAAACAGCTCACCGCGAGACGGCGCCGCCGAAGACGTGGACCGCGACGGCGTCGGCCCGACGGCGCGATGCCGGACCATGGAATGCGCACCGGTCGGCGTGGCTCACCGTCGGGTGCGCCGATCCGCACCAGCCGCCACCGGTAGGCCGCCGATCACGGCCCGTTCGCGGCGACCCGATCGATACACACCACAACGACCGCAGGACCGGACGCCGCTCACCGGACGGAACTCACTACCGGCCGCGCGGGCCGCCGACAGCGGCACTCCGATCGGTGCACGCCACAACGACCCCGGACCGGACGCGGCTCGCCGGAGGCGCCTCGACCGGCGGGGCTCAGAAGCGCCCGAGCACCTTCGTCGGCGTGATGCGCACGATGACGCGCTCGGCGTCGTTGGCCGAGTCCGGGTTGAAGTCGGCGTAGCGCTTGCCGGTGTACTTCAGCGACAGGCGGTCCGGCAGTTCCTCGGTGGCGTCCGGGGTGAGGGTGACCGTGCCGCGGATCTCGGCGTACACGTAGGGATTGTCGGGCGGGTTGATCGCCACCGTGATGCGCGGATCGCGCACCAGGTTCTTGTACTGCTGCCGGGACACGGTCGTGGAGTACTGCAACTCGTCGCCGTCGCGTTCGATCCAGTTGACGGTGAGATGCGGCTGGCCGTCGCGGCCGATGGTGGCCATCGTGGCGAAGACCTTGGTGTTGTCCAGATGCTTCTTCAGCTCATCGGAGAATTCGACTGTCACACCAGGTGCGAACCGGGTTCGCGGGAGGCGTATTCCGCCCGGAACCGGGTGAACCGAGCGGTCCGCTTCTATGCTCCGAGTATGCGACGAGCCCTGTTCCGGATTCTGGTGATGCTCAGCGCGCTGACCCTGGCCGCGGCGGGGACCGCGCACGCCGGCGAGCCGTATCGCCCGACCGGTGCGATCGAGGCGGAATTCTCGCAGCGCGGCCCGTGGGCGGTCACCGCACAGACCCACTTCGGCTGCTGCGACACCACCGGCGCCGCCTACGACATCTGGTACCCGACCGATCTGGGCGCGCACGGCGTCCGCCATCCGATCGTCACCTGGGGCATCGGCACCAACTCCGAACCGCACCGGTACGCGTACCTGCTGGAACACCTGGCGTCCTGGGGGTTCGTGGTGATCGCCACCGAGAATCGCAACACCGGCTCGGGCGTCGACATCGCCGGTGCGGCACGGTATCTCGTCGACGCCGCCGCCGATCCGGCCAGTCCGTTCCACGACCGGCTCGACACCGGCGCGATCGGCGCGATGGGCCACTCGCAGGGCGGCAGCGGCGCGCTCAACGCCATGGCGGACTCGGAGGGGCTGATCGACACCGCGGTGCCGATCGAGCTTCCGGCGCAGGCGTTCTGCAGCGGGGCGAGCTGTGCCGATACCGCCAGGCTGCGCTCCGGCTCGGTGCTGTTCGTCAACGGCGCCGACGACGCGCTGATCTCGCCGTCGAATCAGCCGCCGTGGCAACCGCAAGGGCTGCAATCGAATCGGGCCTACTACGACGCCACGCCGCCGCCGGTGACCAAGGCGTGGGGAACGCTGGTGCGGGCCAACCACAACGACCCGCAGGGCGCCCCCGACTGCGCCCACGCCTCGGCGCCGTGCAGCACCGGCGTCTACGGCTATCTCGGTTATCCCACCGCCTGGCTGGTCGCGCAGCTGTGGGGCTGCGACCACGCGCGCCGGGCGTTCGAACCCGGATCGGGCGAGTTCTACCGGCCGAACCCGAACTGGGCCAATCAGATCGGCGCGACGGCACGGTAGCCGGTGCGTGCGAGGTAACCAGTGCGTGCGACGACACGGGACCACGGCGTGCGACAGCACGGGTGACCGGCCGCACGCCCCGCCCGGTGCGTGGGAATCGGGCGGGGCGGCCCTGCCGCGCGGGGCGCGGCGGCTCGGCGGGGGCGGGCGGGGCGCCCCCGGCTGTCACTGGCTGGGCCCTTCCTGCACCCACCGGAATCCGGTGCCGCGCAACGGGAAGCTGTCCGGATCCACTCGCTGTAGCGTGATCGTCACCGGATGTCCGTCCAGCTCGCCGGACAGCGTTGCCCGGTCGGGAGCGGGCTGCTCGAAGGTCAGCGCGGCCGGTCGCTGCGCGCCTCCGGTGAGTTCGATGCGGCGGGTGGCGGCATCGACCGTGCCCGGAACCGTGACCATGGTCCCATCCATCTGCTGGAACGAAACCTGGCCGACGTAGTCGAATACTACCGTGCGCCATCGCGTTTCGTCGGTGAGCAACGGCGGCACCGGCTGCCCGTCGCGCACGAATTCCGAGACCGACCAGATGCCGTACAGCGGCGGTTTCGGGCGATCGGGACCCAGTTCCTGCCAGAAACCCCAGTACACGTGCACCATTCCCGCCACGACCCAGATCCCGAGCAGCACCTGCGCCAGCGCCGCGCGGCGACGGGAGCGGGCCGTGCGCCAGGGGTCGGGCGCGGTGGACGGGCCGGTCGGCCGGTTCAGCACCAGCACCGCGGCCAGCCGCCGCACCTCCGGCGCCAGCAGCACCAGGCTCATCAGCAACAGATGGCCGGACAGGATCTTCACCGGCACACCGAAGGTCATGTTCAGCAGGAACACCTGCGACATGCCGACGAGGGTCAGCAGGGCGCCCGGTAACGCGGTGCGCGGAATGAACAGCAGAATTCCGGCCAGCAGTTCCGCGGAGCCGAGCAGCATCTGGTAGACCGGCGACACGCCGACCTGATTCCACAGCACGGCGAACGGCGGCTGCATGCCGTAGGGCTCCAGCAGGGTCGCCAGGGCCGGCGCCGGCATCTGCGTCGGGATCACCTTGGCGACGCCGTAGGTCACCATCTGCCCGGCCACGCACAGGCGCAGGAACAGCAGGAACCATCCGGCGAGCCGCCGATGATCGGTGCGGCGGTCCAGCAGCGTCCACACCAGCGTCCCGGCCACCGCGATCACCAGCAGGCAGAACAGCAGCACCCACAGAATGCCCTGATCACCGCTGCCGGTCGGATGCAGCCGCACATCCGCCCCGAAGACCGTGCGCCCGACCCAGGACAGCACCGGCTCCAGCGTGTGCACCTGCCACCGCACCGCGTCGTCGGGCAGCCAGTCGCCGGCCCAGCCGAGGAACGCGAACACCGGCTGCGGATAGATCAGGCAGAACAGCCCGAAGTACAGAAAACAGAACCGGAACGCGATCCGGGTGAGTGGATTCCACCGCACCGGGTCGGTGTCCGCCTGCGCCGCCGGTACTTCCGGTACCTCGGAGGCCGTGACGACTGCGCTCAACCCTCATCCCCTCTCTCTCCTGAAGCCGGCACGTCGAAACTACGCAACGAACAGTACGGACCGCCTCGGTGAAGTCACCGAGGCCACACTCCTCCGAAAGGAGGACTCGCGGAACGTCCGGGTGGCCGCCTCGGCGACCCCGGGAAATCGGCGGATTCCGCCTCGCGGGATAACTATAACGCGTTACATTTCTTCCACCACGCCCTCCGCGCCCCTCGGAGCTCCACGGAAAACGTTGGCACACAGGCACTTCCATAGGTCCAGGAGGACACCATGCCGACCGACCCCGATCCCGGACAGCGGCACCAGCTGACCACCAGCGCCCGCGACCTCGACGAACTCGGCGAGCGGCTCGCGCGCTGGCTCGGCGCCCGCCTGGGCACCGCGACCCCGCCGCTGATCACCGACCTGAACCGTCCGGAGACCGGCGGCCTGTCCAGCTGCTCCGTCCTGTTCGATGCGACGTGGCAGGCGGACGGGCGGCCCGAGCAGGCGTCCTATGTGGCGCGCATGGCGCCCGAGGCCGATTCCTTCCCGGTGTTCCGGACCTACGACCTCGCCATGCAGTACTCGGTGATGGCGGGCGTGGCCGCGCACACCGACGTCCCGGTGCCGCCGCTGTGCTGGCTGGAGACCGACGAATCGGTGCTCGGCACGCCGTTCTTCGTGATGCGCCGGGTGGAGGGGCGGATCCCCGAGGACAATCCGCCGTACGTGTTCGTGGGCTGGGTGTTCGACGCCACGCCCGAGGAGCGGTTGCGGTTGACCCACAACACCGTCGACATCATCGCGAAGATCCACGCCCTCCCCGATCCGGCGGCGAAGTTCCCCCTGCTGACCCGGCCCGCGGCCGGTTCGGCGCTGCGCCACCACGTCGACGGGCAGCGGGCCTGGTACCGGTGGGCGCTGGCCGACGACGGATACCGAATTCCGCTGCTGGAGCGGGGCTTCGACTGGCTGGAGGAGCACTGGCCGGCCGATCCGGCGCCGGACGTGCTCAGCTGGGGCGACGCCCGGCCCGGCAACATCATCTATCAGGGCTTCGAGCCGGTGGCCGTACTCGACTGGGAGATGGCGGCATTGGGGCCGCGCGAACTCGACCTCGCGTGGATCGTGTTCATCCACCGCTTCTTCCAGGACATCGCCACCCGGTTCGGGCAGCCCGGCCTGCCCGACTATCTGCGGCGCGACGACATCGTGGACCGCTACCAGCAGATCACCGGATACACCGTGCGCGACCTGGATTGGTATCTGGTCTACGCCGCGCTGCGGCACGGCATCGTGATGGCCCGCATCAAGCGCCGGATGATCCACTTCGGCGAGGACACCGACACCGACGACCGCGACGACTACATCATGCACCGGCCGAGCCTGGAGGCCCTGCTGGCCGGCACCTACGACTGGGATCGACCTCTCAGGGAACAGGATTGAGAATGTCCGCCACCCCGGTAGCACTCGACGAATATCCCATCCACCAGACGCCGCTGTCGATGGCCCGCGTCGGCAGCAGCGACCGGAACTTCTACGACCGCAGCTATCTCAACGCCCACGATCGCTCCGGCGGCACGATGCTCGTCACCGGGCTGGGGGTGTACCCGAATCTGGGGGTCATCGACGCCTACGCCGCGGTGCGCCACGGCGATACGCAGCGAGCGGTACGGTTCTCCGACGCGCTGACCGAGCGCGGGCTGGGGCAGCGGGTCGGTGGTTATCGGATCGAGGTGCTGGAACCGCTGCAACGCCTCCGGATCGTCTGCGAGCACGACGATCTCGGCCTCGACCTCACCTGGACCGGTGCGTTCCCGGCCGTGCAGGAGCCGCCGCATCTGATCCTGGCGGGTGATCGGCCGATCATCGACGCTTCCCGGTTCGCGCAGGTCGGATCGTGGTCGGGCACACTCTGCCTGGACGGGACGGATATCACCGTCGACCCGGAGGTCTGGACCGGCACCCGGGACCGATCCTGGGGCATCCGCCCCGTGGGCGAGGCCGAACCGGCCGGCCGCGCGAATGCCGAAGGCGCGGGCGGGTTCTGGTGGTTGTACGTGCCGCTGCGCTTCGACGACTTCGCGATCGTCGTGATCGCGCAGGAGAACCCGGACGGGTACCGCACGCTCAACGACGCCGTCCGGGTGTGGCCGGACGGCCGGGTCGAACAGCTGGGCTGGCCGCGCATCCACATCGACTACCGTTCCGGCACAAGAATTCCCGTCGCCGCCCGCCTGGACCTGACCGCCCCCGACGGCAAGCCGCTGGAGATCGCGATCACCACCCACACCTTCATGGCCCTGCACATCGGCTGCGGCTACGGCGGCGACCCGGACTGGGGCCACGGCCATTGGCAGGGCCGCGACTGGACCTCCAGCGTCACCTACGATCTCACCGACCCCGCCGTCGCCGGCCGAATCCCCTGGGGCGTCATCGATCACGTCGCCCACGCCCGCTGCAACGGCGCGGAGGGCTGGGGCCTGTTAGAACACGCCAGCATCGGCCGCCACGACCCCACCGGTTTCGCGGAGTGGACCTCGGTGGCGCCGTAGGCGATCACACCTTTCCCGTGTCGGAAAATGGTTGTGCCCAAGATCTATTGGGCATGATCTCGCGTCGGCTCTCTGTTGGCGTCGCGGTCGTGGCAACGATCGAGAAGTACGCAAGGAAGTCGGTCGCCGCGGCGGCGGTGGTCGGGGCCGGCGTCGCTGGGATCGCGGCCGTCGGGGTGGGGGCCGCGCCGCAGGCGCACGCGTCGGGCCTGGTCTCGTGTGCACAGGCGCCGGTGGACAGCCGGCTGCAATCCGACTGCACGAACAACGATGTCGTCGGGGGCACCGTCAACATCATGGGTTTGTGCACCAACCTGCGGTACCTCGGCGGCCAGTGGCGGCTCGCGGCGCGCGAAACCGTCCACATCGACCTCGACTGCGGGCCGGGTGCCCATCCGATCTGGTGGTCGGGCGGCGGCGAGAGCGATCACGAGGAACAGCAGCGACAGTGGCAGCAAGAGCAATACGATCGCGAGCAGGGCAACCGATAGCGCACGCGATGTTCTAGTGTCCACCCTCGTGGCCAAACTCCGGAGCCGGGTGGCCGTGGTGGCGGAAGCGGCGCTGGCCCGGCAGAAGTATGTGTCCGCGATCGATGTGCTCATCGGCCTGGGATGGCTGCATACGAGCCATGTCGATCGGTGGCGTCAGGGGCGGGTGGGATCGCTGGAGGAACTCGCCGCGGTGGACGGGCCGCGGCTCGCCGACGCGGTGGGTCTGCTGCGCGAGTGGGCGCGCGACAACGGTTTGACGTCGAGTGAGACGGCCTACCTGTCGGGGAGTCGTGATCGACAGCCCCTGCGCTTTCTCGCGGACGGCGGAGACGACGCGTTCCGGGTGCACTGGCTCTCGCCCGATCTGAGTCCGGCGCGCCGGGAGCAGCTGGTCCAGCGGCAGAACAAGGCGCCCGATCTGGTGGTCGTGGAGGCGCAGCAGCCGTGGGAGTGCGTCGAATGCGCCGAGACCGGGCCCTATCTCATCATGTCCGGATCCGAGCCGCTGTGTGTGACCTGCGCCGATCTCAACCACCTGGAATTCCTGCCCGCCGGGGACGCCGCGCTGAGCCGACGCGCCAAGAAGGAGAGCACGCTGGCCGCCGTCGTGGTGCGGTTCAACAGGCGGCGGAAACGGTACGAGCGGCAGGGCATTCTCGTCGAGGAGCAGGCGCTGGCCCGCGCCGAGGAGCAGTGCCTCGCCGACGAGGACGCGCGCACGCGGCGGCGCGAACGCGACCGGGTGCGCCGTGCGGAACAGGACGTCGAATTCGAGGCGCGGATGGCCGCCGAGATCCGCCGGCTGTTCCCGCACTGCCCGTCCGGCCGCGCCACCGAGATCGCCGGGCACGCCGCCGTGCGCGGCAGCGGGCGGGTCGGGCGCAGCGCCGCCGCCAAGGTGCTCGATCCCGAGGCCGTCACCCTGGCCGTCGTCGCCTCGATCCGCCACCTCGACACCGACTACGATCGCCTGCTCATGGAGGGCGTGGCCCGGATGGACGCCCGGGCCGCGATCCGCCCGGATCTCGATCGGGTGCTGGAGTCCTGGCGCGGGTGAAATCCCGAAACGGATTTCGCCACAGCGGTTTTGGTAGGAACTCCACGCACGGCGTATTCCGGCCGAGAACGCATCGGAATGGCCGGTGAGGGAAGACCGTGGGGCGAGAGGGCGTCACGACGGAGGGGCATCCGCTTTCAGCCGTCGAATCGTGCGACCGCGATCGCCACCCGGCCCACGACACGCTTGGTTACCGCCAGCCTGTCGCCCCCGGCGGCTTTCAGCGCGGCCGCTTCCGCGACGCTCGGCGTACCGATGGCCGCCTCGGCACGGGTGGCCGGATTCGGTACGTCGACCTGCGCCAACTCGGCCGCGGTGAAGGAGACGAGGAGCACGCCCAGATCGGCGGCGGCCCCGACCATTCCGGCCTCCCCCGCACGCCTGCCGACCGTTGCGATGCACCGAATCATGCTCGGGTGCACCACTTCCCGTATCGCCGCGACGATCTCCTCAGCCGGGGTCCCGGGACGGCACCCCACCCCCACAGCGAGTTCAGCGGTCGCCATATTCCGCCCGCCTCCGCAGCGAACGCGAAGACGGGTGCGACATCCCGACCACGTATCTGCACCACGCCGCAAACCCTGGTCGCCACCAATTCGGCAGTGCGGAAATGCGAGCGGCGGCCCTATCCCCCATCCCGGCTTGCCTGCCGTCCCCCGTCGCATGCCGACCAGCCGTCATTCGGGCGCATTCGCTTCCGGAATCCCTGGGGAGGGTGTGGATCCCGGAACCAGGCCGACCAGGAACAGGACCGTGCCGGTCGGCCGGGTCACACAGGAGGCGACCGTGGGGCGAGGCACGTCGAGCCGGCGAGGACGCCGATCCCGGGACACCTCCGCGACGAGGCACCGGCTCACGCATCGGCTCGCGATGCCGCGTAGGCGGCGGCCGCCGATACGAATCGTGCGGTGGCCGTGGGGTTTCCGGCGGGGTGGGTGTGCAGGTAGGAGGCGTGGACGCGGTGGATCGAGGCGCCCTCGCGGATCGGTTCGCCGGTCGGGGAACGCCAGCCCCATGCCGGGGTGTCGACACCCGTGGCGGTCAAACGGGTCCGGTGGAATTCGTGGCCGCGCACCCGTTCGCCCGCGGACCACAGCGGGGAATCGGTCAGCGCCACCGCGTCTCGGTATCCGAGGGTGAGGCGCGGGCCGAATTCGGCCGTGGCGTCGAGCACGCCGGCCATGCGGTGGCCGTCGAGCGAGCGGGTGAGGTAGAGCAGTCCGGCGCATTCGGCGTGCACCGGCATGCCCTGCCGGGCCGCCTCGGCGACCCCGGTCAGCAGGGGTTCGTTGGCGGCGAGTTCGGCGGCGTGTTCTTCCGGGAATCCACCGGGCAACACCAAACCCGCGGTGCCCGTGGGCAGTTCGTCGCAGAGCGGATCGAAGACCGCCACGGTGGCACCGGCCGCCTCCAGCAACTCGCGGTGTTCGGCGTAGCCGAAGGTGAACGCCGCGCCCCCGGCCACCGCGATCACCGGCGATCCGGAGGTGCCAGGCTCCGGCTCACAGCCGGAAGCCGGAGCAATTTCCGCCCCGCGAACTTCACCGACAGGATCCCAGGCAGGCCCCGACACATGAACCGCCGCCAACCGCGCGACGGCCGCCAGATCCACATGTGCCGCAACGAGTTCGGTCATGGCATCCACGGCGTTCCGAGCGGCCCGGCCGTGCTCCACAGCGGGGATCAGTCCCAGATGACGTGCGGGCACGGACAATTCCGCCATCCGGGGCAGCGCACCGAGGACGGGCAGGCCGACGCGATCGCAGGCCGCTCGCAGCACCTCCTCGTGCCGCTCGCTACCGACCCGGTTGAGAATCACTCCCCCGAGCCGGATCCCGCTGTCGAAGGTCGCGAAACCGTGCAGCAGGGCGGCCAGGCTCTGGCTGTGCCCGCGAGCGTCGACCACCAGCACCACCGGCGCCTCGAGAAGCGCGGCCACCTGCGCGGTGGACCCTTCGGCGACAGTCACAGCCTGATCGTCGGCGATGCGGCCGTCGAACAACCCCATCACGCCCTCGACAACCGCGATGTCACAGTCATGGGCGCCGTGCCGGTACATCGGAACCACCCGTTCGGCGCCCACGAGCACCGGGTCCAGATTCCGCCCGGGTCGCCCAGCCGCCAGCCCGTGATACCCGGGATCGATATAGTCCGGCCCCACCTTGAACGGGGCCACGCGCTGCCCGGCCTGCTGCAGCGCACCGATCAAACCCGTTGCGAGCGTGGTCTTTCCGCTGCCCGATGACGGCGCCGCGATCACCACCGCGGGGGTACTCACCGCAGCCGCCGGACAGGTGCCGCACCCCGTCGGGGGCGGAACGTGGTCAGCGGCGCCGCCGCCGACTGCCGGGTGGTGCCGTTGCGGCTGCTCAGCTGTCCGGAGACCGCACGGTACGACCCGTCGGCGACAGGTCGTGGAATCCTGTCCGCCGATGCGAGCAGTCCGGGGGAGCGCGGCCGCCGCTCGGATCTCACCACTCGATCCCCCGCTGCCCCTTGCGCCCGGCGTCCATCGGGTGCTTGACCTTGCTCATATCGGTGACCAGGTCCGCGGCGTCGACGAGCGCCTGCGGTGCATCGCGGCCGGTGATCACGACGTGCTGATTGCCGGGGCGGCCGCGCAGCGTCTCCACCACCTCGTCGACATCCACCCACCCCCACTTCAGCGGATAGGTGAACTCGTCGAGCACGTAGAAGCGATGCTGCTCGTCGCCCAGCCGGCGGGCGATCTCCTGCCAGCCCGCGAGCGCGGCGGCCGCGTGATCCTCCTCGGTGCCCGCCTTGCGCACCCACGACCAGCCCTCGCCCATCTTGTGCCACTCCACGGCGCCGCCCGCCCCGGTCTCCTCGTGCAGCCGCCCGAGCGTGCGAAACGCCGACTCCTCCCCCACCTTCCACTTCGCGCTCTTGACGAACTGGAACACCGCGACATCGAAGCCCTGGTTCCAGGCCCGCAGCGCCATGCCGAAAGCCGCGGTCGATTTGCCCTTACCCACCCCCGTGTGCACCGCGAGCACCGGCTGGTTGCGCCGCTGCCTGGTGGTCAGCCCGTCGTCGGGAATCGTCTCCGGAACACCCTTGGGCATCGCTTCGTTCCTCCTCACACCTGCACTGCCGCTCCACGGTGCCACACCGGGGCCGGGCGGCCTCCCCTGACCCGCCCGTACGCTGGGAGGCATGCCGGACATCGCGCCTCCGAATGCCGTCCGCGGCGTGGACGCCGTGCCGGAGCTGATCGCCGGCCGTCGCGTGGCCGTGCTGACCGGCGCCGGCATGTCCACCGACAGCGGCATCCCCGACTATCGCGGCCCGGATTCGCCGCCCCGCAATCCGATGACCTACCAGCAGTTCGTGGGCGATCCGGCGTTCCGTCAGCGCTACTGGGCGCGCAATCACGTCGGGTGGCGGCGGATGGACGCCGCGCGGCCGAATCCGGGGCACCGCGCGCTGGCCCGGCTCGAACGCGCGGGCGTGGTGACGGGCGTGATCACCCAGAACGTCGACCTGCTGCACACCAAGGCGGGCAGCCGCCGGGTGCTCGACCTGCACGGCACCTATGCGCGGGTGCGCTGCCTGCAATGCGGGGACCTCGTGTCGCGGATGTCGCTGGCCGACCGGCTGGAGGCCGCGAATCCGGGCTTCGCCGAGGCCGCGGTCACCAACGGACTGGAGGTGGCTCCGGATGCCGACGCCGTGGTCGTCGACACCGACAGCTTCCGGATGGTCGACTGCGCGCACTGCGGCGGCATGCTGAAACCCGACATCGTGTACTTCGGCGAGAACGTACCGAAGGACCGGGTCGCGGACGCCTACGCGATGGTGGACGACGCCGAGGTGCTGCTGGTGGCCGGATCGTCGCTGACGGTGATGTCGGGCCTGCGTTTCGTCCGGCACGCCTCGAAGACGGGCCGGGCCGTCGTGATCGTCAATCGCGGCGCCACACGCGGCGACGACCTCGCCACTCTCACCCTCGACGCGGGATGCTCCCCGGTCCTGTCCGCACTCGCCGAGCGGTGCGCGACCGTGCCCGCCTGAATCGCAGACCTGTTACCCACCACAGGGTTTCGCCGCTCGAGAATGCGCGGATCGCCCTTCCGGCGTGGTGGCGTCGTCGGTCGTGCTGTGGGGATAGTGGGGGCATGGGCAACACGACCAAGATCGCCGATCTGACCGGTCCAGGCCGCACCGATGCGTTCGGCGTCGGCGGCACCGACCTGGGCGTCGTCGCCACCGCACCGGACGGCCGGCTGGTTGCCGTATTCGGTGACAGCTTCGAGGAGGCCACCGTCGGCGGGCCCGGCTGGCGCTCGCCGGTGGTGCTGTTCGCCGACCCGGACACGGTGGCCGAGGGGTTGCGCTGGACGGGCTCCGGTGGCGACGAGAACGCCTACGCCCGCCAGCTGATCGAGTATCCGAAGTCGGCGCTGCTGCGCCGCCCGCGGTGCTCGACGATGCTGCCGACGGACCTGATCACGCTCGGCGACACGATGTTCCTGCACGTGATGGCGTGCCGGGGCCTCGGCAACGTGCTCTGGACCGAGATCCTCGCCTCGACCGACAACGGGGTCACCTGGTCGAGTACCGGGGCCCGGTGGCCGGGAGACGTCTGCGGCGGACTGTTCCAGATGCTGACCTGGGCGGCGGCCGACGACGGATACGTCTACGCGTACACGACCGGGTTCCGCCGCGATGCCGGGCTGCTCCTGCACCGGGTTCCGGCGGAGTCGCTCGCCGACCCGGAAGCCTGGCAGCCGTGGGGTTTCGCCGACGAGCGCTGGGCCTGGGGCAACCCGCCCACCCTGACGCTGCCGGGCGCGTTCGGTGAGCTGTGCCTGCGCCGGGTGCCCGGTCCGGACGGGCAGCGGAACTGGCTGCTCGTATTCTTCGACGCCGGCAACTACCGGATCGATGCGCTGCTGCTCGACGCCCCCAACGCGGACCTGCACCGCGCACCGCGCACGACCGTCCTCGAGGGAACGAGCTGGAGCGGCGAAGACCACGCCACCGGCCGGGTCGCCCAGCTCTACGGCGGTTACGTCGTCCCCGGTTCCACCCTGTCCGATCTGCACCTCGTCGTCAGCCAGTGGAACACCGCCACGAACTGGCCCTACCACGCGATGCAGTTCCGCACCGATCTCGCGGGCCTGTGACGGCACCGGCCCACGCCGCCCCGGTGCACTGCGCTCGGATCGCCGGTGCCTGAACCCATCAAACTCGTTATCCACCATGGTGTTTCGGTCAACGTTTCGGTCAACGATGATTCCGCTCGCGATCCGCCGGGCCGATATCACCCGCTAAGATCGACGAACCGACAGTCACCCGTAGGAGGCCGACCTTGTATCGATTGACGATCCTGTACGGGCATCCGGACGATCCCGCACAGTTCGACGACTACTACTGGAACGTGCACATCCCCATCGCGAAAAAGATGGTGGGACTGAAGAAGTGGACGCTCGGCAAGGGCGAGAGCATCGAGCGGGGCACGCCCGCGCCGTACTATCTCGTCGTCGGACTGTACGCCGATACCCGCGAAGACCTCGAGCGCATTCTGGCCACCCCGGAGGGGCAGGCGGCGGTCGCCGACGTCCCCAATTTCGCCACCGGCGGAGTTACATTCGTCTACAGCAACGAGCAGGACGTCATCGACCCGCAGTAGCGGAGCACACCGCGGCCGGACCCGTCATCGCCCGTCCTGCCCGATCGGTCGACCGATCCGCCGCCGTTCCCGCACGGCGGCGGCCGAGCATCCATCGCGTTGCGACGACAATGACCCCGGCGGCACCGGTCGTGCCGACCAGCACCGCGAGCCCGGCGCCGATCGCCTGATCGGCAGCCGACCGGTCGACGGGAGCGCGGGTGGGCCGCCCGTCCGGACCGAGCCACACCGGGACCTGATCGCCGCGCCGCGCGGTGCGGGACACCTCGATCGTCGTCTCACCCGCGTGGCCGTCGTACACCCAGTGGGCGGTCGCCCGGTAGCGGTTCGGCACCGTGTCGCTCGACATCGCCGGGGGCACCGGCACGAGCTTCGGGGTATCGGTGAGTACCGCGGGCACTTCGGCTTTCCCGGCGCTCTCGGCATGCATTCGCGCTGTCGCCGAACGGTATTCGGCGACGCCGAATACGCCCGACAACGGCACCGCGCACAGTACGGCCGCGGCGGCCACGAGGCGTACGAGCCCGTCGACGCGATCCGATACCCGCATCGGGGCATTGCGATTCCACGGCCGCGAGGCGAACAGCACAGCAAACATGGCAGTAAATTATCTTCCGCATACTTACTGCCACAAGTGGCCGTTATGCCATTGTCCGAAAATATTCAGCCATGCAACACCGAGAGCGAGCCGCCGAGAGCGAGCGATGTTCTCGTACGCGCCGGCTCAGGCCGCGCGGGCGGCACCTACCGAACGGACCGCCCCCGCCACCGAATCGCCGGTCAGTTCGGCCAATCGCAGATAGGTGGCGCGCAGGTCACGGGCCAGGTCGGCGGCCAGGCCGAGGCGAACCATGCCGCGTTCGCAGTCGATGACGACGCCGGACACGCCGTCGCGGGCCAGCACCCCGGCGGCGCTGCGGGCGCGCGCCACGGGTTCGGTGCCGCCGGTCGCGCGGCCGTCGGTGAGCAGGACGAGCATGGCGCGGCGCTGCGGGTCGCGCACCCGCTCGCGGCGCACGATCTCGCGGGCCTTGAGAAAACCTTGTGCCAGTGGGGTTTTCCCGCCGGTACGCAGTCCGGACAGGCGGCGCACGGCGATGTCGACCGAGCCGGTCGGCGGCAGCACCACCTCCGCCTCGCTGCCGCGCACGGTGATCACGGCGACCTTGTCGCGACGCTGGTAGGCATCGCGCAGCAGGGAAACCACCGCGCCGGTGACCGCCGACAGCCGGTCGCGGGCCGCCATGGACCCGGAGGTGTCCACCACGAAGACCACCAGATTGCCTTCGCGCCCTTCGCGATACGCGCCACGCAGGTCGCCCGCCTCCAGGGCGAGCCGGCCACCGGCCCGGCCGCGGGCATGCTGGTGCGGTGCGGCGGCGAAGACCGTGCCCAGCAGGTGCAGCCCGGCCGAGGTGTCGGTGGTGGACCGCACCACCCGGCCGTGCCGGGTCCGGGCGCGCGAACGACGGCCGGGCGCGCCCTCGCCGACCCCGGAAACCTCCCACCGTGGCGGCCGCGCAACGGAATTCACCGGCGCACCGGCAGTGCGCTCGGGGGAACGCCCGCCGCCGGGTGAATCGGGGCCACCGTCCGGATCGTCGTCGGGGTCCTCGGGTCCGGGGCCGGGATCGTCGCCGAAACCGTCCTCGGGGCGGTCCTGCGGTGAATCGGGGGGCGTCTCGGACTCGTCGGGGCCGCTGGAGGATTCGGCCTGTTCACCGGCCTGCTGCATCGCCTCGTCGAGCTGATCCTCACTGATCCCCGGCTCGTCGAACGGGTCGCGCCGACGGCGGTGCGGCAGCGCCAGTTCCGCGGCCACCCGCACGTCTTCGGCTGTCACGCCAGCGCTTCCGCGCCAGGCGGCGTGTGCTGTCGCGGTGCGCGCCACCACCAGATCGGCGCGCATGCCGTCGACGTCGAAGGCCGCGCACAGTGCTGCGATCCGGCGCAGTTCCACATCGTCGAGCGCGACCTCGGCGAGCCGGTCGCGGGCGGTGAGGATGCTCTCGGCCACCTCCTGATCGGCCGCCGCGTAGCGCTCCGCGAACGCCGCCGGGCCGGCCTCGTAGTCCAGCCGCCGCCGCACCACCGACATCCGCACGTCGACATCCCGGGAGGCCGCCACGTCGACGGTCAGCCCGAAACGGTCCAGCAGCTGCGGCCGCAGCTCGCCCTCCTCCGGGTTCATGGTGCCGACCAGCACGAACCGCGCCGGATGCGAATGCGACACCCCGTCGCGCTCGATATGCACCCGGCCCATGGCCGCGGCGTCGAGCAGCACGTCCACCAGGTGGTCGTGCAGCAGGTTCACCTCGTCGACGTAGAGCACGCCGTGGTGGGCGGCGGCCAGCAGACCGGGCCGGAACGCCTGCTCGCCGTCGCGCAGCACCCGCTCCAGATCCAGCGATCCGACCACGCGGTCCTCGGTCGCCCCGACGGGCAGCTCCACCAGCCGCGCCGGACGCTCACCGTGCTCGTCGACCGCCGGCGGCAGCAACCGCGCGAGCGCCCGCACCACGGTCGACTTCGCCGTCCCCTTCTCCCCGCGCACCAGCACGCCGCCGATGCCCGGATGCACCGCGCACAGAATCAGTGCCAGCTGCAACCGCTCCTGCCCCACCACCGCCGAGAACGGAAACCCGGCCTCGCTGTCGCGGGCCGACGGTACGATTTCGGGTCGCGGGGCCAAGCCGTTGCCGTTTCGGGATTCGGACACGGCCCCAACTCTAGGCGCGCCGCCCGACCACGACCCCCGGCCCCCTCCTGTGAGCAACCGCACTCACACAACTCTTCGCACCGAGGTCCCTGCGACGACAGCTCCCCAGAGAGCGTCCTCAGTCCGCAGTCGACGAGCAGCGCGGCGATCACCCCAACCATCGAAACGGGCGCCGTGGGGGCAGGCGTTCGAACACAGCACCGGCATCCCACGACACCGGGCGCGTTCACCCCGTACACGCTCGACGACGTACCCGTAACGAGAGAGGAGTGAATGGCGCCGCCGAGGATCGACGAGCCGGCGAGCATCCGCAGGGAACTCGTCGAGAACCACCACCCGGCCCACAGTCTGCGGTAACGCAGCCGGGTCCGCGGCCGCCACACCGGACGCGACGACAGGCTCGCCGACGGCCCACGGGCCACCGGCCCTCAGGCGTCGACCACGACCCCGACCGGACTCACTGTGCGGCAACGATTCCCATGCCGCGGCGCGGTGCCCGGCGATGGGAGGCGGGCCGGTCGTACCGCCCACGTGCCGACGCCGTCCACGCCGGCACTCCACCGCCCCGGACAGCACCGGCGCACAGACCTCCGCCGTCCGCCGATTACGCTGTGCCGGTGCGTGATCTGGCGGACGGGTTCCGATACCTCGTGCAGGGGCAGCGCTGGGTGGCGGCGCATCGGCGGTCGCTGGGCCTGGGCCTGGTGCCCGGGCTGATCTCCCTCGTGCTGTATCTGGCGGCGCTGATCGCGCTGGTGATCTTCGCCGGTGACATCGCCGAGTGGGCCACCCCGTTCGCCGATACCTGGTCCTCGCCGTGGCCGGGGTTGCTGCGCGGATTCCTCGCGGTGCTGCTGGTGGCGCTCGGGCTGCTGCTGTCGGTGGTGACCTTCACCGCGGTGACGCTGGTGATCGGGCAGCCGTTCTACGAGACGCTGTCCGAACGGGTCGACCGCTCCCTGTCCGCGGACGGCTCCGCGCCCGAGTCCGGCCTGCCCTTCCTGCGCGAGCTGTGGATCTCGGTGCGCGACGGCGTGCGCATCGTGGTGCGCGCCGCCTGCTGGGGCATCCTGCTGTTCGCCGCCGGATTCCTGCCCGTGGTGGGCCAGACCGTCGTCCCGGTGCTGGGCGTCTGCGTCACCGGCTACTTCCTCACCCAGGAACTCACCTCGGTGGCCCTGGCCCGCCGCGGTATCGTGCTGCGCGAACAGCTGTCGCTTCTGCGCACTCGCCGAAAGCTGGTGTGGGGCTTCGGAATCCCACTCGCCGCGGCGTTCCTGGTGCCGTTCGTCGCGGTATTCCTGATGCCGGGCGCCGTCGCCGGAGCCACCCTGCTCGCCCGCGACCTGTGCGGGGACGAACTGCCCGCTCAGCGAGACTCGTTGCCTCGGTAGATATCCCGGTGCAGCAGGCGGTCACGGTGTTCCTGACGCTCGGTGCGGTCGCGGGCCATACCTCCGACGCTGGAGCACCGTGACGGCCGACCCGCCACTCCCCTCCATCGGCTCACGACCTGTGCGGGAGCCATCTGCACGGCCGGCCGCTCACGAACCCGGCGTGTGGCGGCGGCTCGCCATCGCGGTCAGCGTGGCGGTGGCCAGGCAGACCGTCATGAGCACCGCCATCGGCAGCGCGCTGGCGGTGCCGAAGAGTCCGACGAGTGGCGCGGCGGCACCGCCCAGCAGGAACTGGCCGCTGCCGAGGAGTGCGGAGGTGGCGCCGGGCGCGTCCCTGCCCAGCTCCTGGGTCGCCGCCGTGACGGCCGGGAAGTACAGTCCGAACGCCGTGATCATCACGAACAGGCACGTCCAGGTGACGGCGGCGGATCCGCCGGTGACCGCGACGCTCGCGACGAGCCCGGCCGCGGCCGCCAGGCTGCCGCCGATTCCGGTGATCATCAGCCGGACGGTGCGCACGCGGGCGACCAGCCATCCGCACAGGGCGCTGCCGGCCATCGTGCCGAATGCGTTCACGCCGTACACGACGCTCGTCGCGGTCGGCGAGAAGCCGTAGATACCTTCGAAGACGAAGGTCGACCCGGCCACGTAGACGTACACGGCCGCACCGCCGAAACAGATGCTGAGCACGGAGAAGACCAACGCGGGCCGACCGGAGACCTGCCGCATCGCGCGCAGCATCGCCAGTGGCCGGGCGGCCGTGCGCCGCACCGGCGGAAGCGATTCGGGCACCCAGATCACCACGGCCGCCAGCTGTGCCACGCTCAGCAGGGCCAGCACCACGAACACCATCCGCCACGACGCCACACTCAGCACCGCACCGCCGAGGAGCGGCGCGAGAACCGGCGCAGCCGACGTGATGGCGGCCATCGCGGAGAACTTCCGCGCCGCCGACGTGCCCTCGAACAGATCCGTGATCACGGCACGGGAAACGACCATTCCCGCCGCACCGGCGACGCCCTGACCCAGCCGCGCCACGTCGAGCACCGCGGCGGTCGGGGCGAGCGCGCACGCGACCGAGAGAATCGCAAAGGCCGACACACCGGCGAGGAGGACCCGGCGGCGGCCGACCGCGTCGCTGACCGGGCCCAGGATCAGCTGTCCGGCCACCACGCCGACCAGGAAGGCGGTCATCGAGAGCTGAACCGCGGACGGTGACGCCTCCAGGGACCGGGCCAGGTCGGGCAGGGCCGGGACATACATGTCGGTGGCCAGCGGCGCGGCACCCGTCAACGCGGCCAGAGTGATGATCAAGCCTGCGCCGCTGCGATTTTCGGTGTCCGCCGCCGACCGGGTCACAGTGGCCCCGCCGCGCCCGGAGCCGACGGAGAGGGCGCGGCCCCCGGCGCGTCCGCCAGCTGCCGCATCAGATCCGCCGCCACGCGAAGCACCGCTCGCTCCGCGGGGCTCAGCGTCTCCGCGATTACCTGTGCGAGCCAAGCATTTCCGTCGTGCACATGGTCGGTCAACGCCCGCCGGCCCGGCTCGGTGATCGTGATCACCTGTTGTCGCCGGTCCGATTCGTCCGGGGACCGGCCGAGAAATCCGGCCGCTTCCAAACCGTTGACGGTCCGGGTCAGCGACTGCGGCTGCAGGCCCTCGATGGCGGCCAATGCGGTGAGGGTCAACGGCCCGCTGTGCCGGAGGTTCGCCAGGATCGAGGCCCCCAGCCGAGTGAGCGCGTCGTCACGCCCGGGCTGCTGAGACCGCAATCGCTGCGACAGCCGCGACACACCCCACCGCAACTCCTGCGCGGCCTCCAGACTCTGATCATCCATAGAACAAAGCTAACACTTAATAACTGAGATATCTAACACGGCCAACATCAATATTTACTAAGCACTGGCGTCGTTTTAGGTTTACCGGCAGGGCTCCTCCAGGGCACCGCCCAGCCCTGGACGACGGCACCGTGCGGACGACGGCACCGTGCGGACGACAGCACCGTGCGGACGACAGCACCGTGCGGACGACGGAGGTGGCGGCCACGCCGATGTGCCGCCGCCTCCGCTCCACGGGGCACTCCCAGCGACGATCGTCGAACCGGTCGTCTCCCCGGCGTCGGCAGGGATCTACCACCGCCTCATTGCCGCGCCACACCACGAAACACGATGTGGCAGGCGGCGTGATCATGCACCGAGTGCGGCGGGTTCGTTCCGGATCGGGTCGGTGGCGTCGACCAGTTCGTCCCAGTGTTCCTCGGCCCATGCGCAGATCGCTCGCAGCGGTTCCAGCATGCTGACACCCAGCACGGTCAGCTCGTAGGTCACCTGGCGGCCCTCGACCGTCCTGGCGACCAGGCCGAGGCGTTCGAGGGTGCGCAACGACTGGGTCATGACCTTGGGGGTAATGCGTGCCAACGGGATTCGCAACTCCGAGTATCGGCGCGGGCCGTCCGCGAGGCACACCACGATCAGGGCGCCCCATTTGTCGCCGATGCGGATGGGTGTCAGCGCGGACGGGCACAGTTCGTCGAACATCTGCGGGTCGAGCGGGCGCATACCGCCAGCTTAGCGAGCAGCGAGGTATCCGAACGGATACCAGCCGCCTCGCTATCGTCGCCGCCATGACCGACATCATCGTTTTCGGAGCAGGCGGCCGCGCGGGCCGCGCCATAGCTACAGAGGCACAGTCTCGCGGGCACACGGTGACCCGGGTCGTGCGCGCCCCCTCCCGGCACCCGGATCTCGACGCGCCGGCGGGGGACGTCACCGACGCCGACCGGATCGCGAAGCTGTCCGCCGGGCATGCCGTCGCCGTGCACGCCGCGGCCGACCTGGGCACACCGGCGAGCGAATTCTTCCCTGCGGCTATGCGGGCGCTGCTCACCGGGCTCGCCGACGCGGGCGTCCGGCGACTCGTCGCCATCGGCCTCGCCACGGGCCTGACCGGCACGGACGGCGTCCGCCTGAGCGAGGCCATGGATCTGCCGCCCGAACACCGGGACTTCATCCTCGGCCACGGACGCGGAACGGATCTCCTGCGAGCCGCCGACACCGAAATCGAATGGACCATCGTGGCGCCGGCCGGCGACTTCGACCACACCGGCGCCCCGGTCGGCCGCTACCGGATCTCCCCCGGCGACCCGAACCTGCGCATCACCTACCCGGACTTCGCCCGCGCGGTACTCGACGAGATCGAACATCCGGCCCACTCCCACACCTTCTACGGCGTCACCGCGGCGTAAACCGCACCCGCCATCCCGGCGTACCCGCCAACCCGACGCACCCCGCCATCCCGGCGTACCCCGTCGACCCGACGCACCCGTCATCCCGGCTCATCCCGGCGCGCTTTCGGCCGGGATCCACTCCGCACAAATGGATTCCGGCAAAAAGCGCGCCGGGATGACGGGCTATCACGCGGGGATGACGCGCCGGAACGACCGACTATCACGCCCGAACGACGGATCGGTATGACGGACGGCGGTGCCTGGAATCAGCTGCGGCGCATCGGGATGTGGGAGATGCCGTCCTCGACGTACTCGTCGCCGTCGGGGGCGAAGCCGTGCTTGGTGTACATGTCGACCAGGTAGGTCTGGGCGTTCAAGCGCACCGTGGCCGAACCGGTTTCGGCGAGTGCGGCTTGCAGTACGCGGGTGGTGTAGCCGTGCCCGCGGGAGGTCTGAGCGGTGCACAGCCGGCCGATGCGGAACGACTTCACGCCGTCCTTGTGCTCCTCCAGCAGCCGCAGGGTGCAGATGATCTCACCCTCGTCCTCGAGCCAGATGTGCCGTGTCTCCGGCAGCAGGTCGAGCCCGTCCAGCTCCGGATACGCGCACTTCTGCTCGACGACGAAGATCGCGACGCGAAGCTGCAACAGCTTGTAGAGGGTCGCGGTATCCAGATCCGCGGCCCACGACCGTTTGAGGGCAACCGTTGACATCATCGCGTCTTGCTATCACATCGGTCAGCTCTGCGCGACTCCGGCCGGCACCGGCGTGTTGCCGGATGCACCGCCGCCGACCACGGCCTCGGCCTGATTCAGCTGCAGCGCCTTGCTGGTCCAGTCCCACACCTCGCTGTAGAGGCCCTGGTTGTCCGAGAGCTTCACACCCAGCGACGGCACCATGGCCTTCAGCTTCGGAGTCCACTCGTCGTATTCGCGGGGGAAGCACCGCTGCAGCACGTCGAGCATGGCGCTGACACAGGTCGAGGCGCCGGGCGAGGCACCGAGCAGGCCGGCCACCGAGCCGTCGCCGGCGGCGATCACGGCGGTGCCGAGTTCGAGCACGCCGCCGATGCCCTTACGGCGGATGATCTGCACGCGCTGGCCCGCGGTGATCAGCTCCCAGTCGTGCCCGTCGGCGCGCGGGATGAACTCCTCCATCGTGTTCACCTTGCCCGCGGGCGACTTGAGCAGCTCGCTGACCAGGTACTTGACCAGGCCCAGCTCGCTGGCGGCGACGCCGAGCATCGGCGTGACGTTGCCGGCGCGCACCGACTTCACGAGATCGGTCAGCTTGCCGTCCTTCAGGAACTTCGGCGTCCACCCGGCGTACGGACCGAACAGCAGGCCCGGCCGGCCGTCGATCACGCGAGTGTCCAAGTGCGGCACCGACATCGGCGGCGCCCCGACGGCCGCCTTGCCGTAGACCTTGGCGTTGTGCTGCCGGATCAGCGCCGGATCGGTGCAGCGCAGGAACTGGCCGCTGACCGGGAACCCGGCGAAGCCCTTGATCTCGGCGACCCCGGACTTCTGCAGCAGCGGCAGCGCGTAGCCGCCGGCGCCGACGAAGACGAACTTGGCGTTCACCGTGCGGGTCGTGCCGGTGCGGGTGTTGCGAGAGCGGACATTCCAGCTGCCGTCGGACTGCTTGTCCAGGTCGAGCACCTGGTTGCCGAACGCGATCTCCACGCCGGAGGCGCCCAGGTAGGCCAGCAGCTGCTTGGTCAGGGAGCCGAAGTTGATGTCGGTGCCGCGATCGCTCCAGTTCAGCGCGATCGGATCGGAGAAGTCGCGGCCCTTGGCCATCAGCGGCAGCCGGCGCGCGAATTCGTCGGGGGTGTCGATGTACTCCATCCCCGCGAACAGCGGGTGGCGGGCCAGCGCCTCGTAGCGCTTGCGCAGATAGTCGACGCCGTCGGCACCGTGCACGAAGCTGACGTGTGCGATCGGGTTGATGAACTCCGACGGATCGCCGAGCACCCCGTTCTCCACGGCGTAGGCCCAGAACTGCCGCGACACCTGGAACCGCTCGTTGATGTCGACCGCCTTGGACACGTCCACCGAGCCGTCCGATTGCTGCGGGCTGTAGTTCAGCTCGCAGAGGGCGGAATGGCCGGTGCCGGCGTTGTTCCACGGGTCGCTGCTCTCCGGGGCCGCGGCGTCCACCCGCTCGAACATGGTGATCGACCAGTCGGGCTGCAACTGACGTAGCAGCGCACCGAGGGTGGCACTCATGATGCCGGCACCGATGAGTACTACATCGGTCTTTTCAGTCATCGCAGCGTTCGGCACGGGTAGATCGACTTCCTTGTCCTGCGGCGGGTAGCGAGCTTCAGCGGGAAGGTTACCCGCCGTTCACTTCAACCCAATTCTGCCCCTCACCATGCCCGTTTCCGAACCGGGCGACACCAGGTGTCCCGAACTTCACTCCACCTGCCGCCGATGAGCGGGTCGAATATCGTGGAGCTGTGACGAACGAGACGCCGGTTGCGCCCGTCGATACTCCTGCCTGGCGGGCCGATGTGCTGGGCGACGGGTACGAACAGTTGACCATTCCGCTGGGCGCCGACCCCGACGGCGAGGGCACCGTAGAGGCCACCCTGGTCCGCCACACGGCGGGCGATCCGGGCACGGCCCGGGGCACCGTGCTGTATCTGCACGGGTTCACCGACTACTTCTTCCAGAAGCATGTGGCCGAGCACATGTCCGCGCAGGGCTACCGGTTCTACGCGCTGGATCTGCGCAAGTGCGGCCGGTCGCGGCGGGCCGGGCAGACCGCGCACTACGTCAGCGATCTGTCGCTCTACGACGCCGAACTGCACGCGGCGCTGCGCATCGCCCGGGCCGAGACCGGGCTGCCGGTGCTGCTGATGGCGCACTCCACCGGCGGACTGGTGGCGCCGCTCTGGCTGGATCGGCTGAACCGGTCGGAAGAGGGTGCGGGCCAGGACATTACGGGGTTGGTGCTGAACAGCCCGTGGTTCGATCTGCAGGGACCGGCGTACTACCGGACCATCGGCACGGCGGTCATCAAGGGCCTGGGGCGGTGGCGTGGCGGGATGCGGCTGCCCGGCAGCGAGCTGAGCACCTACGGCGACAGCCTGCACCACAGCGTGTCCGGCGAATGGGACTACGACCTGGACTGGAAGCCGCTGACCGGCTTCCCCGTGCATCTGGGCTGGCTGCGGGCGATCCGGCAGGGGCACGCCCGCCTGCAGCGCGGCCTGGATATCGGGGTGCCGGCGTTGATCCTGCGCTCGAAGGTGACGAAGTTCATGCGCCGGTACGGCCCCGCGGCCGATGTCGCCGATACCGTGCTCGACGTGCGCCAGATCCAGCGCTGGTCGGGCTGCCTGGGCGACCGGACCAGCATCGTGCCGATCGAGGGCGCCCGCCACGACGTGTTCCTGTCCTCGGCGGCGGTGCGCGACGAGGCGTTCGCCGAGCTGGATTCCTGGCTGGCGTGGCTGGCCGGGTTCACCGCGAAATCCACACCCGCACACTGACACTCGACCGGGTTACCGGAGGCCCCGCTGCATCTGAGGGCCCCTGCTTCACCAGAGGCCGCTGCGCAGGACGATCTCGGTGGCCAGTTCCTGGCCGGCCTCGGCGGCGACGTGGTCGACGTCGACCTGGGTGACCCGGAACTCGCCGAATACGTGCCGGGCGCTCGCCTCGGCCGCGGCCCGGGGCAGCCGCTTCGTGCCGATCACGGTGGTGGGCAGTTCCACGGGCGGGCAGCTGGGGTCGGGGGCCGCGCCGTCCGTGCCGGGGGCGGCGGGATGCGCGCGCCCGGCGACGACGAGGCCGATGAACCGGCCGAAGCCGCGCGCGCCCAGCTGCCAGGCCAGATCGGCGCCCGCACCGACGCCGGCGAGGTTGGCCCACGGCACGCCGAGCTCGTCGAGGATGGCGTGTACGCCCTCCCGGTCCAGATCATCGAGTGCTTCGATGACGATCGTGCGCAGGTCGGAGGTGTGCAGCCGCTCGCACACGCGGTCGTAGACATCGACCGGGTCGCCCGCGTCGGGCAGCAGCAGCACGGTGTGCCGCGAGGAGGGCCCACCGATGCGCACGGTCCACTCGCGGTCCTCGACCGCGATCCGCCGACTTTCCATGCCGACTCACGCTACACGTCGACGCCATCCCCGACCGCGTGTTACTGACCACCCTGCGGGGCAGTGAACGCATGCCCGCGGCTCCGGCCGCTCATTTGTGGAATGTCACTGCCGCACGCACCCGGGAACGCGATTCGTGGTTGCCCGCGCATCCACGGAACGGCGGTTCCGGCGATGGTCAACGCCCGACGGTGAGGGTCGGCAGGCCAGGCGTCGGGCCGGCGGTGAGCAGTCGCTCGAGGTGGTCGAGATCGAGGTGCTTCTCGATCAGGTCGGCCAGGAGGTCGAGCTGTTCGGCACGCACCTCGGACACCGAAACATCGTCCGCGGGAACGAAACCCGAACGGCCGGCTGTCGCCGCTACCGCCCGGAGCCAACCGCGCCGGAACTCGTCGGATTCCATCAGACCATGCAAGTGCGTACCCCAGATCGCGTCGCGCACGCTTCCTTCGGCGCCGCCATCGGACAGCTCGAGCCAGGCGGGGTCGCCGCTGCGACGCACGCGCCCGTGATGAATCTCGTAGCCGTGCACCGGAACCGGCCCATCTACCGCCTCGTGCGAAGCCCCCGACTCGGCCGGGGCAGACCGCCCCGGGGCCGCGTCCGGCACACCCGGCTCGGCCGACCGCAGCCGGTCCGGGCCCCCGAGGCCGTCGCTCCGGCCGAGCGCCCGTCCCGCGATGCGGCGCAACATCTTCGGGTCGGCGAACTCGATCTCCAGATCCAGCAGGCCGAGGCCCGGTACCGTACCGGCGGCGGACTCGACCTCGTCGTGAATGCGTCGGCCGAGCATCTGGTAGCCGCCGCAGATGCCCAGGATCGGCCTGCCGGTGCGGGCACGGCCGACCAGCGCGTCGGCGATTCCGGTGCGGCGCAACCACTCCAGATCGCTCACCGTCGACTTGCTGCCGGGCAGCACCACCAGGTCGGCATCGGCCAGCCGGGACGGATCGGCGACCCAGCGCACCGCGACACCGGGCTCGCAGGCCAGGGCCTCGACGTCGGTGGAATTGGAGATGCGCGGCAACCGGATCGCCGCGACGGTGAGCCATGCGGTGCCGGCGGGTGGTTGCGAGCGGCCCACCGGTGCGTCGGCGACGGTCCCCAGCGAGTCCTCGGCATCGATCCACAGGTCCTCGGCGTAGGGCAGCACGCCGAGCGTGGGCCGCCCGGTGAGCGCGGTCAACCGGTCGATGCCCGGCCGCAGGAGATCGACGTCACCGCGGAACTTGTTGACGATGAATCCCGAGATCAGTTGCTGGTCTTCGGGTTCCAGGATCGCCACGGTGCCGAACAGATGCGCCAGCACTCCCCCGCGATCGATATCGCCGACGAGCAGCACCGGCAGACCGGCCGCACGAGCCAGCCCCATATTGGCCAGATCCGTTGCCCGCAGGTTGATTTCGGCGGGCGATCCGGCACCCTCGCAGATCACCACGTCGTATTCGGCGCGCAGCGCGGCCAACTCGTCGACCACGACCCGCCGCAGCCGGTCCCGATGCCGGAAGTAGTCGGCCGCCCCCACGGTATCGACGGCCGCACCCCGCACCACCAGTTGCGAGCGCCGGTCGCTGCCGGGCTTCAGCAGCACCGGATTGAACCGCACGCTCGGCTCCAGCCCGCACGCGCGCGCCTGCAACGCCTGGGCCCGCCCGATCTCCCCGCCGTCGAGCGTCACCACCGAATTGTTGGACATGTTCTGCGCCTTGAACGGCGCCACCCGCACCCCGCGCCGCGCCAGCATCCGGCAGATCCCCGCCACCACAACGCTTTTCCCGGCGTCGGAGGTCGTGCCGGCGACCAGCAGCGCACCCTTCACGGAAGGGTCAGGATCTCGGCGCCTTCGTCCGTCACCACCAGGGTGTGCTCGAACTGGGCGGTCCACTTGCGGTCCTTGGTGACCACCGTCCAGCCGTCGTTCCAGATCTCGTAGTCGATGCCGCCGAGGTTGATCATCGGCTCGATGGTGAACGTCATGCCCGTCTCGATGACCGATTCGATGGCCGGCTGGTCGTAGTGCAGGATCACCAGGCCGCTGTGGAAGGTGGGGCCGACGCCGTGACCGGTGAAGTCGCGCACCACCCCGTAGCCGAAGCGGTTGGCGTAGGACTCGATGACGCGGCCGATCACATTCAGTGCCCGGCCCGGACGGACCGCCTTGATCGCCCGCTTGGTGGCCTCCTCGGTGCGCTCCACCAGCAGCCGCACCTCCTCGTCCACCTCGCCCGCGAGGAAGGTCGCGTTGGTGTCGCCGTGCACGCCGTCGATGTAGGCGGTGACGTCGACGTTGACGATGTCGCCGTCCTCGATCACCGTCGAATCGGGGATGCCGTGGCAGATCACCTCGTTCAGCGAGGTGCAGCACGACTTCGGAAAGCCCTTGTACCCCAGCGTGGACGGATACGCGCCGTGGTCGCACAGGTACTCGTGCACGATGCGGTCCAGCTCATCGGTGGTCACGCCCGGCGCGACCGCCTTTCCCGACTCGGCGAGCGCCTGCGCGGCCAGCTTGCTCGCGAGCCGCATCTTCTCGATCGTCTCCGGCGTCTGCACCCAGGGCTCGCGGCCCTCGTTGACGGTCTTCTTCCACGCGTACTCCGGACGCTCGATCGAGCGCGGGACCTCGCGGATCGGCGACTGGGTTCCGGGGACGAGTGGCTGGCGGGTGCGGACAGACATGCGATCAAGCGTATCCGCAAGGACGGCTCACGTGCTCGGCACGCCGTTCCTCGGCCCTTATCCGCCACCCGGCAGGTCCGGCCGGAATACAACGGCGGTGTACCCCGTTCCTTTGGTTGCCATGTCCACCACATAGAGTGGGAAGAAACGAGGAGGCATCGTGCAGTTCGGAATCTTCAGCGTCGGGGATGTCACCGCCGACCCGACCACCGGCCGGACCCCGAGCGAGGCCGAGCGCATTCAGGCGATGGTCGCCATCGCGCTGAAGGCCGAGGAGGTCGGGCTGGACGTGTTCGCCACCGGCGAGCACCACAATCCGCCGTTCGTGCCGTCGTCGCCGACCACGATGCTCGGCTACGTCGCCGCGCGCACCGAGCGGTTGCAGCTGTCGACGGCGACGACGCTGATCACGACCAGCGACCCGGTCAAGATCGCCGAGGACTTCGCCATGCTGCAACACCTGGCCGGCGGCCGGGTCGATCTCATGATGGGGCGCGGTAACACCGGGCCGGTGTACCCGTGGTTCGGCAAGGACATCCGCGAGGGCATTCCGCTGGCGATCGAGAACTACCATCTGCTGCGCAGGCTGTGGCGCGAACCGAGCGTGAACTGGCAGGGCAAGTTCCGCACGCCGCTACAAGGCTTCACCTCGACGCCCGCGCCGCTGGACGGCACGCCGCCGTTCGTGTGGCACGGGTCGATCCGGTCGCCGGAGATCGCGGAGCAGGCCGCCTACTACGGGGACGGCTTCTTCCACAACAACATCTTCTGGAACGCCGAGCACACCGCGCAGATGGTGAACCTGTACCGGCAGCGCTACGAGCACTACGGGCACGGCGCCGCCGACCAGGCCGTCGTCGGGCTGGGCGGCCAGGTGTTCATGGCCGAGACCGAGGCGGCGGCCAAGAAGTTCTTCCGGCCCTATTTCGACAATGCGCCCGTCTACGGGCACGGGCCGTCGCTGGAGGAGTTCACCGAGCTGACCCCGCTGACCGTGGGAACGCCGGAGCAGGTGATCGAGCGGACGCTCGGATTCGCGGACAACGTCGGCGACTACCAGCGCCAGCTCTTCCTGATGGATCATGCGGGCCTGCCGCTGGAGGTGGTGCTGGAGCAGCTCGAGATCCTCGGCCACGAGGTCGTCCCGGTGCTGCGCAAGGAGTTCGAGGCGCGTCGCCCGAGCCATGTCCCGAGCGATCCGCCCACGCACGCCTCGCTGGTGGCCGCCGGGCCCGAGGCGCCGCATCATCTCGTCGAGCCGGCCCGCGAGCACATGCTCGCCGAGGCGCGGAAGGAGTGATCGTGAGCCGTACCGTCGTCGTCCTCACCGCCGGACTGTCGCAGCCGTCCAGCACGCGGCTGCTCGCCGACCAGCTGGCCGGTGCCGTCGACGCGGCGGTCACCGCCCGCGGCGAGTCGGTGGAGTTCGAGGTCATCGAATTGCGCGAGCTGGCAACCGATCTCGCGTCCACCCTGACCACCGGCGGCCTGCCCACCCCGGCGGTGGCCGCCGCGCGGGACAGGGTGTCGGCCGCCGACGGCCTCATCGCCGTCACGCCGGTCTTCGCGGCGAGCTACAGCGGGCTGTTCAAGATGTTCATCGACGTCCTGGACCCCGACGCCCTCAACGGCATGCCGGTCCTGATCGCGGCCACGGCCGGAACCCCGCGCCACGCCCTGGTCCTCGACCACGCCATGCGCCCGCTGTTCAGCTATCTCCGGGCCGTCGTCGTGCCCACCGGAATCTTCGCCGCCACAGAGGATTTCGGAACATCCGGGCTCACCGACCGGGTCCGCCGCGCCGCCGCCGAGCTGGCCCGGCTGGTGGTCGCGGAGGACACCGCGGTCGGCGGGTTCCTGGGTGAGGAACGCCCCCGCACCTCCGGAAACTCGCTCCCCTCCCCCACCCCGTTCGCCGAACTCCTCGCCGGTCACACAGGCGAGCCGGCGGACCGGGGTCGTTAGCACCGAGGCCACCCGACCGCACCGGACGGTGCCTCACGGCAGGCGCAGGAAGCTCCGGACGTCGTCGTACCCGTCGATGGCCCGGCCGTCGACGTCCGACGGGTCGGCCTCGGCTCGTGCCGCCAGCGACTTCGCCAGGGCGAGGGCATCATCGCCGAGATGCCCGAAACGCCGGACGGTGTGGCCCAGGCACAGGCACGCCGGCCCGAGCAACGGACTACCCGGCACCGCCCGTGTCCCGACCTGCACGCACCAGTACTCGACGAATTCCCCGTCGTCGTCGTTCAAGGCAGTTCCGATCAGGACACTCGCTGCTTCTCCCTCGACCGTGCGGTCGCGCAAGGCCCGCTCCAATGTCTCGGCCACGACCTCGTGAGGCAGCGCGGGCGGATTGTCGAAACTCCGATCAGAGTGCACACCATCTCCCTCGACATCGACTGCGTTCGAACGTCGCCGACCGGGACGGCCTGCGGTTCAGCAGTGGGAAGGGGCTACCAGCAACGGGATTCGGCGTAGATCGTCGAGTGTCCAGGGCATGCCCGCCAGCGCGCTGACCACGCGCATACAGATGTCGAAATCGGGCTCGCCCGGCTCGAGATAATCCAGCTCGACGCTACCGGCCGCCTCGAACGCCGCACGGAGTTCGGGCGGCATCTCGGCCGGATCGGTCTCTAGGTCGAGATCGTCCACGTTGATCCAGGCGAGTTCGTCGCCGTCGGCGTAGTACGTCAGGCTCGCATCGGCATTGATGGAGAAGTGGCTCGTCGCCGCGATCCGGCCCGCGGCCGACAACACGTGCACGTCGCCGAACGTGGCCCCGGCATCGTCGTACACGAAGGTCCATTCGCCGACTCGGCCTGCCAGCAGCGTCATGTCGCCGAGCTCCGGCTCGATTCCGAGAGCCGCCGCGGGCAGGGATGCCCGCCAACCGTCCGGCTTGCGCTCCGGCAACTCGCACGGCTGGATCAGCCGCGGATCGGCCCCCAGCGCTTCCAGCGCCGCGGCGGGTTCGAGCCCCCTGACCACATGGACGGAATGGTTGGGATCATCGTCCGCCAGCCCGCTGATCCACAGCGGACAGCCCTCGTCGTCCAGCGTATTCGGCGGAAATCCGGGTGTTGCCAAACCGTCCTCATCTCTCTCGACCGCCGACACCCTAGTCCACGGTCCCGACAGGGAGATTCGTCGCGGCAGCCTTATGTCGAAGCGGCGGTCGCAAATCCATCACATTGGCATCGGCCGGCGCAGACCCCTCCGGTCCAACTGCCCGAGCCGATCGGCAAGGCACACCAACCTGAATGAGTTCGGCCCGAATGAGCTTCCGCACCAAGGTGCTCCATAAACGATGGGCTGTCGGAGCGCTACGAGACCCGAATACCGACGTTGTACCGACTCGAAGTGCCCTTGTGTCATGCCGGCGAGCCAACCGTTGCAGGTCGGCGATGTACTGCAGCACCGGTGGTCCATAGTCTTCGGCCAGCGACCGGGAAGCTCGCCGGAAGCGGTCGATCATCGCGTTGTTCCACCGGCTGATCGCCTCGAAGCTGTCCTCGCGGCTGGTGTGCCGGTGGTGCCGATGAATCAGAATCGCGTTGAACTTCGGCGTGCCCGTATCCTCCTTTCAAGCAGGCGGTCCGAAATTTCATGCCGACACGATCGAGGGGCACGTGATATCGAATAAGAGGGCTCGTGCCGTGGCACACCGATTGCTCGCACCGCGCGTTGCCTATCTCATCGGAACGAAAGATGATACCGGAGAACCGGACCTCATTCCCGTTTCCAACCTGACATCGGCATCAACCGATCCGCAGCACGTGGTCGTAGCGGTCTTCAAGGAATGGCAGACGTACTACAACCTGATGATAGCGCCCGGGTTCACCGTAAGTGTCCCGACGTACAATCAACTGGATGCAGTCTGGAAGCTCGGATCAAAGTATTCAAAATTTCCGGTCGACTCTATACGGGAAAAACTACAGACTTGTGGTATAGAGCTCGATCATGAGCAGGCGAGCTACGGTCCGATCGCACCATTCGGTATCGGTTGGATGAACTGCCGGATTGTTGCTCGGATAGATCTGTCCGGTAACCATGGAATTTTTGTGGGTGAGGTGGAGAATGTCTGGTTCAATCCACAGTTCCTTAACTCTGACGGCACGCCGAAAGGTTCTGTCGAACCAGTAATGCAGCAGACCGGAAACGTATTCACCACTGCGGACGGGTTGGCCGCTCTACCTTACTTTGCAGACGATTGATCCCATCACCGACCTCGCCCGTCATCATAGTGCCGACGGGACATCCGTATCGACGCCTCACGCGCATGACCTCACGCACAGGGCTACGACGCGAACCCGTTCCCGCGTAATGTCTTCCACGACTCTCAGGGCTCGGGGATGGGGACTCCGAAGGTCTCGCGGGTGATGTCCTCGGGCTGCGGGCCGCCGCGGATGCCGGTGTCGAGGGCGTCGATGGCGGTGAGCCGGTCGGGGGTGAGGTCGAAGTCGAAGATGTCGAAGTTTTCCGCGATGCGTGCGGGGCGCACCGATTTCGGGATGGCCTGGCGGTTCTGCTGGAGGTGCCAGCGGAGCATCACCTGGGCGGGGGTCTTGCCGTGTTCTGTGGCGATTGCGCCGATCACCGGGTCCTCGAGGGTCGAGCCGTGCGAGCCGTCGCGGTAGAAGGTGATGCCGCCGATCGGGGACCAGGCCTGGTTGAGGATGCCGTGCTCGGTGTCGACGGCCAGCAGTTCGGACTGGCGGAAGTACGGGTGCACCTCGATCTGGTTGACCGCGGGCACGATCTCGGTCTCGGCGAGCAGCCGGGTGAGGTGATCGGGCATGAAGTTGGAGACGCCGATCGCGCGGACCTTGCCCTCCCCGTAGAGCTTCTCCAGCGCCCGGTACGCCTGAACCGTCAGGTCGAACTCCCCCGGCAGGGCCTGGTGCAGGATCAGCAGGTCGATCACCTCGACGCCGAGCTTCCCCGCGCTCTTGTCGAAACCGTGCAGGGTCTCGTCGTAGCCGAAATCGCTGATCCAGATCTTCGTCTCGAGGAAGATATCGTCGCGGCCGACCTCGGAGCGGCGCACGGCCTCGCCGACCTCGCGCTCGTTGCCGTACGCCGCCGCGGTGTCGATGTGCCGGTACCCGGTCGCGAGGGCCGACTCGACCGCCGCGATGGTTTCGTCCGGCGGGGTCTGATAGACGCCGAACCCGAGGGCAGGCATCGTGACGCCGTTGTTCAGGGTGAAACTCGGGATTGTCATATTTCGCCCTCCTGATGGTCCGGCTACCGCGGAACCACACGCATCGTGGTCTCGGCAGCTCGGTTGCTGTTGATCGAGTCGATGATCGCCGCGTAACGACGGTACTTCGCGCGGTAGGCGTCGTCGATGCGTTCACCGTCGCCGTCGACATCGACGAAATCGACGTCGACACCGAGATCGGCGGCCTGCAGATGACCCTCGTGGCGGCGCCGGGTGCCGCGATACCAGCCGGCGGCGGGGCCGATGACCGACCGGATATAGATATCGTCACCGTCCCGGACCGCCCAGATGGTCCGCGGTCTACTCAGCGTGCCGTCCGCACGGCGGGAGGAAATCTCGATCTCATCGACCCGGTCGGTCGTGGCGAGTTGATCCGGAGTCCATGCGGTCACGGGAATCTCCTTCGAATCGGTGGACGTCTACCGGTCCGGGTTTCTCACGTGTTCCCTACTGGTCCTTCAGCAAGGGTAGCCCCGTCCCGCCCTGCATCGTGACCGCACCACCTTCTAGGCTCGGTGGCCGATGCTGGACCAGGGAGGGGTAGGACATGTTCGGTCGGTTCGGAATCTGTGTCGCGCTGGCGATGGGGCTGGCCGCACTGCCGGCGTGCACCGGAGCCCCGGATCGCAGCCGGGAGGTCGAACAGCTGGAGCGAGAAATCTCGGCGATGCCCGGCGTGAAACTGTTCAGCGCCAACTCCGAGAACAGTTTCGAACGCGGGACGTATCTCGACCTCGAGGCCGAAATGACCGAGGCATCGGAGGACCGGATCGCCGCGGTAGTTTCGCGAATCGACCAGATCAAGGGGGACGGCTTCGGCGAATACGATCAAAGCGCCGAGTTCACCGTCGGACACGGGCTCAGCGTTGCGCGCAGCGCCGATCTGGATCCGCGGCAGATCGCCGATGACGCCCGACGACTGCGGCAGGTCACGGCCGCAGTACCGGCAGCCCCCGACTCGGAGATCAAGTGGTTCCGTAACCCGTCGGTCGCCGACCGGATGGAGGCCGACAACCTTCCGCGACAAGACCTTCTCTCCGCACTCCGCCCGGTGCTGGGCGACGAGGCCGTTCGGGTGCGGATCAGCTCGGACCGAACGGCCGGTGATGCGGTATGGACGGTCAACTTCCCACTGAGCGCCGAGCGGCAGGACACGGTGGATCACCAGGTGTCCGCGCTCCCGCTGAAGGCGTTGTCGCTCATCGTGGACGACGGGCATATCTCGCGCCTCACGGTCCGCGTGGACCAGTGGCCCGAGGGAGTCGAGGACGGCCTGGTGCGGATCGTCGAGACCATCGGCCCGTCTCCGCAGCATCCCCTGATGCTGCACTGGTCGACACCCAGCGGCCAGGGCCTGGACGGCTCGGTGAACGTCGGCGCCTGCGCCTACGGCCAGGTCTCCGGTGACGACCCACCCGAGGAGAGCCTGATACCCGACGCCGCCGAACTGCAGAAAAAGCTGCGCTCGAAATACGACACCTGCCCCAGGTGAGCTACCGCATTCGGCCGCCCGGACCACGGCATCCGATGCGACCGCGCCGGTCGGCAACTCCTCCTTCGCGAAACGGGAAACATCCTCCAGCGGCCCCGAAAGAGTTGCCGAGTTCGGGGATTGAGAGGGCCGCTCGCTGGGTATTCCGTTCTGTTGGCCGCTAGCCTTCCGGGTGTTGGTTCGCGTGCGATGTGCGGACGGGTTGCCGGGCGACGAAACGGGTGTGGGGTCAGATGCGTGTGGGACGGATTCGCCGGGGTGCGCCGGCGCCTGCCACCGGTCGGGCCGAGGAGCGGGCGCAGCGGGCGCTCGGGGTGGCCGTGGGAGTCGGCAGCGTGCTCTGGCTCGTCACACATCGGCCGACGATCGTGCAGCAGGCCCCGATGATCGCGTCCTGGTGGACACCGCTGGTGGTCGTGTCCGTGGCGGCGGCCGGAACGGCGGCGGTCGTGGCGGCCGTATTCTTCGGCGGGCGGGCCACGAGAATTTTCGCGGGGGTCCTGGCCGTGGTCGTGCCGGCCACCATCGCCGCGCTGCCGCTGGCCGGGGACTACGGATGTTTCGAACCCACCGGCACCTGGAGTCCGCCGCTGGTCGGCTGCACGGTGGTGGCCGCCGTGGTGGCCTGGCGGCGGCGGTGGCCCGTCTACCTGGTGCTGGCCGGCCTGATCGCCGTCGCCGTAGACGTCTATGTGGCCAGCAAAGGGGGTGTCCTCGGCACGCTCGAGAGCCTGGCGCGGACCTGGCTGATGGAGGGCTTCTTCGCCTGCACGTCGGCGGGCATCCTGCGGGCGGCGGTGCAGCTCGACGAGGCCACAACGGCGGCGGTGCGGCAGGCGGCGGTGGCGGCGACGGCCGAGGCGACCGATCGCGAGCGCGCCCGGTTCGCCGGGCTGATCCACGACAACGTGCTCTCCACCCTGCTCGACGCCGCGCGCGGCAACGATCCGGACGCGCTGTCCCGCGCGGCCGCCCGGACCCTGCGCCAGCTCGACGACACCGCCCACGACGCCGCCGACGACGTCACCGCGTGGGCCACCATCGAATCCGTGCGCGCGGCCACCGCCGCGGCCGGCGACTTCACCGTCGAGGCCGACATCGCGGCGCGGGCCGGCGCGCTGCCGCGCGAGGTGGTGACCGCGTTGAGTGCCGCCGCCGCCGAGGCGGCGCGAAACAGTATGCGGCACGCCGCGATCGACGGCCGCGCGGTCTCGCGCACGCTGGCCGTGGCGGTCGACGGGCACGGCGCTACCGTCCGGATCGCCGACGACGGAGCGGGTTTCGATCCGCGGCGGGTGGGCGCCGACCGGCTCGGCATCCGGCACAGCATCGTCGCGCGCATGCACCGCGTGCCCGGCGGCGACGCCGTCATCGACGCCCGGCCCGGCCACGGTTGCGAGGTCGTGCTGCGGTGGATGCGCGCCGAACCGGTCGCGTCCCACCTGCCCACCCTGATCAGCCTGCGCGGCCGGTCCGGGATCGTCATGCTGATCCTGATCGAGCTGGCGATCGCGATGCTGATGCTCGGCCCGCTGACCGGCGGCGCCAACCCGGTCACCGCGATCATCGCCTACGCGCTGACCGGGGCGGCCGGCGCGGCGGTGCTCATCCCCCGCCACGATCCGCTGCCCCCGGCCGCCACCGCACTGATCGTGCTCGCGGGCCCGGCCGCCGTCGTCACCACGCAGATCGCGCCGCCGGCGCACTTCGTCCACCACGCGTCGTGGATCCTGATGGCCTACGCCTACGCGCTGGCACTACTGGTGGTGCGCGGACGCATCGGCGCCGCCTGGATCGGGGTGGCCGCGGCCCTCGGAGTCTTCGCGGGCATCGACGCCGGACCGCTGGACGGCGCGGGCGCCGCCGCCGGAATCGTTTTGGCCGTCACCGGTTTCGCCGTGTACATGCGCCCGACGCTGCGGTCGTTCCATCAGGCCCGGGCCGAAGTGGCCCGGCATGCGGGAGCGGAGGCGCGCACCGCCGCGCAGGACCGCGAACGCCGCAGCCAGCTGGCCTATCTGGACCGGACGGCGCGGCCGATGCTGGAGCGGATCGCCGCGGGCGCCGCGCTGACCGACGCCCAGCGGGCGGAATGCTCGCTGCTGGAGGCGCAGCTGCGAGATCGGTTGCGCGCGCCGGGTTTCGCGACCGCGGAGATGGCGGAGGCGGCCCGCCGCGCACGGTCGCTGGGCGTCACCGTCACGCTGCTCGACGACGGCGGACTGGATGCGGTGCCCGGGGCGGTGCGCGACCGGGTCCTGGAGATCGCCATCGCGGCCGTGGATGCCGCGATCGACGGCCGGATCACCGTGCGCGCCCTGCCGCCGGGCCGCGACCTGCTGGCCACCATCGTCGCGCAGTCGGAGTATCCGCAGCGCATCGAGATCGCACCGGACGGGTCGGTGCTGCCGGTCCCGGAACCCACCGTGCGGTAACACTGCCGACAGGCCCGCACAAGTCCTGGTCGTCCGGGGATGTTCTCGGTCGCAGTGTCGGGACATGCTCTCGGTCGCAGCGCCCGGACACGCTCTTCGGCCCAGCGTCCAGCAACACACTCGAGCCCGACGTCCGGCAAACACACTCGAACCCCAGCATCCGGACACGTACTCGACACCCCGTCGTTCCGGCGTGCTCTCGGCCGGGATCCATCGTCGGTTGCGGAGGATTCCGGCCACAAGCACGCCGGAACGACGGGGTGAAGTGGGCCGGTGTCCCGTAACGCAACGGATGCGTTGGGTAACACGATCGAAATTGTATACCGGATACGATTTGGCCATCGGGTGGTTCCGCCGGTCAACCCGGGGCGGGACCGCCCACCGCAGTGCCCTTACCGCGTCACCCAGCGCGCAGTGGCGGCACGGGATCCGTGGGCGCGGAAGCCTTCTCGCGCAACGGGTAAGCATCTATCGATCCGGAGCCCCTGTGAAGAAACTCCTCGTCTGCGCATCGACGCTGTGCCTTCTCCTCGCCGGCACCGGATGCGGGGCCGACACACCCGCCGACCAGGTCACGGTCGGGCTGGCGACGTTCTCGGCCGAACAGGTCGATCCGTCGCTGGACCAGACCGCCGGGCTGAACTACAGCGGGCCGATGTTCGACTGGCTCATCGGCGCCACACCCGACGGCGCCCTGTCCCCCGCGACCGGCGCGCTGGAGAGCTGGACGCCCGACGCCGACGCCACCACCTGGACGCTGCGGCTGCGACCGGGCATGACCTGGCACGACGGCAGCCCGGTGACGGCGCGGGACGTCGCGTTCACGCTGCGGCACTTCACCGCGCCGGAGGCGATCTGCAGCAGCTGCGTGGCACTGCGCAGCGCCATCCGCGACATCGCCGTCACCGATCCGCGGACCACGGTGCTCACCCTCACCGATCCGACCGTCACCCTGCCCAGCACGCTCGGCCCGATCGAGGGCGATATCAAACTGCTCCCCGAGAACTACTACAACACGGTGGGCGCCAAGGGATTCAGCGAACACCCGATCGGCAGCGGCCCGTGGAAATTCGCCGGCAAGCGGGCCGGGGAGTCCATCACCTTCGAACGCAACGACCGGTACTGGGACCGGGCGCGCGTCCCCGGATTCCGTCTGCTGTCGGTGCAACTGGTCCCCGACCTGACGGCGCGCACGCTGATGATCGGCGACGGCAGCCTGGACGTGGCCGCCGTCGATCCGAACGACGTCCCGCCGTTGCGCGCCGACGGGACGACCATCCACTCCGTCGAGGACGTCGGCTACACCGCGCTGATGTTCTTCCGCGCCCAGGACCCGCAGTTCCTCACCGGGAACCGGGATTTCCGTGCCGCACTTGCCCATTCGGTGGACTGGGACACGGTGATCGAGAGCTTCTATCCCGAGGGCGTCGGCAAGCGGCATACCGGCGGCGCCGTCCCGTTCGCGTCCACCACCAGCGGCGCCCGGGCCGATCTCGCGCCCTACCGCTACGACCCCGAGGCGGCGCGGCGGGAACTGCGGGCCGCCGGATACGCGGGACAGCAGCTCACCCTGTACAACTACTCGTTCAACCTGAATCCGGAGCAGCCCACGGTCAACGAGGTGATCGCCGGGTACTGGCGTGCGCTGGGCATCACCGTGAAACTGGTGCCGGTCGACTGGGGCACCATCCGGCAGTGGCAGCTCCAGGATCCGCCCGCCTTCGATCCGCCGGCGGCGGCCGGGGTGCAGGCGCCGTCCACCCGCCCGTCGGTGCTGAACAACATGCGCACGTTCATGCTCAGCCATCGCGACGGCGGCTCCATCGACGCCTATCCGAATCCGGACTGGATCGGCACGCAGTTCCGGCAGATCTCGTCGATCGTCGACGAGGGCGCGCGCGACACCCGGCTGCGCGAGCTCAACCGCAAGCTCTACGACGACTACTGGTCGATCCCGATCGCGGAGACCTCGCTGCCGTTCGCCGTCGGCGACCGGGTGTCGTCCTGGACGCCCACCAACGGCTCACCCAACGATCTCGCCTACGAAACCCTCACTCCCGCCGGTTGATCCGGCCGATCTCCTCCCACAGGACATATCATGACAAGCACACCCCGTTCCCGTCGCGCGACCGGCGGCACCGTAGAACGACGCGCACCCGATGCCGTGCCGACCGGCCACCGGTCGCCGGCGAAGACGACAGCCGGTGACCGGTTCCGGACGAGCACGGCGGCGGAGCGCTGATGGCCGCCGAGCAGGACACACCGGTCCTCGAGGTGTCGGATCTGCGCACCGAGGTCCGCTCCCGGACCGCGCGCGGAACGGCCGTCGACGGTATCAGCTTCACCGTGCATCGCGGCGAAACCCTGGGCCTGATGGGCGAATCCGGATCGGGCAAGACCCTGGCCGCGCTGTCGGTCATCGGGCTGTGCCCGCAGCCGGCCGCCGGAATCGTCGGCGGCAGTGTGCGATTGAACGGATCCGAGCTGGTCGGCATGCCGCGGAAACAACTGAACCGGCTGCGCGGCAACGAAATAGCGATGATCTTCCAAGATCCACTGACCGCACTGCATCCGGCCCTGACGGTGGGCACCCAACTGGCCCGGGTGTTGCGCACCAAGGCCGGGCTCCGCACCGCGGACGTGCACCGGCGTCAACGGGAGCTGTTGCGCGAGTTGCAGATTCCCGATCCGGAGCAGAAGCTGCGCGCGTATCCGCATCAGCTCAGCGGCGGGACCCGCCAGCGCATCGTGGGCGCGATCGCGCTGGCGGCCGCACCGCGGCTGCTCATCGCCGACGAGCCGACCACCTCGCTGGACGTCACGGTGCAGGCCGCCTATCTGGCCATGCTCCGCGCCCAGCAGCGCCGGCGCGGGCTGGCGATGCTGTTCATCACCCACGACTTCGGTGTCGCGGCGCGGATCTGCGACCGCATCGCCGTGATGTATCGCGGGCAGATCGTGGAGGAGGACACCGTGGGCAACCTCCTGACCGCCCCGGACCACCCCTACTCGCGGGCGCTGCTGGATTCGGCCGATCAGGTCGCCGACCGCGACGGGCCCGGCCTCACCACCATCCCGGGGGAGCCGCCCTCGGTGTTCGCCCGGCAGAGCGGATGCCGCTTCGCCGAGCGCTGCCCGGCCGCCGAGTCCCGCTGCGTGCGACACGAACCACCGGTCGTGCCGAAGCGCTCCGGATCCGGGTACACCCGCTGCTGGTTGGGAGCCGACGATGACAACGCCTGACAGCTCACCCGAAGCGCTGATTCGCCTTGCGGGGGTGTCGAAGTCGTACCGATCGCACCGCCGCGGCCCGGTCGCCGCCGCGACGACGACCGTCCTGCGCGATATCGATCTGACCATCCACCGGCGCGGATCCCTCGGCATCGTCGGCGAATCCGGCTGCGGCAAGTCGACCCTGTCGCGGCTGATCCTCGGCCTGGAGCCACCGACCGGCGGCACCGTGCACTTCCGCGACCGCGACCTGCGCACCCTGCGGCGCGGCGACCGCAAGAGCTTCCGCCGGGCGGTGCAGGCCGTCTTCCAGGATCCGATGAGCGCGATCAACCCGAAGATGCGCATCGGCGACTTCATCGCCGAACCCGCCGTGATCGGCGGCCTGGTGACCCGCCGGACCCAGCACGACCTGGTGACCCGGCTACTGGCCGCCGTCGGCCTGTCCCAGCGGGACCCGAATGCCTACGCGCACGAGTTCAGTGGCGGTCAGCGGCAACGGATCTCGATCGCCCGGGCCCTGTCGTCCGAGCCGGCGCTGATCGTGATGGACGAGCCGGTCTCCGCGCTGGACGTCTCCATCCGGGCGCAGATCCTCAACCTGCTGCGGGACATCCAGCACAGCCGCGACATCGGGTTCGTGATCGTCTCGCACGATCTCGACTCGATCCGGCTCCTGTGCGATTCGGTGATCGTGATGTATCTCGGCAGGATCGTCGAATCCGGTTCCGCGGCAGCGGTACTGCGCAACCCGGTGCATCCGTACACGCGGGCGCTGCTGGCGGCCGAACCCGAGGTCCGCGCCGCGCCCACCGAATCGGAACCGCTGCACGGCGATCCGCCGTCGATGACCGATCGCCCGTCCGGGTGCGCCTTCCACACCCGATGCCCGTACCGCGCGCGGTTGGCCGCGGCCGACGCCGGGCGCTGCGCATCCGACGAACCGGCGGTCCATCGTCTCGGCGGCTCGGAGGTGGCCTGCCATTTCGCCCGCGATCTTGCCGCCGGGGCGGTCCCGTGCTGACCGCGCTGGCCGGTCGGCTCGCCCGCTGCGCGCTGACGATGCTGCTACTCCTGGCGGCGGTCTTCGTCGTGGCCCGGCTCACCGGCAATCCCGTGGATCTGATGTTGCCGCCCAACGCCTCCGAGGCCGACCGGCGGGCGATGACCGCGGCGCTGGGGCTGGACCGGCCGCTCGTCGAGCAGTTCGTCACCTATCTGGGCGACATCGTCACCGGCGACTTCGGCACCTCGATCAAATATCATGCGCCGGTCACCGATCTGGTGCTGCCGAAGCTCGGCGATTCGCTGCTGCTGGCGGGCGCGGCGACCCTGGTCGCGCTGCTGGTCAGCGTGCCGATGGGGATCTACGCGGCCTACTACCGCGGCCGCGCCGTCGACCGCGGGGTCATGATCGTCTCGCTGTTCGGCCAGTCGCTGCCCACCTTCGTCACCGGCATCCTGTCGATCCTGGTCTTCGCGGTGAGCCTGCACTGGCTGCCGGCCACCACGCGCAGCGGCGACTGGACCGGCTGGGTGCTGCCCGCGGTCACGCTCGCGTACTTCATCAGCGCCGGCATCGTCCGGCTGTTGCGCACGAACATGATCGACAGCCTGGCCTCCGATCACGTGCAGTTCGCGCGGGCGATGGGGGCGAGCGAGTCCTATATCCTCTGGCGTCACTGCCTGACCAGTGCCGCTCCCCCGGTGATCACCTATCTCGGGGTGATGTACGGCGTGCTGCTCGGTTCGTCGGTGGCCACCGAGGTCATCTTCAACTTCCCCGGTATCGGGCGGATGGCCTACGACGCGACGACCTCCCGGGATTTCCCGCTGCTGCAGTTCATCACCGTGGTCTGGGCGGGCGTGATCGTCGCGATCAACCTTGTGGCCGAGGTGGTTTCGCTGCTCCTCGATCCGAAACAACGGCAGGGGGCCCGATGAGCACGTCCGTCCCGATCACGATGCCGCGCAGGCGGATTCGCCTCACTCGCGCGGGTTTCGGGCGAAACTGGTTGCACTGGCTGGCCTTCGGCATCGTCGGCGCGATCACGCTCGCCGCGGTGTGTGCGCCGTGGCTCACCTCCTACGATCCCGTCGCACCGGATCTGCTGCATCGCTCGCTGCCGCCGTTCTGGCTGGACGGCGCGGATCCGGCGCATCCACTCGGCACCGACCGGCAGGGCCGCGACGTGCTGACCAGAACGCTGTACGGGGCGCGGGTGTCGCTGTTCGTCTCGATCACCGCGGTGCTGCTCTCGGCGGTGCTCGGGGTCGTGGTCGGCGTGGTCGCGGGCTCGGGGAACCGGGTCGCGGACGCGATCGCCACCACCGTCGTCGACGCGTCGCTGTCGTTTCCCACCATCCTGCTCGCGCTGGTGCTGGCCGCCGCGGTGGGTCCCAGCCTGCCGGTGGTGATCGCGCTGATCGTGGCCATGTCGTGGGGTCGCTACGCGCGGCTGACACGCACCCAGACGGCCTCGCTCATGTCCCGGGACTTCGTCATGCTCGCCAAGGTCGCGGGCGCCGGGCGGTGGCACATCGTCCGCCGCCACGTGCTGCCGAACCTGATCAACTCGGTGGTCGTGCTCTCCACGCTGCAGATGAGCTGGGCGATCATCACCGAGGGCATCCTCAGCTTCCTCGGCGCGGGCGTTCCGCCGCCGGCGGCGGCGTGGGGTTCGATGCTCGCCGAGGGGCGGGCGACGGTGATGACGTCCTGGTGGATCACCGCGGTGCCCGCCGCCGCCCTGGCGCTCGTCGTCCTCGGCTTCAACCTGATCGGCGAATGGGCCGAAGACCGTCTCGATTCCAAGGCGCTGTGAGACAAGCGCCCCTGCCGGAAGGAAATACATGACAGACCTCGCGGAGACGTACTACGACCGCTCGATGGAGCTGCCCGACGAGCTGATCGCCGGTGTCAGCGACGTCCACGTGCACAGCGGCCCCTGGCTGAAATCCTGCCCGGGCCGGCTCGATCCGTTCCGGATCGCGACGCAGGCGCGCGACGCCGGCATGCGGTCGCTGATGTTCTACGACCACACCCTCGGAAACAGTTGCGGCACGGCCTGGCTCACCGGCCGGCAGGTTCCCGGCATCGACATCTTCGGCGGCATCATCCTGACCACCGCGCTCGGCGGGTTGAATCCGCGCGCGGTCAAGACCGCCCTGTACTACGGATCCGGCGCGAAATTCGTCCATTTCGGGGCGCACTGCACCCATTTCATGGCCAGCCACGAGGGCAGCTTCGTCGACGGTGTGCCGGTGCCGTTCAAGGATCGGTACCCCGAATTCGCCGAGAAGGAACTCGCCCGGTCGATCCGGATCCCGCTGGCGGATCCGATCCCCGACGAGCTCGCCGAGATTCTGCGGCTCATCGCCGATCACCCGCACGTCCACCTCAATACCGGGCACGTCTCGGCGGAGGAGGCGATCCGGCTCGTCGATCTCGCACTCGAATTCGGCATCTCCAAGATCGTCGTCGCGCATCCGTGCCGCGGCCGGCTGACCGTCGACCAGCAGCGGGACCTGGCCGCCAAGGGGGTGCTGCTGGAGGGCGCGGTCTCGGACTGGATGTTCCACCGGGGCCTGCCGCGCGCCAATTACTACATCGAACGCGAATGGGCCGACGAGATCGCCGGTATCGCCAATGCGCCGGAGTACCAGGGCATCGTGCCGTGGGCGCGGCAGATCCGGGAGATCGGCGTCGAGCATTTCGTGCTCGGCACGGATTACGGAATCCGTTCGGGGCCGACCCCGCTCGAGGGAATGCGGCTGCTGATCAGCTCGCTGCTGGATCTGGAGTTCACCGCCGCGGAGATCCATACGATGATCAAGGCGAATCCGGAAAAGCTGCTCGATATCCGGTAGGCCCGTCGGATGCGACCACTACTGCTCATCAATCCCAACACCAACGCGGACACCACCGCCGCGATGCTCCGGCTGGCCCGTGGCGCCGCGCCGACGGGCGTGCGGGTCGAGGCGGCGACCGCACCGCACGGCGCGGCACTGATCCACGACACCGCGACGCTCGCCGGTGGTGCGACGGCCGTCGCCGAGGTGGCCGAGCGCACCGATGCCGCCGCCTACGCCGGGCTGATCGTCGCCGCCTTCGGCGATCCCGGCATGGCGGAGATCCGCGCCACCTGCCCCGTCCCGGTGACCGGCATCGCGGAGGCCGGAATCACCGAGGCGGCCGCCGGCGGGCGGCGCTTCGCGATCGTGACGACCACGCCGGGGCTGGTGCCGATGGTCCGCGACCTGGTGTCCGGCTACGGGCACGCGGCGAACTTCCTCGGCGTCCACCTCACCGCGGGCGATGCGGTGGATCTGATGAGCGATCGTCCCCGCCTGGAACGGGCCCTCGCCCGCGCCTGCGAGGTCGCGGCGGCCGGCCGCGCCGAGGCCGTCGTCATCGGCGGCGGGCCGCTGGCCGAATACGCCGGGGCGCTGCGCGCACGCGTCGGCATTCCGATCATCGAACCCGTCTCGGCCGCAGTAAGGTTGGCTTCGGCGCGCGCCCGGACCCGGTCGCCCGGGGCGGTACCGGACCCGCAGCCGCACCGGTGATCCGGCGATATGACGGCGATCTCGCGATATGACGGTGGCCCGCACTATCACAGCGATCTCGCGAAATGGGGGCCGCAGGAACGGTAAAGGAGAACGGGTGCAGGAGAATCGACGGCTACCGAAGAAGCTGGGTGAGGACGACTATCCGCTGCGCGACCAGATCTGCGATCAATTGCGCGAGCGGATCTGCGACGGCCGGCTCGCGCCCGGTGCGCGGCTCGTCGAGCAGACCCTGGCCGACGAGTTCGGGGTGTCGCGGGTTCCGGTGCGCGAGGCCCTGCGCATGCTGCTCGCGGAGGGCCTGATCATCACGCTGCCGCGGCGCGGGGCGGTCGTCACCACCCTCACCGAGGCGGATCTCGTCCACCTCTTCGACATCCGAGAGGCGTTGGAGGTGCTGGCCTTTCGGCTGGCCGCGCGCAATGCCGGCGCCGGGGACGTCGCGCGGCTGCGGGCGATCCTCACGGCCGCCGCCGCGGCGACCGAGACCGGCGACCACATCGCGGTCACGCGGCACAACACGGAGTTCCACGAGGCGGTGATCGATATCGCCGGAAACCCGTTCCTGCGCACCACACTCGAACCGCTCCTCGGCCGACTGCGCCTGCTGATCGGCCGCGGCCACGCCCACGAGTGGCAGCTGGCCGAACATCTCGCGCTGGTCGACGCCATCGAGCGGCACGACACCGAGGCCGTCGCGGCCGCCGCCCTGGAACACGTCCGGGTGAGCCGCGAGCGCACCCTGGCGCAGACCGCCGGGGCGACCGAGACCGCCTAGTCGCCGGTGTCACTCCCGCAGCAGGGCCTCGAACGCGAGGCGGTCGCCGCGGTACAGGGAGCGGACGCGCTCGACGGGGCGGCCGTCGGTGTCGACGGTGCGGCGGTTGAGCAGGATCATCGGCAGGGCGGTCGTGCATTCCAGCAGGGTCGCCTCGCGCGGGGACGCCGGCACCGTCTCGATCCGCTCGCGCGCCGAGCCGAACACCACACCGGCGGCGCGGATCGCGGCGTAGAGCGAGGTGGTGGGGTCGTAGCCGGTGCGCAGGCCGCCGAATCGCTCCCGGGTCAGGAAAGTGCTCTCCAGGCCGATCTTTTCGCCGTCGGCGAGCAGGATGCGTTCGAGCTGCATCACCGTCGCGCCGGCCGGGACCTCCAGCGCGGCGGCGGTTTCGGCGTCGGCCGGCACGTCGTCCCAGCCGACCAGGACCCGCCCGGGTGTCCGGCCCAGGCTCAGCGCCGCCTCGGTGTAGGAGCGTAACGACAACGGCTGCACCAGCTTCGGCCGCGACACCACGGTGCCGCGGCCCTGCCGCCGAATCCGGCCCTCGACCACCAGATCGCGCAGCGCCTGCCGCACGGTCTCGCGGGCCACCTCGAAGCGGCCGGCGAGTTCCCGTTCGGACGGAACCGGATCCCCCTCGTCGAGCTCGCCGATGATGCGCTCGATCTGCCTGCGCACCCGGTACCTCTTGGGTAGCCGGTCCCCCGAAACCGTACTGCCACCGGGTCTTTCGTCGGCGATGGGGCCGGGCGTGACCGCTGCCACGTCGGTTGCGTCCATGCCGACAGCGTACCCGCAATTGGTCTATACCAATTGTTAACCCGACGTTCGCACCCGCAACACCCGTGGGTCTAGACCATTGCCCATCATGCTCGGCATGCGTGTGGTCATCATCGGCGGCGGCATCCTCGGCACCGCGCACGCCCTGGCCGCGGTCGGCCGCGGCCACGAGGTCGTGCAGCTGGAGCGGGAGGCGGAGGCCCGCGGCGCCACCGTCCGCAACTTCGGCCTGGTCTGGGTTTCCGGGCGCAGCGACGCGGAAGTGGAGATCTCGCTGCGGTCGCGCCGGTTGTGGGAGGAGATCGGCGGCAAAGTGCCGGCCGTCGGTTTCCGGCCGGCCGGCTCGATCACCCTGGTGCGCACCGAGGCAGAGCTGGCCGTGGCCGTGTCGGCCGCGACGGGCCCGACGGCCGCCGAGCGCGGCTTCGAACTGCTCGACCCCGAGCGGGTTCGCGCCCTCAACCCACCGCTGCGCGGGAAATTCCTTGCGGGACTGCACTGTTCGACCGATGCCGCGGTGGAGTCGCGGCAGGCCCTACCGGCCGTGCGGGCCTATCTGGCGGCGACCGGGCGCTACACCTTCCATGCCGGCGCCGAGGCCCGCACCGTCACCCGGGGCGCCGTCACCGACGACCACGGCCGCCGCTTCGAGGCCGATCTGGTGATCGTCTGCCCGGGGGCGGCGCATTCCGGCCTCACCCGGGAACTGGCGGGCGAGCTGCCGGTGCGCCGGGTGCGGCTGCAGATGATGCAGACCGCGCCGCTCGGCGAGCCGCTGACCACCGCGATCGCCGACGGCGACAGCTTCCGCTACTACCCCGGATTCGCGGGCGCGCAGCTCGAACGCCTGAATCGCGAAGAGTCCCAGACGTTCACCGCCGCGCGGCACCGCATGCAGCTGCTCTGCGTGCAGCGCCTGCACGGCGGGCTCACCATCGGCGACACCCACGAGTACGAGGAGCCGTTCGCCTTCGATGTCGACGAGGCTCCCTACGAGCACCTCACCTCGGTCGTCGAGGAGCTGCTGGGCCGCAAGCTGCCGCCGATCGTGCGCCGCTGGGCCGGGGTCTACAGCCAGAGCACCGATCCCGCCGCGATCGTGACCCGCGTCCGGGCCGCCGACGACGTCTGGGTGGTCACCGGCCCGGGCGGCCGCGGCATGACCCTGGGCCCCGCGATCGGCGAGGACACCGCCGACCTGCTCAACCTGTGAAGGGAATCACATTGTCCGACAACCGGATCGAGCCGGCCGTGCTGGATACGGCCGGAACCGCGGTGACCGACGGCGGGCTGGTGCTGCGCGCCTTCGAGGCCGCCGCCACCGCCGCCGGGACCCCGGCCGAGGGCCCCGAGTACGAGGCGGCCGTCCGCTACGTGGTCGACACCATGAGAGCCGGGCGCTCGGCGCGAAAGGAGTTCGAGTGCGGGCGTGCCGCGCCAGTCGACCACGCGGCACGCCGGGCGGGGCACCCCGATGTGCCCGCCGACCAGGGTGGGAAGGTGACGCCCCGGTTCGAGCGCGCTACTGGCCGGATAGCGGCCGCTCGGGCGGCGTCACCACTGGCACGGTGACCTTCGGTTCGGCACTATTGCTGCGGCACTACTGCTCCGGCAGACGGCGCCGACCACCGGCCACGTCGATGACGAGATCAGTGTAGCCGTCCACCAATTCGGCCAACCGATACCAATGTTTATGGGTGTTGTCGCTGCGCGGGCCCTCGCGATCGATGACCTGGTTGGCATCGACCCAGCTCTGCGCCATCCGGTCGACCACCGCGCCGAGGCTCTCGGTGTGCAGGGACGCGCCGTTGCGGTGCTGCGGCAGCTCCTGGATCACCCAGTCGTTGATGTCGTCGACGAGTTCCCCGCGCCGGGTGTCGAGCTCCGCGAGCAGGATCGGGTCGTGCACCTGCACGCGCCGGGCATGCAGATCCGCCAACGTGCGGGCGGTCCGCAACAGCACCCGATCCTGGAATCGGCGGCCCTGGAACGCGCACAGCAGCTGCGGCGCGGTCGGCAGCACTCCGGCCATCGACGTTGTCGTCATCGTCGTCATCTCCGCACCCCGTACACACCCGAGAGCACTACAAATCGCACCAACATACTGATCTCCGGGTTCGGCTATACCGGTCATCGGATCGGTGGTCCACAACTAGGTTAGCTGGATCATGCTCTTACAAATGCAAGAACGCAACATTGCGACCGCAGTGCGTCGCCCACCCCCTACTTCGTACTGGGTGGTCCCTTTTCGGCAGGTCAGCAAGGCCACCCCGGGTTCGTCAGGATAACCGGCAGCGGGACGAACGTACCTAAACCGGGCGCTCATTTACCGCTCCGCAACATACTTACCGGTCCGATACGGACGTGCCGATTCGCCGGCCGGGCACCGTCCGAGCCCCGGCCCGCGCGGCGTGAACGGCCCTTCACGTACGCGCGCCGCACGGCCCCGGCATCGCGGCGAACCCGACGCCCGAGCCCGCACCCGAGCGGCCCGCGGCATCGGACATCCCGGACCGCATTGCCGCCTACCGAAATTGCCCGCCTACCGAAACAGATCGCGGGCCGAGCGCGCGTGATCGCGGCCGCGACACCCCTACCGGTCGAGGTTGGAACCCCCTACCGGTCGAGGTTGGGGCCGGAGTGAACCCGATTCGGCGGCTTACCGTGTTGTGTGCGGCGGCTACGGAGCCTGCCTTGCCCGAAACTACGATGTTGCACCCCGATTAGGATGTATCCGGTGCGGGCCCTGGGGGATTTCGGCCCGTGCGTTGTCCGGACCGAACGGCCCGATGGAGTCCGCATCTTCTGGAGAGCGGAGGCCGCACAGTGGAATTCGACGAATCCGGCAGCCATGACGGCACGCCGACCGAGGCCCGCCTGCGCGCCGGCATCGAGCCGTATCACCGGCGCATGCTCGCCGTCTACGACTGGCTCGTACTGGGCCTGGTATGCCGCTGGGTGTGGCGATGCCCGCGGTCGAAGATGTTGGCGCAGTACAACAGTCACGTCGGCGCACGGCACCTCGACCTCGGCCCGGGAACCGGCTGGTTTCTCGACGAATGCCGCTTCCCCACGGCGAACCCGGCGATCACGCTGGTGGACCTCAGTGACGGCGTGCTGGCCGGTACTGCCCGGCGAATCTCGCGCTACCGCCCCGTAACCCGGACCGCCAATGTCCTGGAGCCGCTGGATCTCGGTGCGGTGCAGTTCGATTCGGTCGGCATGAACTTCCTGCTGCACTGCCTGCCCGGGCCGCTCGACCGGAAGGCCGCCGTATTCGACAGCGTGATCCCCTATCTCGCCGACAACGCCCGGATATTCGGCAGCACGGTCCTCGGCGCCGACGAGCGGCACACCGCCGTGTCCCGCGCGCTCCAGCGGCGCCTCAACCGTGCCGATTCGTTCAGCAACGAGACCGATCGTGCCGAGGACCTCGCCCGCGCGCTGGCGGCGCGTTTCACCGAGGTCGAGATCAGCCGGTCGGGTGTCGTATGCCTGTTCGCGGCGAGATATCCCGGCGGAGTCTCGTGAACTTCAAAGTGCTCGGTGAGTTTTCGGTCGAGCTCGACGACATCGACCTCACGCCGCGGCAACCGAAGATCAGGAGTATGTTGGCGCTGCTCACGATCGAGCGGGGGCGCACGGTACCGATCGACTGGATCGTGGACGAGCTGTGGCCGCAGCCGACCTCGCAGAAGCGGAACAGGACGGTGCACACCTACATTCACGAACTCCGCAAGATCCTCGCGCGCGGCGGCGAGGACCTGCTCGTGACGCGGCAGTCCGGCTATTCGCTGCTGCTCACCGACACCTACGTGGACCTGGACGAGTTCGAGAGCCTGGCCAGCAACGGCGCCGGCCTGCTGCGCGCGGGGATGACCGAGGAACGCCCCGAGAAGCTGTCGGAGGCCAGCGACTGCCTCGCCCGCGCCCTGTCGTGCTGGCGCGGCGCGCCGCTGCGCAATGTCACGCTCGGCAAGCGGCTGAGCAACCGGGTGGCGTGGCTGGAGGAGCGCAACCGGCAGGTGGTCGAGATGCGGCTGCGGGCCGAGATGCGGCTCGGGCGTTTCGATCAGGTGATCGGCGAGCTGAGGTTCCACATCGAGCAGAATCCGTATCACGAGGGCTTCCACGAAACGCTCATGGCGGCGCTGGCGCGGTCGGGCCGGCGTTCGGAGGCGCTGGCCGTGTATCGGGAGCTACGCACGCGACTGGCCGACGAGATGGGAATCGAACCGGGACAACCGGTCCGGCAGTTGCACCTCGACATCCTCAACGGCGAGATGAGCCCGGTCCCCGCGGTGCCGGGCGGTACCCGGGGCGAGCCGGTCGGGCTGACCCAATTGCCGCCGGTGGTCCCGGATTTCGTCGGCAGGCGACGCATCGTCGGCACGGCCGCGGACCTGCTGGCGGGAGATTCGCGCACCGCACCCCGGACGGTCTGCCTGCACGGGATGCCGGGTGTCGGCAAGAGCGCGACGGCGCTGACCATCGCGCACGCGGTGACGAATTCGTTCCCCGACGGTCAGCTCCATGTCGACCTCGGCCACTCCGACCGGTCCGGGCTCGGCGCCTTCTCGGACCTGCTGCGCGCGTTGGGCGTCGGCGATCGCGAACTGCCGGCGACCCTGGCCGGTGCGGTGTCGCTGTTCCGCTCGATCACGCGGGGACGCCGGATCCTCGTCGTCCTCGACAACCTGCCCCGGACCGCGGATATCGTGCCGCATCTGCCGCTGGGATCCGCGACGATCATCACCGCCCGCCGCCCGCCGCCCGGCCTGTTCGGCGTCGAGAAGTGTCTGCTCGATCCACTGTCCACCGGGGATGCCTTGGCTCTGCTCGCCGCGATCGTGGGATTCGACCGGGTCGACCGGGAGCGGCGCGTGGTCGAACAGCTCGTCGACACCGTGGGCGCGCTCCCGCTGGCCCTGCGATTCATCGGCGACCGGCTCACCGCCTCGCCCCGGTACCCGCTCGAGCATCTGCACCACCGGATCATGAATCCCGAGGACACCGTGCGTCTTTCGGATCTGGCCAATCTGGGGTTCGATCTGTTCCATCGCATAGATGCCGTCTATCGCGATCTCGACGCCGTCGAGCGGATCGTCTTCCGCGGTATCGCCGTGCTGCGCGATCACCCCTTCGGACTCGACGAGCTGGTCGCGCTCGCACCGACGGCGCCGGCCCGCACCGAGGTCGCGGTGATCGGCCTGATCGAATCCGGAATGGTGACGCTGCGCGGCCGATGTCCGGAGGTGGCCAAGCCGATGGCGTTACATCCCATGGTCGCTCGCTATCTGGCCGAACTGGACATCGATCGGAGCGCCGGGTGAAGCCAACCCGGCGGTAGCGGTACCGCCCAGAATCGAGCGCAGCACGGCCGCCAGGACCTCGTCCGGGTGGGTCTCGGCGGTCCGGCCGCGCCAGGCGATGACACCGTCGGGGCGAACGAGTACCGCCCCCGACTCGGAGACTCCGTATGCCTCGCCCCAGCGTCCCTCCGTATCGACCAGCGCCGCATCCGGTCCCGCGGCGGTCGCGATCCGATGGATCGTCAGGCCCGCGCCGGCGCAGCCGGCCGCCCGTTCCCAGGACGCACCCGACGGCCCCGTCAGGAGAACGAAACTCGATCCGAACAGATCCAGGGTAGAGATCTCGCGGCCACCGCGATCCAAGACGACATGCGGGGCCCGAGTGCCCGGCCGGCCGGTGGGTGCGCGCGGATCCTCGGTCCGGTCCCCGGCATCGGGCTCCTCGGCGATCAGCGCACCCGTCCGGTACCGGGTTCCGAGACATATGCTCGCCTTGCTCGGCTGATCGGCGGGCCGGCTCGACCCGCCCTCCGCGGCACCGGACAGGAGCAGTCCGGCGCGCACGACCGAGTCCTCGATCAACAACTGCGCGACCGGTTTTCGCTCGCTCTCGTAGCTGTCGAGCAGCTCCGGCCCCGCGGTGCCGGCCAGGACCAGCGCCAGCTTCCACGCGAGGTTGTGGGCGTCCTCGAGGCAGGAGTTGCCCCCGTAACCACCGGTGGGCGGCAACGTCTTGGCCGCATCACCGACCAGGAAAACCCTTCCGCGCCCGAAGGAGTCGGCCAGCAGGGCCCGCATCTGCCAGATGTCCACGCCGAGCACCTCGACCGCGAGGTCCGCCACGCCCACCGCGCGCCGGACCAGCTCGGCACAGCGCCGTTGCGACAGTCCGTCGTCGGTCCGCGGATCGTGCGGAACGCTGAGCGTCCACCGATTCAGGTTGCGCTCCAACAGGATGTTCAACCGCACGCCGGAGGCGGAGGCGTCGAGATCGTCCACCATGCACAGCACGAAACTCCGGCCGCGCAGCGCCGCGGTCAGGTCGGCGCGGAACAGGATGCCCGCCTGGTTCGCGAGCAGCCCCGGCCCGCCGTAGCCGATACCGAGCGCTTCGCGGATCGGGCTGCCCGATCCGTCGCACGCCAGCAGATAGTCGGCGACCACGGTGGTCCGGCGGCCGGTCGCGGCGTCCCGCAGTTCGGCCCGGACCAGGTGCCCGTCCTGCTCGAATCCGGTCAGCTCCGTACCGAATCGGAGTTCGGCCCCGAGTTCGGCGGCCCGGTCCCGCAGGATCGGTTCGAGCTGGTCCTGGTCGCACCACACCTGCTTCTCCGGGGTCAGGCCACCGAACTCCGCCGGGCCGCCCATGGAGTACCGGCCGAGTTCCCGGCCGGCCAGCGTGTCGACCCGGAGGATCGTGCTGTCGCGGTCCTCGTCCAGCCGCCGGATCCCGTGGTGAACTCCGAGGACCCGCAGCAACTCCATGGCCCGGGGACCGATATCGCTCATCCGCGGATGCTGCGAGAGCCGGTCGCGCCGCTCGGCCAGCAGGCACGAAACCCCGTGCTGTGCGAGAAAAGCCGCCGACGACAGCCCGCTCACCGCGCCGCCGACGATCAGAACCGGCACTCGCTCAACGGTATTCATCGCGTGCTCGCTGTTTTGTGTTCCCGGTACGCCGGTTCTCGGTGCGCCGGTTCTCGGTACGCGATGCCGAATCCCCGGCGGGCGATACCGAGTTGTCGGTAGCCGATGCGGCGTCCCCGGTGACCGGGACCGGCTGCCATGCAGGCGATTCCGGTTTACGTGCTACCGATTCGATGTACTCGCGCAGCGCCTCCTGGTTGGCGGCGGTGTGCTCGGCCATCCGCTGCCGCCACTGCGGCTCCTCGGCGCGCTTGTCCTCGACCAGCTCGAAGCACATGTCCCAGGTCATCTGGCTGCGATTGCCGGGCAGCGGCTGATAGACCCAGGTGAGGTGGTTGAAGGTGAACGGCGCCAGCGGTTCGTGGCGCTCGGCGTAGGAGATCAGCGGCGGGTACAGCATCCGCCACGACACCCACGACATGTTGTCGGCGTTGGTCAGCCGGAACCAGATCTTGCGGCCCTCGCGCCGCAGGATCTCCGCCTTCAGGTATTCGGGAATCATCTCCGGCCAGCGATCGACCTGGTTGGAGATCTCGTAGACGACGTCGACCGGTGCGTCGACGATGACCGAGCGCGTGATGACTTGCATTGTCGTTTCCCCGTTTCAGGGTCGGGTCAGGGCGATCGCGCGGGTCCACGCGGCGGTGGCCCCGGTGATCAGGACGGGCAGGGCGAGGACGAAGAATCCGGTGGTGGGCAACCGATCCAGGTTCGCCAGCCGCTCGATCTGGTAGTACGGGCGGTGGCGGCCCAGGACGTGCGCGGGCCAGAGCGCGCCGGAATCCCCGCCGGCCAGATAGCGTTCGATCATCGGCTCGAACGGGCCGTCGAAACTTGCTCCGTCCGTGCCGATCACGTCGATTCCGGCGTCCAGCAGATATTCGATGGCCTCCGCCGCGATCGCCTTGTCGCCGCCGGTGCGGATCAGCACGATGGAGCCGGGCGCGGTGCCGTCCGGCAGGGCGATATCGGCGCGGGTGACGACCGCGCTGTCCAGCGAGGCGAGGTCGAAGGCCACACCGGGCCCGAAGAAGGACCGCAGGGGCGCGTCGTTGATATCGCGGCGCACGCCGTCGGCGGCCGGGCCGTAGTGACCCGGCGCATCGATGTGCGAGCCGGCGTGCACGGAGGCGTGCACCATTTCGTGCCGGAGAAAGGCGCCGTCCGGGAAGTCGGCGGCGCGCAGCCGGCCCACCGCATGCGCCGCGATCTTCGGCAAGACGTTCTCGCAGAAGAACGCGGCGCCCGGTTCCGGCTCCAGGGCGTCGATCCGGGTGGTGAACGGCCCCTCGGCGTGGTTGCCGATATCGCTGGACAGATCGACGATCGTCGACTCGGCGAAGATCCGGGCGAGTTCGCCGGACACCGTCGCCGCCGCTGGCGTGTTCGGCATCAGGCACCCACCTCGCTCTGCTCCGAGACGAGCTTCAGCACGTCGCGCGGCGTGCTGGTGACCTCGATGGCGTCGTCCGCGAGCTTGATGCCGAAGGTCCGCTCGATATCCGAGGTCACTTCGAGCAACGCGATGGAGTCGTAGCCGAGGTTCTCGAAGTCGGTGTCGGCGATGGCGTCGTCGAGGACGACGTTCTCGTCGACGCCGGCACATCGGCGCAATATCACGATCAGTTCTTCGAGCCGCATGACGGTTCCTCCTGTCCGGAAACGGAATTCGGGCGGCGCACCACCATGGCGGAGTTGAATCCGCCATGGCCGCGCGCGAGAATCAGTGCCGCGCGCAGCGGCACCGGCCGCCCGGCGCCGACCACCAAGTCGAGGCCGTGGTCCGCGGCGGGCCGCACGTGAGCGGTGGGCGGGATCATGCTGTGCCGCAACGACAGCAGCGCGGTGGCCAGGTCGAGCGCCGCGCCACCGGCGCCCAGCCGGCCGATCAGCGTCTTCGGCGCGGTCACCGGGACGCCGGCCGGGCCGAAGACGGCGCCGATCGCGGCCGCCTCGGCGGCGTCGAGCCGGGCCGAGGCGGCGGCGTCGGCGAAGACCACGTCGATATCCGACGGCGCGGAATCCGAGGTGGCCAAGGCGGTTTCGATCGCGAGCCGCAGCCCGCGCTCCTGCTCGACCTGCGAGTCGAAGGTGGCCCCGTATCCGGCGATCTCGCCGTAACCGCGTGCCGCGCCCCGCTGCTCGGCCCGATCGGCGTCCTCGAGGACCAGGATCGCGCCGCCCTCGCCGGGCACGTAGCCGCCGGCCCGCGCGTCGAAGGGCAGGTAGGCGGCGCACGGGTCGTCGGAGCTGCTCATCTCCCCGCGGGCCAGGTGGCCGGCCCACCCCCACGGGCAGACGATCCCGTCCACTCCCCCGCAGACGACGACCGGTGTCCCCCGGCCGATCACGCGGCGGCCCTGCGCGACGGCCTCCAGGCCACCGGCATCGTCGGCGACGACCACTCCGCCGGGCCCGCGCAGGCCGTGCCGGATCGAGATCTGCCCGGTGTTGACCGCATAGAACCACGCGAACGACTGGTACGCACTGACATACGAGCTACCCTTGGCCCAGAGCGTCTGCAATTCCCGCTGACCGAACTCGAATCCGCCCGCGGAACTGGCGGTCACCACGCCGACGCCGAGACCGTCGTCCCGGCGGACGTCCACACCGGCGTCGGCCAGCGCCCAGTCGGCCGCGCGCAGGGCGAGCCGGGTCATGTGATCGGTCTGCGGCAGCAGGCGGCTCGACAGATGTTCCTCGGCAGCGAATTCCACCACCTCGCCCGCCAGCCCGGTCGGGTACTGCCCGGGATCGAATCGGCCGATCCTGCGAATCCCGTTGTCCCCGGCCAGGATCGCGGACCAGTACTTCTCCGCACCCATGCCGTTGGGCGCCATGACACCCAGCCCGGTGACCACCACTCGCGCGCGCACGGCCTACGTCCTGTCCGGTCGGCGCAGCACCATGGCGGATTGGAACCCGCCGAAGCCGCTGCCGACGGTCAGCACCGCGTCGGTCCGCCACTCCCGCGCGGTCACCGGCACGTAGTCGAGATCGCAGTCGGGATCGGGCTCATACAGATTCGCGGTCGGGGGCACCACGTTGTCACCGATCGCCAGCACGCACGCCGCGATCTCCAGCGAGCCGATCGCGCCGAGCGAATGACCGATCATCGACTTGATCGAACTCATCGGGACGTCGTGCGCACGGCTGCCGAAAACGCGCTTGACCGCGTTGGTTTCGTGCAGGTCGTTCTGCTTGGTGCCGGAGCCGTGGGCGCTGATGTAGTCGATGTCGCGCGGATCGACCCGGGCCTCCGCCAGCGCCGCCCGGATCGCCTCCGCCATCTCCCGGCCGTCGGGTCGCAAGCCGGTCATGTGAAAGGCGTTGCAGCGGGCGCCGTAACCGGCGATCTCGGCCATGACGTCGGCGCCCCGCGCCCTCGCGGCTCCGTACTCCTCCAGGACGAATATCGCGGCGCCCTCGCCGAGGACGAACCCGTTGCGGGTGCGGTCGAACGGCCGGGAGGCACGGGCGGGATCGTCGGTGCGCGGCGTCGTCGCCTTGATGGCATCGAAGCACGCCGCCGTGATCGGCGACAGCGGCGCATCGGTCGCCCCGGCGATCATCATGTCGGCGGTGCCTTCCCGGATGAGTTCGGCGGCGTGGGCGACGGCGTCGATGCCGGACGTGCAGCCGGTCGACACCACCGTCACCGGACCGGCCGCGCCCGTGCGGCGGGCGACCTCGGCCGCGATCGAGCTGGGAACGAAACTGTCGTACAGATTCGCCACCGCGAGACGATGATCGACCAGCCAGTCCCGCCCCTGCGTGCTGACGACCCGGTACTCCCGCTCCAGGCTCATCGTGGCGCCGACCGCCGTCCCGATCGCCACGCCCGTGCGGTACGGGTCGGCGACGAGACCGGGCTCGACGGCCTCGCCGACCGCCGCCAGGACCAGCTGCGTCGCCCGGTCGAGGCGCGCGGCGTCGGCGGCGCCGAGCCCGTGTTCCGAAGGGACGAAGTCGATTTCGGCGGCCACCTGGGAGCGGAACGGCGACGGATCGAACAGCGTGATCCGCCGGGTCGCGGTGCGCCCGTCGCCGAGCAGCTTCCAGAACTCGTTGACGCCGATGCCGCCCGGCGCCACGACTCCCATACCGGTGATCACCACCCGCGGTTGCACGCCGGGCCCCTACCGGGCCACCAGGCCGCCGTCGACCACCAGACCGTGGCCGGTCACATAGGACGACTCCGCGGACAGCAGCCACAGCACCGCCCGCGCGATCTCGTCCGGTGCGGCCATGCGGCCCATCGGCACGATCGCGGTGTACCGGGCCTCCACCTCGGGATCGGCGCCGGTGAAGCGCTCCAGGAAGGGGGTGCGCACCACGCCGGGGCAGACGGCGTTGACCCGGACGCCGCGTTCGGCGTACTCCAGCGCCGCGGTCTTGGTCAGGCCGAGGACCCCGTGCTTGCCGGCGACGTACGAGCCGTTCTTGTCGAAGGCCACCAGCGCGGCGACCGACGCGCCGTTGACGATCGTCCCGCCGCCGGTCCGCAGCATGGCCGGTATCTCGTATTTCATGCTCAGCCAGACACCCTTGAGGTTGACCGCGAGCGCCTGGTCCCACGCCGCCTCGTCGGCCTCGTGGATGTCGCGTTCGGCCATACCCTCCACGCCCGCGTTGTTGAAGGCGTAGTCCAGCCGCCCGAACTGCTCCACCGCACGATCCACCACGGCCTGCACGTCGGCGGCGCGCGAGATATCGGCGCGGACCGTAATCGCCTCTCCCCCGGCGGCCTTCACCGCACGCTCGGTCTCGGCGCAGTCCTGCAGGTCGGCGAGCACCACCCGGGCGCCGGCCGCGGCGAGGGCGACCGCGGCGGCGGCGCCGATTCCGGATGCGGCGCCGGTGATCAGCGCCACGCCGTCGTCGAGTCGGATTCCCATGTCAGCGACCGCCTTCCGGCACGATTCCCTCGGCGAGGGCGAGGAACGTCCCGGTGGGACGCACGCCGCCGAACGTCAGACCCACCCGGTCGAACAGCTCGGCCACATGCTGCGAACTGTGTTTGCGCCCACCGACATTCACCAGCAGCAGCATGTCGAGGGCGGACGTCACCACGGGTTCCGGCGTGTGGTCGGTGAGCGTCTCCACCACCATCACCCGCGCGCCGGGCGCGGCGTTCCGAAGTACATTCCGCAGGGTGCGCAGCGTGCTGTCGTCATCCCAGTCGAGGATGTTCTTCAGGACGTAGACGTCGGCCCGGACGGGAACGTCCACGCGGCAGTCGCCGGCGAGGACCGTGGCCCGATCCGCCAGGGTTCCGCCGTCGCGCAGCTCCGGAAGAGCCTCGGCGACAACATTGTCCAGATCCAGGAGATAGCCCCGGACATCCGGGTGGGTCTCCAGGACGGCCCGCAGCAGCCGCCCCTGGCCGCCGCCGATATCCGCCACCGTCTCCGCCCCGGACAGCCCCATCGCCTCGACGACCTGCGCCGAGGTGTGATTGCTGGCCTGCGTCATCGCCGCCGTGAACACCGACACCGCCTCGGGTTCGTGAGTATGGATGTAGCGGAAGAAGTCGCTGCCGAACACGGCCGTGGACTGCGGCTTCCCCTCGGTGACCGCCTCGCGCAGATGCGGCCACAGCCGCCAGAAGATCGGGTGGCCGATCCACCGGACCAGGTACGTCACGCTGTTGGGATCGTCCTCGCGCAGCAGCTGCGACATGCGGGTGTTGCCGTAGGTGCCGTCGTCGCGCCTGGCGAAGACCTCGCGCGCCACGAGCGCATCCAGGAGCTGCGCCAGCGCGACCGGATCCGCGTCGAGTTCCCGCGCCAGGTCCGCCGCCGAGCGCGGCCCGGCGTCGAGTGCGCCGGCGATGCCGAGGTCCACGGCGGTCACCAGCGCCGCCGTCGACACCAGGCCCCAGGCGACCTCCTTGATGCGGGAGATATCGGATTGGATTGCCGAGGTACTCAAGGTACTCGTCATGTTTTCGCCTCCGTGACGGTCGATTACCGCAATCCTGGCGACACCGGCTCCGGCCGGGATCAGCCTCGGCTCGAGCGCATCTCAGCCGGTGGTACACGCACTCGAGCGTGCCGAGCGGCTGTACAGCGGGCTCGAGCTTGCCGAATGGCTGTGCAGCGGCCGACATCCCGCGGCATATGCCATTACCCGGGGGATCCCCTGATCCTCAATCCCGGTGCGCCCCCGGCAATTCAGTACCCTGCAATCCCGGCGCACATCCCCGTAACCGCACGGCAGATCCCCCGTCATCCCGGCACACATCCCGTAGTCATGCCGGAATAACAGGACGGCAAGTCCCAGGCGGCCCGTCCGGGTGCTACGGCGTTACGCCGCCCGTGAGTAGACGACGGGTAACAGAAATTCGAACAACCGTCGGCCGTGCGGAAATTCGACGGCAATGTCCGGATGCGCCGCCTTACCGAGGGCGATGTAGGCGGATCGGCTATAAGAACGCAGCAGGCTGATGAAGGCGTCGTGCACGAGCGCGGGCACCGCCGAAATCGGCGCGAAGCGCAGCGCCAGCGTCACCATCATCACCAGGATCAGCGGAAAACACAGCAGCGCCGCGGTCGGCGGGCGTTCGGCGTCGACGACCAGAAATTTCGTGCCGACCCGCGTCGCCTCGCCGATCGCCCGGCGCGCCGCGTCGGGCGGCAGGTGGTGGAAGCCGGAGACGAAGACCACCAGGTCATAGCTGTGCGCGGGGGCGTCGATCGCCGTCGCGTCGACGACCGCGGTGCGTACCCGGGGATTGCGGCCGAGCGGCCCGGCCGCGATCCGGCCCACCGAGCCGGGGTCGAGGTCGGTCACGGTTATCCGGGCCGTCTGGTCGAACAGCAGGATCCGCTCGGACAAACGCCCGTGCCCCGCACCGAGTTCCAGAATCCGCGGCCGGTCCACGCCGGCGACCAGAGTGAGCGCCAATCGCGCGTACTTCGAGTGGATCCCCAAGCGTTCACCGCCGCGGTCCAGCCCCCCGACCACCTGCTGCTTGCGATGGTCGGGCACATCGTCGCGATCGGTGTACTCGAGCCGGCCGGTTTCGAACAGCCGATTCAGCCGCGAGGCCCGGGGGCCACCGCGCGGCATCGAGAAACGATCGTCCCATTCGGACGCGAACACGAAAACCATTGTGCGCCTACTGCGGCCGTCGGCGTCGCGTTTCGGCCGACACCGATCACGGCGCGGTCACATCGCGCATAAGTTAGCGAAGATTCACGCGCCGTGATAGAACTCGCCTGGACCTACAAAGGGGAAAACTTATGGAGCCAACGGCGAAACAGCGCACCGCGCTCGGCATGATCTGCGATACGTTCACGCCGGGTGACGGGCTGGGCCTACCGTCCGCCACCGAACTCGGTGCGGTGGACACCGTCTTCCGGATGCTCGCCCGCAACCCGCGCGAGGCCGAGAACAAACAGCTCGCGACGCTGCTGAACCTGTGGGACTCACCGCTGCTGAGCCTGCTGCTCACCGGGAGCGGGCTCCGCCGTTTCTCCGCACTGTCGCAGGCCGAGCGCGAGCAGGCGCTGCTCCGGATGGGCGACTCCCGGATCGGGGCCAAGCGCGCGCTGTTCCAGGCCCTCAAGTCGGCGGCGCTGATCGCCTACAACGTCACCCCCGGCCCCACCGGGTCCAACCCGCTGTGGAAGCAGATGGGATATCCGGGCCCGCTCGGCACCCTGCAGACCGCGCCGCAACCCGCCCTGGCGCCGATCCGGCCCACCGCGCCCACCACACTCACCTGCGATGTGGTCGTCGTCGGCTCCGGCGCGGGCGGCGGCGCCGCGGCCGCGGTACTGGCCGAGGCGGGCCTGGATGTCGTCGTCCTGGAACGCGGAAACTACTACGACGACCGCGATTTCGGCACCGGCGAACTCGAGGCGCTGGTGAACCTGTACGCGCCCGGCCCGCAGACCACGTCGGAAGGACAGCTCACCCTGGCCGCCGGCACCTGCCTGGGCGGCGGCACGGTCGTCAACTGGAGCACCTCGCTGCCGACCCCCGACAACGTCCGCGCCGAGTGGGCCGACCTCGGCGTGCCGCAGTTCACCGATGCCGAGTTCGGCGACGCGCTGAGCACCGTCCTGCGGCGGCTCGGCGTGAACAGCGACCATTCCCCCCTGTCGGCCCGCGACGCGATTCTCGAGCGCGGCGCGACGGCACTCGGCTGGACCGTGGATTCCCTGCCGCGCAACGTATCCGACGCCTGCGACGCCGGCGTGGAGTGCGGCAACTGCGGGTACGGCTGCCGCCTCGGCGCCAAGCAGTCGGTGAACAAGACCTGGCTCGCCGATGCCGCGGCCCGCGGCGCGCGGCTGGTGGTCGACGCGAACGTCCGCACGGTCGACGTGCGCAACGGCCGCGCCGAGGGCGTCACCGCCCGCACCTCCGACGGCGTCGCCGTCGACGTGCGCGCCCGGGCGGTCGTGGTGTCGGCCGGGGCGATCCAGACGCCCGCGCTGCTGCGCCGGTCGGGACTGCGCAACAAGAACATCGGCCGGTACCTGCGCCTGCATCCGGCCGCCGCGGTGAACGGTGTGTTCGACGAGGAGATCCGGCCGTGGGAGGGCGGGCTGCAGGCCCGCATCTGCCGCCACCACCGTGACCTCGACGGTAACGGGTACGGGGTCATCTACGAGACCGGGCCGATGCACCCCGGGCTCTCGGTCGGATTCATGAACTGGCGCGGCGCGGACGCGCACCGCGCCAAACTTCAGAACTGGGCGCACACCGGCGCCGTGGGTGTCATCACCCGCGACCGCGACCACGGCACCGTGACCGTCGACGGCGGCGGCGAACCGGTCGTCTCCTACCAGCTGTCCGACCGCGACCGCGCCCACCTGCGGACCGGAATCCTCGGCGCGGCACAGATTCTCGAGGCGGCCGGCGCCCGGCGCATCTACACCGGCCACCAGTCCGGCGCCGCCTACGAACCGGGGAAGAGCGGCTCGCACGACGAGTTCACCGCCGCCTGCGACGCGGGCGGGTACGGCCCCGGACAATGCTCGCTGGCGGCCCTGCACATCATGGGTTCGGCCCGGATGGGCGGCAGCGCCGACACGTCGGCGGCCAACCCCGACGGCGCCACCTGGGACGTCCCCAACATCGTCGTCGCCGACGCCTCCTGCTTCCCGACCTCCTCGGGTGTCAACCCGATGGTGTCGATCGAGGCGATCGCGTACATGAACGCCAAACGTCTTGCCGCTCAGCTGGTCTGAATCGGTAGCTGTCCGGCGCCGGATCCACTAGTCTCCCGCTGACGGTAACAATTCTTCCGCGTGGAGGAGAGGGTGGATCCCGGTGCCTTGTCCGGTGAATCGGGTACGCCGGTACCCGGGAATGAGCAGAGAGAACCGTGAGTAACCGCTCGTATCTCCGCACCTTGCTTGCCCGACACTCGGATTCGGCGCCGAGCGACGTCGGCGGCCGGATCAGCGTCCGGACCCGGCTGCTCGCGATCGTGCTCATATCCAGTGTCACGCTGCTCGCCATCGGCGTCGGCGCGGCCGCCTACCTGGTGCAGAGCGGCCGGGAGGCGCAGCGCTGGGCCGAACTGGCAAGCAGCACAACAACCCCCGCCATCCTGATGGTGACGGCGTTCGAGGAGGAGCGCCGGTTGTCGGTGCTGCACCTGGCGGGCGACGCCGAGGCCACCGGCGGCCTCGCCGCCGCCCGGCAGCGCTCGAACGAGGCGCTGGCCGCGGTGATGGCGAAGGGCGATGCGGCCCGCGAGATGAATCCGGAGGGCTCCGCCTCCGACATCGAGGGCTACAACGTGCTGTTCAACGCCGTCCCGGCGCTGCGCGGCCAGATCGATGGGCGCCAGACGCCGCCGGACGAGGTGTTCGGGTTCTTCAGCAAGGTCATCGAGACCATCATCGCCGCGTCGATGCTCGCGGCCCGGGTGGCGCCGAACGCCGGCGTGGCCATCGAACTGGGTTACGGCGTCGAGCCGTTGCGGGCCGCCGAGGCACTGTCGAAGGCCGACACCCTCGGTTCCGTCGCGCTCACCCTCAACGAGCTGCCGCCGGAACGCATGCACCAGATCAACCGGTACGTCGGCGAATTCCGCGGGGAGGCGGAGTATTCCGCGGCGGTACTGAAGGGCACGCGGCTGGCCGAGCTGACCGCGATCACCGACAGCCCCGCCTGGCACCAGATCACCGCGATGCAGGACGCGATCGCGTCGCGCGGCCCGATCACCGGGGGCGAGACCGAGAGGTCCAGCGGCAGTTCGTCGGGATCCCGCACCACCCGCACCGCCGAACCGGAGCCGCTGCCGGCAAGCATCCCGGACTGGCAGAACTCCACCGCGCAGGTGCGGTCGGCGCTGCTGAAACTGTGGGAGGACCAGAGCGGCGACGCCCACGTCATCGCGCGCAAGCAGGGCGACGACACCGCCACCCGCTCGCTGCTGGGCGGCCTCGGCGTGCTGCTGATCACGGTCCTCGCGTTCGTGGCGGCGCTGGTGCTCGCCAACCGCTTCATCCGCCGCATGCGCCGACTACGCGCCGACACCCTCGACATCGCCGACCGCGGCCTGCCCGAGATCATGCGCCGGCTGGGCGAGGGCGAGCAGATCGACGCCGCCGACGTGTCGCGCCTGAACTTCGGCACCGACGAGCTCGGCCAGGTCGCCGACGCCTTCAACCGCGCGCACGTCGCGGCCGTCTCCGCGACCGTCGGCGAGGCGTCGACGCGCGCCGGCGCGAACGCGGTATTCCTCAACATCGCCCACCGCAGCCAGGTGGTGGTGCACCGCCAGCTCACGCTGCTGGACCAGGCCGAGCGCAAGGAAGAGGACGCCGACCAGCTCGAGCTGCTGTTCCAGCTCGACCACCTGGCGACCCGCGCCCGGCGCAACGCCGAGAACCTGATCATCCTCGGCGGCGAGCAGCCGGGCCGGCGCTGGCGCGATCCGGTGCTGCTGCTGGACCTGATCCGCAGCGCCGTGGCGGAAAGCCTGGAGTACACCAGGATTCAGACCGGGCGCGTGCCCGACGTGTGGATCGCCAGCCACGCCGTCGCCGACTCCATCCATCTGCTCGCCGAACTGATGGACAATGCCACGGCGTTCTCGCCGCCGCAGTCGCGCGTCGAGGTGTCGGCGACGGTGGTGGGCAAGGGCGTCGTGGTCGAGATCATCGACCAGGGCCTCGGCATCCCGGAGGACGATCTGGCCCAGCGCAATGCCATGCTGGCCGATCCGCCGGACTTCAGCGTCGCGGCGTTGTCGGACGACACCCGGCTCGGGTTGTTCGTGGTCGCGAAACTGTCCACCCGGCACGGGATCTCGGTGCGGCTCACCGAATCCGTCTACGGCGGCGTGCGCGCGGTCGTGCTGGTGCCGTCGACGGTGATCGCGTCCGCACCGAAGCCGCGCGGCGAGGACGCCCCCGTCACGCCGCACGCCGAGCCCGCGCACCACACGGCGCCCGTCCGGCACACCGGGCCCCTCGGCACGGCGCCGAGCGCCGACCCGGTCGACACCCCGCCCCCTGCCGGGCACCGGTCGGCGTGGTTCACCTCCGCCTCCGACCTACGTAACGATCCGGCACCTACGAACCCCGGAATGTCCAGGCCCGCTGTATCATCTGCACCCGCGGCGACCGGGGACACCCGGCCGCCGTTGCCACGCAGACGCCGTCAGGCCGCGGCCGGCGCCCCGGCCGAGCGGCCCGAGCGGCCCGCCACCCACCAGGCGCCCCGGCGGCGCACGTCCGCCGACGCTCGTGATCTGATGAGTGCCATCGAGGCAGGTACCCGGCAGGGAAGGCAGGCACGCGACGAATCCGGCTCGACCACAACCGAGTTCACCCGACGAGAAGGCGAAGATGACTACTTCCAATCCCACTAGCCTAGGCTGGTTGCTAGATGACCTGGTTCGGGCGCTGACCGGGGTCAAGTACGCGGTGGTGCTGTCCACCGACGGCCTGCTGCTCGGTCATTCCGCGGAGATGGACCAGTCCGACGCCGAGCGTTTCTGTGCCATGGCCTCGGCGCTGCACAGCCTGGCGCGCAGTGCCGGGCATCATTTCGACGCCGGGGGCGTCCACCAGACGGTGGTGGAACTCGACCGCGCCGTCCTGTTCATCACCTCCGCCGGCGACAATGCCTGCCTGGCCCTGCTGACGGAGGAGACGGCCAACATGGGCATGGTGGCCTACGAGATGAACCAGACGGTGCAGCGCGTCGGTGTTCACCTGTCCATCGATCCGCGCCCACACCAGGCCGATTCGAGAAACCATGAGTCACCCGCGTGAGTCCTGGTACGACGACGAAGCGGGGCCGCTGGTCCGTCTCTACGCGGTCACGCGCGGGCGCGGCGGCAGCGCACGCCCCTACCTGAATCTGCTCACGCTGGTGGTGGCGGACGGGTTCGGGCCGCCCTCGCGGTCCGAACCCGAATACGCCGCCATCCTCCGGCTGTGCCGCACACCGCAGTCGGTGGCCGAAGTATCGGCACAACTCGGTCTCCCCCTGACGGTGACGAAGATCCTCATCGGCGATCTGATCGACGAGGGTCGGCTCATCTTCCGTACCCCACCCCCCACCGATAGCGGCGCCCCCGATATCGGACTACTCCAAGCGGTATTGAATGGCATACGAGCACTCTGACCACAGCCGAGGCGCAGTCGAACTGGCCAGATCGGTGAAGATCCTCGTCGCCGGTGGATTCGGCGTCGGCAAAACCACTCTCGTCTCGGCGATCAGCGAGATCGACCCGCTGCACACCGAGGAAATGATCACCGAACTCAGCGACGGCGTCGACGACCTGTCGGGGGTCGAAGGCAAGACGACCACCACGGTCGCACTGGATTTCGGCCGCATCACCATCGACCGGGACCTCATCCTGTACCTGTTCGGCACTCCCGGGCAGGACCGGTTCTGGTTCCTCTGGGACGAACTGGCCGTCGGCGCACTCGGCGCCGTCGTCCTCGCCGACACCCGCCGCCTCGACGGATCCTTCGCCGCCATGGACTTTTTCGAGCGCCGGGGCCTGCCGTTCGTGGTCGGGGTGAACTGCTTCGACGGCGCACCGCAGTACACACCCGACGAGGTCCGCGACGCCCTCGACCTCGACCCCACGGTCCCCATCCAACTCTGCGACGCCCGAAACCGCGAGTCCTCCAAGCACATCCTGGTGTCGCTGGTGGAGTATCTGATCATCCGGGCGGGGGCAGCCGTTCGGACCTGAGTGGCGTGCCGGAGGTCGCCGGGCCGCCCGACTACTGCTCGCGAGCCGGCAGACGCCCGACGCGCTGCCGCTCGAGCACACGGGAGCTCGAGCGGTGGACGTAGCGTCGCGTGTAGTCGGCGGTCCGAACCGGCCTGGGGACACTGACAATTGGTTTGGGGGGCGAGTGACGACAGGTAGGTCCACCGAGCCCGGTGCCCGGTATCCGCTACTCGCATCGACGCGCTTCGTTCGGTTCTGGCTGGCCGACAGCGTGTCGATGTTCGGCACGTACATCACCGCGCAGGCCCTGCAACTGCTCGCCGTCCTCACCCTCGGTGCCTCGACATTCGAGCTCGGGGCGCTGCGGGCCGCCCAGTGGGCGCCCTACCTGCTGTTCGGTCTGCTGGTCGGCGTTCTTGTCGACCGGTATCGGCGGAAGCCGATCCTGGTGGGCGCCGACATCATTCGAGCGGGTCTGCTCACGCTGATCCCACTGGCCGTGGTTGCCCAGGTCCTGAGCATGCCGATGTTGATCGTGCTGGTGTCGGTCTTCGGGGCGGTGTCACTGGCCTACGACGCCGCGCACCAGTCCTTCCTGCCGAATCTGGTTCCCCCGCAGTTGCTTACCCAAGCCAATGCTCGGCTGGAGCAGTCCTCGTCGGTGGCCCAGATAGGCGGCCAGGGTGTCGCGGGAATCCTGATCAAGCTCGTCGGTCCACCGGCGGCGGTCCTGGTCGACGCCGTGTCGTACCTGATCTCCGGTCTCGTCCTGGCCACATTGCCTGTCACGGAACGGACTTCGCCCCCAGGCCGGAGTACCCGGAGCACCCGGAACCTCCGTGCCGAACTGCGCGAGGGCCTGCGCTGGGTGTACCGGCACCCGGCGCTCGGCCCGCTCGCGTTGTCCTCCCATGCGTGGTTCTTCTTCACGTCGATGGTGTCGACGATCTACCCGTACTTCGTCGTCCGGCACCTGGGCTTCGACGCCGCGGCGCACGGTCTGACACTCGCGGCCGGCGGCATCGGCGCGGTCGCCGGTTCCTCGATCGCCGTGCGCGCCGGACGACGGTTCGGCGTCGGCCCGGCGATCATCGCCTGCCGGTGGCTGGCCCCGGCCGGATACGCGCTGATTCCCTTGGCACACAGCGGAACCGGCGGCTTCACGATCCTCTGCGTCGCACAGTTCGCCTTCTGGCTCTCCGTCGGCATCGACAGCCCCGTCGAAATGGGCTACCGCCAGTCGATCACCCCGGACCGGCTCCTCGGCAGGATGAACGCCACGATGCGCTCGATGAACCGCGGCGCCATCGTCATCGGCGCACCACTCGGCGGCGCCCTCGCCGGCCTGCTCGGTCTCCACCCGGCGCTGTGGGCAGCGACCGGAGGCCTGATCCTGGCAGCGCTGACACTGAACGCCTCACCATTCCGGCACGCCCGGCTCGACGGGGGCTGGTGAAGACGGGGCTGGTGAACATGAGCAGGCCGCCGAACGGCATGTCGGTGGATCCGCGCGGGGCAGGGTTGTGGTGTGGGCGTGGCGTTTTCGTTCGATCGTCCAGTGTGAAGACGTGGATATCAGATGGTTGCGGACCTGTCGCTACGAGCCGGGCACGGGGTAGAATTCGAACATGTCTTCGAGTGGGGGGATCGGAGAGCGGGCCGCAGGCCCGCTGCACACTGCGGTCGGTGACCTGCTTCAGCTCGCATTGACACCCTTGACCGACGACGACGTGGTGACGCTGATGCGAGAGGTGGAACGGTGCGCGCGGAGGGTGACCGCGCTACAGCACCGGCTGCTGGTCGAAGCCGACGAGCGGTCACTGCCTGCCCGTTTCGGGGCGAAGTCGTTGAAGAAGTTCCTGATCGAAACCCTGCGGCTGGCCGGTCCGGATGCGGGTGCGCGGGTACATCAGGCGTCGTGGGTGGGCACCTTCCACGACATGGCCGGTGAGACTACCGACCCGCACCTGCCGGCGGACGCGGCGTCCCGCGACCATCGATCACCCGCACAGCGAAATCACGACGCACTCGAGGCACAGGCCCGACTCGTCGGTGCCGAGGCACGATTTGTCAGTGTCGTGTTGTCGAAGTTGTGATAGGAGGCTGGATTTCGGCTCCGGTCCGGTGATTCGGGTGCAAGAATCGTCGCGTGGGTGGCACCCCGGTGAACACGATCGTCGACATCCGGTCGACACCCGAGTGTGCGCCCAGGCAGGCGTTCGAGCAGTGGGAGTGCCTGCTCTCCGGATCCTATTTTCCGATGACGCTCATCAAGCCGCAGTTGGAGCGGTTTCACGGCCGGATCAGGGCCGTTACCTGTGACACCGTGGCCGTCTCGTCGGTCGAGGCCACTCCGCATGGTACGCGCCGCTCGCGGCGGCATATCGACCAGCCAGACGATCCGTCCCTGCTGCTGGGCTTTCCGACAGCCGGTCGCGGCTGGTTGGATGAGTCCGGCCGGGTCACCGCGATGGAGCCGGGCGGGCTGGTCATCTACGACAGCGTTCACCCGACGGACTCGCACTTCTACGAGGGCACGTGGGGAATAACCACGGCGATGGCGCCACTGTCCAGTGTCGTGGAGCGGTCCGGGGTGTCGATCGGTCGACTGCCCATCAATGTTCGGATACCGACCACCGGCGCGTTCGGTGTCATCGAACAGTTCTTCCGGGACCTGCTGGAGGTGCAGCAGACCGACTCGGCGGCGGCGGTGCTGGGCGCGCACGCCCTCGACCTGATGGCCTCGGCGGTCCTGCTGGCGTGTGACTCCCGGCTCACGGAGCAGTCCGCGCAGGCGCTGGCCCGGCAGCAGGTGCTGGCGTTCGTCCGGAGTCATTACACCGCACCGGATCTCACCACGGAGCAGATCGCGCGCGCGTGCGCGGTGTCACGGCGCACCCTGTATCGGTTGTTCGAGGACGTCGAGGGCGGGGTCGCTGCGATGGTCCGGCGGCGCCGCATCGGCACCGCCCGGGCTCTGCTCCGCACGGACCGCACCCGGTCGCTCGAGTCGATCGCCGCGGCGTCCGGTTTCGCCTCGGATCGGCACTTCTATCGTGTCTTCAAGCAGCAGACGGGAATGACGCCCGGCGAATACCGGGCGCTGCAACATCCGGCGGATCGACCGCACGCGTGACAGGTCTTGCCGCATATCGCGCGTCGTAACCGGGAGATCCGTGGCAAGCCATCCCGTTGAGGGATGGTGCGGCAGTACTTCGACCTGAGCGACGCTGGCGTGGTGCGCGGTTCGGTCCTCATCCTGGTTCTGCGCCGGGGTGCCCGCCCGGGAGCGGAGCGGAGGGCGAGCGCACAGCGTTGCGCGGGTTACGCTCATAACGGGCGGCCGACAACAGCGTGTGCTCACACCGCCCACACCGCAACAACCCGGACAGCAAATAGGTACGGGGTGCGCGGCGGCCCGAGCGGGCCTTGACAGCGAACCGCGCCAGCACCTGATCATGCTCGGCCGGGGTGATGATCGCGGGCCAGATCGCCGGACCGACCACCTCACCGTGATGGGTGCGCAACCCGGCGATACGCCCGGAACACACGATGTTCTTCACGGTGGTCGTCTGCCAGCGTTCAGCCCGCCGGCAGTCGATACGCCTGCTCGTTCAACCACGCGGCCAGCGAACGCATCGATTCCCCGGCGACGGTGCGCCGCACCAGTGCCCGCACAATATCGGCCTCCCCGTCACGCACGGGGATCTGATCGGCCTCGTACCCGAACGGGCGGTTCGGGCCGTGCGGCTTGCCCGCCTGCGCGTTCTGCCTCACCTTCCGCCTGGCACGAGCAGACTTACGGCCGGACTCCTCGGCCGCGAACGCCGCGAAGATCCGCGCATACACCGCCGCCGACCGCACCACCGCCCGAACCGGGGAAACCACCGCCACCACGCCAACGAACTCCTCGCCGAGGTCCTGGCACGCATCCACCGGCGCAACGAGCACGAGCGTCAACAACACCGACGGTGGTTGAGCACCCGTACCACCAACGATGCAGCCTGACCGGAGCCAGGCCGATCCGGCACGGGAGCCAACCCGTACCGCAGGTGCCGACGACCTGGATCTGTTCGGCGAGATGCGGGCGGGCGGTGCGGGGTCGCGAGTTCGTGACCGGCAACGACCTCGAAGTCGGTGCGGCCCAAGGCGTTCATGAGCAATCGGACGCCGCGCTGACCTCGCCGCTCGCATGCATGTAGCGCACGCATCCCTCCGATGCGCAGCGGAACCTTCCGGCCGCTACGGCTGAGCACGATCATGAACCAGCAGAGGGCCTGGAAATACGAATTCCCAGCTGTACGACGCCGCAACAGCCCCGACGAAGGAACGGATACCAGAATGACGACGGCGCCAGAACATCCGATCATGGACATGCCCGGCTTCTACTGCCCGATCGAGCCGGCTATTCATCCCGACACCGCCTCCATCGAGACGAAGGCCCACGGGTGGCTGGCACGGTGGAATTACTTCGACAAGCGCCCGGATCGAGTGCTCGACAGCCGAAGCGCCGAGTTCTACGCCCGGATGGTGCCGCACGGCCAGGCCGACCGATTACAGATCGCGGTCGAATGGACGTACCTGGGTTTCGTATTCGACGACGCATACTGCGACAGCGCTCCCTGGAACACTCGCACCGCCGAGTTCGCGCGGCTCACCGGACGTATCCTGCGCATGCTGGAATCGCCGGGCTCGGACATCCCCGAACCCCACGACTGCATGCGGCCTCTGGCCGACATCGCGCACAAGTTCGCCGAGGTCGGCACTCCCGTGCAATATCGCCGCTGGGTGCTGGCTCACCGGGCCTGGCTGACCGGAGTGCTCTGGCAGATCGGAAACCAGTCCGACGCGTTGATGCCGTCGCTCGACGACTACCTGGCCATGCGGATCAACAGCGCCGCCGGGGAACCCGTCATCGCCATGATCGAACTGGTGACCGGTCCGCAGATCCCGGCGAACGAACTGGACTGTCCCGCAGTGCGGGCGTGCACCGAGATGGCGCAGATGCTGGCCTCTCTGGACAACGACATTCAGTCCTACGCCAAGGACCAGCACCGTAACGAGGCCGACCAGAATATCGTCAACGTGCTCGTGCACCAGTGGCGATGCCCTCGCAGCGAGGCCGTTCGCGGCGCCGTCGCCGTCCGCGATCGCATCATGTGCCGGTTCCTGCAACTGCGTGAGAAGACCACCCGACACCAGTCCGCGCCCACCCGCCGGTATCTGGCGGACCTGGGTCATGTCGTGCGAGGAAATCTCGATTGGGGGTTCAGCACCCCGAGGTACCGGGTGCCGGGTTCCACGCCGCCCGGCAGCTGGGCCGACCGGCCCCACGACACCGGCACCGAACCACCTGCCTCCACGATCGCCTGGTGGTGGGACCGGCACCTATAGCCGACCCGGGATAAACCTCGGCTGCCGAAGGCGTTGCGCCGCAACGCATACTCGCCAGGAATCGAGCATGACGCCCGCGGAGACAATTCGCCGAGTTCCGGCGGTGCCGCTGTTGTCCGCGCCGCTCGGATTCCTCGAATCGCTCCCCCGCCACGGCGATCCGGTCGGTCCGGATCGGCCCCGCGGAGCGCCGGCGGCCCGGCCCGACGATGTCGGAGGGGCCGAGTAACCTCGGCCGGTCGGGGAAACCGTTCGGACGCAGTTGACGAAAGAGGAGGTGCGGCATGTCTTTTGCCGAGTTGGAGAGCGACTTTCTGGAACTCACCCGGGAGATCATCTGGTGCACGATGACCACGGTCGACACCCGCGGTCGGCCGAGATCGAGGGTCGTGCACCCGATCTGGCAGGTTGTCGAGGGGCGTCCGGTGGGTTGGGTAGCGACGGCCAAGACGCCGGTGAAGACGGCGCATCTAGCGGCCAACCCGAACGTGGCGTTCTCGTATTGGAGCCCGGCGCAGCACGTTGTCCTCGGAGAATGTGTGGCGACCTGGACCGAGGAAGCGGACGCGAAGCAGGAGGTGTGGGCGCTGTTCACGACGACTCCGGAGCCGATCGGCTACGACCTGACAAAGTTCGGCGTCACCGGCCCGCAGGATGCCGCATTCACCCCACTCCGCCTGGACCCCTGGCGTGTGCAGGTGCTTCGCGGCGAGGAGTTTCCGACCACCCTCACACCAACGACGTGGAGCGTGTCACGACCGCCCCATGCGGGCGCCGCGGGGGAGGCGTAGGCGCGGCAGACCTAGGGCGGGCACGGTGTGAACCGCGGAAACAGCCTGCCCCGAGGGTGTCTCACGAACGTTCGTTCATGGGCACCTCGGCTCAATAGACGGCCATACGGATCTGTTCGAACTGCCAGGTGAAGAACCCCCCGTTCCAGTCGTCCAAGCATCGGCTCCATTGCTGAACGGCATCCGTAGCCTTCTTGTCGAGGCCGAGTACCCGGCAGACCTCCGGCACGTATTCCTTGAGCAGGTGGTATTGCCCAGCCTTTTCGACAAGGATGTCGAAAACGTGTTGGCTGGCCTCGTCCAGAGTCAATCCCTTGCGGTCTCGCAGGATGAGGACAGCGTTGAAAGGATCACGTGTGGCGTCTTCGCGCCGGTAGGATGCGAGGTCGTTGCCCAGTACACATAGGTCACAGGTCAGGGTGAGAATCTGCGCCAGATGCGGGTTGTGATAAGCACAGGAAGGCACTTCGAACCCGTTAGCGGGTTCATACATGTCGAAGGTCGGCAGAGGACCACCGGACAGGCGGCGGTTCGGAAGGAATGAAGCCAGTTCGGCCGGGGTACTACGTTGGTGCCTCTGGTAGACCTCGGTGAGGTTTGCCCACAGGTAGTCGATCCAGTTCTTCGCCGCTCGATGCCTCCACTCCCAGGACATACCCCGGCTGCTTGCCCGCCAGACGTCGGAGAACATTGCGACCACCGGAATCGAGAGATTCTCCTCCGTGTCCTCGTTCAGCACGTCAACCAGGTTCTGAAGCAATTCTCGGGCCTGCGCCGGCTGGTCCCAGCAGGCGTCGTCCACAATTCGATCGAGGTAGAGGAAGAAGCAGCTCATATCTACGGCAGTGTCATAAGCCGCGCCCCGAGCGGTCGAGAAGGTGTAGGCGATCATCTTGGCCGGTTCGTAGTGCTCGAACCGTCTGCCCATATTCGGCTCGTCGATGGCCCCGTATCGGATCTTCCAAGCCTTCTCACGACGGTAAGCCCGCCCTTTGTCGGGATTGTTCCTGGGCCGGAACCCTAATGTCTCCGCCAGCATAAAACGCACAGATCCCTTCATTTCCACCATGAGAATAGGATTGAGCTGCAGATATCCGCACGGGCAGTACCGTGTCGAATGCAGACTTCAGTTATCCCGCGTCGGCTACCGAAATAGAACCCCACGACGCGCATCATGCCCATGCACGCGCCGCATACCAGGGACGGGACTGTTGCGGGCAATCGTCTCTGCCGGCTGGCCGGTAGTGCGGCAGCCTCAGCCCGGCATCACGGTCATCCCCAGTGCCCCGCAGATCTCCGCTGCCTGCTCGGGAGAGATGATGACACCTCGCAGCATGTGCGGTGCGTTGGTGACCACTCCGGCGAGGTCGGCGCCGCGGAGATCGGCGCGGTAGAGCCGGGTTTCGGAGATATCGACCTGGCGCAGTTTGCAGTCTTCGAACACGGCCTCGCGCAGGTCCGTGCGGTAGAGGTCGGCCTCGCTGAGATCGGAGCCGGTGATGCGCAGGCCGCGGAGGTGGGTCTCGGCCAGGTTGGCCAGTTGCAGGTTGCAGTTCTCGAAACCGAGCGTCACCGCCAGGCCGCGCAGCGATGTGAGATCCGCGCCGGTCATCTTGCAGCCGGAGAACCGGGCCTCCGCCAGCATCGCATCGTTGAATTTCGCCTGGGACAGGTCGACGTTCTCGAACACCGCGCCCGTGAGGTCGGCGCCGGTGAAATCGGCGCGCAGGAAGCTCCCGCCGATGACTTCGGTGTCGTCCAGGCGGCAGTCCCGCAGGGTGGCGTCGTCGAATGTGCACCGGTCGATGACGGCGCCGGCGAGGTCCAGCTCGCTCAGGTCGGCGCCGGCGAAGACGCATCGCCGGAGCGTCACGGTTTCCCGCCCGGCCGTCAGTTCCGCTTGCAGATCTCCGTCCGCGAAATCCACGTCCTCGAATACGTTCATGCTTCGACACTCCGTCGTTCAGTAGTGCTGTAGGCCCGCTGCTGGGTCCGATACAGGCGGGCATAGGTGCCGTCGGAGCGCATCAGCGATTCGTGATCGCCCATCTCGGCGATGCGACGATCCTCGAGGACCACGATCAGGTCGGCCATCCGGACCGTCGAGAAGCGATGCGAGACAAGGACGGTGATCGTGCCGACCGCGCTCGCGGACCGGGCGGCCCGGGCGAAGCTCTCGAACAACGCGTATTCCGTATCCGCGTCGAGGGCCGCCGTCGGTTCGTCCAGGACGACCAGCAGCGGACCGGTCCGCATGAAGCCCCGGGCCAACGCCAGCTTCTGCCACTGGCCGAAACTGACACCGACCCCGTCCGGCCACTGCGGACCGAGCTGCGTGGCCAGTCCGTCGGGAAGGTGTGCGATCACATCGTCGGCGCCGCCCCGGGCGACGGCCCGCTCGACCGCGGCATCGTCGTCCATCGCTGCGAGATCGCCGATGCCGACGGTGGTTCGAGCGGCGAACTCGAACGCCGCGAAATCCTGGAACGCGCCCGATATCCGCCGGCGCCACTGCTCGGTATCGATCCGGTCGAGCGGCACGCCATCGACCTCGATCCGGCCCGCGGTCGGCGCGTAGAACTTCGCCAGCAGCTTGACCAAGGTCGTCTTGCCCGCCCCGTTGTCACCGACCACCGCGATCACGGCACCGGCGGGCAGCGTGAGATCGGCGCCGACCAGCGCCGGTTCGGACGCGCCCGGATACCGGAACTCGATGTCCCGCAGGGTGATTCCGTGGCCGATCCGCTCCGGCGCGGGCAGTTCACCGGGCTCGGCGACCGCCCGGGCATAGTTCTCCAGCCAGAGCAGCCGCCGCGCCGCGTCCAGGAAGACCCCGCGGATGAATCCGACCTCGCCGATGGCCGCGGAGACGTAGTCCGACATCTGGATTCCGGCCGACAGCACCAGCACCACGCCCGCCGCGGACGCCTGCGCGACCTCGACCACATAGAGCAGCATCAGGCCGTAACCACATCCGAACACCGCCCACGCCCCGGCGTTCCAGCCGGCCGATATCGCCCGGGCGCGGCCGATCGGGCGGTACCACTCGGCCCAGGCCGCGGCCCGGTCCCCGGCCAGCCGCGCCCCGATCCCGGCCAGCCGGACATCCTTCCCGGACGCCGGGCTGGTCGCCAGGGAGAACAGGTGGTCGGCCAGCCGATTGTGTACCGCCGCGGTCTCTTCCACGCGGCGCTCCCTGCCGGGCCGCACGATCGCCGCGACGAGCACCGGGATCGCGAAGACCAGCAACAGCGGCAGCAGCGGGTCGACCGTGGCGAGCAACAACATGATCATGATCAGCTGGAAGATCCAGATGGCGCTGATGACGATCGACTCGTACAGGTGGTCGACCATGTAGACCTGCCTGCGCAGCACGGCGAGCCGGTTCAGGTGTTCCGGCCGCTCCTGGTGCTCGATCGTGTCGATCGAGGCGTACAGCCGGGCCACGTGCGTCTCCAGCGAGATCGCCAGCCGATCGCGGAACCGGCGCCCGGCACGCTCGCCCGCGATGCCGAGCAGCCAGCTCGAACACATGGACAGCGCCATGGCCGCTAGGGCCGCATAGACCAGTGCCCACCGCCCCTGCGTGGCTCCGGCGGTCAGCATCCCCAGCCACAGCACGGTGAGCGGGCGGGGAACACCCGCCAGGACCTGGATCACCAGTGACGTGATCATCAGTCGTCGTTCGAACCGGTAGCACAGTCGCATCAGATGCCACATCGCGACCGGGCCGCTCGGCAGGGGAACCTCGGAGCCCGGGTCGCGCGGTCGATCAGTCGAGTACGTCATACAGTCGGCCGTCCTCGTCGTATTCGGTGGCGAACCGGCTCGCCTGGAGTTCGAACCTGCGCCGGTAGTAGCCGTCGGCGGCCATCAGTTCCTCGTGCGTCCCCGACTCCGCGACCGTCCCGTCGACCACGACGGCGATCCGGTCGGCCAGCCGGGCCGTCGAAAACCGGTGGGAGATAAGGATTGTGGTGGTGCCCTCGGTCTCGGCGAGCAGCCGGGAGAACACCGTCGCCTCCCCCGCGATATCCAGATTCGCCGTCGGCTCGTCGAGAATCACCAGGCGCGCGCCCGACCGCAGGCCGCACAGCACGCGGGCGAGGGCCAGGCGTTGCCACTGCCCGCCCGAGAGGTCCGTCCCGCCGGGATAGCCCTTGGCCATCGGAGCCTCCAGATCGGCGAGGTCGTCGGCGCCCGCATCACGCAGCGACGCTCGGATGCGCTCGTCGTCGCATCGGCCGCCGGGGTCGACATTGTCTCGGAGGCTCCGTTCGAAATGGGCGAAATCCTGGAACACCGCGGCGATTCCCCGGCGCCAGTCGTCCACGTCGAGATCGCGCAGATCGGTGCCGTCGACGAGTATCCGGCCGGCGTCCGGATCGTAGAACCGGCACAGCAACTTGATCAGGCTCGTCTTTCCCGCACCGTTCGCCCCGACGATCGCCAGCGACTTTCCCGCCGGGATGCGGAGATTCAGGCCGGTGTAGACCGAGTGCGACGAATGCGGATAGCCGAAGCTCACATCGCGCAGCTCCACCTCCACCCGCCGATCGGGCACCCGCCGCGATCCGGACGGCAACCGGCCGGCCTGCCCCAGTAACGGCTCGAGCCGGTCGACCGCCGCCACGCCGGTCGCGGCATCGTCTGTCGCCCAGCTCAATCCGCCGAATGCGAGCCATTGCACACCGGCGGCCAGCTGCACGGCGGAGACGAGATGCGGCAGCGACCACTGACCGCTCGTGAACAGATAACCCATGAAGCCGAGGACCGCGACATTGCCGGCGATCACCAGGGCGGCCGCGCCGACAACGGGCCGTTCCCGCAACCGTACGGCCCGATACTGGGCGTCGTACAGCTCGAGACGCCACCGGGCGAAGCGGTCCACGACCCAGTCGTGCAGGCCGAAAAGCCGTACCTCCCTGGCGAATTGCGGCTCCATGGCCAGCTGGTAGGCGTATTCGGCGTGCTGCTGAGCCAGATTGACCTCGGCGCTGCCACGGTCCTTCCACACCGAGCTCTCCCGCAACAGCAGGTGTGTCGACGCCCAGACGACGCTCAGCGCGAGCGCCGCCCACCAGCTGTACCAGGCCAGCGTGATCGTGGACACGACACCGACCAGCAGCCGGTGCAGCGAGTCGCGCACGAAGAAGACGGCGAGCGCGAGCGGCGGGCCGCTCGTGTTGCGGTCGACGTCGCGAATCGCGCCCAGCTCGGAATCTTCCAGATGGGCCAGGCCGGTGGGCGCCACGCAGGCGCGCACCAGCCTGTCGTTCAACCAGTTCGAGAGCCGGGCACCGAGGGACATGCTGACGATCGCGTCGGCATGCGGAAGTACCTGCATCAGCAGGAAACAACCGCCGAGCGCGATCAGCGCGGGAACGACCCGCCCCTCGCCCGGATCGTTGATCACGCCGATGACGTGGCCGGTCAGGACGGCGAATATCGCAGGCAGCACCGCACCGACGAGGAGTATGCCCCACCAGAGGACGGTGATCCCCGGCAGCGCGCGCCAGAAGGTGGCGAACAACCCGAGCATCCGCCGGCCGGTACCCATCAGCCACTCACCTCGTTCGCCACTGTGCCGCCGCCGATCCCGAGCGCGCGAGCACGGCCGAAGACCACTCCTGTGTGCATGATCTCCGCCTCGTCCGCGGGAACGTCCAGGACGAAGATCCGGCAGCCCTGCCGCAGATACCGCACGATCTCGGCGGCGACCGTCTCGTAGTCGCCGACGAGGTAGGGACAGAAGGAGCGATAGTTCCGGAAGGGACCGAGCCAGTACGGGCTGCCGAGGCCCGCCGGATGCTCGTCGTGCTCCGAAAGCCGTTCGTGCCACACGGAATCCGAGGCGTTGCGCGCCATGGCGTGGGCGATCCGGCCGCCGCGGTCACGCGGGAACCGCCGGCGGGCGGCGCGCCACGCCAGGTCCGAGGTTTCCCGTGCGACGATGCCGACGCGAACGGCCGACATTCCGGGAACGGCTGCAGCCGTATCGAGCACGGCACCATCATCGGCCGCCGGCTCCGGGTAGCGGACCGGAATCGCGCCGATCTCCGCCGCGGCGGCGAGACCGGACGCCGAGGAGCCGGAGATGAGCATCTCGGGGCGGAACTCGGCGGGGAGCGCGGGCGCCAGCGTGAGGTCCTGCACGCGGTAGTACCTGCCCGCCATGGTCACCGGCTCGTTCCCCGCGAGCAGCCGGGCCACGATCTGCGCGTACTCCGTGAGGCGGCGGTACCGGTCGTCGTGCGGGGTCCGGTCGCCCAATGCCGCCAGGTCGTTCGTGAACCCGCCCGCCACCAGGTTCAGCGCGACGCGCCTGCGGTGCAGCGTGGCGAACGTGGAGATCAGCTTCGCCGCGGTGTACGGATGCTGGTAGGCGGGCTGCACCGCGATCAGCGGGACCAGCCGCTCGGTGGCGCGCAGCATCTCCGACGCCACCAGCCACGGGTCCGCGGTGGAGTTGTCCGTGTAGACGAGCGCGCCCTCATGGCCGGCGTTCTCGCACCATCTCGCGATCCGGTGGATGCGCTTCAGGTAGTCGCTCTCGTCCGGCGTCCAGTAGGGGCAGGTCGAAAAGACCCGGAATTCGATTGGGCGGCTGGCGTTCACTGCCTCTCCCCTCCCGGCGTGGGCTGCGGCGACCGGACTTCCGGACGCGTCCCGGCCCCCAAGGTCTGTTCGATCGTCGCGCTGAGCCGCGCGAAGGAAGAGAAGGCGCTCGACGTCAAATCCTGATCGGATATTTCGATACCGAAGTGCTCCTCGATATCGACCAGCAGGCGAACCGTCTCGAGCGAACCCAGGCCCAGTTTCGAGAGATCGGCCGCGCGGTCGAGAGGGGCCGCCGTGTCCACGCCCTCCAGATGCATGATGACGATCTTCTCCAATCGGCGTTCCCACTCGCCGGGTTCTTCGTCCATGACGTCCACTTTCGTATTACGCTCCGAGCCGATCTCGAGAATCGATGTGGCGCCGCGCGCCGAGGATGCTCCGCACCCCAGGACGACCAGCGTCGCTCCCGATTCCCCGATATTGTCGAATATCCGCCGCTCCGTGTCGGCGTCGATCGCGTTCGTAGCCTCGTCGAGTATCAGAAGGTGCGGCTTCTTCACCAGCGCACGCGCCAGGGCTATCCGCTGGCGCTGTCCGTAGGAAATTCCTGAGCCCCCGTCCCCGAGAATAGTATCGTATTTCATGGGCAGCGCCCGGACGAATTCGTCGATCTGCGCCGTTCGACCGGCCTCGCGCACATCCTCCGGGGCCGCATCGGCATGACCGAGCCGAATATTCTCGGCGATCGTTCCCGACATCAGGACGCTGTTCTGATCGACGTATCCGATGCCCTTCCGGAACTCCGCGGAATCCAGTTCGGCCAGATTCCTGTCATCGATGAATATCTTCCCGCCGGTCGGTACCAGCAGACCCGACAGCAGCATCCCGATCGTCGATTTACCGGATCCGGAGGGGCCGGTGACCGCCAGCACGGAACCGGCGTCGACCTGTGCGCTCACCCCGCGAACCGCCGGCTCGACGGCACCCGGATAGCTGAACGACACGTCCTCGAGACGGACCGCGGGCGGCCCCGCCAACCGGCCGGACGCCGTGCCTGCCGGATCGGCGGGGTATTCCGGCAGGTCCTTCATCCGGATCAGATGCGGGCCGAGGTCGAGCAGCACCGTCGCCGCGGACGACAGGTTCGACAGCGCGAGGAACAGGCCGGTACTCGCGGTGGCCAGCGCGACCGCGGCGGCCGGACTCGAACGCCCGTCGGCGGCGGATACCAGGCCGACGAGAAGTATCGTCAGCGGAACGCCGAACTGCATCGCGGACAGGAAGGCCGACATCGTTCCGGAGAATCGCCGCTGCCGCGCCTCGGCCGCCATTTCTCCCGCGAACGAATCCGCCCATCCGGCGTACACGCTGTCCTCCGCGCCGAGCGCCTTGATCGACCGCATCGCCGTGAATATCTCGTGCACCTCGCCGGACACCCGGGCCCGGGCGCCGTAGACGTGTGCGGCCAGATATCTCCGACGCGACCAGGTGAGCCCGATTCCGGCGACGAAAATCAGCAGAGCGGCCAGGACCACCAGGCCCAGCCATATGTCGTGGAAGGCGACCACCGCGCCGAATCCCAGCACGAGCGCTACGTCGAATACCGCGCCCACCGTCGTCACGGAAACGACCTGCCGCAGATGCGCTGCAGCGTGCAGTTGCCGGCTCGAGGCACTGGGATGCCAGGTGGTGAAGAATCCGATCGGCAATCGCAGCAGGCGGGTCATCACACCCTGCGCGGTCTGCTTTTCGACGACGCTCTGGCCCGCGAGAATCAGGCGCGAGCGAACTGCCTGCAACCCGGCGTACGACAGTATCGCACCCGCCAGGAGGCCGCCCGGGAGCCACGGGCCGACGGAGCCGGTCGACGGGCGTCGCCCGATCAGCCATCCCAGGGCCAGGGGAAATGCGAGGGTGTAGGCGAGCAGAATCGCGGAGACGGCGAGGACCGGCAGCCACGTGCTCGCGGGTGGAGAGAATTCCGCGACGACACCCAGTCGGCGGAGGCCGTGCCGCCACCGGCCGCGGCGGCCCGCGGGTGCGTCGCGGGGCACGAATTCGAGTGCGATGCCGGTGAATTCGTCGTCCACGCGGTTCAGCGCCACCGTTCGCCGGCCCATCGCGGGATCGACGATGACGAGATGCGACCTCGTCACTCGCTCGAGGACGACGTAGTGGTCGAACCGCCAGAACAGCACGGCGCCGGGAGCCAGCAGGCGAAGCCCTCGCACATCGCACCGGACGCCACGGCCGTTCAGGCCGTGCCGCCGTGCGACACGCAACAGGACCGACGCCGACGTACCGTTTCTCCCCCCGTCGGCCTCCGTGCGGATCCGGTCGAACGGGACGTCGATGCCGTGACCGGCCAGCACCATACGAAGGCATGCGGGGCCGCAGTCGCTGTGGCCCGCCTGCGGGTAGAAGGGAATGCGCAGGCGCTGTCGCCGGTTCATCCGGCGACCAGCCGCTGCACGAGGCGGTCGGCGTCCGCCGGCGAAAAACTCTCGGCGTTCGGGGACGCGGTGAGCACGAACGAGTTTCCGGTGTCGGTGACGTGCACGCCGACCGGCCGCAACGACGCCATCGGCGGGAGCGACAGGTTGCTCGATTCGAGCGCGGAGGTGTCGTCCGGCTCGGCGGGTGCTGCTTCATCGGCGAAGTCATCAGCGAATTCATGGACGAACTCATGGACGAAATCGAAATGCGGGAACGGGCGCTGCCGGATTCCCCGTTCCTCCTCGAGCCGGCGCAGCGCGATGCTGTCCACGTTCTGATGGGCCGCTGCCCGCATCAGCTTGGCGCCGACCCGGCGGTGCCAAGCATCGTCGTCCAGGTCGAGCACGAGCGGCCGGACCGTCGAGAACATTCCGATCTGCCGGCCGAAACCTCGTGGCCGGGAACCGAAATGCGTATCGATGAGGCACGGCCCCGGCCGATGATCTCGCCATACCTCGAGCAGGCGGCGCAGGAAGACGGTTGCGGCTCCCCAGCTTTCGCCGGCACCGGAGTCCCGGATCTTGCGGTAGTCGTCACCCGCGACGGTCGCGGAGCGCAGGAAGACCGGGGCGGCGGTGTGCGGGTCACGGCTTCCGAATGCTTCGGGGAGAAGGCCCAATTCGCGCTTCCAGTATCGACGAGCGGCCCGCTCCTCCGGTTCGGTCGGCAGCGTCGCCTCGACCGCCGCGCGATACCGATCCGGCGCGAAGGCAGGCTCGATGCCGCGGGAGAAGTCCAGCACGGCGTCTCGGAGCATCGCGATCACCGCCTTGACGGAATATCCGTCCAAGGCCGCGGAGCGCAGGGAGATCGCCAGGCAGTGCCTGCCCCGCGCGATCTTGACGACCCTGAAGTAGTACACGCCGCGGCGGCTCGGATCCCATTCCGTCGCGTCCCTGCGGAGGAGCGTATCGATATAGCGCCGTGCGCGATCCTCGTCGGCGTCCGCCACGTCCAGCAGTTCCATCGCGATATCCCCGGCGTCGCAGGGCAGCACTTCCTGCTCGTACCCGTTCTCGGCCGAACCGGAGAATCGCAACCGCAGCGCGGCGTGACCTTCGACCACGGCCGTTACCCCGTGCACGATGTGATCGGCACGCACGGCGGGCGAAAACGTCAAGGTCGCTCCGAGCGCGAATCCGGAACGGCCGTCTCGCTCCTGAGATCGGAGAACGTCGGCCTGACCGGACGTGACCGGAAAATACATTGCCATACCTATCATCGGGGCCGACTCTGGACGCCGCAGCGCAGCGCCCAGAGCCTTCAGCGCGGACCGTTGCCGCTATTCCTTACGACGCATCCACCTCCGGCGGGCAGAAGCCGATGCCGCCGACAACGGCGTCGAGCTCGCTCTCCTCGAGAGTTTCGATCGTCACCTTCTTGAACTGGGAATCCATTATTCACCTCCTTTCACTGGTTTCAGTGGGTCGCCGGGCGACCGCTCGCCGTCAATCGCCGGACGGCGATGTGAGGACGCGTGCGGTCGCCCTGAGTTCGTAGAACGAGTCGGCCGGCTGAAAGAAACTTCTGTGCACGTCACCCCAGCGGGTGAACAGGCCGACCAACCGGCGTTCGATATGATCACGCGGCTCGTTCTCGCCTCTCGACGCGATGAGCGCCGCCAGCAAGGGTTCGACGGGGACCCAATCACCGCCTGATCGGAACTCGAGCCATGAATGTTGAGTGCAATACGGAATGGCAACCAACAGCCCGGTGGATACCCGGGACTCGATTCCATTCGCGTTACTCAGCCGTTCCAAATGGTAGGCGAACGATCTGCAATTGGCGAGCCGGAGACCTTCGAATATCTCGATATCCTGCTCCAGGCATTCGGGTAGGTAGACGTACCGCAGGTCCTCGTATCGGTCCAGCAGTGCGCGACCGGGCGAGGTCGGCCGGCCTTCGCGGCCGGCGAGCCGGACCACGTGTTCCGCCGAGACGAAATCCCCGTCGAAGATAGGGCGGCCGACCGTCCCGTCGGGCCGCCACGCGCGGATGATTTCCGGGTCGGCGGCGTACTCGTCGGCGATGTTGGCCTGGAGCGTGATGGCCACCCGCAGCTCCCCGGAAGCGTGCAACCGGGCGGCGGTACGCAGCCAGTACCGCATCGCGAGTACGTGCGGAGACTTCATATCGAGGTACAGCGACAGCGTTCTCAGCATCTTCCTCGAGTAGACCTTCACGCCGTCCACCCGCTCGTACCGGATGCCCTTGTTCTCCAGGTCGCGCAGTGCGGACTCATCGAAACCGTATGAACTCGCGATTCCGGGCGTGACCGTGAAATCGTCGAAGAAACTCTCGATTTCACACAGTCGCTCGAATACGTCCGCCGCACGACTCGTCAGATCATCTGACATGCTCCGTACATCCTCGAATCAGAGAGAGTTGTCGAGACACAGTGCGCTGCGCACCTCCGCCGGCCACTGCGCGAGGACCGGGCCGTGCGCGTGGGCGAGCGCCAGGGTGATGCGTTCCAAGCCGAATGCCGCACACGCGGTGTGGGCCTGGGCGCCGTCCACCCGGATGGTGAACGCGGTGCCGAAATGGTCCTTGTGATAGTTCAGGCTCGCCACGGCCTGGTCTTTCCGATCGGCGACGGCGACCCGCAGCTCCCACTTGAGTTCCTGCTCGAGCTGCGAGGCGCGCATCAGGCGCGCGGCGTCACCGAAGAACGGATCGTCGGCGGCCTCGACGGATACCGCCAGCCCGAGCGAGGTCAGCCGGCCGACCGCCCGGGTCACCCATCGGTCGCGCCAGTCGAGGCAGTCGTCCGGGGTCGAGATCCGCACGAACTCACGCATCCGGAAGCTCCGCAACCGTCCCGGTTCCTGCCGGGCCTCGTGCCGGTAGCAATACGATTCCGCGGTCAGTTCGACCGCCGTATCCAGCTTTTCGTTCTCGAACAGCGGATACAGGTGATAACACGTGGCGGGCAGAACCGCGAGATCGCTGATCTCCTGATCGTCGTGCCACCGGCCGACGCGGGTCAGCTCGCGCCAGCGATGCCGATCGCCGGTGAACGAGTGAATCGTCCCCAGCAGGTTCGGAAATGCGTCGACATAACCCCCTCGCTCCAGGAGCCGCCTCGAAATGACCGGCGGTACGGCGACGGGGACCGGCTCCGGCCCCGCACATTTCAGGAGATAATTTCGCAGGCCCGCGACAACCGCATCGAACTCGCCGTTGCCGAGCCCGATTCCGGGAACTCCGGTGGCGACCAATTCGGTCCGACCGGAACCGGCCGCAATATTCGAGTGCACCGGTTTATTGTTCCGCCGATGCTCATTCCTTCAAACAGCGATCGGATCGAACGAGTTGCGTGACGGCTCCGGCCGAACCGTGCATATCTTCGAGAACGGTGACCACACGCGCGGCGTCGGCGGCCGGGCGCAGGTCGGGCCCGCCCCGGACGCCCCGGACGAACTCGCCCAGCGCGAGCTCGATGGGTGTCCCCGGCGCCGATTTCGCGGTCCGGGAAAGCAGACTGCGCCGCCGATCCTCGACCAGCCACGCCGACAGAGTGCGATCCGACTCCTCCAGGCGGAGGCTGCCTCGCTCGCCGGTGATGACCAGCGCGCGACGCTTGCCGCGGCTGAGCCAGCACGCGTGCAGCCGTACCTCGATCCCCGCCGGCGCCCGCGCGGTCAGCGCCACGCACCCGGCCACCGGCCCGTTCCCCGTCTCCCGGCAGTCCTCGACGTGCAGGCCCGGGCCGTCGCCGAGGATGCCCAGCCGCACCAGGACGGCGACATCGTGGATCGCCAGATCCCACAGCGCGTTCACGTCGTAGCGGACCGGCCCGTCGGCCGCGCGCTCGATCGACACCGCGACCACCTCGCCGATCGCGTCGCGGTCCAAAGCCGCACCCAGCGCGGCGATCTCGCGGCTCCACCAGTACTGGTGATCGACGGTCACCATGAGGTTCCGGTCGCGAGCGAGCCGCAGCAGTTCGGTGGCGTGCCGGGTGGTCAGCGTGAACGGCTTCTCGGTGAAGACGTGTTTGCCCGCCGACAAGGCCTGCCGTATCGGGCCGTCGTGCGCCGAGGCCGTGGTCGCGACGATCACCGCATCGATTCGCGGGTCGGCCACGGCCGCGTCGAGGTCGCTCCCGCACGGTATCGACGCGGGACCGGCGAAATCTGCTGCGCCGCAACGGATGTCGACGACGCGGGTGATCCGGAGGCCGTCCACCCGGCTCGCGATGTCGAGCAGGCGGGCGCCCCAGTAGCCGTATCCGACCAGGGCCGCGGTGACGGGGCGGGTGCTACCCATGGTGATCGTCATCCTTCTCTTGCGCGGATCAGGTGGAAGGGCTCGGCGGCCTCCACGCCGATGACGGACCCCCACGACTCCGCCGACGCGCGCAGGGCACGGGCGGACCGGGGATGTGGCCAGTCGCGGTTCTCGGTGGTGTAGCAGGAGAACGCGCGCAGCTTCGCGTCGATCTCGGCGCCGATATCGACGAACCAGGTTGGGGCGAAGGTGTTCTCCGACGCCGGGGTCCATTCGTTACTCGACAGCGGTGCGTAGGTCAGGAAGCGCCGGACCCGGCTCCCCGGCCGCGGGCGGGTGGCCACCGCGGCAGACTCGAACACGGCGCGGTGGTCCCGGTTCAGGTCCGGGTGCACGCTGTAGACGGTGTCCGCTCCGGTCCGGTCCAGGGCCTGCTCGACGACCCGGTTGACCTCGACATGCGCCACGGTGTCGAGCCGCATATCGGGGAGCTCGCCCGCGATCCGGTGGTGGACGCCCAGCGTTTCCAGCGCGGACCGGGCCTCCCGGTACTTCAGCTCGGCGATGTCCGGGCGGCCGGGATACTGCGTGCTGCTCCCGTCGGTCACCCACAGCACCGTGACCTCGTCGCCCTTCTTCGCGTGGCGCGCGATCGTGCCTCCCATGCCGAGGATCTCGTCATCGGGATGAGCCGCCACCACCAGCACCTGTCTCGGCATCGTTCGTCCTGCCCTCTCGTTGTCGATGCAGCCGATCCAGCAGCGCGTCGGCCGGATCGCGTTCGGACCGCATCGCGGCGCGTGCGGCGCGCAGTCGCGCCTTCATCGTGTGACCGCCGATCGCGGCGTCGACGGCACCGAGGAGTTCCTCGGGGGCCGGGGCACTTCCCAGATCGACACCGAGTCCGTGCGCGGCGAGGGCGGCGGCGTTGCGTCGCCCGTCCGGCCACTGGGTCGTCATCACCGAGGGCACGGCCGCGCGCAGCGCCGCCACCAGGGTCCCCATACCGCCGTGGTTGACCGACACGTCAGCGTATTGCAGGACTTCCCGCAGGTCGGCCCGGGCCACGAGGCGAGCGCCCGGTCCCGTCTCGAGCGCGGGCATGCGCCCGCCGATCACGAGCAGGCGGTACCGCCCGCGGCCGGCGTGCTCGACCAGCCGCCGCAGCGGCTCGGGAAGTGCCCTCGCCCAGCCGTCGCCGAGCGAGCAGACGACGACGGGGAGACCGCTGTCGACGAGAAACCGCTTGGTCGGCTCGTCGAGCTGCCACCGCCGCGGACCGTAATAGTCGGGATATCCGGCGATCTCGAAGGTCCGGGGCAGCGCCGTCGGCGCCGTCGCCAGCGGTCCCGCGGCCAGCACCAGCCCACCGGCCCGATCCACCCGGGCGAAGGTCGCCTCCCCCGGCTCGGCGCCCAGCCCGAGATCTCGCCGGGCGGCGGCGATTCCGGGCAGCACGAGCCGGTCGACGATCCTGACCCGTCGTTCCTCCGACCGTGCGCGCATGCCGCTCGCGGTCCGGGTGTCGAACGCGGAGGGCATCGACATGCCGAGGAAGGTCGCCGTCACCGGGGCGCCGATCAGTTCACCGCCCAGGGCCGCGCCGATGTGCAGGGCCGGGGACACGATGGCATCCGGCCGCGGCCGCAACCCCGCCAGCGCGGTGGCGAACGGCCGGGCACTGCGCAGCGACGCCTCGAAATAGAGCCGATCGGTCGTCCATTCGGTGCTCGGCGTCGCCGGCCCGGCGGGTACGTTCTCGAAGACGTGCGCGCACTGGCTTCCGGTGCCCACCGGCAGGAACGGGAGTCCGGCGTCTTCGACATCCGATGCGTACTCGTCGTACTCCAGCACGGTCACCCGGTGCCGCCGCGCGAGAAGGGCGCGCGCCATGCCCAGCAGCGGGTACAGGTCACCCCTGGTCCCCTGGCCGAGCACGACGATATTCATCCGGCGGCGCCGATCACGGTGGCTCCGATCGCGGTGGCGACGTTGCGGGTGTCGACGATCGGCGCGGGGCAGTTCCGCAGCGCCGCCCAGTCCACCGCGTCGTGCGCGGTGACCACCGCGACGCAGTCGTAGGCCGCGGCCGTCGCGGCGGTGAGCGGGACCGACCGGAGCGGGCCGGAGGCGGTCCGCACGACCGGTACGTGGGGATCGTGGTAGTCCACGTCGATTCCGGATTCGGTCAGCGTGCGCAGGATGGCGAGGGCCGGGGACTCCCGGGTGTCGCCGACGTTCGCCTTGTAGGCGACGCCGATCAACAGCACGCGGGCGGGCCCGTCCGTCGCCGCACCGGCGAGCCGCTGCCGGATGCGGCGGGCGATGACCGACGGCCGGGCGTTGTTGGCGGCGATCGCCGAATCCAGAACGGGAGTCTCCAGGTGGCGGGAGCTCGCGAGGTGTGCCAGATAGGTCGCGTCCACGGGGATGCAGTGCCCGCCGGCTCCCGGACCGGGGTCGAGACCGTGGTAGCCGAACGGTTTGGTCCGGCAGGCCGCGCTGACCTCCCAGGGATCGAGACCTAGTGAGACACACAGGGTCTCGTTCTCGTTCGCGAACGCGATATTGATCAGCCGCCAGCTGTTCTCGTACACCTTGGCCATCTCGGCGGCGCCGGTGCTCGACATCGGCCACACCGTGTCCACGATCGTGCGGTAGAACTCCGTGACCGCCTTCAGGCATTCGTCGGTGCACCCGGACACCAGCTTGGGAGTGGTTTTCATCGTCCAGTCGCGGCGGCCCGGATCGATGCGTTCCGGAGAGAATCCGACGAACAGGTCGATACCGGGCGTCCAGCCGGCCTCGAGGAAGGGCGGCAGGAAGATGTTCTCCGTGGTTCCGGGATAGGACGTGCTCTCCAGGACGACGACCGCGTTCCGGGTGACCACCGCGGCGATCGCCCGTGCGGCCTTGTCGATATCGGACGTGTCCGGCCGGCCGTCGGCGTCCAGCGGGGTCGGGACCGCGACGATCCACAGCTCGGCGGTGGGGGCCGCCTCGATGCTGTCGTAGAGCTCGACCGCGCCGTCCGCGATGGCGCGGCGGATATCCGCCCACTCGTCGGGGTGTCGCCGCGCGCGGAGGTCATCGCGCGGCGCGCGCAGATCGGCGATCCGCCGCACGTCGTTGTCGATCGCCGCCACCCGGTGGCCGGCCGACATCGCCGCCAGGCATATCTCCGCGCCGACGTAGCCCACCCCGACGACGTTCACTGTGATGACTTCGGTGGATGGCACGGCCATATCAGTCCGACTCTCCGGCTACGACCCTCGACGGGGATTCGATGATGGTTCCGATCGCCGTCGCCAGCGGTGTGGCGCACCGGCAGCCGACCAGCTGCCGCAATCGGGTGGTGTCCGGGACCCGGCGGGCGATATCCCTGGTCCCGCGGCCGTGGACACGGTCGTAGGACTCGTGGCGAACCGTCGACGACGATCCGGTCAGCCGGATCACCAGCCGGGCCAGGTCGCCGATCGAGGTCTCCTGGTCGCTGCCGATGTTGATGGTGTGCCCGTACGCCGACGACGTCGTGAGACCGGCGGCGATCGCTCGTACCGCGTCGCCGACGAAGGTGAAGCTGCGCGTCTGCCGTCCGTCCCCGTACACGACGATCGGCCGGTCCCGCTGGGCCCACCCGACGAATCGCGGTACCACCGACCCGTACCGGCCGGACTGGCGCACCCCGATGGTGTTGAACAGCCTGCCGATCACCACGGGTGCCCCGGTCCGGCGCGCGTAGTCGTTGACGAGCAGCTCGCCGGTTCCCTTACCGAACGCGTAGGACGATCGCGGGTTGGTGGGCGGCGCGATGATGATGTCGGCCTCCTCGGCGAGCGGCTGGACGCCCGAATCCCCATAGATCTCGCTCGTCGAGGCGAAGAACAGCGGCGCGCGGATCTCGTCGACCACCGCGAGCATCGTCCGGGTCGCCTGCACCACTTCGCGAATCGTCCGTTCCGGATGCTGTTCGACATACAGCGCGCCGACCCGGCCGGCCAGATGGAAAACGTGCGTGGCCCCGGCCGCCGCCGACCGGACGAGACGTTCGTCGAGCACCGAGCCCTCCGTGAACGCGAAGTCCCGCGACAGCAGCGGCCCGCGCAGGTTCTCCACGGTTCCCGACGAGAAATCGTCGAGTCCCCGCACCCGCCACCCGGCGGCGAGCAGGTACTCGACCAGGTGCGAACCGATGAAGCCCGCCGCGCCCGTGACCAATGCCGTTGTCCGGGAACCCGAATCCGTCACGGTCATGTCAGCACCCGCGCGAGTTCGGCCGGGCCGATCGAGGTTCTGACGAATTGAAATGTCTCGCCGTATGCGCAACCGGCCTGACTACCGCGGAACCGCGCCAACCCGCTCAGTGCCTCGGGCGTGCGCGGACCCGGTAACTCGGTATTCCTGGAGGGCATCTCGCCGAACGCGTCCAGCTTGGTGTGCATGGACTCGGTGATATCGACGGTCCAGTGCGGAGTGAATCCCGGCTCCGCCCCGGGCACGTTCCAGTAGGTTTCCGAAATCGTCTCGTACATCGCGGTCAGGCGGATTTCCCGGCCGTTGCGGTAGGGGCGCGTCGCCACGACCGCCGATTCGAACACGACCCGGTGATCGATATGGCGGTCCGGAAAGGGAAGCAAGACGACCTCCGGCCGTATCTCGTCCATCACTCGCTGCATGCGACCGTTCAGCTCCGCGACCGGAACCTGGTTCACCGCCGTGGTGGGGTAGTCGAAGAAGATCGATTCGTGCACCCCCAGGACCTGGTGGGCGTGCTGTGCCTCGCGCTGGATCATGAGTCGATCCCCCGCCGCGAACTGGGGCTCCAGTTCGGAGCAGACCGTGACGACGGTGACCGCCGCGCCCGCGCGGGCGAACAACGCGATTGTCCCGCCCGCACCGAGGCACTCGTCGTCGGTATGCGGAGCGACTACGACAACTCTCGTCACAGACGGTTCCTCTCTGCCGGTTTCCGCCGAAATATCGGCTCGTGAATCCATTCGGATGATTGATGAAGATACAGCCCGTCCTACGTACGCTCCAGTTCCGTAACTGACATCGGAAACCTTCGGAGCATCCCTTGAACATCGCCGATTTCCTGCACCGCCCGAATCGCGAGTCGATTGCCATTTCCGGTGCGGACGGTACGTCGACCTATGGACAATTACTCGACGACGTGGCACGCCTGTCGACCGCATACCGTGCGATGAAACAGACTCCGGGTGATCGAATCGGCATCGTTCAGTCCGACACCGCGGCTCACATACTCACATATTTTTCGGCGGTCGCCGGAGGATATGTCGCCGTCTCGGTGAACCCGAAATCCACGGTGGCGGAAATGTCGCGGGCCTTCGAGGCGACCCGGCCGGGCGTCGTTGTCGCCGAGGCGGCCGCGGTGCCCCGGGTGCGCCACGCGCTGTCGCGGCTGTCCGGCCCGGTCGAGCTGATCAGCGACACACCGGCCGACGGAGTCGCCTCGATCCCGGAGATCCTGGCCGCGACCGCACCGGCGGGCGAGGCGATCGTCTCGATGTGGTCCGGCGACCCGGCCTCGATTCTGTTCACCTCGGGCAGCACCGGCCGGCCGAAGGGCGTGGTGCTCACCCACGGGAACGTCGTCTGGGCGGCGCGGGCCAAAGCGGCCCGGATGCGCCCCACCGAGCGAGACGCCGTCGCCCTGATAGCCCCGATGCATCACGCCTACGGCCAGAACGCCGTGCTCAACGCCGCCTTCTCCGGAGGGGCTACCGTGATACTGCTGAATCCGCGCCGGCGCGGGCAGTTGGTCGCGGACCTGGCCGGTTACGAGGTCACCGCGCTGCCGAGCGTGCCCGCCGTATTCCGCCTGCTGCTCGATCTCGGAGCCGGGCGGGACCTGCTCCCCCGGCTCCGCTACGCCCTGTCGGCCGCGGCCCCGCTGCCCCGCCGGACCGCCGAGACCTGGCTGGACCGATTCGGGTTCCCGCTGCACGAGGGGTACGGGCTCACCGAGACCTCACCGTGCGCGCTGTACAACGATCAGCGGACCTGTTCGCCCGGTTCGCTGGGCAGGCCGTACGAGGGCGTCCGCACGAGAATCGTCGACGACGCCGGGCACGAGGTGCCGGACGGCGACATCGGCGAGCTGCTGATCTCCGGCCCGAACGTCATGCGCGGCTATTTCGAGAGTCCCGCCGACACCGCCGAGCGAATCGTGCACGGCTGGTTGCGGACCGGAGATCAGGTACGCCGGGACGAGCACGGTGATCATTGGTTCGCGGGCCGGAAGAAGAACATCATCATCGTGTCCGGGGCCACCGTGTATCCGGGCGAGGTGGAGTCGGTCCTGCGGGATCATCCGGCGGTGGCCGACGCGGTCGTGGTCGGCCGCCCCCACCCGGTTGTCGGCGAGACCGTCACGGCCGTCGTCCAGCTCCGGGACTCGGCGGCGGAGGCGGGCGTGGTCTCCGAACTGCGCACGCTCTGCGACCGGCGGCTCGCCGCATACAAGCGGCCGGCCTCGATACGGATCGCCGCCATTCCGTTGCTCGCCTCGGGCAAGCCGGACCTGGAACGGCTCCGGCGGCACGGCCCGCAATAGTTCCGGCTACCGGCTGTCCCGGTGCCGGAACGGGCAGACCGGTTCGGCGTCGTCGACGGCGTCGGACAGGAAGTACTGCCGCCACTCCCGATTGCCGGGATCGCCGTATCCGCCGAGCGCGGAGGCGGGTTCCAGATTGTCGAAGGCGCGCAGTCGCTGACGAATGACTCGCCGGGCCGTCGCACCGCGCGGCGTGTCCGCGCCGATCTCCTCGAACACCCATCGGGGCTGGAAGGAGATCATGAATACCGGGCTGTACCGGCTCCTGCGCGCGAGGTGCGCGGGCGTATTGCACACCACGAACAGCGGTGTGCCGCCGAAACTGAACTCCCAGGCGGGATTCTCGGTATCCCGGGGGATCTCGCCGGGCCAGGGCGCCGTGTCGCGGTCGTGCAGAAATCGCAGCACATCCCAGAATCGGCGCCGGTAGGCGCCGAGGTCGGCGACCGGCCGCTGCGGGCCGAAGAACACGACGAGCGACGTCTCCCTGTCGATCCGCCGGTAGCCGCGCAGGTATTCGGTGAGGATGCCGGGCAGCGCCGACCAGGTCCGCGCGTCGTCGACATCACCGACGAATCCGAACCTCAGGCTGGATTTTCGGACCGCGGAGACGGCGAAGGTGCACGGAAACGGATCCTCGCGCCCGGTGAGGGTGGCGGTGAGGTCCCCGATCACGTCGGGCCCCCAGCTCGGTAACCACCCGATCACCTGGGTGGACAGGGTTTCGTCCGACAACATTCATCACTCCCTGGGCGAGGGCGACCGGGCGGCTCAGCCCGCGAAGTAGTCCTCGAGTTCGCCTGTGCGGCGGATGTCCAAAGTCACGCAATGGAAGCCGCCGCCCAGGCTGCGGCCGTGGCGCCACCGGCACGGGATGGGGGTGAGACCGTACTTCTCGAGATCCCGCATCAGGGGTTCCTGGATGTCCTGCACCACGACGTGCTCCTGGTCCAGCGAGAGCACGTTCATTCCGATCGACTGCGATGCCAGCAGGGGAACCCCGTCCTGGGCGATCTCCAGCGGTCGATCGAGCCAGGTGTATCTGAGGACGTCCCAGCTCCGCATGGGGGCCGGCAGCAGATCGACGTCCACGGCATCGCGGGCGAGGAGCAGCCCCGGCCGGAGCGGCAGTATCTCTCCATCGATATGGGTGTCGGTGATCCGGGTGCGATGGACCCGATAGCGATCACCGAGGTGCCGTTCGAGCCAGGTCGCGCCCATGCGGTGGTTCTCCGACGAGACGTTGAACACCAGATCGCGGCCCACGCGCATCACCTGCGCACCGTCGAACATGATCTCGTAGAACGGGTCCCGGGAGGAATTCTCCGAGAATCCGAGCCGCTGCAGATAGCTGGTGTCGAAGTTGTGGTCCAACAGGCGCGACTTGGGCGCCACGGTCCACTTGGCACCGCGCCGGAAATACTCCGTGAACAATTCCTTGTACAGGTCGGGCTCGAAATAGCGGGCCCGCATCATCGGCGCGGTCTCGATGATCTCGTCGCCGATCACCAGGAAGATGTCGCGGCTCATCAGCGCGTGCCCCATCGGCGATTTCCAGTGCGGCGCCTGGACGATGGGGACGCGGTCGGAGCACTCCGGACGCCGGACCGTCACCCCGAAATCGGTGAGTATGCCGATCAGTTCGGCGACGTCCTCGAGACACTCCTCCTTCATGCGGTTCGAAGGACGTATCCTCCGCATATCGCCGGTATCGTTCATCGTCGACCGGTTCAGGTGAAAGAAGATCCGGAACGACCGATCGTCGTGATAATCGAGGTGATACGGCGTACCGACGATGATCTCCTCGAGCGGGTCCCACTCGGTGTGGGTACGCACCGGACTCTCCGTCTCCGGCAACCCTGTGTCCACGGTATATCAGCCTCCCTCGGCCGCTGGGGCGGCCACCGGAGCCGGGGCCGCGGCCCTCGTGTCGACGAATGCCACCAGATTCCCCAGGGTCATTCCGCCGATTTCGAACATCTCTTCCTCGTCGATCTCCACGCCGAACTCCTCCTCGACATCCAAGGCGAGCTCCACCACCATCAGAGAATCCATCCCGAGGCCGCCCTCCCCTATTCGGGTCTCCAGTCCGGGTGGCTCGTCGGCCGGCCATTCCAGCCCATCGAGAATGATGGTCACCAGCTTGTCCACGGTGGAAACATTGTTTGTCTTCGTCTGCGATTCCAAAGGAAACTCCTCCCGGATCGGGGCCGTATCGAATCATGACGCACCCGCGCGGACGAGCAAATTCGATCGCGACGCCCGGGCCGACCGGTCCAACCTCGGAAATTCCGAGGTTGGACAGAAACTCCGCTCAGCGCCTGGTAACGAAGAAGTCCTCGACGACGAGGCAGTCGATATCGCTGCCCAGGAAGCATTCGATCGCCTCGCCGGGGGTTTCGACAATCGGTTCATTGTCGTTGAACGAGGTGTTCAGCAGGCCGGGGACGCCGGTCAGCGCCTCGAATCTGCTGATCAGCTCGTGAAATCGGGGGTTCGTCCGCTCGGTCACCGTCTGGTACCTGGCGCTGCCGTCGATATGCGTGGCGGCGGCGAAATCGCGCCGGGCACTTTCTCGAACGGTGCCGTTGACGCACATGAATCCGGACGGCGCGGCGGTATCGAGCACCTCGGCCTGCCGGGCTCCCAGAATCGCGGGGGCGAACGGCCGGAAACCCTCGCGATGCTTGACGACGGAGTTGATCCGGTCCTTCATCCCGGGCCGGCCGGGGTCCGCCAGAATGCTGCGATTCCCCAGGGCGCGCGGGCCGAACTCCGACCGCCCCTGGAACCAGCCGACGATGCCGCCGTCCGCCAGCACGGCGGCCGCCCGGGCACAGACGTCCCCGCCCTCCGTCCACGCCACCGCGGCCGAAACCCGCAGCGCGGCCAGGATTTCCGCACGAGGGTAGGACCGGCCCAGATAGACCGGTTCCTCGCCGCAGGGCAGCTCCCCGGTGTGGCGGTGGTAGGCGTACAGGGCGGCCCCGATGGCGGTTCCGCTGTCGCCCGTCGCACCGTGCACGTAGAAGTCCCGGAACGGTCCTTCCTCGCGAATCCGCCGATTGGCCACCGAATTCAGGAAGACGCCGCCGCCGACCGCGAGCGCGTCCCGGCCGGTGCGGCGGTGCAGATCGTGCACACGCCGCAGCAACGCCTCCTCCAGGACGGCCTGCATCCCTCGGGCCACGTCCGCCCGCGGCTTCCAGCCCTGTTCACCGGCCAGCTCGACGGCGATCAGCTCCGCCAGCTCGCCGCGGGCGGCCGCATCGAAACGCACCCGGCCGGCCGGATCGCTTCCGGTGATCCGCCGCATGTCCGCGACCAGCCGCTCGGAACCGTAGGGCGCCAGCCCCATGGTCTTTCCCGCGTCGTGCAGGCCGAAGCCGATGCTCTCGGTCACGAAGGAGTACAGCTCGCCGAGCGAATGCTCGACGAAGTCGAAGTTCTTCCAGCTGAACGGGCGATCGGCGGACCGGCGGCGCACCCGGTTGGTCTCCCGGTGGACCGGCCGCGGCACCCGGTCGTCGCCGGTGACGAAGTAGGACACCGTCTCCGCGTGCCCGTCGCGCATCGAGCCGAATCCGTCGACGACCAGAATCGCCTGCACGGCACGGGGCGACGTGTAGCTGACCAGGGCGGCGTGGCTGAGGTGGTGGTTGACCGGCACGACCGCGGGCAGGCCTCGCAGCGCGCCGCGGTACACCAGGTCGTTGGCGACCACGAGATCGACGTCGTCGAGGGTCGCGCCGATCTCGCGCAGGCAGTAGTCGACCGAACGCAACCGCATCCGCGGGACCCGCAGGCGCTCGAGGGAGTGGTGCTTGATCCGCGACAGGCGTTCCTCCTCGACCGCGAACGACACCTTCCCGTCGACGACGACGCAGGCGCCGAAGTCGTGCGTCGAGCCGCCGATGCCGAGAACGATCACGGCTCGCTCCCCACCGCTCGATCGTCGAGCGCGTGGTCCCCGTCCCGGAACCGCCCCCGTGCCTCCCGCCGCAGGATCGCCGAGAGCGCGCGCACCTCGGCGGCCAGCGGCCGATCGGCGACCAGCAGCGGTGTCGCGTCCAGCAACTCCGCGAACCACGGGCGGCCGGCGACCGGTCGCTGTCCCCCGGCATGGGCCAGCTGGGCGACGCCCAGGGCCAGCGAGCCCAGCACCAGGTCCGCGTGGCGCACCTGGCGAGCCGCCCGCAACGCGCCCATCAGGGCCATCGGCACGACGTCCTGGTTGTCGAGGTTGGTCGGCACCGGAGTGGTCGTCGCGGGCGCCGAGAGCTGCCGGATCTCGGCGAGCAGAGCGGTCGCGGCGATCTGCACTCCGGCCAGTCCGCTCGTCGCGCCCGGCCGGCCCGCGAGCAGCGGGGGCAGTCCGCCGTTGCTCGCCGGATGCAGGACCACGGCGAGCTGACGCTCGGCCAGGAAGGCGAGCTGGTGCACCAGGGTGGCGTGCTGATCGGAGACCAGTCCGGCCGTGATCGCGTAGAAATTGCCGGCGTGGTAGATGCCGTGCTCGCTGATGACGGGGTTGTCCGAACAGCCGGCGCGCTCCCGCGCCAGCAGCGCGGCGAACGCGTCGTGGAAGTCGAGGACCGTTCCGATGATCTGTGGCGCGCACCGCAGCGAGTACGGCTCCTGTAGTCGCCGTGCCGATCTCGCCTCGCGCGGCTGGGCGATCTGGGCCCGGATCCACCGCGCGGCCACGGCGTGCCCCGGCGAACCGCCGCGGGCCACACCCACCTCGTCGTGATACGCCTCGGCGTTCACCCGCAGCAGATCGGCGATCACGCCGGTGAGCGTCGCGGCGATCCAGCACTGCTCCCGGAGCCGGGCCTGGTTGCCCAGGGCGGCGGCCAGGCTCGCACTCGTGCCGTTGACGAATGCCAGTCCGTCGCGGGACCTCCAGGTAAGGGGCTCCAGTCCGAGCTGACGCAGCCGGCGGTCCGCCGGAACCCGCACCGGGGTGCCCCCGTCGAGGTCCCAGGCCAGGCCGTTGCCCGACATCGCGCTCGCCGCGTGTGCCAGCGGGATCAGGTCCCCGCTCGCGCTCACGCTTCCCGTCGCCGGGACCACCGGGAGGAATCCGGCGCGCAGCACCTCGGCGATTTCTTCCCAGCGTTCCGGATCTATGCCGGAGTATCCGCGTGTCATTCCGCTCAGCCGCAGCTCGAGCATCAACCGCGTCGTCTCGATATCGAGATCCTCGCCCTGCCCGGCCGACAGATGGTCGATCAGACCCAGACCGTGCCGGCCGGCATCCGGGTCGGCATCGAACTCGGCCAGCGGGCCGAAGCCCCGGGAAACGCCGTAAATCGGCGCTTGGGCATCGATCTCGGCGGACAGGACTTCGAAACTGCGCTTCATGCGTTCGCGCGCTGTATCGTCCGGTCGGTAATACACCGACCGTTGGTGGGATACCGATTCATTCATTTCATGTGCAACCATGTCGTTCAATGTGCACGGCTGGATAAAATGTAGTCAAGGATGCGATTCTGATGACCGTGAATTACGTTCCCGAAATGATTCCGAACGGTCACGGGAAATACTTGACTCGTATCGGTTCCCCCTCCTCCGATGTCGATACCCTGGCGGGCAGGCGTGTGCTCGTGACCGGCGCCGGCGGATCGATCGGCTCGGCCTTCTGCCGGGCCGCCGCGGCGACGCCCGCCGCCGCGCTCGTCATGCTCGACCGGGACGACTCGGCGCTGCATGCGCTGCGGCTACGCCTCGCCGAGCCGGGGAGCGTGCCCGCGCTCGGCTACTATCTGCGCGACGTCTGCGACGCCGAGGCGCTCGCCGAGGTATTTCGCCGGGAACGCCCGGAAATAGTGGTGCACGCCGCGGCGCTCAAACATGTCCCGCTCCTCGAGGAACACCCCTCCGAGGCATACCGGGTCAATGTCATCGGCACCCGGACGGTCTTGTCGGTCGCCGCGATGTGCGATACGAAAGTCTTCGTGAACGTGTCGACCGACAAGGCGTCCAACCCGACGTCGGTGCTCGGTATCACGAAACGCCTGGGCGAACGTCTGACATCCCATTTCGCCACCGCATACGACCGGCGATTCGTCAATGTCAGATTCGGCAACGTGCTGGGCAGCCGCGGCTCGTTTCTCCCGGATTTTCTCGAGAAGATCCGGGACAACAAGCCCCTGCGGGTGACCCACGAGGAAGTCACCCGATATCTCATGAGTACCGATGATGCGGTCGAACTGATCATGCTCGCGGCCCGGCACGGCCGCAGCGGTGAAACGCTGCTGACCGATATGGGAAAACAGGTCCGCATCATCGATGTCGCGCGCTCCCTGATCGACGACGCGGGAACGGACCTGCCCGTCGAGATCGTCGGCCTGCGGCCGGGAGAAAAACTGCACGAGGACTACCTCGACGACTCGGAGTCCCCGGTGCGCGACCCGGCCACGGCGGGCCTCGTCCGGGTGCAGGTCGAACCCCTCGACCCCGCATCGGTGCGGTTCGAAGACTTCCTTCCCTCGATCGATCACTGAAAGGCCGGAAACGATGACCGTCCGGATCGGCATTCACTTCCTCAGACACCGCCTCCTGCGCGCCGCCGAGAAGTACGGCGGGCAGGCGGCATACAGCAGCGTGTTCCGCTGCTCCCGGGGCTTCGACGCGATCGGCGCGGCGCCGACGGGCCGGGACGGGGGCGAGGACACCACCTTCGAAGACACCGCCCTCGAGGACACCGCCTTCGAGATCTGGGACGAGCACGAGACCGCGGACGAATTCGTCGGCCGGGTCGACGTGCTGGTGGGCATCCCGGACATCCGGTTGATGAACGCCCGGGCCCGCGCCCGGCATCGGCCGCCGTATCTCGCGCTCGTGATGGGCGACGCGACCCGGGCGGTGCCCTGGCGCGCCGCGTTCATGCGGCAGTTCCAGTCCAACGACACGCTCGTGTGCAGTTGCTCCGCCGACCGCGACATCCTGCGGATGTTCCTCGATACGCCGTGGCAGTCCAGCGTCGACGTGGCACCCATGCCGACGGAGCTGGAGGGAATCGCGCCGACGGGACAGGCGCCCACCGTGGTGGCCGAGGCGTTGGCGGGCGTCGATCCGCGGCGTCCGATCATTCTGAGCGCCGAGCGGATGAACTCGGAGAAGGGCATCCATCACGTCATCCCGCTGGTCGCCTACCTCCGTGATCACGGCCACGACCCGATGGTGGTCTTTCTCAACGGCGGCGCCGACGCGGCGAAGACGGCGTACCAGGCCGAGCTGGAGGCGCAGCTCGCGGCGACCCGGCTGACCGATTCCGCGGTATTCCTGCCGTTCCTGCCGACCCACGAGGTCGCGGCGGCGTATGCCAGGGCGGCCCTGGTCACGTCGGCATCCACCATCTACGACAACAACTTCGGCTACATCCCGATCGAGGCTCAGGCCACGAGTACCCCGCCGATCGTCACCGACTGGGGTGGTTACCGCGACAGCGTGCTGGACGGGAAGACCGGCCTCTTCATGCCGACCACGTTGCAGACCGACGGGTCCGTGCGCGTCGACTGGCTGCCGGCGGCCCGTGCCGCGGCCGACGTGCTCTCCGACCCGGAGCGGTACGACCGGATGGCGCGGGCGGGCCGGCAACATGTCCAGGACCGGTTCTCGATCCAGGCGGCGCGCCGCATCTATTCCGAACTCGCCGTCACCGCTCTGGAGCGAAATATCGACGCGGCGCCACCGTGGCGGATCAACGAGCTCGGGCAGACCGCGATCGACGTCGGCTGGACCGACCAGACGGACACCCCGGACCGAACCGGCCGCCGGGCGTGGCGAGCGTCGCACCACAGTGCCGACCACGCCGCCCTGCACCAGCTGATCTACGGCAAATACGCGACCTGCTCGGAAGGATCGGATCCGCCGTGAACCAGGACCGCCCGCCCGTTCTCGACCGGTTCGGCTTCCCGGCCCGGTGGCAGGTGCATACGCGGCGCGAGATCCGCCGGGTCACCCGGGCGCTCGACGCGCTCCCGGCGGCCGACCACGCGCGACTCGACGACGGAAGGTGCGCCGCCGAAGCCCTCGCCGCCGGAAAGGCCCGGCCGACAACGGATTCCGTCCCCGTCCCGAACCGCAGGGTCGTGCTCGTCCTGCCCTTTCCCATCCAGACGGGCGGCATGCGGGTCCAGCTCCAGCTGGCGAAGATGATGCGGGACGAGGGCGCCGAGGTGCATGTGCGCCAGGTGCGCGGCGACGACTGCGTGGCCGGCAGGTACGACGATCTCGGGTTCACCTCCCGGGTGCCGCTGGCGGATCCGCGCCACCTGGCGGCGGCGCTGCGCGACCTCGCTCCGGCGACGCTGCTCGTCGGCTGCTGGATCGACTACTTCGCCGCGGTGGAGTCCGGCGCCGGCCCGGTCATCGGATACTCCGCCGGCGAGCCGACGTTGCGAGCCGAACCCGCCGGATTCGACCGGAGCTTCCTCGATTTCGCGTACCGCATGCATCAGTTGCCGGTGACGCTGTGGGCGGGTTCCCGGTCGGTGCGCAACATCTTCCGGGACCGGTTCCATCGAACCGCCGAACTCATCTCCGTTCCGATCGCGAGGGAGATGTTCGACCGCGACTTCGCCGCGCCGCCGCAACCGCCGTTCCGGGTCGTCGTCGTCGGCCCGGAGCACATCACGACGAAAGGGATACCGGGCGCGCTGCGGGCGCTGATGCCGTTGCGGCAGCAGGGATTCCACATCGTCTGGATATCGCCGCAGGCGCCGTCGGAGAGTCTCGCGCACACGGTGGACGAGGTGCACACGGGGTTGAACGCGGAGGGAGTGGCGGCCACCCTCGCGTCCGGCCATGCCCTGGTGTTCCCCAGCAGCGTCGAGGGGCTGGGAAACCCTCCGCTGGAGGCGATGGCCCTCGGCGTGCCCGCGGTGCTCTGCGCCAACGGTGGTTCGGCGGAGTACGCGGTACCCGAAATGAACTGCGTGCAGGTGCCTTTCGGCGATGCCGAGGCCCTGCGCGCCGCGGTGTGCCGCCTGCGCGACGATCCCGCACTGGCCGATCGGCTGCGGACCGCCGGCCGTCACACGGCGGAACGGTACCGGCCCGAGAACATCCACCGGACCGTCGGCGAGTTCATGGCGGCGAAATTCGACGGTCTGCCGTTCGTCCCGCTCGGCGGGTCGAGCTAGCCCCGCCCCGGGTGACCCGCCCGCCGGTGCCTGCCGTCGGCCTCGCGCACGGCATACGTGGCGACCGTCACGGCCGCCCGGGCACAGCCCAGAATCTCTTCGGCCCCGGACGATCCGGGGCGGCCGAGCACCGCCACCACGTCGATGGCGCACCGCACCAGGTGACGCGCCGCCGAAACCAGCGGATCCGGTTCCCGCTCCCGCAGCTTGTCGTAGGCATCCCGGAGTAGCGCCTCCGCCTCCGCATAGGGGCGCTCGCCGCGGCCGAGCGTCGCGCTCTCAGACATGTGCGGAGGCGCGGTCGTAGCCGGTGGCCGCGGTCAGGTCGTCGACCTCGCGGGCCACCCGCAGCAGATCCTTCCGGCGCAGCGTCGGGAAGATCGGCAGCGCGAATATCGTCTCGGCGACCGCGTCCGTGACCGGAAGGTCGACCGGCGCTCGCAGGGGCTCGAGCCGATGGCAGGGAACGGGGTAGTAGGCGCCGGTGCCGACCTGCCGGGCGCGCAGTTCCTCGCGCACACCGTCCCTGCTGATCCCGTCGGGCACCCGCACGCTGTACTGGTGGAAGACATGGTCGGCGGCCGGATCCACATGCGGCGCACGGACATTCGACAACACCGCGGAATACCGCCGGGCGAGATCACGACGGGCGGCGTTCCAGCGCGCCAGATTCGGCAGCTGCACCCTGCCGATCGCGGCGGCGGACTCGGTCATCCGATTGTTGAATCCGACGATCTGATGCTGATAGGCCTGCCGGGCGCCTTGGTTCCGCAGCAACCGCGCCCGGTCCAGCACGCCGGCGTCCGCCGAGACGATCATTCCGCCCTCGCCGGTGGTCATATTCTTGGTCGGATAGAAACTGAATGCGGCGAATGTTCCGAAACTACCGACCGGGCGGCCGCGCCAGGCCGCGCCGTGCGCCTGACATGCGTCCTCGAACAGCGCGACTCCGGCCCTCTCCGCCAGCGAAGACAAGGCGTCCATATCGGCCGGATGGCCGAACAGGTGCACGATCAGAATGGCGGCGGTGCGCGGACCGATCAGCGCCCCGACCGATTCCGCCGAGGCACAGTACGTCCGTTCGTCGATATCGCAGTAGACCGGCCGCGCCCCCGTCAATCGGACGGCGTTCACCGTCCCCGCATAGGTGAATGCCGGGACGATCACCTCGTCGCCCGGGCCGATCCCCGCGGCGAGCATGCCCAGGTGGAGTGCGCTCGTACCCGAGTTCACGGCCGCGCAGCCCCGCCCGGCGACGATCGCGGAGAATTCGTTCTCGAATGCCGCGACCTCCTCACCCTGAACGAGCTTGCCGCTGCGGAGTACTCGGTCGACCGCGCGCCGTTCGGCCGCGCCGAGATTTACCACGGTCTGCGGAACAGAGTTGACCATCGCGGTCCTCCAGGCTTGAAAATAATCGAAGAAAAGACAATCATTCTGATTCATGGCACTGCCGATGACGAATCCGAAAATCCGGCTCGCACAGCCAATCATGGGAGATTCGGAGCTGCAAGCCGTCCAACGAGTGCTGGCGTCCGGAATTCTCACGAATGGTCCGGAAACGGAGGCATTCGAGGAGGAATTCGCCCGGGCCCACAAAGTTCCGTACGCCGTGGCATTGTCGAACGGCACGGTGGCGCTGGCCGCCGTGCTGCTGGCCCACGGAATAGGTCCCGGCGATGAGGTCGTCGTGCCGTCCTTCACGTTCATCTCGACGGCCACCGCCGTGCTGCACGTCGGAGCGCTACCGGTATTCGCCGAGATACACCCCGACACCCTGACCCTCGATGCCGGGCACGCGGCCGCCCTGATCACGTCGCGGACGAAGGCCGTCATCGCCGTCCACTACGCCGGCCAGGCCGCCGATATGACCGAACTGCGGGCCGTCGCCGAGCGCGCCGGGGTCCTCCTGTTCGAGGATGCGGCCGAGGCGCACGGCGCGACCTACCGCGGCCGCCCGGTCGGGGGCCTGGCGGACGGCGGCATGTTCAGTTTCACGCCGACGAAGAACATCACGATGGGCGAGGGTGGGCTCATCACCACCCACGACGCGGGCTGCGCCCGCCGCCTGCGCCGGCTGCGCAATCACGGTGTCGCCGAAGGCATTCCCCGCACCTCGGTCGGTTACAACTGGCGGCTGTCCGAGATACAGGCGGCGGTGGGCCGGGCGCAGCTGCAGAAACTGAACGGCATACTGGAACGCAAACGAGCCAACGCCGACCTGCTGGCCGGCCTGCTGCACGCCGCGGATGTGGTCTTTCCGCCCGGCCGGTCCGACCGGACGCCCACCTTCATGCTGATGACGCTCCGGTCCGCCACCCGCCGCGACGCCCTCGTCGCCGGTCTGCTGGATCGCGGCATCGAGGCCCGGATCTACTTCCCGCCCGCCCACCTCGACGCGGTCTTCGCCGCCCGGGGAATCCGGCTGCCCCGGACCGAGCAGATCGCGAGCACCGTCTTCTCCATTCCGTTCCATGCTCGGCTGACCGAGGACGAGCTGCGGCTGATGGCGTCGGAGATCACCGACCTCGCGCCCCGGCGCGCGGCCTGAGTCCCGGCGGCTATTCCCCGAGATACTCGACGCAGAGAAGACCATCGGCGCACGAGACGACCGCCACCTCCTTCGTCTCCGCGAGAATCGCACCGATCGGATTCCGGCCGGGCCGGCCGATATCGGGCAGCGGGTAGGCGTTTCGCACGGACCGGCCGCGAACAGTGGGCAGCTGGTGACCGGGGAAGACCATGGCGAGAATTTCGGCGCGGACCACCGCGGTGGGGCGTGCGAAGTCGGTGATCTCGGTCGCGCCGAAGTCCACATCGGCGCGCCGGTGGGCGGCCGTCCCGGGGTCCGCCTGCGGAACCGCCGCGTAGGTGCCGTCGAGCACGGCCCGAGCGTGCGCGGCGAGCAGTTCGAAGGCGTGGTCCTGAAACATCTCGAATATGGCACCGGCGGACGTGAACTCCGGGAGCGGAAACGATCGTGCGGCAATGATCGGGCCCTCGTCCACACCCCGGGTCATGACGTGCAACGTTACTCCCGCAGTCTTTTCCCTGCCGATGACCGGCCAATAGCAAGTGAGACTCCCCCGGTGACGCGGCAGCAACGAAAAATGCAGGTTCACGGCCCGCGCACCGCCGAGTTCGGGCATCCGGACAATCGCCGGATATTGCAGGGATACCAGCAGATCCGAGGGCCCCGAGCCGATTTCGGAGAGGTTCTCATGGATCGGCCAGCCGTTGTCCAGGGCCGCACGGCGCAGCGACGGCCGGCCGCCGTCGGAGCTGCCGCCGGTACCGTTGTCGCCCTGCGCGACAAGACATTCGAGGGAGGCGTCGTCTCGCGTGACCCGCGCCAGGAGGTCGAACAGATGCGCGCCCCGGACGGCCAGTCGCCCGCGACCGGCGATGACAATTTTCATGTGCGAAGAACTCCTCGATACCGGCCGATTCTTGTGACATTTTCGCCGTGGTGAAACGATACGACGAAGTCTCGATAATAGGATCGAAATATATAGGAGACTCGGGCATGAGCGAATCCCTGACGACAGCGCAGCGGGCCGCGTACGAGCGAGACGGTTTTCTCGTCCTCGAGAATGTCGTATCGATACGAGCACGCAACCGGGTGATCGCGCTTTTTCGGGAGATCGTCGACGAATTCGCGCGTGCCATGGTCCGCGACGGCGAATTGTCGCGGCTGTACGAGGAGCTGCCCTTCGACAGGCGCTGGGCCGCGATCCGGGCCGAGGTCCCGGCGTCCAGGCCGATCGTCTGGCGTCGGATCCTCATCGATCCCGCCGTCTACGACCTGTGGTTCGAGCCCGGCCTGCTCGGCGCGGCACAGTCGATCCTGGGCCCGGAGATCCGGGCCTACCACCTGTTCAACGGCCGGCCCCGAGAACCCCGCGATCGGCGGCAGACCATCGACTGGCATCAGGACGCGTTCAACAGCGACTCCTGGGACGAGGCCGACAGCCGGATACTGACCTGCTGGATTCCGCTCGTGCCCGTCGACGCCGAGTCCGGCTGCCTAGCCGTCGTGCCCGGATCGCATCGGCACGGAGTGCTGCCCAAGATCACCGACGAGTACGGGATCACCAGGCTGCGAGAGCCGTTGGCGCACACCGGAGAACCGGTACCGCTGCGGCCGGGGGACGCGCTGCTGTTCGACGATCTGGTCCTGCACCGATCTCTCGACAACGTCTCCGACCGGGTGCGCTGGAGTATCGATATCCGGTTCGCCTCGGACGATCCGGCCCATCGGGCCAAGTCCCCGGGCGGATTCCGCGTCTCGTCCGCAGGGCAGCCGCCGGAAACGTTCGAGCAGTGGGCCGCCAAGTGGGACCCGAAGACCGGTGTCATGCGGCGGCACCTGCGCCGGCTGGATCTGTACGCCCGCTCCCTCGACAGCCGCGAACGCCGGGACGTGCGGAGTTACTGACGACCATGACGCCACCGAAGACCAAGACGACATCCGCTACCCGCATCGATCCCGTACCGGCCCGGGAACGACTCTATCTCGGCATCATGACCGGACCGCACGATCCGTCCGCGGCCGTCGTCCGGAACGGCCGGGTGCTGGCGCTCGCCGACGAAGAACGGTTCAACCGGCACAAGCATGCGTTCGGCAGCTTCCCGATCAACGCCGTCCGGTACTGCCTGGACGCGGCGAAGGCCGACCTGCCCGATATCCACCGGATCGCCGTGCCGTGGGATGTCACGGGGTACAGCGACGGCCGCATCGCCGCCTTCTACCGGCGCATGAACGACACGGAACCGGTCGACGCCGCGACGAAGGACTGGCAGCGGCGGCAGTTGTCCCTGTTCGGCCGCGACAACCTGGAGGCGCTGTTCGGGCGGGAGCTCGGGCGGACGTTCGGTGCGCGTGCCGTCCCCGAGATCGTCGGCACCGGGCATCACTACACCCATGCGTTCCAGGCCGGGCACGAAGGCCCGTTCACGGACGCCGTCGTGGTGGTCCTGGACGGCTCCGGCGACACCCACACCGGAACCGTCTGGCTGAAAACGGGACCGGACCTCGCGCTGCTGCGCGAGATCGAGATGCCGCACTCGCTCGGCTGGTTCTACGCCGCGATCACCGAGTATCTCGGATTCGACTCCTCCGACGGCGAATACAAGGTGATGGGCCTGGCCGCGTACGGCCGGCCCGATCCCGGGCTCGACGCGCTCGTCGGCACGGTGCTGTACCCGGCCGGCAACGGCATCGACTACCGCCTCGCGACCGAGTTCATCCACTACGGTCGGCACACGTACTCCGGGCGGTTCACCGATCGGCTGGCCGAACTGTTCGGACGGCCACCGCGATCTCGCCGGGAGCCGGTCGAACAGTGGCACCGGGATCTCGCGCTCGCCGCGCAGACCGCCACGGAACGGGCGGCGTGCCGGCTCGTGTCCTGGGCGGTGCAGGAAACGGGGGTGCGCACCGTGTGTGTGGGCGGCGGTGTCGCGATGAACGTGAAGGCGAACGCCGCGATCGCGGCGTTGCCCGAGGTGGCGGGCCTGTTCGCCCATCCGGGCTGCGCCGACAACGGTGCCGCCGCCGGAGCGGCGCTGGCCGCGTGGCACGCCGACACCGGTGCGCTGCCGCAGCCGTTGCACTCGGTGGCCCTGGGTCCCGAATATTCGGCGGCCGAGATCGCCGACATCCTGCGCAGCGTGCGAACGACGTTCGAGCACCCGGACGACGTGGCGCCGGTGATCGCGCGAGATCTCGCTCGCGGCGCGGTCGTCGGCTGGTTCTGCGGACGCATGGAGGCCGGGGCGCGGGCGCTCGGGCATCGCAGCATTCTCGCCGATCCGCGCACAGCGGCCATGCGCGATCGAGTCAACGCGGTGATCAAGCACCGCGAACCGTGGCGGCCGTTCGCGCCGTCGATCCGGGCAGAGGACTCCGATCGCTACGCCGACCACACCGGAGATCTCCGATTCATGATGATGTCCGTCCGCGCGAACGACCGCCTCCGTGCCGACGCACCCGCCGTCGTGCACGTCGACGGAACCTCCCGTGTTCACCGAGTGGTGGGCGCGGACAATCCCGGCCTGCACCGCCTGCTCACCGAGTTCGGCCGGATCACCGGTGTTCCCATCCTGCTCAACACGTCCTTCAATCTCGCGGGTGAACCGATCGTCTGTACTCCGCTGGACGCGCTGCGCACCTTCTACGCCTCGGGAATGGACATTCTCGTGCTCGAGCAGCTCGTCGTGCGGAAGTCCGTCTGACAGAACCGAATCCGGCCGGCGCGAGCGACATCACTCCCGCGTTGCCTGGCGGTCCTCGAGCCTGCGGGCGAACTGCTGCCACGCCTGGGCGCAGCGGCGGGCGCCCTCGGCGACCGCGGCGACGGAATGCGGCGGAACATTCTCGATGAGACGTTCCCAGGCCGGCGCGCCGATCATCTGGCTGTGCAGCAGCCTCAGGAGGGTTCTACCCTCGTCGTTGAACCGGAGCGCCGGATCCCGCGCCAGCACACCGAATTTCGCCTTCCACCCCGGCGCCACCGTCAAGGCGTCGTTCGTCTCCAACGGCCTGCCACCGGACGGATCCTCATCCGTGTCGCCGGTGCCGTCGCCGCGCACCGGGCCGCGGCCTCGCTCCCGGGTGGCCTCCTCGCCGCGGCGTAGTCGTTCCCGGACGTCCCTGGCGGTATTCAGCGAGATCCCCGCCTTCTCCGCCACATCACGCAGCGGAGCGTCCATGTCCTCCGCGAACAGCGTGCCCGCTCGAATACGGCCCTCCGCGGCGTTGACCGGCCGCCTGCGGCCGTCCCGGCCGATCCGGTAGTTCGGCTCCGGAAATTCGGCGATCGTTCGCCGGCGCATCGCGGCGACGGTCTTGTCCGAGATTCCCGTGGCCGCGGCGATCGCCTGGTCCGACAGTTCGGGAGACGACTCGAGGACGCGCGTCGCGGCGGCGGCGCGGTCCGCCGCGGACAGCGGCAGCCCGTGGGCGGTGTTCAACCGCACCGCCAGGAGGAACGCGTCCTCGTCACCACCGTCGAAGAAATGGACCGCTATGTGGTCCTCTCCGCGCAGCGCGGCGGCCCGGAGCCGGTGCATGCCGTCGATGACCCGCATGGTCGACCGCTGCACGACGATCGGCGGCAGCGGCCCCTGCACCTCCGAGAGCATCCGCGCGTGCGCCGCATTCACGCCTTCGGACCGGGGCGAGTCGGCTTCCCGCAACGCGGTAGTCGACACCGTTTCCACCGGGTGCAGAGCTCCCACATCTTCCACCGAGCGCGGAGCTCCCACATCGTCGCCGCCCGAGGTCGCCGTACCCGAGAGGTGCGCAGCCGCGGTGGGCACCTCGCCATCCTCGACCGAAACCGTCATCTTCCGTCCTTCCGATTGCCTGGCCGACCCCGCGACGTCGCGCACGCCCACCTGGGCGTCCTCGCGAACATGAAGCAAGCGAATCCAGTGACGTCCCCCAGAAAGCTCAGGCTGTCATCCCGGCAGACCACCGTCATCGGTCGATCGACCTATCCCCTCCAGGGGCCGCGACACGCGGGACTGTCGAGCCAGCGGCTCTGTCCCACCAGGGCTGTTCGGCCCACGCGGGTGTCCGGTGGTGGCGCAGATTTCCGGTGCCGCTCGGGATTACGGACAGTGACCGTCGAGTTCGCGCTCGTCGATCGCGGTGATCCGGTGCCCGTCCGGCTGCGTGACGGCCTGAGACCGCCGTCCGGCAGCTGAGGCCGGCACCACGCGGTTGGGCCGGTTCTCACCGGTCCGCGACGGCGAACTCCGGAAAGCAACACGCCGTGCCACCACCGAGTATTCATACCGGTTGGTTCCTAGGATGGGGCTGCTGTGCCCGGTTGCCGGGGCCGCACAGTCCGGCGCCCGGGACTTTCTACCTGTCGACGCTGTCTCACGGATCGTTCGGAGAACACAGGAGAGACAATGCCTCGGAGTTCTGCGCGGATCGTTGCTTCTGCCGCCACGGTGCTTTTCGTGACGGGACTTGCGCTCTGGTCGCCGGTGGCGGAGGCCGCGCCGGATGCTCCGCCTCCGGGATATGTTCTCGGCGTCGAGAAACCGGATGGGCGCTGTAAGAAGATGGCCGACTACGAGGCGGATCTCGGTGTGCTGAAGCCGGTTGCCGGAATGGTTCGCATCGAGTCCGCGTCCAACTGCAATGCCGCGGTCACCCTGCTGCCCGTCGCGAAAAAGACGGGCACGAAGGTGTTCATCGGTGCGACGCCGGAGGATGCGTCCGAAACCCGGCCGGGCGTGTGGGACAGTCCGCCGGCCGACAGCGGCTCGCCGTTCGAGGCGGATATGTCGGCCCTGGCGGCGGCGATACCCGGCAACGAGAGCGCGGTGGCGGCGATCATCGTCGGCAACGGCGCGCTGTACCGGGGCGTATCGACCGGCGCGGAGCTGGCCGACAAGGTCGGTACGGTCGCATCGAAGTTCCCCGCCGTTCCGGTCGGCGTCGCCGATGCGTGGAGCAAGTGGGCCGACGGCACCGCGGACCCCGTGCTCGCCCGACCGCTGGACTACGCACTGATCGCCGCGTTCCCGTATTGGGAAGGCAAGGCCGTGAGCGAGGCGACGCCGGTGTTGCTCGATGACGTCGCCCAGGCCACGGCGCACATCCAGGCCGACGGCCGGGAGTCGGTGAAGACCGTCGTCGAGACCGGCTGGCCTTCCGACGGCGGAGAAAGCCATGGCAATGCGAAGGCAGGGACGGAGAACCAGGAACGGTACTTCCGTGAATCCATCATGGGCCTGATCAATTGGGGCACACCGTGTCTGGTCTTCGAGGCCTTCGACGAAGCACGGGAGCCGTTTGTCGCCGACAGCACCGGAAGCCCCTCGGGTACCACGCACTGGGGCGTCTTCACGTCCGACGGGAAGGCGAAGTTCGACCTCTCCGCATCGTGATGCCCGGCGGCGAATTCCGGCCACCGTAGCCGCAGGTTCCGCGGCGGCCTCGGTGACGCGATGATCCGCTGCTACTATGACAGCCGTCGCGGATGAATAACGGGGAGGTCACATCATCACAGCGCCAGCAGTCCTCATCCTGGCCGCCATCGCGCTGATCGCAGCGTTCCCTCTGGTGCTGCGCTCGGTCAGATCCGGCTCCGTCCGCATCGATGTCGAGCCCCGCGACACCGTCCCGAAACCCGGCGACGACGCATCCGAGCAATAAGCGGCGGCAGCCGCTGTCGCGTCGGCCGTTCCGGCCGCAGCCCTCAGCCCACCTCCGAGTTGTAGATCTTGTCGACCTCGGCGGCGTACTGCTTGAGAATGACGCTGCGTTTGAGGGACATCTTGGGAGTGAGTTCGCCGGCCTCGGTGGTCCAGTCGGTGGGGAGGATGCGGAACTTCCGGATCGACTCCGCGCGTGAGACTTTCGTGTTGGCCTCGGTGACGGCGGACTCGATCTCGGCGTAGAGCGCGGAGTTGTCGATCAGGTGATCGGCCGAGAGGTCGGCGGACAGGCCGTTGCGTTCCTTCCAGCCGGTCAGGGTTTCGGCGTCCAGGGTGATGAGGGCGCCGATGAACGGCTTGCCGTCGCCGACGACCATGCACTGACTGATCAGCGGGTTCGCCCGGAGGGAGTCCTCCAGGACCATCGGGGAGACGTTCTTGCCGCCCGCGGTGACGATGATTTCCTTCTTGCGGCCGGTGATGGTGACGTAACCCTGCTCGTCGATGGTGCCGAGGTCGCCGGTGCGGAACCAGCCGTCGGTGAAGCCCTCCTCGTTGGCGGTGGCGTTGTTGCGGTACCCCTCGAACACGACCGGGCCGCGCACCAGCAGTTCACCGTCGTCGGCCACCCGCACGGTGTGCCCGGGGATCGGGCGGCCGACCGAGCCGATGCGCTGATGCGCGGCGTTGTTCACCGTGATGGCGGCCGTCGTCTCGGTGAGACCCCAGCCCTCGTAGACCGGGATGCCGGCGCCGCGGAAGAAGTGCCCCAGCCGCTCGCCGAGCGGTCCGCCCGCGGAAACCGCTGTGCCGCAACGGCCGCCGATCGCCGATCGCAGCCGGGCGTAGACGAGCCGGTCGAAGAGGGCATGCCGCGCCTTCAGGGCGATCCCGGGGCGGCCGTTGTCGAGCGCCTTACTGTAGGCGATGGCGGTCGCGGCGGCGGCGTCGAAGATGCGGCCCTTGCCGCCGTCGTGGGCGCGCTGCCGGGCGCTGTCGTACACCTTCTCGAAGACGCGCGGGACCGCCGTGAGGAAGTCGGGCCGGAACGCGGCGAACTGCTCGACCAGGGTGCTCCAGTCCGCGGTGTGCGCGACGACGACCTTGCCGTCGAAGGCGACCGACGTGACCAGCTGGGCGAAGATGTGCGCCATCGGCAGGAACACCAGCGTCCGGTTGCCCTCGAAGAACACTCCCTCGAAGACGGAGTAGAGGATCACCGACTCCGCCTTCAGATTCGCGTGGCTCAGCGGCACGCCCTTCGGCTTCCCCGTGGTGCCCGAGGTGTAGATCAGCGTCGCCGGCGCGGCCGAATCGACGAGTGCCCGCCGATCGCGCAGCATATCGTCGGAGACACCCGCACCGCGGGCGCGCAACTCGTCGACGGCCCCGGACTCCAGTTGCAGGGTCTCCACCAAACCCGGTAGGCCGTCCTCGATTTCGGCGACGAGGGCCCGATGCGCGGGCGTCTCGACCACGAGCAGGCTGGTGCCGGAATCCTCGAGGATCCACTTCGTCTGCTCGGCGGACGAGCTGTCGTAGATCGCCACCGTACAGCCGCCGACCGCCCAGACGGCGTACTCGAGCACGGTCCACTCGTAGCGGGTCGACGCCATGATCGCCACCCGGTCGCCGGCCTCCACGCCGGAGGCGATGAGCCCCTTGCCGACCGCCGACACGGTGGCGGCGAACTCGGCGGCGGTCACGTCGCGCCAGACCGCCCGGCCGGTCGCCACCTGGAAGACGACCCGGCCCGGCTCCTCCTCGCCGTAGGCGAACACGTTGTCCGCCATGGAGATATCTGCGGGGACGGAATAGTCCGTCGGAACCCCGAACTCGCGCGTCATGACGGCCTGTGCCTCCTGCGTCTCGAAGCTGTAGTCATCGATGGGGAAATGCCTGCTGTGCCAGAGGGCTTCGAGGAACGACGACGGCCGGATGTACGGCATATCGCCCTGGGAGTTCACGTAATACGTGCGAAGGCCCCGATTCTGGACGTTGTAGTAGTGCTTGATCACGCGGCCGCGCCGCCGCACCTGAGCGTGGTATGCGACGTGTGCGGAGCGCCGCACCTCGACGACCCCGGCACCGCGGACGCGAGCCTCGCGGAGTACCCGAATCACATGGTGCGCAGCGGCTTCCACGAGCGTGTGCCATCCGGTGCCGGTCCACGAGTACGGCCCGGCGAGCATCCACCGGTTCGGCAGGCCGGGAATCGCCACGCTCTCGTACGCCTGCAATCCCTCGGTGGCGAACAGGTGCGAGAGGTCGAATCCGTCCCGCCCGACGACGGCGCCGGGACGGTAACTCTCGGGGTCGGAGAACATTTCGTAGCCGGTTGCCAGCACCACCACGTCGTACGGGCGCTCGACACCGTCGACGGTCCGGATTCCGGCCGGCGTGATGCGGTCGATGCCCTCGGTGATCAGGCCGACGTTGTCGCGGTTGAAGGTCGGCAGATAGGTTCTCGACGCGGTGGGCCGCTTACCCATCGGGCCGTAGGACGGCACCAGCTTCTCGGCGGTCTCCGGATCGTCGACCACGCTGTGCACGTAATTGCGGTACGCGCGAATGGATCTCGCGTCGACCACGGCGACGATCGGTTTCGCGAGCGCCAGCGGGGCGCTGCTGAGAAATCGGGTTGCCACCTCGACGCCGGACAGCATAATACCGTGCAGCAGCGCGGCGAAACCGGGTATTCGCAGCGCCCGCTGAAACCGCGGGGAAAGCTCGATGTCCTTCTTGCGCAGGCACCATGCGGGCGTGCGCTGATAGACGTCGAGATGCGCCACCTCGGGGGCAATGGACGGGGTGATCTGCACCGAGCTGGCGCCGGTTCCGATGACCGCCACCCGTTTTCCGGACAAATCGTAGGAATGGTCCCACTCCGACGGCCGGAGAATCTTGCCGCCGAATTCCTCCACACCGTCGAGGCCGACCCCGATCTTGGGCCGCAGGAATGCGCCCACGGCACTGATCACGAACCGGGCGGTCAGGGTGCGTCCGTCGGCCGTATGCAGTTTCCAGTGCCCGCCGGCCTCGTCCCAGACCTCCCGGACGATATCGGCATGAAAAATGAAGTGCGGGTAGAGGTCGTGGGCGCGAGCGACATTCTCGTGATAGGCCTTCACCTCGCCCCCGCGGGCGAACAGATGGGACCAGTCCGCTTTCTTGGCGAAGGAGTACTGATACGCCACGGACGGAATATCCACTCCGATACCGGGATACGTGTTGTCGCGCCAGCTACCACCGACGTCACCGGCACGCTCGACGATCGCGAAATCCGTTATCCCGCTTCGCTTCAGCAGCGCGCCGGCCCCGATACCGCCCGGGCCGGCCCCGATGACCACAATCTCGTGATCAACTCTCATCTCTGCTCCGTCCGAGGTCGCATCACCCGTGCCGATTCGCCGGAAGTTTATCGTTTCGCGGCGCACCCGTCGATGCACTCGATTGCACACGCGCACAGCGCAATCGGATGTGTTGACAACACCGAAGAAGCCGAAATAGCGTCACGTCATCTGTCGGGCCCGGCCAGGGACCATCGCTGAGCACACTAAGGGGACATCATGCCCGTTGACATCGCGCCGACACAGACACCCACACTCCCCCACACCGCAATTCTGGGGCTGGGCGTCTACCGTCCCGGCAAGGTGGTGACCAACGACGAGATCGCCGTGCGGCTGAATTCCAGCGACGAATGGATTCAGCAGCGCTCCGGAATTCGCAGTCGCCGGTATTGCGAGGAGGAGGAGACGCTGTTCGATATCAGCGTGGCGGCCGCGCAGCAGGCGATGAAATCCGCCGGTGTGGGACCGGAGGATATCGATTGCCTGGTGTTGGCCACGATGACGCACCAGTTCATCACGCCGGCCGCGGCGCCGTTGATCGCCACCCAGCTGGGCATCGAGAACGCGGCGGCGTTCGATCTCATCAATGCCTGCGCCGGTTTCTGCGCCGGGCTGACCCTGGCGTCCGATATGGTGCGCGCCGGCACGATGCGAAAGGTTCTGGTCATCGGCGCCGAGAAGTTCGGCGATCTGGTCGACATGGACGACCGGTCGACGGCGTTCCTGTTCGGTGACGGCGCGGGCGCGGTCGTGGTCGGGCCGTCCGAGGATGTCGGCATCGGCCCGACCGTCTGGGGTTCGGACGGCACCAACTGGACGATGCTCGGACAGGACAAGGGCTTCTTCGACTGGGCACGGGAGGTGCAGGAGGTCGGCCGCGAGGCCAAGCGCCCGTACTTCACGATGAACGGCCCGGCCCTGTTCCGGTGGGCGGTGGGGTCGGTGGAGAAGATCTGCCGGGAGGCCCTGGACCGCGCCAAGGTGCCGATCGAGGACCTCGACGCCCTGATCCTGCACCAGGCCAACGGCCGCATCACCGAGGCGGTGGCGCGGATGCTGAACGTACCCGACGACTGCACCGTCGCCAACGACATCGTCGAGCAGGGGAACACCTCGGCGGCCTCGGTTCCGCTGGCGATGGAGGGCGTGCTGCGCGACGGCACCGCGAAACCCGGCGATGTCGCCCTGCTCATCGGGTTCGGCGCGGGACTCACGTACACCGCGCAGGTGGTCAAGCTGCCGGGCGTACCGCAGTGAGTGGCAATACCGCCGCTCCCGAGGAGCACCTGTCGACCGTCGGGTTCCGGCTCGCGCCGTTTCCCGACGGCGCCGAGGTGTTCGAGACGAGCTGGCCGGTTCGGTTGGGCGACACCGACTCCGACGGCCGCCTGCGGTTGGACGCGGTGGCGCGGTATCTCCAGGACGCCGCCTACGACAATCTGAAGACGGCTCCCGAGGGCCGTCTGCATCAGGCCTGGCTGATCCGGCGCACCGTCATGGATGTGCTGGGCCCCATCGAATTCGGTGAGCAGGTGCGGTTGCGGCGCTGGGCCGGTGGGCTGTCGGAGCACTGGGTCGACGTGCGGGTGCGGCTCGACGGCGAGAACGGCGGCGTCATCGACACCACGTCCTTCGGGATCCACATCGACCCCGTGGCGGGGCGGCCTGCCCGGATGACCGACCGCTTCAAGGCGCCGATGCTGGCCCACACCACCGACCATCGGCTGCGGTGGAAGGCGATGCTGCGCGAGTTCCCCGGCGCCGCGGCGGACGAGACGCATCCGTTTCCGTTGCGGGTCACCGATTTCGATTGGCTGCGCCACGTCAACAACGCGGTGTACTGGGAGGTGGTCGAGGAGCATCTGCCGTCCTGGGCCGCTGCGGGCCCCTACCGCGGTGTGGTGGAACACGTCGGTGCCGTCACCGCGGGGGACAAGGTGGAGGTGCGGAGCACGGATGCCGGCTCCGCACGACGGATTCAGGTCGAGGTCGACGGTACGGCGCGGGCGCTGGCCCTGATCGAGCCGATCGGCTGACCGCTCTCGGGTGCCGGGAAGCCCATCGTGCGCCGAGGCTACCGTGTGCCGACGAGTCGGCGGGCTGCCTCGGCACCCGAGCGGAACGCCGCCTCGATCGGGGCGCCGCGCATGTAGTCTCCCGCGAGTTCCAGTCCGGGTGCGTCGCGCACCTCCGCCCGCACATTCTTCAGGAATTCGCCGTGGTACGGCAGATACGCGCAGTACGCCGCGTCCCACACCTTGCTCACCGAGCGGACGCGCTCGATCTGCCCGATGCCCAGCAGCCCCTTGACCCGGGCCTCGGCGTCGTCGATCCATTCGTCGAGCCGGCCCTCCGACAGCCCGGAGCGAGCCGCCCTGCCGCTGAAGGTGTACCGGGCGATGTGCAGGTCGTCGACCCCGTAGGCGCCGACGTTGCTGCACGGTCCGTCGTCGAGCAGGATGGCCCGCACATCCGAGGTGAAGAACGGGCGATCGTATTCGACCAGCGCGACGGCCGCGGGGAAGTAGCGGACGTTCATCAGCAGGTTGCTCAGCTCGGCCATGGTGCCCTTCACGATGTCGGCCGCCGCGTGCGCGGGCGCCGCGAGCACCACGCCGTCGTAGTCGCGTTCACGCACGGGGCCACCGTTTTCCGATACCTCGAGCCCGCTCACGCGGCCGTCCCGCACGATCAGGCCCTCCACGCTCGAGTTCGCCAGAACCGAAACCCGTTCTCCCAGTGCGTCGATGACCGGGGCGATGCCGTCGGTCAGCTGATCGTAGGTGTCCATCAGCATGCCGAGATTGGTGCCGAACGTGCCGAGATACACCTCGTCCGGTTCGGCGCCGTTCATCCGGACGGTCACGGCGCGGAACATGTTGCGCTGGATGGCCGGGCCGAAATGCTCGCTCAGCGGCTTGTGGTCGTTGCGGGCGCCCAGCTTGGTGAACGTCTCGGAGCCGAGAAACCTGTTCTCCTCCTTGGAGCGCACCCGCAGCGCCAGCGAGGCCGTCTTGCCCAGATCCGAGACGGCCGCCATCTGGCGCAGCCGCTGCAACCGGCCGAGCACGGTCTGATCGCTGTCGTAGGTCAGCAGCTTGCCGTCGATCACCCGGGAGGTGTTGATGCCGAACGGTTCCAGCCGCGGGTTCCCGAGATCGGCGAGGAATTCCCGGATCGCGGAATACTTCTTGCCCATGTTCTTGCCGCCCATCATCACCCGGCGGTCGCCGAGCCGATCGAGCCCCATCCGGCCGCCCAGGAGCTGGTCGCGCTCGATGAGATCCACCCGGCAGCCGGCCTTCTGGAGATGGAAGGCGGCGGCCAGGCCGGCGATCCCGGCGCCGACCACGGCGACCTGCTTACCGGCACTGCTGTTCTGCGTGCTCATGTGTGAAATTCCTTTCGGTTCAGGGTTTTTCGGCCCTGGTACTGCGGCTGGTACTACGGCGAGTAGGGCGAGACTTCGACGCGGCTCTCGGCGATCCGAGTGCCGAACTGGAACATCTCGATGTCGACGTGCGCGTCGCCGAAATCCGGGTCGTGGTCGACGCGGCAGGACAGTTCGACGGCCGCGTCCAATTCGGCGAAACCGCTGAACTTTCCGGTGACCGCGGTCGCCATGGCCACCGGCGACTCCAGCGCGCCCGCCTCGCAGGCCACGATGAGCGAAGCCTGCCGGAAGCCCTCGAGCATCAGCGGCCCGGGGACGTGGTCGTATTCGTGATCGAAGAACGACGGGTGCCGCCGGTTCACCACCAGCGGCAGCACCTGTCGCGAATCCGCCTCGGCGCGAGGGGAACCCACGACGACGTTGCGCGGGTCGCGCCGTCCGACCCGCTGCGGGTCGACCGGCTCGGCGACCGGAGCCGCGTCGGCTTCCCGATCGGCCTGCTGGTGCCGGCGGAACTGCTCGTACGCCTCCGGCGGGAAGGCGATGCCGCCGCCGCGCACGATCATCGCCAGGGCGTTGCCGACCGTCACGGTCGCGGCGAACGTGTGTTCCACGAAGTACTCTCGGCCCGCCGAGCGGTCCATGCGCAGCCGCACCACGCCCTCCAGCGGTTCGATGCCCTGCTCCCGGAAGGCGCTCTGATCCTCCACCTCGATCTCCAGCCGCTGCAGGCTGAGCGACGTGCCGCGCGGCGCCTGCAGATGGCGGTGGCCGATGACCGTCATGGCCTGGCGAACGGCCTCGACCGCGGCGAACGGGTCGTGATAGTCGGCGAGGCGGTCGAACCACAGCGAGTGGGCGCGCGGAATCTGCATGGCGGCAAGGAATTCCTCCGTGCCGACCTGTGCGGTGTCGGCCACGAAAACCTCACCCAGGCTGCGCCGATGGGCCTGCCAGCACGGGACGGTCTGCGCGAAGCTCAGGTCGCCGTGCTGGGCGGCGGGTGCGGTGAGCAGGTCTTCGGTCATCTCATCCTCCGAGGGGTGTTCGGCTCCATCAGACCGTGACGCGGTCCCGGTCCATTTCCGTGTCGATCAGTTCGGCCAGGGCGCGCGTGGTCGGATTGGCCAGGAAGCTCGCCAGTTCGAGGACCATGCCGGTGCTGTTGTTCAGTCTGTTCCGCAGTTCGAACACCGACAGCGAGGTGAGACCGGTCTCCATGAGCGGAACGTCCACGTCGACCTCGCCCGAATCGACCATCATCTCCTGGAGCTGGCCGCGCAGCATCGCCAGCACGAAATCCGTTCTCTCGCTCTGCGGCAGCGCGTCGCGGTCCGCGCGGAACCGCGCCGCGGCATCGGGGTCGATCTCGGAATCGGTTTCCGTATCGCAGATCTCGGTGCCGACGGTGGAGGTCGACACGGTCATCTGGATGCCGCGCCAATAGGTGCGGTGCTGGAAGGCGTAGGTGGGCAGGTCCACCGTGCGCGCCCCGGTGCCGTCGAAGACCGCCGCCCAGTGCACGCCGGCGCCGCGGACCCACGCCTCGGCCAGCGCGCGCATCAGGCCGAGGGATTCGTCCTTGCCCGGCGGCAGCGTCGGGATCGCGACACACCGGCTGTCGGTGAGGCATTCGTAGCTCATGCCGGACAGCACGTCGCCGGGGCCGAGCTCGAGGACCGTGTCGACGCCCGCGGCGAGCAGGGATCGGACGCAGTCGTGGAACAGCACCGCCTGCCGGGCCTGGCGCGCCCAGTAGTCCGGGGTGCGGATCTCCTCCGGGTCGGCGAGCACGCCGGTGACGTTGGACAGCAACGGAATCGACGGCGCGTGCAGCGTCGCCTCGCCCACGACCTTACGGAACTCGTCGAGCATGGGGTCCAGGTGCGGCGAGTGGAACGCGCGCTGCACCCGCAGTCGCTTGATGCGGCGGCCGCGCTTGCGCCAGCTCTTGGCGAGTTCGATGACGGCGTCCTCGTCACCGGAGACGACGGTCGAGTTCGGTCCGTTGTTCGCCGCGATCGAGACCCGGCCGTCGTAGTCGCCCAGCGACTCCGAGATCTCGTCGAACGACGCGCGCACCGAGGCCATCGCACCCGGCCGCAGCCGCTGCATCAGGCGTCCCCTGGCCGCGACCACGGCAGCGGCGTCGTCGAGGCCGAACACGCCGGCGATATGCGCGGCGGACAGCTCGCCGATCGAGTGGCCGACCAGGAAATCGCCGGTGACACCCCAGGATTCGAGCAGCCGGTACAGCGCCACCTCGACCGCGAACAGCGCGGGCTGGGCGAATTCGGTGTCGTCCAGCGCGTCCGGGGCGTCGTCGAAGACGATCTCGCGCAGCGGCCGGTCGAGATGCGGCGCGAACGCGGCGCAGATCTCGTCGAATGCCGCGGAGAACCGCGGGAAGGCGTCGTAGAGCTGCCGTCCCATGGCCGGCAGCTGGCTGCCCTGCCCCGGGAACATCAGGGCCACGGTCGTCTTCTCCCCCGCCACGGTGGCGGCGACGGCCGACGCGGACGTCGTGCCCTCGGCGACCGCGGTCAGCGCGTCCCGCAACGCGTTCGGCGAATCCGCGAGCAGCACGGCCCGGTGGTCGAACGCGCCGCGGGTCGTGGCCAGCGACAGACCCATGTCGGCGAGGTCGGGCGCCGGATCGGCCGAGATGCGGGTGAGCAGCCGCTGCGCCTGGCCGCGCAGCGCGCGGGCGGTCTTGCCGGACAGCACGCACGGCGTCATCGCGGGCAGGCGGGCCTGCGCGAGGGCCGGATCGGCCGGCAGCTCCACCACATCGGGATCGCATTCGACGATGACATGAGCGTTGGTTCCGCTGAACCCGAACGACGACACGGCTGCCCGGCGCACCCGGCCCGGATTCGGCCACGGCATCGACTCGGTGGCCAGCCGGATCTCGCCCCGGGACCAGTCGACGTGCGTCGACGGCTCGTCCACGTGCAGCGTCTGTGGCACGACGCCGTGCCGCATCGACAGGACCATCTTGATGATGCCCGCGACGCCCGAGGCCAATTGGGTATGCCCCATATTCGATTTGATGGATCCGAGCACCAGCGGCTGCGCGCCCTGGCGCTGCCCGTAGGTCGCGAGCAGGGCCCGCGCCTCGATCGGATCGCCCAGCATGGTGCCGGTGCCGTGGCCGTCCACCACGTCGACCGCCGACGCGGGCAGTCCGGCGTCGTCCAGGGCCTGGCGGATTACCCGTTGCTGCGCAAGGCCGTTCGGTGCGGTCAGGCCGTTCGACGCGCCGTCCTGGTTCAGCGCCGAGCCGCGCAGCACGCCCAGGATGCGCCGGCCGTTGCGCTGAGCGTCCGACAGGCGTTCCAGCGCAAGGATTCCCACGCCCTCCGACCATGCGGTGCCGTCGGCGGCCGTCGCGAACGCCTTGCAGCGGCCGTCGGGGGACAGCGCGCCCTGCCGCGAGAAGATCACGTACAGGCCCGGAGTCGGCATGATGGTCACGCCGCCGGCCAGCGCCAGCGAACACTCCCCCGACCGCAGCGCCCGGACGGCCTGGTGGATCGCCACCAGCGACGAGGAGCAGGCGGTGTCCACGGCGACGGCCGGGCCCTCCAGGCCGAGCAGATAGGAGATACGGCCGGTCAGAATGCTGGGCGTATTGCCAAGGAACGCATAGGTTTCCGCGCCGACCGTCTCCTGATCGGCCAGCTCCGACCAGCCCGCGTAACCGTAGTGACCGCAGCCGATGAAGACGCCGGTGTCGGTGCCGCGCAACGAGGTCGGGTCGATCCGCGCCCGCTCGACCGCCTCCCAGCCGACCTCCAGCACGAGGCGCTGCTGCGGATCCATCATCAGCGCCTCGCGCGCCGAGATGCCGAAGAAGCCCGCATCGAATTCGGCGGCGCCGGTGAGGAACCCGCCGTATCCGACGGTCGGCATGGTGGGGTCGGCGGTCAGGTCGGCCGCGCTCGGCCAGCCGCGCTCGGCCGGGAATTCGGAGACGACGTCGCGGCCGGAGGACACCATGTCCCACAGGTCCCCCGGCGAGTTCACCTCGCCCGGGTACCGGCAGGCCATGCCCACGATCGCGATCGGCTCGGACAGCCGCGACTGCACGTCCTGCAATCGCTGCCTGGTCTCGTAGAGTTCGCGCGCCGCCTTCTTCAGGTATTTGCGGAGTTCCTCGTCACTGGCCATATTTCCCACCTCGTGCGCTACGTCAGCTCATCTGATCGATGAACTCGAAAAGCTCGCCGTCGTCGGCGCCTTCCAATTTGTCGGCCATACCGCCGTCGTTCTCCCCTTCGAGTTCACGCAGGACGGCGCCGAGCCGGGTCGCTACTTCGGTGCGATCCCGCTCCCCCAAGGCCGCCGCGGCACAGCGCTGTGCCAGGGCCTCGATCTCGGACATGAGTTGGTCGGTCGGATTCTCGTCGGGGGCGATTTCCTGACGGATGTATTCGGCGAGGGCGGCCGGGGTCGGATACTCGAACATGGCCGCGGCCGACAGCATGATGCCCAGCGCCGGCCGGAGTCGATTGCGGAATTCCATGATTCCGAGCGAATCGAAGCCTATCTCGTTGAACGGCTTGTGGGAACTGATCGCCTCCGCCGACTGATGACCGAGCACCGTCGCGGCGTGCGAGCGGATTACGCCCAGAATGGTTTCGATCTGCTGCTCGGGAGTCAGTCCGGTCAAGCGCACCCCGGATTCGGCGGTGACCGCGGCGCCGCCTTCCGCCACGGGCCGGGATCCGCGCGACAGTCCGCGCAGCACCGGCGGCAGATCCTCCGGGGCCAGGGCCGCGAGCGCCGCGCGGTCGATGTGCACCGCGACGGCCGCGGCGGTGCCGGTCTCCAGCGCCGTGTCGTAGAGCGCCATTCCCTCGGCGTCGGACAGGGGCAGGAAACCCTGGCGGCGCATGCGTTGCAGGTCCTGCTGTCCGAGGCGGCTGGCCATTCCGCTCTGCCGCCACGGGCCCCACGCCAGCGACAGCGCGGGCAGGCCGGCCAGGTGGCGGTTGCGGCACAGGGCGTCCAGGAAGGCGTTCGCCGCGGCGTAGTTGGCCTGTCCGGGACCGCCGAGGACGCCGGCGACCGAGGAATACACCACGAACGCCGACAGATCGAGATGTCCGGTGGCCTCGTGCAGATTCCATGCCGCGTCGACCTTCGGCCGGAACACCGTGTCGAGTTGTTCGGGTGTCATCGATTCGAACGTTCCGTCGGCGACGACACCCGCGGTGTGGATCACCGCGGTCAGGGGTCGCCGCACGGCGTCGATCAACGCCGTCACCGCGTTTCGGTCCGCCGTATCGCAGGCGACGATATCGACCTCGGCGCCGGATTCGGTCAGCTCGGCCGCGAGTTCGGCGGCGCCCTCGGCGTCGGGGCCCCGGCGGCTCGCGAGCACGAGGTGCCGCGCACCGTGCGCCGCGACGAGGTGGCGGGCGGCCGCGGCACCGAGACCGCCTGTCCCGCCGGTGATCAGCACCGTCCCTTCCGGATTCAGGGGCACCGGAATGGTGAGCACGTTCTTGCCGATGTGCCGGGCCTGGCTCATGAATCGCAGCGCCTCCGGCATTTCCCGGATATCCCACGAGGTCACCGGAAGCGGTGGCAGTTCCCCGGATTCGAACAGGCAGGCCAGTTCGACCATGATCTCGTGGACCCGATCGGGATCGGCGCTCATCAGGTGGAAGTTGCGGTATTCCACGCCGGGGTGCCGGTCGGCGACCTCGGCCGGGTCGCGCAGATCGTTCACGCCCATGTCGAGGTAGCGTCCGCCGTCGGCGAGCAGCCGCAGCGAGGCGTCGACCAGTTCGCCGGCCAGCGAGGCCAGCACGACGTCCACGCCGCGTCCGCCGGTGCCGACCGAGAACTTCTCCTCGAATCCGGGGGTCCGCGAGTCGGCGATCCGATCGTCGCCGAATCCCATCTCCCGCAGCACCTTCCACTTCGGGGTGCTCGCGGTGACGTAGAGGTCCAGGCCGAGGTGGCGGGCCAGGTGCACGCCCGCCATGCCCACGCCGCCGGTGGCCGCGTGCAGCAGCAGCGACTCGCCGGGGCGGACCTTCGCCAGGTCCACCAGCCCGTAGAAGGCCGTCGCGTAGACCACCGGTGCGGCGGCGGCCTGCGCGAACGACCAGCCGGTCGGCATCGGGACCACCATGCGCCGGTCCACCACGGCGGTGGAGCGGAGGCCCGGCATGAAGCCCATCACCCGGTCCCCGGGGGCGTACTCGGTGACGTCGGGGGCCACCTCGAGCACCACGCCGGAGCCCTCGCCGCCGATCGCGGCGTCGGCGTCGGGATACATGCCGAGCACGATCAGGGCGTCGCGGAAGTTCACGCCCACCGCGCGCAGCGAGATGCGCACCTGGCCGGGGTCGAGCGGGCGGTGCGCGTCCGGATCGTCGGCCAGCGCCAGGTTGTCGGCGGTGGTCGTGCCCTTCCCCAGCGGCGTCAGCCGCCACTCCGAGCCGCGGAGCCGTTCGACCGGGCCGACCACGTCGGACTCCTTGCGGGCCAGGCGGGCCACGTGCATGTCGCCGTGCCGCAGGGCTGTCTGCGGTTCGTCGACGTCCAGGGCTCGTTCGACGGCCTCGCGCAAGGGTGTGCGGTCGTCGATGTCGACCAGGACGATGCGGCCGGGGGCTTCGTGCTGGGCGCTGCGGAGCAGGCCCCAGACCGCGGCACCGGTGAGATCGACCTGTTCCGAGGGATGGACGGCCACCGCGCGCTGGGTCACCACCACGACCCGTGCGGCCGGGGTGTCGCCGGACAGCCGCGACCGGACGTGTGCCAGCAGGTCGCCGACCCGGCCTCGCAGTGCGGTCGCGAACTCGATGTCGTTGTGCGACCCGGTGATTCGCAGTACCGCCGCGGCGCGGCCGTCGGCCGGTTCCACGATCTCGGTCTTCGGTCCCGAGCCGTTGCCGCTCCCGTTCACCGCCGGAGTGGTCCAGCGATAGGAGGCCGCTTCGGGTTCGGTGTCGAGCCGGGTCCATTCCAGGTCGAACAGGGGGGCACTGCGCCGACTGTCCAGCTGGTTCGGCGAGAGTGGCCGTGCGACAAGTTTTCTCACGGAGACCACGGGTTCACCGGCGTCCGACGCGGCCGTCACCGAGACCGACGTGTCGGAGGTTTGTGTGATCCGCACCCGCAGCCGGGTGGCGCCGGCCGCGTGGAAGTTCACGCCCTCCCAGGAGAACGGCAGCATCGTCCGGTCGTCGTCGCGGCCCAGCACGAGGGCGTGCAGGGCGGCGTCGAACAGCGCCGGGTGCAGGACGAATCGGTCGTCGCGGTCGGTGTCGCGGAGGGTGACCTCGGCGAAGATGTCCTGGCCGCGTCGCCAGCAGGCGCGCAGTCCCCGGAAGGCGGGTCCGTATCCGAAACCGTTGTCGCTCAACGTCTCGTAGAGGCCGTCGACCGGGACGGGCTCGGCCGCCGCCGGTGGCCACTCCGGCAGCTCGGGCGCGGGCGGCGTGGCGGCCGTGAGAATGCCCTTGGCGTGGGTCGTCCAGGGTTCGTCGGCGGCGCCGTCGCCCGCGCGGGAGTAGATACCGGCAGTCCGGCGACCGTCGGTGTCGCCGCCGTCCACGACGACCTGGATCTGCACGGCCTCGACCGGGGGCAGCACCAGGGGTGCCTCGAGGGTGAGTTCTTCGAGTCCGCCGCAACCGGTTTCGTCGCCGGCGCGGATCACCATCTCGACCAGGGCGGTGCCGGGCACCAGGACGGTGCCCTGGATGGCGTGGTCGGCCAGCCACGGGTGAGTGCGCAGGGACAGTCGTCCGGTGAGGATCAGGCCGCTGGAGTCGGCGGTCGCGAGGAGGCCGCCGAGCAGCGGGTGATCGATTCTGTTCAACCCGGCCGCGGCGGCGTCGGGGTCGTCCGCGGGGGCTTCCAGCCAGCACCGCTGGCGTTGGAAGGGGTAGGTCGGCAACGGGATTCGGCGGTGGTTACCGGGGTAGAAGGCGTTCCAGGACACCGGGACTCCGGCCGTCGAGAGCTGTGCCAGGGCCGAGACGACCGTGTCGACGGCGGGGGCCTTGGTGCGCAGAGTTGTCGTACACCACGGCTGGTGCGATTCTCCGGTCACGCACTCCTGGATCAGCGCGGACAGCGCGCCTCCGGGACCCGTTTCGACGAACCCGCCGACTCGCTGCTGCTCGAGCCACCGCACGCTGTCGGCGAACCGCACCGGCTCCCGCACATGCCGCACCCAGTACCCGGGGTCGGTGTGGTCGGCATCCGCGGAACCCGTCAGATTCGACACGATCGGGATGCGAGGCTCCTCGAACGCCAATCCCGCAGCTAGCGTGGCGAACTCGGCCAGCATCGGCGCCATGTGCGGGGAATGGAAGGCGTGGCTGACCGGCAACCGCTTGGTCTTGCGATCCGCGAACTCGGCCGCGATCCGTGCCACCGCGCCCTCGTCACCGGAGATCGTCACCGACTCCGGGCCGTTGATCGCCGCTATGGCCACCTCGTCCTCGTGCCCGGCCAGCACCGCAAGCACCTCGTGTTCGGCGGCGGCGAGCGCCACCATGGCGCCGCCGGTCGGCAAGGCCTGCATCAGCCGGCCGCGCGCCGCCACCAGCGCACACGCATCCCGCAGCGACAGCACACCGGCCACATGCGCCGCGGTCAACTCCCCGATCGAATGTCCCAGCAGATAATCCGGCCGGACACCCACATGCTCGAACAACCGGAACAGCGCCGCACCGACCGCGAACAGCCCGGACTGCGCGAAGACCGTCTGGTCGACCAAATCCGCGAGGTCCGATCCCGGTTCGGCGAAGACCACATCGCGAACCGGGGCAGCCACATGGCCGGCCAGCTCCGCGTCCAAGCTCGCACAGATCTCGTCGAACGCCTCTCGGAACACCGCCGACGACTCGTAGAGGTCGCGGCCCATACCGGCCCACTGCGAACCCTGACCGGGGAACACGAACACCACTGCGCCCGAACCGGTTGCGGCGGTGCCGTGGACGACGCCGGGTGCCTCCTCGCCCTGCGCCAGCGCCGACAATCCGGCCAGCAGGTTGTCGCGGCCACGGCCCCAGACGATCGCGCGATGCTCGAACAGCTTGCGGCCGTTCAGCAGCGACCAGCCGATATCGGTCGCGGACGCTTCCCGATCCTCGCCCGCGAACGCGGCGAGCCGTTGCGCCTGAGCCCGCAGTGCCGGCGCGCTGTGTCCCGAGAGAACCCACGGAACCATGCCGGCGTCGAACGCGGGCCGCGGATTGATTGCCGAGGCGGGGGTTTCGACCGGCGGCGCTTGCTCGAGGATGACGTGGGCGTTGGTGCCCGAGATGCCGAACGACGACACCCCGGCACGCCACGGCCGATCCACCTCCGGCCACGACCGCGCCTCGGTCAGCAGCTCCACCGCGCCGTCGGTCCAATCCACCTGTGGTGTCGGCTCGTCCACATGTAGCGTCTTCGGCAGGCTCCCGGCACGCATCGCCATGACCATCTTGATCACACCCGCCACACCGGCAGCGGCCTGGGAATGGCCGATATTGGATTTCAGCGAACCCAACCAGAGCGGACTGTCCGGCGAACGATCCCGGCCATAGGTCGCCAGCAGAGCCTGCGCCTCGATCGGATCGCCCAATGTCGTTCCCGTGCCGTGCGCTTCGACCGCGTCGACCTCGGTGGGTGAGAGTCCCGCGTTGGCCAGCGCCTGCCGGATCACCCGCTGCTGCGACGGACCGTTCGGCGCCGTCAGGCCGTTGCTCGCGCCGTCCTGGTTGACCGCGCTGCCCCGCAGCACCGCCAGCACCGGATGGCCGTTGCGGCGGGCGTCGGAAAGGCGTTCCAGCAGAATGATTCCCGCGCCTTCGGACCATCCCGTGCCGTCCGCGGCCGCGGCGAAGGACTTGCATCGCCCGTCGGGGGACAGTCCGCGCTGCCGGGAGAATTCCACGAACAGCCCCGGAGTCGCCAATACCGTCACGCCACCGGCCAGCGCCAGCGAGCACTCACCGGACCGCAGCGAGTTCGCCGCGAGATGCATGGACACCAGCGACGACGAGCATGCCGTATCCACCGTGACCGCCGGGCCCTCGAACCCGAACGAGTACGCCACCCGCCCCGACACCACGCTGCCCGCATTGCCGCTGCCCCAGAATCCCTCGATCTCCGCGGGAAGGCCGGTCGAGGAGAACCGTGACGCGTAGTCGGCGTACATCACGCCGGCGAAGACGCCGGTCTGGCTGCCCTTCAGGGTCGAGGGATCGATGCCCGCCCGCTCGAACACCTCCCAGGACGTCTCCAGCAGCAACCGCTGCTGCGGATCGGTCGCCAATGCCTCGCGGGGCGACATCCCGAAGAAGCCGGGATCGAAATCGGCCGCGTCGTAGACGAATCCGCCGTCGCGCACATACGACTTCCCGGTGGTCTCGGGGTCCGGATCGAACAGCCCGTCCACGTCCCAGCCGCGGTCGGAGGGCCACGGCCCCACCGCATCCCGGCCGGACGCCACCAGATCCCACAGGGCCTCCGGCGAGGTCACGCCGCCCGGATAGCGGCACGCCATCGCGACGATCGCGATCGGTTCGTCGGCGGCGGCCGCCGGCACCGCGGCCGGTGTCGGTGCGGCCGAATCGGTTCCGCTGATCTCCTCGACCAGGTGCCGGGCCAGTGCGCGCGGGGTCGGGTAGTCGAAGACCGCGCTGGCGGGCAGTTTCACGCCGGTCGACGCCGACAGCCGGTTGCGCAGTTCGACGCCGGTCAGCGAGTCGAAACCCTGGTCGGTGAAGGCGCGGTCGACGTCGATGCCCGAGGCGTCGGGGTGGCCGAGCACGACCGCGCCGTCTCCGCGCACCAATGCCAGGGCGTGCGCATGGCGTTCGTCCTCCGCCATACCGAGCAACCGCTGCACCCACCCGCCGTCGGCCGATGCCGTGCCCGCCGCAGTTCGGCGGGTCCGGCTCCGGACCAGCCCGCGCACGACCGACGGGACGATATCCGTGGCGGTCCAGGCCGTCGGGTTCAGCCGGGCGGTCACCAGCGCGGCCTCGTCGGCGGTGAGGGCGGCATCGAACAGCGCCAGGCCGTCCCGGACGGTCATCGGGGCGATTCCCGCTCGCCGCATGCGCACCAGGTCGGCGTCGCGCAGGCCGCCGGTCATCGCGCTGGCGCTGTCCTGTTCCCACAGGCCCCACGCCATCGATACGGCCGGCAGCCCGAGCGATCGGCGATAGCCCGCGAGGGAGTCCAGGAAGACGTTCGCGGCCGCGTAATTGGCCTGTCCCGCACCGCCGATGGTCCCGGCGATGGACGAGAACAGCACGAACGCCCGCACATTCGCGGTTCGGGTGAGTTCGTGGAGATTCCACGCACCCGCGATCTTGGGCGCCAGTACCCGATCGAGGTGCTCGGGCGTCATCGACTCGAATACCGCATCGTCGAGAACTCCCGCCGCATGCACGACCCCGGTCACCGGCACCCCGGTCAGAACGCGGCCGAGCGCCTCCCGATCGGCCACATCGCAGGCGGCGACCTGGACCTCGGCGCCCAGTTCCGTCAGCTCCGCGACCAGATCCGCGACATCGGCCGCCCGGCCGCCACTGCGGCTGATCAGCAACAGGCCGCGGACGTCATGGGCGCAGACCAGGTGCCGGGCCACGACCGCGCCGAGCCCGCCGGTGCCACCGGTGATCACCACGGTGCCGTCGCCCCAGGACGCCGGCTCGGAGACCCGCTCGCCGCCGCGGCGGGCCAGCCGCGGCGCCGACATGTCGCCGCGACGGATCCTGATCTCGGTCTCCGGTGCGACCGCCGCCGCGGGCAGCGCCGCCCAGGACTCGTCGGCGTCGTCGATGTCCACCAGGGCGATCCGGCCCGGATTCTCCGTCTGTGCCGAGCGGATCAGGCCCCGCACCGGCGCCGACAGCAGGCCCGGCAGGTCGTCCGCCGCGCCACGGACGACGACGAGTAGACGCGATTCGGCGAACCGTTCGTCGGCCAACCATGCCTGCACCGAGGACAGCGCGTCCCCGGTCACCCGCCGCGCCCCGTCGATCGTCTCCTCGGCGGGGTCCGCGCAGAACACGAGGACGTCCGGAACCGGTTGTCCCGCCTCGATATCCGACCGGAGACCGGTGAGATCGGCACTGGTCTGCGCGGCGATCCGGGACAGCTCGGGATTGAACGGCCGTTCCCCGACTGCCGCCCAGCGCGTGTCGGCGGCGGGCGTGGCAGCGGGGACGGGGAGCCAGTCGGTGTGCAGCAGGCTCTCGCGGACGATGTCGCCGCCCTGCCGGAACTGCTCCGGGGATACCGTTCGCACCGTGAGGTTTTCGACGGTCGCGACCGGACTGCCGGCCTGATCGGCCACCAGGATCGACACGGTGTCGTCGCCGGTCACCGTGAGCCGGGCCCGCAGTGCCACCGCGCCGGTGGCGTGCAGCGACACGCCTCGCCACGAGAACGGCAGGCCCGCGACCGCGCCACCCGCGGCGCGGAACCCGTTCAGCACCAGCACCTGTAGCGCCGCGTCGAACAGCGCCGGATGCAGCCCGAACCGGTCGACGTCGTCGCGGGCGGTTTCCGGCAGTGCGACCTCGGTGTAGAGCCGGCCGTCGCGCCGCCAGACCGCTTGCAGGCCTTGGAATGCCGGGCCGTACTCGAAACCGCCCGCGGCCATCTCGTCGTAGGCGGCGTCGAGATCGAGCGGGTCCGCGTCGGCCGGCGGCCATGCCGTCAGGTCGTCCGGCGCGCCGATCGGCGCCGTGGCGACGAGGACACCGCCGGCGTGGCGGACCCATCCCGCGGCGCCGCCGGTCCGGGCGAACACCGTGACGGTCCGGTGCCCGCCGCGGTCGGCATCGACGACGACCTGGATCTGCACGTCCCCCGCCGGAGGTATCACCAGCGGCGCCTCCATCGTGAGTTCTTCCACACTGCCGCAACCGGTTTCGTCACCGGCACGCACCACCATCTCCAGCAGTGCGGTGCCGGGGACGATCACGGTGCCGTGCACGGCGTGGTCGGCCAGCCACGGATGGGCGCGCAGAGACAGCCGTCCGGTGAGGGTCAGTCCGTCGGAATCGGCGGCGGTCAGGGCCGCGCCCAGGAGCGGGTGATCAATGGCGTCCAGTCCCGCCGCGGCGGCGTCCGCCTCGGCCGCGGGCACATCCAGCCAGTACGGCTGCCGCTGGAACGCGTACGTCGGCAACGGCACCGAGCGGACGGAGCGGCCGGCGAACAGGACATCCCAGTCGACCGGGACTCCCCAGGCCGACACCTGAGCCAGCGCCGAGAGGAAGCGGACCGGGCCGCCCTCGTCGCGGCGCAGCGTGCCGACGACCTTCGCGGGACCGTCGAGGGCCTCGAGCGTCTCCTCGATGCTCGCGGTCGACACCGGGTGCGGGCTCATTTCGATGAAGCAACGCATGCCCTGCTCGGCCAGCAATGCGGTCGTGTCGTGGAACCGCACCGGCTGCCGCAGGTTCGTGAACCAGTAGTCCGCGCTCAGGTTCACCGTATCCAGAAGCTCGCCGGTGACGGTCGAACAGAACGGGATGTCCGACGTCACCGGCACGATTCCGGCGAGGTCGTCCAGCAGCCGCTCGCGAACAGCGTCCACCTGCGGCGAATGCGATCCGTAATCCACCGGAATCCGCCGGACCCGAACCTCATCGGCCGACAACGCGTCGAACAGCTCGTCCAGCGCGGCACTCTCACCCGAAACCACCACCGTCGCCGGACCGTTCACCGCAGCGACCGCGATCCGCTCGGACCAGCGACCGAGATACGCCTCCACCCGGTCCCGCGGCAACGACACCGACATCATCCCGCCCGTACCCGCCAGCACCGTCAACGCACGGCTCCGCAACGCCACCACCCGGGCCGCGTCCTCCAAAGACAGTGCGCCGCAGACGTATGCGGCAGCAATCTCACCCTGCGAATGACCGACCACCGCAGCCGGACGCACACCACACGCCTGCCACACCCGCGCCAGCGACACCATCACCGCGAACAACGCCGGCTGGACGACATCCACACGGTCGAGCGACGCCGCACCCGGGGCATCCGTCAGCACATCCGCCAGCGACCACTCCACGAACGGCGACAACGCCTCCTCACACCGCCCGATCTCCGCGGCGAACACCGGCGACGACACCAGCAACTCCCGGCCCATGCCGACCCACTGCGAACCCTGACCGGGGAACACGAAAACGACGCCCCCGGAACCGGACCCCGCCACACCACGGACAACGTTCGCCGCTTCTCCGCCTCCAGCAACCGCCGCCAACCCGGCCAGCAGATCCTCCCGGTCAGCACCGCACACGACCGCCCGATGCTCGAACAGCTTGCGGGTGGAGACCAACGACCAGCCCACATCGGCCGCGGACAGCCCCGCGTCCGCGTCGACGACCGACGCCAACCGCTGCGCCTGCCCCGCCAGCGCCGCCGCGCTCCGGGCCGAGAGCACCCACGGCACGGCCGCCGTATCCGGCGCGAACACCGGCTCGACAATCATGGTGCCGGGGACGACCTCGGGCTCGGCCGCCGTGCCGGACGGCGCCTGCTCGAGGATGACATGGGCATTGGTGCCCGAAATGCCGAACGACGACACCCCGGCACGCCACGGCCGCTCGACCTCCGGCCACGACCGCGACTCGGTCAGCAGTTCCACCGCGCCGGCCGACCAATCCACCTGCGGTGTCGGCTCGTCCACGTGCAGGGTCTTCGGCAGGACGCCTGCCCGCATGGCCATGACCATCTTGATCACACCCGCCACACCAGCGGCCGCCTGCGCATGACCGATATTCGATTTCAGCGAACCCAGCCACAGCGGATTGTCCGGCGCACGGTCGCCGCCGTACGCCGCCAGCAGGGCTTGCGCCTCGATCGGATCGCCCAGTGTCGTTCCCGTGCCGTGCGCTTCGACCGCGTCCACGTCGGCGGGCGCGACTCCGGCATTGGCCAGCGCCTGCCGGATCACCCGCTGCTGCGACGGACCGTTCGGAGCCGTCAACCCGTTACTCGCACCGTCCTGATTGACCGCGCTGCCCCGCAGCACCGCCAGCACCGGATGGCCGTTGCGGCGAGCGTCCGAGAGTCGTTCCAGCAGCAGCACTCCGGCGCCCTCGGACCACCCGGTGCCGTCGGCCGCCGCGGCGAACGACTTGCACCGACCGTCGGAGGCCAGGCCCCGTTGTCGCGAGAACTCCACGAACAGGGCCGGAGTCGCCAGCACCGTCACACCACCGGCCAGCGCCAGCGAACACTCACCCGACCGCAGCGAGTTCGCCGCGAGATGCATCGACACCAGCGACGACGAACACGCCGTATCCACCGTGACCGCGGGGCCCTCGAATCCGAACGAGTACGCCACCCGCCCCGACACCACGCTGCCCGCGCTGCCGCTCCCCGAGAATCCCTCCATTTCCGGCGGAAGCGACCCGGCGAACCGCGAGGAATAGTCGGCGTACATGACACCGGTGAAGACCCCGGTCTGGCTGCCCTTCAGGGTCGACGGATCAATACCGGCCCGCTCGAACACCTCCCACGACGACTCCAGCAGCAACCGCTGCTGCGGATCGGTCGCGGCCGCCTCGCGCGGCGACATCCCGAAGAAGCCGGGATCGAAATGTGCTGCGTCGTAGACGAATCCGCCCTCACGCACATACGACTTCCCGAGCGCGTCGGGATCCGGGTCGAACAGCGCCTCGGCATCCCAGCCACGATCGGACGGCCACGGCCCGACGGCGTCGCGGCCCGAGGCCACCAGCTCCCACAGCTCCTCCGGTGAGCTGACGCCGCCCGGATAGCGGCAGGCCATCGCCACGATCGCGATCGGCTCGTCGGTGCCCACCGCCACCGTGGCCGGGGTGGCCGGGGCCGCCGTGCCGCAGATCTCGTCGACGAGATGGTCCGCCAGCGCCCGCGGCGTCGGGTAATCGAAGACGGTGCTGGCCGGCAGCTTCAGGCCTGTCGAGGCGGACAGGCGGTTGCGGAGTTCGACACCCGTCAGCGAGTCGAAGCCCTGTTCGGTGAACGCGCGCTCGACATCGATGCCGGCGGAATCGCGGTGGCCCAGGACGACCGCCGCCTGCGCACGCACCAGATCCACGGCGCGCGAACGCCGTTCGGCCTCGGTGGACGCGATCAGTTGCTGCGCCCAGCCCGCACCGGCGGCGCCGTCCACGGCCGTCACGCGCCGCGTCCGGGCGCGGACCAGGCCGCGCAGCTTCGAGGGCACGGCATCGGCGCTCGTCCAGGCGGCGGCGTTCAGGCGCGCGGTGACGACCTCCGGCCTCCCGGCGGCCAGGGCGGCGTCGAACAGGGCCAGGCCCTCGGTGACGCTCATCGCCCGGACACCCGATCGCCGCATCCGCGCGAAATCGGCCTCGCGCAGGCCGCCGGTCATCGTACTGGCGCTGTCCTGCTCCCAGAGCCCCCAGGCCATCGAGACGGCGGGCAGGCCCAGCGACCGGCGATGGGTCGCGAGGGCGTCCAGGAAGACGTTCGCGGCCGCGTAATTCGCCTGTCCCGCACCGCCGATGGCTCCGGCGAGGGACGAGAACAACACGAAGGCGGAGAGGTCCGGGCCACGGGTCAGCTCGTGCAGATTCCAGGCGCCCGCCACCTTCGGCGCCAGTACCCGATCCAGTTGCTCGGCCGTCAGCGAGGGGAAGACCGCGTCGTCCAGCACGCCTGCCGCGTGGACGACGCCGGATACCGTCACCGGCGCCAGAGCCCGCTCCAGCGCCGCCCTGTCGGCCGCATCGCAGGCGGCCACCTCGACCTCGGCACCCAGTCCGGTCAGCTCGGCAACCAGATCCGCGACACCGGCCGCCCGGTCGCCGCTGCGGCTCATCAGCATCAGGCTGCGAACGCCGTAGTGGGACACCAGATGCCGGGCCACCACCGCACCCAGGCCGCCGGTGCCACCGGTGACGACCACGGTGCCGTCACCCCAGGACACGGGCTCGGGCGTCTCCGGCGCAGCGCCGCGGGTCAACCGGGGAGCCGACAGTTCGCCGCCGCGAATCGCGAGTTCGGTCTCGGCCGTCGTCGCGGCGGCGGGCAGCACGGCCCACGACTGCTCGGCCGCATCGATATCGATCACGAGGAACCGGCCCGGATTCTCGGTCTGTGCCGACCGGATCAAGCCCCGGGCCGGGGCGGACGCCAGTCCGCCGTCGGTGAGCAGCAACAGGCGCGAATCGCCGAAACGCTCGTCGGCGAGCCAGGACTGGGCGGCGTCCAGGACCGCGCGCGCCGTCGGGGCCGCCGCGTCCGGGTCGTCGATGCCGAGGCACGACACGACTACGACGTCCGGAACGTCCTGTCCCGCCGCACTATCGGATCGGACGGCGGCGACATCGGCATACGCCGTGGCCGTCACGCCGGACTGCGCCAGGCGCTCGAGAACCGGCGGCTCCGTGCCGACCACCGCCCAGCGGTCGCGTCCGTCGGATACCGCCGGGACCGCGATCGGTACCCATTCGGTGTGCAGCAGTGCGTCGGCGACGATATCGCCGCCCTGCCGCAGTTGTTCCGGGGAAATCGGCCGGGCGGTGAGCGATTCGGCCGTCGCGACCGGGGCGCCGGACTGGTCGGCGAGGAGGATCGAGACGGTGTCGTCACCGGTCACCGTCAAGCGCACCCGCAGTGCGGCGGCGCCGACCGCGTGCAGGCCGAAGCCCTGCCAGGAGAACGGCAGACGGCCGCCTTCCCCGTCGCCCGGACGGAATCCGGTGAGTACCAGCGGATGCAGCGCGGCGTCGAACAGCGCGGGATGCAGGCCGAAGCGCTCGACCTCATCGCTCGCCGAATCCGGCAGCGCCACTTCGGCATACACGACATCGTTCTGCCGCCACGCCGCCCGCAGGCCACGGAAGACCGGGCCGTATTCGAAACCGCTCTCGGCCATGCGCTCGTACGCGGACTCCAGGTCCACCGGCCGCGCGCCCGCCGGCGGCCACACGTCGAGGGTGTCGCCGGCGAGCGGAACCGTTGTGCCGGTGAGGATGCCGCTCGCGTGCCGGGTCCACTGCGGTACGCCCTCGGTGCGCGCGTACACGCCGACCTGGCGGCGCTCGTCGGCGCCGGGACGGTCCACGACGACCTGGATCTGGACCGCACCTCCCGCGGGGATGATCAGCGGTGTTTCCAGGGTCAGTTCTTCGACTGTGCCGCAACCGATCTCGTCTCCGGCGCGGACGACCATCTCCAGCAGGCCGGTCCCGGGCACCAGCACCGTGCCCGCGACCGCGTGATCGGCCAGCCACGGGTGCGTCCGCAGCGACAACCGGCCGGTCAGGATGACCGCGTCGCTGTCGGCGGCCACCACCATCGCCGCCAGCAAGGGGTGGTCGATAGTGTCCAGCCCGGCGGCGGAGGCATCGGCGCCGACCGTCATATCGAGCCAGTACCGCTGGCGCTGGAACGCGTAGGTCGGCAACTCCACTCGACGGGTGGCCCGCCCCGAGAAGACCGCGTCCCACTCGACGGGAACGCCCCGCACCGACACCTGCGCCAGTGCCGACACGAACCGGCCCACGCCGCCCTCGTCGCGGCGCAGCGTGCCCACCACTCCCGCTCGCGCGGCCGCGCCCAGGTCGTCGAGGGTTTCCTCCACGCCGGACGTGGCCACCGGGTGCGGGCTGACCTCGACGAAGCAGCGCATACCCTGTTCGGCCAGCGCGCGCGTGACGTCGTGGAACCGCACCTGACTGCGCAGGTTGGTGTACCAGTAGCCGGCGTTCAGATCGGCCGTGTCCAGCACGTCACCGGTCACGGTGGAGTGGAACGGGATCTCCGTCGAGACGGGCGTGATGCCGGCGAGATCGCGCAGCAGCTGCTCCCGGATCGGCTCCACCTGGGGCGAGTGCGACGCGTAGTCCACCGGGATGCGGCGGACCCGGATCCCGTCGGCCGACAGCGCCTCGAATGCTTCATCCAGTGCGACCTGTTCGCCGGAGACGACGACCGAGGTCGGCCCGTTCACCGCCGCGATCGCCAGCCGGCCTTCCCAGCGGGCGAGGTACGGTTCGGCGTCGGCGGGCGACAGCGATACCGAGAGCATGCCGCCGGTGCCCGCCAGGGCCGTCAGGGCGCGGCTCCGCAACGCCACCACACGGGCGGCATCGTCCAAAGGCAGTGCGCCACACACGTATGCCGCGGCGATCTCGCCCTGGGAATGGCCGACCACCGCGGCCGGCTGCACGCCGCAGGCCTGCCAGACCCGCGCGAGCGACACCATGACGGCGAACAGCACCGGCTGCACGACATCGACACGGTCCACCGACGCGGCGCCCGGCACATCGGTCAGCACCTCGGTCAGCGACCAGTCCACGAACGGCGACAACGCCTCCTCGCACCGGGCGATCTCGGCGGCGAACACCGGCGACGACACCAGCAGCTCGCGACCCATGCCGACCCACTGCGAACCTTGCCCCGGGAAGACGAAAACCACACCCCCGGAACCGGACCCGGCCGAACCACCGACCACATTCGGCGCTTCCTCACCTTCGGCAACCGCCGCCAACCCGGCCAGCAGTTCGCCTCGGTCACTGCCGCAGACGACGGCTCGATGCTCGAACAGCTTGCGGCCGTGCAGCAACGACCACCCGACATCCACCGGCGACAACCCCGGATCGGCCTCGACGAACGACCGCAACCGCTGCGCCTGCTCTGCCAGCGCTTCCGGACCACGAGCAGAAAGCACCCACGGCACGACCTCGGTGTCGAATACGGGCGCAAGGCCGGAATCCGGTTCCCCGCCGCCAGTTTCGGCCTCGGGGGCTTCAAGGTCCTCGGGGGCCTGTTCGAGGATGATGTGGGCATTGGTGCCGGAGATGCCGAACGACGACACGCCCGCCCGCTGGGGATGTTCCGATTCGGGCCACGGCCGCGACTCGGTGAGCAGCTCGACCGCGCCCTCGGTCCAATCCACCTGCGGGCTCGGCTCGTCCACATGCAGGGTCTTCGGCAACACACCGGCCCGCATCGCCATGACCATCTTGATCACACCCGCCACACCAGCGGCCGCCTGGGAATGACCGATATTCGATTTCAACGAACCCAGCCACAACGGGTTCTCGGGCGAACGATCCCGGCCATAGGTCGCCAGCAGAGCCTGCGCCTCGATCGGATCGCCCAATGTCGTTCCCGTACCGTGCGCTTCGACGGCATCGACCTCGGCGGCGGACAGGCCCGCGTTGGCGAGCGCCTGCCGGATCACGCGCTGCTGCGACGGACCGTTCGGCGCGGTCAATCCGTTGCTCGCGCCGTCCTGATTGACCGCGCTGCCGCGCATGACCGCCAGCACCGGATGCCCGTTGCGCCTGGCATCCGAAAGACGCTCCAACAGAACGACACCCGCACCCTCGGACCAGCCGGTGCCATCGGCCGCGGCAGCGAAAGACTTGCAGCGCCCGTCGGGAGACAGCCCCCGCTGCCGGGAGAACTCCACGAACAGCCCCGGAGTCGCCAGCACCGTCACACCACCGGCCAGCGCCAGCGAACACTCGCCGGACCGCAGCGAACTCGCGGCCAAGTGCATCGTCACCAGCGACGACGAGCATGCCGTATCGACGGTGACCGCGGGGCCCTCGAATCCGAACGAATACGACACCCGCCCCGACACCACGCTCGCCGCGGTGCCGCTCCCCCAGAATCCCTCGATCTCCGCGGGCAGACCGACACCGGCGAACCGCGATCCGTACTCCCCGTACATCACGCCGGCGAAGACGCCCGTGGCGCTGCCCTTCAACGTCGACGGATCGATGCCCGCCCGCTCGAACGCCTCCCAGGACGTCTCCAGCAGCAACCGCTGCTGCGGATCCGTCGCCAATGCCTCGCGCGGCGACATCCCGAAGAAGCCGGGATCGAAATCGGCCGCGTCGTACAGGAATCCGCCGTCACGCACGTACGACTTGCCCGGCGCGTCCGGATCCGGATCGAACATTCCGTCGACGTCCCAGCCGCGGTCGGACGGCCACGGCCCGACGGCGTCGCGGCCCGAGGCCACCAGATCCCACAGCTCCTCCGGCGAGTTCACGCCGCCCGGATAGCGGCACGCCATCGCCACGATCGCGATCGGCTCGCGGCTCTCCTCCTCGAGCTCACGCAGCCGACCGCGGGTCTTGACGAGGTCCGCGGTTACGCGCTTGAGGTAGTCGCGCATCTTTTCGGTCTCGGACATCTGCATCCTCTTCCCAGACGGAAACGCCGCCGCCGCTAGTCTTTTCCGAGCTGTTCGTCGATGAAGTCGTACAGGTTGTCGTCCTCGGCGCCGTCGATCCATTCGATGTTCTGTTCCGCGGCGCCCGGCCGGTCCTGCAGCCGCGACAGGAGGGTCTTCAATCTCGCCTCCACCGAACCGATCTCGGAACTTCCGGCGGGGATCGACACCATGTCGGCCTCCAGCCGATCGATCGTGCGCAGGACGACGCCGATACCCGTTTCGCTGGAGATCCGGCCGATCAGGTGCCGCACCATGGCCCGCACGGTCGGATGGTCGAAGACCGCGCTGGCGGGCAGCGCGAGCCCGGTGGCCGCGGTCAGCCGGTTGCGCAGTTCGACACCGGTCAGCGAGTCGAAACCCTGCTCGGTGAAGGCGCGATCGATATCTATCCCGGACGGGTCGGGGTGGCCGAGCACGACGGCCACCTGGCCGCGCACCAGATCCAGCACCCGGGCCTCGCGATCGGATTCGGTGAGTGCGGCCAGCTGCTGCCCCCAGTCCTGGCCGTTGCCGGTCGTGGCGGCCGGTACGGCGGTGGTGCGGCGGGTTCGGCCGCGGACCAGGCCGCGCAGCACCGAGGGCACCGTTGCCGCCGCGTCGGCGCCGCTCCAGGCCGCCGAGTTCAGCCGTGCGGTCACCACTGCGGCCTCGCCGGCGGTGAGGGCGGCATCGAACAGCGTGAGCCCGTCCGACACGGTCAGCGGCGCAATTCCCGTCCGCCGCATCCGGGCCAGGTCCGCGTCGCTCAGGCCGCCGGTCATGCCGCTGGCGCTGTCCTGTTCCCAGAGCCCCCACGCCATCGACACCGCGGGCAGGCCCAGCGACCGCCGGTAGGCCGCCAGGGCGTCCAGGAAGACGTTCCCGGCCGCGTAATTCGCCTGTCCCGCACCACCGATGACGCCGGCCAGCGACGAGAACACCACGAACGCCTCGACATTCGCGGTTCGGGTGAGCTCGTGCAGGTTCCACGCGCCCGCGACCTTCGGCGCCAGCACCCGATCCAGTTGTTCGGCCGTCAGCGACTGGACCACGGCATCGTCGAGAACGCCGGCCGCGTGCACGACGCCGGTCACCGGCACCCCGGACAGAACCTGTTCGAGCGCCTCGCGATCCGCCACATCACAAGCGGCGACCCCGACCTCCGCGCCCGCATCGGCCAGCTCCGCGACCAGTTCCGCGACCCCGGAGCCGCGCTCACCGCTGCGGCTGACCAGCAGCAGGCGGCGAACGCCGTGGCCGGACACCAGATGCCGGGCCACCACCGCGCCCAGGCCGCCGGTGCCGCCCGTGACGACCACCGTGCCGTCACCCCACGACACCGGTTCGGCCGCCTCGGGATCCGTGCCGCCGTGCCGGGCCAGCCGTGGCGCCGACAGCTCACCACCGCGAATCCTGACCTCGGTCTCCTGCGCCGCCGCCGCGGAAGGCAGTGCCTCCCAGGACTCTTCGGCCTCGTCGATGTCGACCAGGACGATCCGGCCCGGATTCTCGGTCTGCGCCGAGCGGATCAGCCCCCGCACCGGAGCGGCGAGGAGTCCGGGCAGCCCCCCTGCTCCGCGGGTCAGCACCAGCAGGCGCGACTCGCCGAACCGCTCGTCGGCCAGCCAGCCCTGGAGCGACGCCAGCGCATCGGCGGTCACCCGGCGTGCCGCCTCGACCGAGTCGCCGCCCGGATCCACGCAGAACACCACGACATCCGGAACTGCCTGTCCCGCACCGATGCCCGCCTGAACGTCGGCGAAGTCGGTGCACGCGGAGACCGTCTGCGACACACCCGCCAATCGCTCGGCGGCGGCCGACGCCTCGCTCGGAGTCGCGACCACGACCCAGGCGGCGGTGTCGGCGGCCTGGTGCGGGGCCGGGACCGGCAGCCAGTCGGTGCGCAGGAGTGCGTCGGCGACGACGGAGCGGTCCGCCTGGAGAGTCGTGGGCAGCGGTCGCACGGTCAGGGTGTCGACGGTGGCGACGGGGGCGCCGGTCTGGTCGGCCACCAGTATCGAGACGGTGTCGTCGCCGGTCACGGTCAATCGCACCCGCAGCGCCGCCGCGCCCGTGGCGTGCAGGGCGAAACCCTGCCAGGAGAACGGGAGCCTGGCCCGCACCGGACCGGGTGCGGGGGCATGTCCATTGCTGTTGCCGTTCCCATTGCCATTACCGTTGCCGCTCGCGGGCTCGGTTCCGGTCAGCGCGAGGGCGTGCAGGGCGGCGTCGAACAGCGCCGGGTGCAGCCCGAACCGCTCGAGGTCGGCCCGGGCCGAATCCGGCAGCGCCACATCGGCATACAGCTGGTCGCCCTGGCGCCATGCCGCCCGCAGGCCCTGGAACGCCGTCCCGTACTCGAACCCGGCGTCGGCCATCGCGTCGTAGAGGGCGTCGACGTCGACCGGTTGCGCGCCCGCGGGGGGCCACGCCGCCAAATCCTCACCGTCGGTCATCGCGGTCGCCTCGCCGAGGGTTCCGCTCGCGTGGCGGGTCCACTCCGAGGCGCCCTCGGTGCGCGCGTACACGCCGACCCGGCGGCGGCCCGCGGTGTCGGGCTGCTCCACGGTGACCTGCACCTGCACGGATCCGGCCGCCGGAATCACCAGCGGCGCTTCCAGCGTCAGTTCTTCGATGGCGCCGCATCCTGTTTCGTCGCCCGCGCGGACGACCATCTCCAGCAGTCCGGTCCCCGGCACCAGCACCGTTCCGGCGACGGCGTGGTCGGCCAGCCAGGGCTGGGTCCGCAGCGACAACCGCCCCGTGAGGGTGACGCTGTCGGATCCGGCGGCCACCAGCGCGGCACCGAGCAGCGGATGATCGACGCCATCGAGGCCGGAGGCGGCCGCGTCCGCACCCACCGTCATATCGAGCCAGTACCGCCGCCGCTGGAAAGCGTAGGTCGGCAACGGCACCCGCCGCACGGACCGTCCGGCGAACAGAGCGTCCCATTCCACCGGCACGCCCCGGACCGACACCTGCGCCAGCGCGGACACGAACCGGCCGACGCCGCCCTCGTCGCGGCGCAGCGTGCCCACGACACCGGCCCGGGGACCGGTCGTGGCAAGCGCGTCCAGCGTCTCCTCCACGCTCGCGGTCGCTACCGGGTGCGGGCTCATTTCGATGAAGCAGCGCATGCGCTGTTCGGCCAGTACCTGCGTGATGTCGTGGAACCGCACCGGCTGCCGCAGGTTCGTGAACCAGTAGTCCGCGTCCAGATTCGCCGTGTCCAGCAGGCCGGCGGTGACGGTCGAGTAGAACGGGATATCCGAAGCGAGCGGCGCGATTCCGGCCAGATCCCGCGCCAGCTGTTCACGGATCGGCTCCACCTGGGGCGAATGCGATCCGTAATCGACCGGAATCCGGCGCACCCGGACCTCATCGGCCGTCAACGCGTCGAACAGCTCGTCCAGCGCGGCACTCTCACCCGAAACCACCACCGTCGCCGGACCGTTCACCGCAGCGACCGCGATCCGCTCGGACCAGCGACCGAGATACGCCTCCACCCGGTCCCGCGGCAACGACACCGACATCATCCCGCCCGTACCCGCCAGCACCGTCAACGCACGGCTCCGCAACGCCACCACCCGGGCCGCGTCCTCCAAAGACAGTGCGCCGCAGACGTATGCGGCAGCAATCTCACCCTGCGAATGACCGACCACCGCAGCCGGACGCACACCACACGCCTGCCACACCCGCGCCAGCGACACCATCACCGCGAACAACGCCGGCTGGACGACATCCACACGGTCGAGCGACGCCGCACCCGGGGCATCCGTCAGCACATCCGTCAGCGACCACTCCACGAACGGCGACAACGCCTCCTCACACCGGGCGATCTCCGCGGCGAACACCAGCGACGACGCCAGCAGCTCGCGTCCCATGCCGACCCACTGCGACCCCTGACCGGGGAACACGAAAACGACGCCCCCGGAGCCGGTTCCGGCCAGCCCCCGGACGACACCGGCCGAATCCTCCTCTCCGGCAACCGCGGACAGACCGGCCAGCAGATCTTCCCGCCGGTCACCCCACACCACCGCGCGGTGCTCGAACGCGGTACGACTGTGTGCGAGCGACCATCCGACATCGACCGGCGACAACTCTGGATCGTCCTCGAGCATCGACCGCAACTGCCGCGCCTGGTCGGCCAGTGCGGCGGAGGTGCGGGCCGAAACCATCCACGGCACGACCTCGGTGTCGAACACCGGCTCGACAACGGTTCGGGCCGAGGCATTCTGGCTCTCCGGCGCTTGCTCGACGATGACGTGCGCGTTGGTTCCGGAGATCCCGAACGACGACACCCCCGCGCGACGCGGATACTCCGCCTCGGGCCACGGCCGCTGCTCGGTCAGCAGCTCGACCGCGCCGGAGTCCCAATCCACCTGCGGCGTCGGCTCTTCCACGTGCAGCGTCTTCGGCAATACGCCGGCGCGCATGGCCATGACCATCTTGATGACGCCGCCCACACCGGCCGCGGCCTGCGTGTGGCCGACATTGGATTTCAGCGACCCCAGCCACAGCGGCCGCTCGGCCGGCCGGACCGCACCGTAGGTGGCGAGCAGGGCCTGCGCCTCGATCGGATCGCCGAGAGTCGTTCCCGTGCCGTGTGCCTCGACCGCGTCCACCTCGGCGGCGGAGACGCCCGCGTTGGCCAGCGCCTGCCGGATCACCCGCTGCTGCGACGGACCGTTCGGCGCGGTCAGGCCGTTGCTCGCACCGTCCTGGTTGACCGCGCTGCCCCGGAGCACCGCCAGCACCGGATGGCCGTTGCGGCGAGCGTCCGAGAGTCGTTCCAGCAGCAGCACTCCGGCGCCCTCGGACCACCCGGTGCCGTCCGCCGACGCGGCGAACGACTTGCACCGGCCGTCGGGCGCCAGGCCGCGCTGCCGGGAGAACTCCACGAACAGACCGGGCGTCGCCAGCACGGTCACACCGCCGGCCAATGCCAGCGAGCATTCGCCCGACCGCAGCGCCCCGGCCGCCAGATGTATCGCCACCAGCGAGGACGAGCACGCGGTATCCACCGTAACCGCGGGGCCCTCGAAGCCGAACGAGTACGCCACCCGGCCGGTGACCACGCTCGCCGGCGTACCGCTGCCCCAGAAGCCCTCCATCTCCGGGGGCAGTCCGACACCCGAGAACCGAGAACCGTACTCCGCGTACATCACACCGGCGAAGACACCGGTCGGGCTGCCCTTCAGGCTCGCCGGGTCGATTCCCGCGCGCTCCAGCGCCTGCCAGGAGGTCTCCAGCAGCAGGCGCTGCTGGGGATCGGTGGCCAGGGCCTCACGCGGTGACATGCCGAAGAAATCGGGATCGAAATCGGCCGCGTCGTAGACGAATCCGCCTTCGCGGGCATAGGACTTGCCGGCCGCGTCCGGATCCGGATCGTACAGCCCGTCCACGTCCCAGCCGCGGTCGGACGGCCACAGCCCGATGCCGTCACCACCCGCGGCCAGCAGGTCCCACAGATCCTCCGGCGAGGCCACCCCGCCCGGATACCGGCAGGCCATGGACACGATGGCGATCGGTTCGTCGGCGGCCGCCGAGGCCGCCGCGACCGCGACCCGTGCCGTGCCGGTTCCGCAGATCCGGTCGACCAGGTGACCGGCGAGGGCGCGCGGGGTCGGGTAGTCGAACACCGTCGTGGCCGGCAGCGTGATTCCGGTGGCCGCGGCCAGCCGGTTGCGCAGTTCGACGCCGGTCAGCGAGTCGAAACCCTGCTCGGTGAACGCGCGCTCGACGTCGATGCCGTTCGGGTCGGTGTGGCCGAGCACGACGGCGACGTGGCCGCGAACGAGTTCCACGGCGCGCGGTTCCCGATCGGGCTCGGCGAGCGCGGTCAATTGCTCTGCCCACGAGCCGCTTCCGGTCGCCTCGGCGGCGGTGCGCCTGGTGCGGGCGCGGACCAGGCCCCGCAGGATCGACGGAACCTGTGCCGCATCGTCCCACACCGACGCGCTCACCCGCGCGGTCACCACCTCGGGCTCGCCGAGGGTGAGTGCGGCATCGAACAGCGTCAGACCGTCGGAGACCGCGAGCGGCGCGATTCCGGCCCGCCGCATCCGCGCCCGATCGGCGTCACGCAGGGCGCCGGTCATGCCGCCGGCCTGTTCCCACAGTCCCCAGGCCATCGACACCGCGGGCAGCCCGAGGGCATGGCGGTGGGTCGCGAGGGCGTCCAGGAATCCGTTCGCCGCCGCGTAATTCGCCTGTCCCGCACCGCCGATGACGCCGGAGACGGACGAGAACAGCACGAAGGCGGCCACGTTCGCGCCGCGCGTCGACTCGTGCAGGTTCCACGCGCCCGCGATCTTCGGCGCCAGCACCCGTTCCAGCTGTTCGGGTGTCATCGAGGCCGCCACCGCGTCGTCCAGGACGCCCGCGGCATGGACGACCCCCGTCACCGGTGCCGATGCGGGCACCCGGGCCAACGCCTGTTCCAGCGCCGCTCGATCGGCCACGTCGCACGCGGCGACCTCCACCCGGGCACCCCGCTCGGTCAGCTCGGTCACCAGCTCGGCGACGCCGGCTCCCTGGTCACCGCTGCGGCTGATCAGCAGCAGGTTGCGGACGGCGTGCGCGGCGGTCAGGTGCCGGGCGACGACGGCGCCCAGGCCGCCGGTGCCGCCCGTGATCACCACGGTGCCGTCGCCCCACGAGGCCTGCCCCGGTGTCCCGGGCCGTGCGCCACGGTCGCGGGTCAGCCGCGGGGCCGACAGTTCGCCACCGCGAATCCTGACCTCGGTCTCCTGCGCTGCCGCCGCGGAAGGCAGTGCCGCCCAGGACTCTTCGGCCTCGTCGATGTCGACCAGGACGATCCGGCCCGGATTCTCGGTCTGCGCCGAGCGGATCAGGCCCCGCACGGTGGCGGCCACCAGGCCCGCCGACTCCTCGGAGTTGGTGAGCAGCACCAGTGCCGATTCGGCGAGGCGCTCGTCGGCCAGCCAGGACTGGACCAGGCTCAGGACTCGGCCGGCCGCCCGGCGCGCCGCAGCCGCCGAGTCGCTGCCGCCGTCGATATCGGTGCACGGCACCGCGACGACATCCGGAATCCGTTGTCCGGCATCGATACTCGTCCGGAAGTCGGCGAACTCCGCGCACCCCGCCACCGTCACCCCGGCTCCCGACAGGCGGCTCAGGAGCGCCGGATCCTCGGAGAGCACAGTCCACTCGGCCTCCGCGGACAGCGTGGGGGCCGGCAGAGCCGGCCATTCCGTACGCAGCAGCGCTTCGGCCAGGACGGCCCGGCCCGGCCGCAGCTGGGTCTCCGGTATCGGGCGGACGGTCAGGGCGTCGACGGTGGCGACCGGGCGACCGTCGGGGTCGGTGAGCACGATCGAGACCGTGTCCGCGCCGGTCGCCGTCAGCCGAGCCCGCAGCGAAGTCGCCCCGGTGGCGTGCAGCGCGGCGCCCCGCCAGGAGAACGGCAGGCGCCCGGTCTCGCCCGCCAGCACCAGGACGTGCAGCGCGGCGTCGAACAGCGCCGGGTGCAGGCCGTACCGCTCGATGTCCTCGCGCGCCGAATCCGGCAGTGCGACATCGGCATACAGGTCCTCGCCGTGCCGCCAGGCCGCCCGCAGTCCCTGGAATACCGGCCCGTAGTCGAATCCGCCGTCGGCCATGCGTTCGTAGGCGGTGTCGACATCGATCGGTTCCGCGCCCGTCGGCGGCCAGACCGCCGAGTCGCCGTCCCCTCCGACAGCGGCGGGCGGCACGTCGGCCAGGATGCCGCTCGCGTGCCGGGTCCACGTCGTAGTGTCCCCGGCGCGGGCGTAGACGCCGACCGGACGGCGGCCGCCCTCGGGCCGGTCCACAACCACCTGGACCTGCACGGCCCCGGATTCGGGCAGGGCGAGCGGAGTCTCCATGGTGAGTTCTTCGACGGCGCCGCAACCGATTTCGTCGCCGGCGCGGATCACCATCTCCATCAGGGCGGTGCCGGGCACCAGGACGGTGTCCCGGACGGCATGGTCGGCGAGCCACGGGTGGGTGCGCAGAGACAACCGGCCGGTCAGGATCACCGAGTCGGTACCGGCCGCCAGCGCGGATCCCAGCAGCGGATGGTCGACCGTCTCCAGGCCGGCCTCGTCCGCTTGGGGGGCGGGGCTTTCCAGCCAGTAACGCCGGCGCTGGAAGGGGTAGGTCGGCAACGGGACTCGGCGGTGGTTACCGGGGTAGAAAGCGTTCCAGGACACCGGGACTCCGGCCGCCGAGAGCTGTGCCAGGGCCGAGACGACCGTGTCGACGGCCGGATCGGTGGTGCGCAGGGTCGTTGCGCACCAGGGCTGATGCGATTCCCCGGTCACGCACTCCTGGATCAGCGCCGACAGCGCGCCGCCCGGGCCCATCTCGACGAACCCGGCCACCCGCCGCTGCTGCAACCAGCGCACACTGTCGGAAAAACGCACCGGCTCCCGCACATGCCGCACCCAGTACCCGGGGTCGGTGTGGTCGGCGTCCGGGGAACCCGTCAGATTCGACACGATCGGGATGCGAGGCTCCTCGAACGCCAATCCCGCAGCGAGCGCGGCGAACTCGGCCAGCATCGGCGCCATGTGCGGGGAATGGAAGGCGTGACTGACCGGCAACCGCTTGGTCTTACGGTCCGCGAACCGCGCCGCGATCTCTTCCACCGCGGCCTCGTCGCCGGAGATCGTCACGGAAGCCGGACCGTTCACAGCCGCCACGGCCACCCGGTCCTCGGCACCGGCCACCTGCGGGAGCACCTCGTCCTCGCCCGCCGCCACCGCGATCATCGCGCCGCCGGCCGGTAGCGCCTGCATCAACCGGCCGCGGGCCGCCACCAGCGCACACGCATCCCGCAGCGACAGCACACCGGCCACATGCGCCGCGGTCAACTCCCCGATCGAATGCCCCAGCAGATAATCCGGCCGGACACCCACATGCTCGAACAACCGGAACAACGCGACTCCCACCGCGAACAATCCGGATTGGGCGAACACGGTTCGATCGACCAGTCCGGCCGGGTCCGAACCCGGCTCGGCGAGAACGACTTCCCGGACGGCGGCAGGCACGTGCCCCGCCAGGTTCGCGTCCAGACCCGCGCAGACCTCGTCGAACGCCTCCCGGAACACCGCCGACGACTCGTAGAGGTCGCGGCCCATGCCGGCCCACTGCGAACCCTGACCGGGGAACACGAAAACCACCGGCCCCGAGCCGGATCCCGTCACACCACGAACGACACGCGGTGCCTCCGCACCCCGCCCGAGCGCGGACAGCGCCGCCAGCACTTCCTCGCGGCCGTCGCCCCACACCACGGCACGCTGTTCGAATACCTTGCGGGAGTTCAGCAGCGACCATCCGATATCCGCGATCGGCACCTCGTGGTCTGCCTCGACAAGTGCCGCCAACCGCTGCGCCTGTGCCGCCAGCGCTTCCGGGCTACGGGCGGAGATCAGCCACGGAACCACGCCGGCGCCGATGACCGACGGCTCGTCCTCGACCGGTGCCGCATCGACGATGTCGACCGCGGGCGCCTGTTCGAGAACGACGTGGGCGTTGGTGCCGGAAATACCGAACGACGAAACCCCGACTCGGCGTGGATGGTTCGCCTCGGGCCAGGCCCGGGACTCGGTGAGCAGTTCCACCGAACCGGTGGACCAGTCCACCTCGGCGGTCGGCTCGTCCACATGCAACGTCTTCGGCAGCACACCGGCCCGCATGGCCATCACCATCTTGATCACGCCCGCCACACCGGCGGCCGCCTGCGCATGACCGATATTCGATTTCAGCGAACCCAGCCACAACGGGTTGTCCGGCGCGCGGTCCCGGCCATAGGTTGCCAGCAACGCCTGCGCCTCGATCGGATCGCCCAGAGTCGTTCCCGTGCCGTGCGCTTCGACCGCATCGACCTCGGCGGCCGAGACGCGCGCATTGGCGAGAGCCTGCCGGATGACCCGCTGCTGCGACGGTCCGTTCGGCGCGGTCAGGCCGTTACTCGCGCCGTCCTGGTTGATCGCGCTACCGCGCATCACCGACAGCACCGGGTGCCCGTTGCGCCGGGCATCGGACAGCCGTTCCAGCAGAAGGACTCCCACGCCCTCGGCCCAGCCCGTGCCGTCCGCCGCGGCGGCGAAGGACTTACAACGCCCGTCGGGAGCCAGCCCCCGCTGGCGGGAGAACTCCACGTACAGGCTCGGTGTCGCGTAGATGGTGACGCCGCCCGCCACGGCGAGCGAGCACTCGCCGGCCCGCAGCGATCCCGCCGCGAGATGCATGGCCACCAGCGACGACGAACAGGCGGTGTCGACCGTGACCGCCGGGCCCTCGAACCCGAAGGAATACGACACCCGCCCCGACACCACGCTGGTCGAGCCGCCGGTGACCTCGTAACCCTCTACCTGGTCGGCGCGATGACCCCGGGTCAGGTAGTGCTGATACATCACCCCGGCGAACACACCGGTCTGGCTGCCTCGCAGGCTCGACGGGTCGATTCCGGCCCGCTCGAACACCTCCCACGAGGTCTCCAGCAGCAACCGCTGCTGCGGATCGGTCGCCAGCGCCTCCCGCGGCGACAACCCGAAGAACGCCGGATCGAAATCGGCCGCGTCGTAGAGGAATCCGCCCTCGCGCACATACGACTTGCCTATCGCGTCCGGGTCCGGGTCGTACAGCGCGTCGACGTCCCAGCCGCGGTCGGACGGCCACGGCCCCATGGCATCCCGGCCCGAGGCCACCAGATCCCACAGGTCCTCCGGCGACGTCACGCCGCCCGGATAGCGGCAGGCCATCGCCACGATCGCGATCGGCTCGTCGTCGGCGACCGACGCCGCGACCGGCGGCGGCACCGGCGCCGCCACCTCGGCGCCGCAGGCCTCCTCGACCAGGTGCCGCGCCAGGGCCCGGGGGGTCGGATAGTCGAAAACGGTACTGGCGGACAGGGTCAGCTTCGTGGCGGTGGTCAACCGGTTGCGCAGTTCCACGGCGGTCAGCGAGTCGAAACCCTGCTCGGTGAACGCGCGATCGGTGTCGATACCGGACGGATCGGGATGGCCGAGCACGATCGCCACGTGGTGACGGACGAACTCCAGTGCGTGGTCCTCGCGGTCGCCGACGGCGATTTCGACGAGTTGCCGCGCCCATCCCCCGGGTCCGGCGGCGGTGGGAACGTCGGCCGCGGCACGCCGGGCCCGGGTACGAACGAGCCCCCGCACGATCGACGGCACCGGCCCGGAATCCTCCGAACCCGCCCAGACGACCGGGTTCAGCCGCGCGGTCACCGCCACGGGATCCTCACCGGCCAGGGCGGCATCGAACAGCGCCAACCCGTCGGAGACCGCGAGGGGGGTGATCCCCGACCGCCGCATCCGGGCCACATCGGCATCCCGCAGGGCGCCGGTCATCGCACTGGCGCTGGCCTGTTCCCACAGGCCCCACGCCATCGACACCGCCGGCAGGCCCAGCGACCGGCGATGCGACGCCAGCGCATCCAGAAAGACGTTGCCCGCCGCGTAGTTCGCCTGTCCGGCATTGCCGACGATGCCCGCGATCGACGAGAACATCACGAACGCGGCCAGATCCGCCGACCGCGTCAGCTCGTGCAGATTCCAGGCCCCCGCGATCTTCGGCGCGAGAACGCGTTCGAGCTGCTCGACGGTCAGCGATTGCACGACCGCGTCGTCGAGGACGCCCGCCGCGTGGACGACTCCGGTCACCGGAATCTCCGCCGGTACCCGTTCCAGGATCCGCGCCAGGTCCGCACGATCGGCCACGTCGCCGGCGGCCACCTCGACCCGCGCGCCGAGCCCGGACAGCTCGGCCACCAGTTCGGCGACACCCGCACCGCGGTCACCACTGCGACTGATCAGCAGCAGGCTGCGCACCGCGTAGGTGTCCACCAGGTGCCGGGCCACCACCGCGCCCAGGCCACCGGTCCCGCCCGTGATCACGACCGTCCCGTCGCCCCAGGGCCGAGGCATTTCCAGGATGTTCTTGCCGACCCCCTTCGCCTGGCTCAGATACCGGAAGGCGTCGCGCGCGTACCGGACGTCCCAGGTCGTCAACGGGATCGGGTGCAGGATTCCGCGCTCGAACAGTGCCGACAGCTCCGCCAGCATCTGCTGAATGCGGTCGAGGTCCACCTCGAACAGGTCGAAGGTGCGATACAGGATGCCCGGGTAGCGTTCGCCGAGCTGCCCGGGGTCGCGAATGTCGGTCTTGCCGATCTCGATGAACCGGCCGCCGGGCGCCAGGGTGTCGAACGACGCGTCCACGAGCTCGTAGGCGAGCGAGTTGAGGATCACGTCCACGCCGTGTCCGCCGGTGAGCGCGAGGAAGGCGTCCTTGAATTCGGTGGTGCGAGAGGAAGCCACGTGGTCGTCGGGCAGGCCGTTGTCGCGGAGGTACGACCACTTGGCCGGTCCGGCCGTGCCGAAGACGGTGGCGCCGAGATGCTGTGCGATCTGGGTGGCGGCCATGCCGACACCGCCGGCGGCCGCATGGACGAGGACGGATTCGCCGGACCGCAGACCGGCCAGGTCCACCAGCCCGTAATACGCGGTCAGGAAGATGATCGGCGCCGACGCGGCCACCGCGAAGGACCAGTCGCCCGGCATCCGGCAGAGCATCCGGTGATCGGTGACCGCGACCGGGCCGAATGCGCCGGTGAACATCCCCATCACGCGGTCGCCGGGAGCCAGGTTCGTCACCGCGGAGCCGACCTCGAGCACGATTCCGGCGCCCTCGGAGCCCAGCAGTGCGTCGCCGGGGTACATATCGAGCGCGATCAGGACGTCGCGGAAGTTCAACCCGGCCGCCCGGATACCGACACGGACCTGCCCGGACGCCAATTCGCCACTGCCGGAAGGCTGTACGAACCGGATGTTGTCGATGGTTCCCTTGTTCGGGATGTCCAGCCGCCACTCGGCCGCGGCCGGGGGCACCAGCGGCCGCCGGGTGGCGTCGCGGCGAGCCAATCTGGGGGCCGACAGTGCGCCGCCGCGGAGGGCGACCTCGGTCTCTCCCGTCATCGCCGCGGCCGGTACCGCCGCCCAGGAGCGATCGTCGTCGTCGACGTCCACCAGGACGAACCGGCCCGGGTTCTCCGTCTGCGCCGACCGGATCAGGCCACGTACCGCCGAGGCCACCAGGTCTGTCCCCGTTTCGTCCGCCGCCGCGACCGCGGAGCGGGTCAGCACCAGCAGCCGCGATGCGCCGAAACGCTGATCGGCGAGCCACGGCTGGACGAGCGCCAGCACCTCGCCCACCGCGTGGTGCGCGGTGTCCGGCGACATACTCTCGGTGCCCGGACACGACACCACCAACACAGTCGGAACCGGTTGTCCCGCATCAATGTTCGCCTGAACATCGGCAAGACCCGCATGCGCCGAGACCGAAACCCCGGCATGTCGCAACCGCTCGGCTATGGACGGCCGCTCGTCGGCGGGTTCCTCGGCGACCGGCGAACTCCCGGGGCACGAAGCCGTACCTGAAGCAGATGCCCCGGTCGGCGACGCGATTTCGCCTATCGGCGGATGTCCGCCTCCGGTCTCGATCACCGCCCACCCGGCCGTATCGGGTCGGTCCGGTGTCGCGATGGATACCCATTCGGTATGCAACAGGGCGTCGGCGACCGGATCGTGTGCGGTCCGGAAGGTCGCCGGCAGCGGTCGTACCGTCAGCCCGTCGGCCACCGCCACCACGCCTCCGGAATGGTCGGCCACGACGACCGATACCGAATCCCCGCTGGTCGCCGCCAGACGCACGCGCAATGACACCGCACCGGTCGCGTGCAGAGACACACCCCGCCACACGAACGGCAGGCATCCGAACCCGTCGCCGGCCCCGAAACCGCTCAGTACCAGCACGTGCAACGCCGCGTCCAGCAGCGCCGGATGCACGCCGAACCGCTCGACCTCGTCCTGAGCCGAATCGGGCAGTGCGACATCGGCATACAGATCCTCGCCCTGCCGCCACGCCGACCGCAGACCTCGGAAGACCGGCCCGTACTCGAATCCGCCCTCGGCCATGCGCTCGTAAGCGCCGTCGACATCGATCCGCTCCGCATTCGCCGGCGGCCATACCGCCAACCCGTCCGCGGCGGCCGCATCGATCCCCGCCGCGGTCTCGGCGAGCACGCCACCGGCGTGCCGCACCCACTCCGCGGACCCTTCGACGCGGGCGAACACGCTCACCGCTCGGCGGCCGTCCGCGGCGGCGTCGACGACGACCTGAACCTGTACGGCGCCGGTCGGCGGGATCACCAGCGGCGCTTCCAGCATGAGTTCTTCGACGCCGCCGCAACCGGTTTCGTCACCCGCGCGGATCACCATCTCCAGCAGCGCGGTACCGGGCACGATGATCGTGCCGCGCACGGCGTGGTCGGCCAGCCACGGATGGGTGTGCGGCGACAACCGGCCGGTGAGGGTCAGCCGGTCGGAATCGGGGGCGAGCAGGGCTGCTCCCAGCAGCGGGTGATCGACGCTGTCGAGGCCGGACGCCCCGGCGTCGGCCTGTTCCTCGATGGCGGCGTCCAGCCAATACCGTTGCCGCTGAAACGCGTACGTCGGCAGCACCACCGAACGGACGGCGCGGCCGGCGAACACCGCCTGCCACGCCACCGGCACGCCCTGGACCGACACCTGCGCCAGCATTGACAGGAAACGAGCCGGCCCGCCTTCGTCGCGGCGGAGGGTGCCGACCACCGCGGGGCGGGCGGCGCCCGGCAGGCCGTCGAGAGTCTCCTCCACCGACTGCGTGGTGACCGGATGCGGACTGACCTCCAGGAAGCAATCCACCCCCTGCTCGGCCAGCGACCGGACGGTCTCGTGGAACCGCACCGGCTGCCGCAGGTTCGTGAACCAGTAGTCCGCGCTCAGGTTCACAGTATCCAGCAGTTCGCCGGTGACGGTCGAACAGAACGGAACATCCGACGCCACCGGCACGATTCCGGCGAGGTCGTCCAGCAGCCGCTCGCGGACGGCATCCACCTGCGGCGAATGCGATCCGTAATCCACCGGGATCCGGCGCACCCGGACCTCATCGGCCGTCAACGCGTCGAACAGCTCGTCCAGCGCGGTACTCTCACCCGAAACCACCACCGTCGCCGGACCGTTCACCGCAGCGACCGCGATCCGCTCGGACCAGCGACCGAGATACGCCTCCACCCGGTCCCGCGGCAACGACACCGACATCATCCCGCCCGACCCCGCCAGCACCGTCAACGCACGGCTCCGCAACGCCACCACCCGGGCCGCGTCCTCCAAAGACAGTGCGCCACACACATATGCGGCAGCAATCTCACCCTGCGAGTGACCGACCACCGCAGCCGGTTGCACACCACACGCCTGCCACACCCGCGCCAGCGACACCATCACCGCAAACAACGCCGGCTGGACGACATCCACACGCTCCAGCGACGCCGCACCCGGCGCATCGGTCAGCACATCCGCCAGCGACCACTCCACGAACGGCGACAACGCCTCCTCACACCGGGCGATCTCCCCGGCGAACACCGGCGACGACATCAACAACTCGCGGCCCATGCCGACCCACTGCGAACCCTGACCGGGGAACACGAAAACGACGCCCCCGGAACCGGACCCCGCCACACCACGGACAACGTTCGCCGCTTCTCCGCCTCCAGCAACCGCCGCCAACCCGGCCAGCAGATCCTCCCGGTCATCGCCGCACACGACCGCCCGATGCTCGAACAGCTTGCGAGTGGAGACCAACGACCAGCCCACATCGACCGCCGACAACCCCGCGTCCGCATCGACAACCGACGCCAACCGCTGCGCCTGCCCCGCCAGCGCCGCCGCGCTCCGGGCCGAGAGCACCCACGGCACGGCCATCGTGTCCGGGCCGAACACCGGCTCGACAACCATGGTGCCGGGGACGACCTCGGGCTCGGCCGCCGTACCGGACGGCGCCTGCTCGAGGATGACGTGGGCGTTGGTCCCCGAGATGCCGAACGACGACACCCCGGCACGCCACGGCCGATCCACCTCCGGCCACGACCGCGCCTCGGTCAGCAGCTCGACGGCGCCGGTCCACTCCACTTTCGAGGTCGGCTCGTCCACATGCAGCGTCTTCGGCAACACACCAGCCCGCATCGCCATCACCATCTTGATCACACCCGCCACACCGGCAGCCGCCTGCGCATGACCGATATTCGATTTCAACGAACCCAGCCACAACGGGTTCTCCGGCGCCCGATCACGGCCATAGGTCGCCAGCAGGGCTTGCGCCTCGATCGGATCGCCCAATGTCGTCCCCGTACCGTGCGCTTCGACCGCGTCCACGTCGGCGGGCGCGACTCCGGCATTGACCAGCGCCTGCCGGATCACCCGCTGCTGCGACGGACCGTTCGGCGCCGTCAATCCGTTGCTCGCGCCGTCCTGATTGACCGCGCTGCCCCGCAGCACCGCCAGCACCGGATGGCCGTTGCGCCTGGCATCCGAAAGACGTTCCAGCAGAACGACACCGGCACCCTCGGACCACCCGGTACCATCGGCCGCCGCAGCGAAAGACTTACACCGGCCATCGGAGGCCAGGCCCCGCTGTCGGGAGAACTCCACGAACAACCCCGGAGTCGCCAACACCGTCACACCACCGGCCAGCGCCAGCGAACACTCACCCGACCGCAACGAGCCCACGGCCAGATGCATCGACACCAGCGACGACGAACACGCTGTATCCACCGTGACCGCCGGACCCTCGAACCCGAACGAATACGACACCCGCCCCGACACCACGCTGGTCGACGCGCCGGTGATCTCGTAACCGTCCACCTCGCCGATCCGGTGCCCCCGGCCCAGATAGCGCTGATCCATGACGCCGGCGAACACACCGGTCGCACTGCCCCGCAGGCTCGACGGGTCGATTCCGGCTCGCTCCAGCACCTCCCACGAGGTCTCCAGCAGCAGGCGCTGCTGCGGATCGGTCGCCAGCGCCTCGCGGGGCGACATGCCGAAGAAGCCGGGATCGAAATCGGCCGCGTCGTAGAGGAATCCGCCCTCGCGCACAGAGGACTTCCCGGAAGCGTCCGGGTCCGGATCGAACAGCGCGTCGGCGTCCCAGCCACGGTCGGACGGCCAGGGGCCCACCGTATCCCGGCCGGACGCCACCAGATCCCACAGCGACTCGGGCGAGGTGACCCCGCCCGGGTACCGGCATGCCATCGCCACGATCGCGATCGGCTCGTCCGCGGCGACCGCCACGGGCGTGCGCGCGGCCGAGGCGGATCCGCCGCAGATCTGGTCGACCAGATGTCCGGCCAGCGCGGTGGGTGTCGGGTAGTCGTAGACGAGGCCCGTTGCCAGGGCGAGCCCGGTCGCGGCGGACAACCGATTACGCAGTTCGACACCGGTGAGGGAATCGAAGCCCTGTTCGGTGAACGCCAGATCGTTGTCGATTCGGGACGGTTCGCGCCCGGCCACGACGGATACGTGCGAGCGGACCAGGTCCAGGGCACGGGCGTGCCGATCGGCTTCGGCCGTCGCGGCCAGCCTCGCCGCCCATTCCGAGCCGGTGGCCGGGGTGCCGGCGTCGGCGACGACCCGCCGGGAGGAGGCCGGAGCGGGAACGCCGTCGGTCGACGGTTCCGGAATCGTGTAGCCCGAATCTGCCTGCACGGCAGCGATTTCGGCGACGAAGTCGGGTGCGGCGGACAACGGCCGTACCGTCAGCCCCTCGGCCAGCGCCACCACACCGCCGGTGTGATCGGCCACCACCACCGACACCGAATCCGCCCCGGCCACGGTCAACCGCACCCGCAGCGACGCCGCGCCCGTCGCGCACAGCGACACGCCTCGCCACGCGATCGGCGAAAACCCGAATCCGCTCACCACCAGTACGTGCAGCGCGGCATCGAACAGCGCGGGGTGCAGGCCGTACCGCGCGACGTCGGCGCGGGCCGAATCCGGCAGCGCCACATCCGCGTACAGGTCCCCGCCCTGCTGCCACGCCGCACGCAAGCCCCGGAACGCCGGACCGTACTCGAAGCCGGCCTCCGCCATGCGCTCGTACGCGGCATCGACATCGATCGTCTCCGCACCCTCCGGAGGCCAGGCCGCCAATCTGTTCTCGTCCGCGGGGACGACCGGCGCCGCGTCGACCAGCACGCCGCCGGCATGGCGAACCCATTCCGGCTCGCCTTCGGCCCGAGCGAAAATGCCGACCGCCCGGCGACCGAGGGCGTCGGCGGCACTGACGACGACCTGGAGCTGGACGGTTCCGGCCGGGGGAACCACGAGCGGTGTCTCGGCGGTGAACTCTTCCACGGTCCCGCAACCGGTTTCGTCACCGGCGCGGATCACCGTGTCCAGCAGCGCGGTACCGGGCACGACGACCGTGCCCCGCACCGCGTGGTCGGCCAGCCACGGATGGGTCCGCAGCGAGAGCCGGCCGGTCAGCACCGTTTCGCGCGAGTCGGCCGAGATCAGCATCGCGCTCAGGAACGGATGGTCGACGGTGTCGAGCCCGACCGCGCCGGCATCGGCGGTGGCCGAGGGCTCGAGCCAATATCGTTGCCGCTGAAACGCATACGTGGGCAGCTTGACGACGCGGCCGCCGCGGCCGCCGAAGACGGAGGCCCAGTCGACGGATATGCCCCGCACCGAAATCTCGGCCAGCGCGGTGATGAATCGCTCCGGTCCGCCTTGATCGCGACGCAGAGTGCCGGCCACCGCGGGCCGGATCGTCGCGGGGAGACCGTCGAGGGTCTCCTCCACCGACTGCGTGGTGACCGGATGCGGACTGGCCTCCAGAAAGCAATCCACCCCCTGCTCGGCCAGCGACCGGACGGTCTCGTGGAACCGCACCGGCTGCCGGAGATTCGTGAACCAGTAGCCCGCGTCGAGGTTCGTCGTATCGAACAGCCCGGCGGTGACGGTCGAGTAGAACGGAACATCCGAAGCGAGCGGCGCGATTCCGGCGAGGTCGTCGAGCAGCCGCTCGCGAACGGCATCCACCTGCGGCGAATGCGACGCGTAATCGACCGGAATCCGACGCACCCGCACCTCCTCCGCGGACAGCGCGTCGAACAACTCGTCCAGGGCGGCCTGCTCGCCCGAAACCACCACGGTCGCAGGGCCGTTCACCGCGCCGACCGCGATCCGCCCGGACCAGCGGCCGAGATATGCCTCCACCCGTTCCCGCGGCAGGGACACCGACAGCATTCCGCCCGTCCCCGCGAGGACGGTCAACGCGCGGCTCCGCAACGCCACCACACGCGCCGCCTGATCCAAAGACAAAGCGCCACACACGTATGCGGCAGCGATCTCACCCTGCGAATGACCGACCACCGCGGCCGGACGCACACCACACGCCTGCCACACCCGCGCCAGCGACACCATCACCGCGAACAGCACCGGCTGCACGACATCCACACGCTCCAGCGACGCCGCGCCCGGGGCGTCGGTCAGCACATCCGTCAGCGACCAGTCGACGAACGGCGACAACGCCTCCTCACACCGCCCGATCTCCGCCGCGAACACCGGCGACGACATCAACAACTCCCGGCCCATGCCCACCCACTGCGAACCCTGACCCGGGAATACGAAAACCACTCCCCCGGAACCGGACCCGGCCGTCCCGCGAACGACACCGGATGCCTCGCCGCCATCGGCGATCGCGGTCAACCGCGACAGCAGTTCTTCTCGATTGCCGCCGACGGCGATGGCCCGATGGTCGAACGCCGCCCGCGTGGTGGCCAGCGACCACCCCACGTCCACCGGCGACAGATCCGCCCCGGCCTCCAGGAACGACCGCAGCCGCTGTGCCTGCGCCGCCACCGCCTCCGCGCTCTTTCCGGACACCGGCCACGGCACCGTCTCGACATCGGGCGAGAACACCGGCACCACTTCGGTTTTCGCCGCCGGCGCCGGATCGGGCGTGGGCGCCTGTTCGAGAATGACGTGCGCATTCGTGCCCGAAATACCGAACGAGGACACGCCGGCCCGCCGCCGGCCGCCCTCCGGCCACGGCCGGGCCTCGGTCAGCAACTCCAATCCCAGCTCGTCGACCGGGATATCGGGATTGACCTGACGGAAATGCAGGCTCGGAACCAGCCGCCCGTGCCGGATGCACAGCGCGGTCTTGATCACTCCCGCGATTCCGGCGGCCGCCTCCAGATGACCGATACCGGTCTTCACCGAGCCGACCAGCAGCGGCCCGGACCGCCCGGCGGTTCCGACGGCGGCGCCGAGCGCCCGCGCCTCGACCGGGTCGCCGCGCCGGGTGCCCGTGCCGTGCAGCTCGACGTACTGAATCTCGTGGGGTTCGAGCCGCGCCGCCGACAATGCGTCCCGGATGACGGCGCTCTGCGTTTCGATGCGCGGGGCGATCAGGGATTCCCCGTTGCCGTCGTTGTTGACCGCGGTGCCGCGCACGACGCAGTAGATGTCGTCACGGTCGGCAACGGCCTGGTCCAGCCGCTTCAGCACGACGATGCCGGCGCCCTCACCGCGCACATAACCATCGGCCGCCGCATCGAAGGTGGCGCATCGGGAATGCGGCGACAGCGCACCCATCGCCGCCATGATCGCCGAGAACTCGGGCGCCAGAATGAGATTGACGCCGCCGACGACGGCCGTGTCGATATCGCCGTGGGCCAGGCTCTTACACCCGAGATCGAATGCGGTGAGCGACGACGATTGTGCCGTATCGACGGAAATGCTGGGACCACTGAAATCAAAGTAATAGGAAACCCGATTCGCGATCAGTGCACGCGAGGTCGACATATAGGCGAAGGCATCCGAGACGGAGCCGTCGGTATAGCGCGAATAATCCCCGGTAGCCGCACCCATATATACGCCGACGCGTTCACCGCGCAGACTGTCCGGGAGAATATTCCCGTCCTCGAACGCCTCCCAGCACAGTTCCAGCAGAATCCGCTGCTGCGGATCGAGATACCTCGCCTCGGTGGCCGAGATCCCGAAGAAATCGGCATCGAATTCGTCGACCTCCCCGATGAACCCGCCGCGCCACAGATCCGAACCATACGCACTGATCAGGCCCGGATCGCCCATCAAACGGAGCCGATCCGCCGAGGCGTTCGACACGGCCGAACGGCCGTTGTCGAGATTGGCCCAGAATTCGTCGATATTCGACGCGCCGGGGAACCTGCAGGCCATACCTACAATTGCCAGATCTCTGAATTCTCGCATAACACTCTTCACATAGGTGCGTCGTGACATGACTCTGGGCGCGGATCGCCGCGAAATCAGTGGAAAACTCGATACCAAGAATTGGCGGGCATGCAACTAATTCACAGGGTCACCCTACGCCAGCGGATAGGGGTGTCAACAGTCCGCAACCTGCACTGTCCGGCGACCGCGATTCCTCGAGCAGCCGCCGGATGTGCCGATTATTGAACAGTTTTTGAACAGCCGCGCGTCACTCAGCTCGAACGATGCGGATTCGGCCGACTCGACAACCGCGGCGGCCGGGCGTGCAAGCGAGGATCTTCCTCACTTGCACGCCCGGCCGCCGCCTCGGTGTGCGGATCATCTCACCGCGCCTGAAGCTCCTCGGGGAAGGCCACGCCGGTCGACTTCTCCGAAACGTCCCAGACCCGCTCCGCGAGAGTCATGTCCTGGGCCGCCGCGCTCCGGTCCACCAGGTCGGGATATCCACGCCATTGATACGGGCCGTCCGGCCCGACGTAGCTACCACTGGGAATGTCCTGACTGGCGGCGTACAGGAGCGGCCGCGCGCCCGCCTTCGCGCTCTGCGCGACGAGCCGATTGGCGATCGCCATGGTGAAGTGCAGTATCCGGTCGCCGGAATGGCTCTGCAGGTTGGTGGCGGCATAGCCCGGATGCGCGTTCACCGACCGCACCGGCGACCCGGCCGCCTGTAGCCGGCGATGCAACTCGAGCCCGAACAGCAGGTTGGCCAGCTTCGACTGCCCGTAAGCTCCCGACCTGTCGTACGGCCGGCGCTCCCAGTTGAGGTCGTCGAGGTCGATCGCGCCGCGGCGGTGCGCCTGCGAGGAGACCGTCACCACCCGGTCGGTGATGTGCGGCAGCAGCAGATTCGTCAGGGCGAAGTGGCCGAAATGGTTGACGCCCAACTGACTTTCGAAACCGTCGGCCGTCCTGCCCAGGGGGACCATCATGATGCCCGCGTTGTTGATCAGGACATCGATCTCCCCGGACCAGCCGTCGGCGAAGCGGCGCACCGACTCGAGATTGCCGAGATCGAGCGGGCGGACCTCGGTCTTGCCGTAGATGGTCGCCGCCGCGGCGGCACCGCGGTCGGGATCGCGGACGGCCAGCACGACGCGGGACCCGACCCTGGCCAGTTCGCGCGCGGCTACCAGCCCCAGGCCGCTGTTGGCACCGGTGATCACGACCGTACGACCGGCAAGGGAGGGGAGGTCGGATGCTGTCCATCGTGTTGTCGCCACGGACATCAGTGTAGTCACTGACTACTTTGTAGGCAATGACTACATGATGAGAGGGTGTTCCCGAATGCCCGCTGATCAGCTCCGGAGCAGGTCAGACATCAGACCGGGGCGAATCCGGGCTACAGTGCAGTGGTCATGAGCGTGCACCCGTCCAGACCCGTTCGGTACCAGCGTGGCGACCTGCGCCACGCCGTCCTGGCACAGGCCGAGGTGGCGCTGCGCGCCACCGGTGTCCAGGGCCTCTCGCTGCGGCAAATCGCCCGCGACCTCGGCGTCAGCCATGCGGCGCCGAGCCGGCACTTCCGCGATCGCCAGGCGCTGCTGAACGCCCTCGCGCTCACCGGATTCGAGCGGCTCGGTACCGCATTCGACCGGGCCGTGGAGGCCGTGGCCGACCCGGCCGACACCGCGGCCGCCCCGGCCGCCGGAGCCGGCACTGCTACCGGGGCCGGCACTGCCACCGAAGCCGACACCGCCCGGCGCATCGAACTCCTCGCCCGCACCTACCTGCGGTTCGCCGTGGAGAATCCCGCGCTCATCGATCTGATGTTCGCCCGCAAGCACGACTCGTCGGCCGAACTGCCGGCCGCGGCGGTGCGCGCCTTCCAGACCCCGCTCGCGGTGATCACGCAGGCACAGGAGCGCGGCGAGATCACCCCCGGCGACCCGACCACCATCGGACTGCTCGCGGTGGCCAACCTGCAGGGGCTGGTCAGCTTCGTCACGTCCGGGTTCGTCACCGCCGACCGCGCCGAAGAACTCGTCGCGGAGGTCACCAGCCAGCTGCTCAACGGGCTGCGCCCCCGTTGAGCCGCGGCGGCGATCGCCGGTAGTCATCGGACGACAACCGAACCCGGCGCGGCGACCGGTTCCTCGGCCGCGAGCGGACGGGCGGGGATGAGGACGGCGACGACCGAGCCGACGGCCAGCGCGGCCGTGGCGACCCACAGCGCGGGCACCATGCCGTCGACGAATCCCTGTCTGCTGGTGAGGCTTCCGGCGGCGGAGAAGACGCTGCCCAGCACCGCGATGCCGAGCACGGTACCGAGCTGGCGCATGGAGTTGCTGACGCCCGAGGCCACTCCGGCGAACCTCTCCGGAGCGTTGGCCAGCACGAGCCCGAACATCGGCGGGAAGAACAGGCCCATGCCGGCGCCGCAGACCACGAAGGCGGGCACGAGGCTCGTGTAGGCGACATCGGGCACGGCAATCGCTGCCAGCCAACCGATTCCGATGGTCTGTAGCACCAGCCCCCACACCACCACGGTGCGCGCGGCGATCCACCCGGTCAGCAGCCCCGCCAGCGGTGCGACGACGACCGGCGCCGCGGTCCACGGCAGCGAACGCACGCCGGCCTCCAGCGGCGAGTAGCCCTGCACGTTCTGCAGGAACTGCACGATCAGGAAGATCGCGCCGAACATCGCGAAGCCCATGATCAGGTACGCGGCATTCGTCGCGCTGAAGCCGCGGATGAGGAACAGCCGCATCGGCATCATCGGATCGGCGCCCTCGCGGTTGTCGAGGATGATCTCGTAACCGACGAACGCGACGAGGCAGACGCCGCCGGCGACCAAGGCGGACAACACATTCACGCTCGTCCAGCCGTCGCCGTTGCCCCGGATCACGCCGTACACCACGGCGGCCAGTCCGATGCTGGCGAGTGCCGTGCCGACCAGGTCCAATTTCTTCGCCGGCCCGTGGGATTCGGCCAGCAGCAGGTACGTCATCGGGATGAGCACGGCGCCGATCGGCACATTGATCCAGAAGATCCATTGCCAGCTGGCGAGTTCCGTCACGACACCGCCGACCACCGGGCCGAGCGCGGCGGCCAGCCCCGACATGGCACTCCACCCGCCGATCGCCAGGGTCCTCCGCTCCGGCGATACCGCCGCCGACAGCATGGTGAGCGTCAGCGGCATGACGACGGCCGCGCCGACGCCCTGGACGGCCCGGGCCGCGATCAGCTCACCGATGGTGCCCGCCGACGCGCACGCCGCGGACGCACCCACGAATACCACCAGCCCACCGAGCAGCAACCGCTTGCGACCGAACCGATCCGCGACGGCCGCGCCCGTGAGCAGGAACGCGGCGAACGGCAGGGTGTAGGCGTTGACGGTCCATTCCAGGCCCTCGAGCCCGGCATTCAGGTCGCGCTGGATCACCGGCAGCGCATTGGTGACCACCAGATTGTCCAGGCCGACCATGAATACGCCGATGCCCGTCACGATCAGGGCGCCGATGGCGCTGCCGTTCGTGACGCCACCGCCGTGGGTCTTTGTCATCGCCCCCACCCTCCTGCCTTCCTACGGCACGTCGTTCAGCCGGACGCCGGCGTCAGCTCCGGTCGGCCCAGTCCCGCAGCGCGAGCGCCAGATCGCCGCCGTGCTGATACGGAATCTCGAAGGCCACCATCAAATTGGCCAGCAGGCCACGACTGAAGAACGTGAAAACCAATTCCGGATCCTCGTCGGCCTCGGAGAACAATCGCCACAATCCGGCAAGGCGGGCCCGGCCCCGATCCCGGACCACCGTATCCTCGACCGACAGCGCGAAGACGTGCAGCTGGAATTGCAACAGCGCCGTATCCTTCAACAGCATCCAATAACGGTCGCGAATTGCGTTGAGCGCTTCGACGCCCTCGAGACTTCCGGCCGCCTCCCGCAATTCCCGCTCGATATGGTCGAAACAATACTCGATCGTCGCGCAGAAAATCGCGTGTTTGGTGGGGAACAGCCGGAACAGATAGGGCTGCGAGATACCCGCCCGATCCGCGATCACCTGGGTGGCCGTGCCGTGCAGGCCACCGCGCGCGAACTCGGTCAACGCCACCTCGACAACCTCGGCGCGGCGCTGTTCGGCGGTCTTCCGCTGAGCCATGCGACCGATGGTAGCGAGTACTCACTAACAGGTCAACGGCGAGCATCGACACGCTCCCGATCACCGCCATCGCTGTGGTTCACTGAGGTCATGGGGAGATCCAATGCGATACATCTCGAGCCCACGTTCTCTCTGCGCCGTCTCGCCGGGGCGATCAACCCGCGCTCGCGCGTACCCATCGGCGGCAAGCGCATCCTGATCACCGGCGCCTCCTCGGGCATCGGCCGGGTCGCCGCGATGCGGTTCGCCGAGGCGGGTGCCGAGGTCGTTCTCGTCGCCCGCCGGGAGAACGAACTGGAGGAGTTGCGCGACGACATCGTCGCGGCCGGCGGCCGGGCGGAATATCGCGCCTGCGATATCGCGGATACGGCGGATGTCGACAAACTCGTGCAGTGGGTGATCGACACCTTCGACGGTATCGATGTGCTGATCAACAATGCCGCTCGCTCGATCCGGCGGCCGCTCGTCGATTCGTTCGACCGCTTCCATGATTTCGAACGAACCATGTCGGTGAACTACTTCGGCGCCGTGCGCCTGACCATGGGTCTATTGCCTGCGATGCTCGATCGGAAAACGGGTCACATCATCAATGTCGGCACCTGGACGGTGGCCATCGATACCGCCCCCAGATTCGCTGCCTATCACAGCTCCAAGGTGGCGCTGGCGGGATTCGGGCGGTGCATCGAAGCCGAACTCGGCAACCGGGGAATATATGTCACCGCCATCCATTATCCGCTGGTCAGCACGCCGATGAGCGCACCCACCGGCGATTTCGACAGGCTGGCGAAATTGACCCCGGAGGAGGCGGCGACATGGCTCGTCCGGGCCGTCGAGACGCGTCCCACCGAAATGGTCCCGCGCTATGCGGCGCTCATGCGGATGATGGGCTATGTGGCCCCGCGCGCGCTGGACAATTTCCTCCGCAACCGGACGTGAGGTCGGCTCGGCCCGGGCGGCGCGACCGTCAGCACGCCCGCCGCCCGACGAATTCCACCACCCGCACCAGTTCGGCCGCGGCGACCGGATCGATCGCGATCTCGTCGACGGCCGCCAGCGCGCGACGGAGATGCGTCCGCGTCTGAGCCCTGGCCACGGTGCGGCCGCCGGCCGCACCGATCAGGTCCGCCGCGCGGCGCAGCGCCTCGTTTCCGCCCGCGGATGCCGTGATCGAGTGGATGATTCGCCGTGCCGTCGCCTCGTCGCCCGACAGCGCGGCGACCACCGGCAGCGTCTTCTTGCGTTGTCGCAGATCGCTGTACACCGGCTTGCCGGTGACCGCGGGATCGCCCCAGATGCCCAGGAGATCGTCGACACCCTGAAACGCGATCCCCAGGTCGCGCCCCAGCCGGTCCATCGCGGCGACCGTCGGCGCGGGCGCGCCACCGAACAGGGCGCCCAGCGCCATCGCACATCCCAGCAGCGCACCGGTCTTGCCCGCGGCCATCGCGTTGTACTGCTCGACGGTCACCGCCTCGGGCCCCAGCCACGGCCGGGCTTCGAAGGCGGCGTCCTCGGCCTGCCCGTTCACCGCCGCGATCAGGGTCGAGGACAGCATGCGCAACGCCGGCGGCACCGTCGCGGCCGGATTCCGCGCCACCTCGTCGATCGAGAGGGCGAGCAGCGCGTCCCCCACCAGGATCGCGGGTTCGACGCCGAACGACTTCCAGACCGTGGCGCGATGGCGGCGTCGCTCGTCGCCGTCCATGATGTCGTCGTGCACCAGCGAGAACATGTGCAGTAGTTCGACCGCCGCCGCGGCGGGTACACCCGACTCCGGCGGCGAACCGACCGCCTCCGCCGCCAGCACCGCCAGTGCGGGCCGAAGACCCTTGCCGCCGTTGCCGATCAGCCGAGTGCCGTCCACGGTGTTCCAGCCGAAGGCGAACCCGGCAACGCGGCCGAGATCGGGATGCAGCCGCCCTACGGCCTCGGCCAGCGCCGGCGTCACCAATCGGCGGCAGCGCTCGAGCGTGTCGGGGAAGGCCGGCTCCGATGCGGCGTACCGCGTCTCGGGCTCCGTCATGGCCTCAGCCGATCGCGGCCGGGACGGGACCGGGAACGCGCCGGGACGGGCGCATCACCAGCGGGCCCGGGCCGAGCGAGGCCCGCGGACGTAATACGCCGCGTTCGTGCCCCGGAACCGGGCGCAGGTACCACCGGCTCGCGATGATGGCCAGGCTGAGCGTCGTCTCGACCTGACCGAAATCCTCACCGATGCATTTCCGGGACCCGGCGCCGAAGGGGACGGTGGTGCCCCGCGGCAGCGCCCGGACCCGATCGGGCAGCCATCGGTCGGGATCGAACCGGTCCGGCTCCTCGAAATACCGCGGGTTGCGGCCCATCGCGTACGGGCTGTACATGACGATCGCGCCCGGTTCGAGCCGGCGCCCGGCGAGTTCGGTGGCGTGCGTCGTGGTGCGGGTCAGCACCCAGGCCGGTGGATACATCCGCAGTGCCTCGGTGAGCACGCGCCAGGTGTAGTCGAGCGCGGGAACGTCGTCGACGGTCGGAATGCGGCCGTCCAGTACGCGATCGAGCTCGGCATGCAGGCGCTGTTCCACCACCGGATGCTCGGTCAGGATGCTGAACGCCCAGGACAGGATGTTGCCGGTGGTCTCGGTGCCGCCGATCAGCAGCGTCATGACCTGGTCGTAGATCTCGTCGTCGGAGAGGCCCGGCCCGGCGTCCTGCTCCGGGGGCGCGACCAGGATCGACAGCAGGGTGTCCGATGCGCCGGTGCCGGCGCGGAGGCTGCCGAGGGCCTCCCCGACCACGGCGTGCATCCGGGCGCGAACCTGCTCGTACCGCCGATTCTCCGCCAGGGGCAGCCGCTCCTTCACCCCCAGCGGCGCGACCATCCGCTGGTAGACGCCGCGCATGATGATCGGCATGCAGTGCGCCACTTCCTGAATCGCGCGACGGCTGGCCGTCATCCCGAACAGGGTCCGGGCGGTAACGCGCAGCGTCAGCGCGTGCATGGCCTCGTTGACATCGAAGGGCACACCCTCGCACCACTCCGCCGACAGCTCATCGATCTCCTCGGCCATCACGGCCGCGTACGCCGGGATCCGGGCCCGATGGAAGGCCGGCTGCAGGTGCCGGCGTTGCGTCCGGTGATCGCTCCAGTTCGAACTCACCAGCCCGTTCCCGACCAGCATCCGGGCCCGCTCGAACAGCGGGCCGCCCTTGTCGTAGGTGCGCGATTCGGTGAGGACGTGGTTGACCAGGTCGGGATGGCAGGCGAGGTAGGCCCGCTTGGGCCCGATCCGGACCTCCACCAGATCGCCCCGGGCGGGCAGGGAGGCAACGAATTCCAGCGGATCGCGCCACAGCCGCAGCGCGTGACCGAGCATCGGCAACGCATCGGGCGCCGTGGCGAACGTCCAGTGCCGGTCCGCGTTCTCGCGCCGGGACTTCCGGCCGGGCCGCGGGGACGGCCTCTCCCGGACGCTCGGCTCACCGTGGGAGACCGGGCATTCCGCCGGTGCGGCGATCTCGGGCGCGATCTCGGGCCGCTCCGGGGTCTCCCGGAAGCGCGTCACCGGAGCGTCGAGATCGAGCCAGCCGTGCGTGGTTCCGTCCCACACCGACCCGTCACCGAAGTACCGCGGGGTGAGATATTCGAACTCCTGGCTGCCGCCGATCAGATGATCGAGCCCGGACAGGTAGGCGCGCACCGCCCGATCGCCGCCGAGCGGCCCGGCCAGAATCTCGTCCCGGGCCCGCAGATACGCCCGCTCGTGCCGCTCGACGAGCTCGCCCAGCCTGTCGACGGCCCGCTGCGGGCCGAGGCCCTCCCGCTCGATCAGGCTGCGGACCACCGTCATCTTGTCGTCCTGGGCGCGCTCCTTACGCCAGGACAGCAGATCGTTGACGATGATCATCTGCCGCATGCCGTGGGTATGGACCTCCCCCAGGGCCTTTCGGTGCTCGCTCATGTCCACGGCGGCGCCGTACTCCGTCATCAGCTCGATGAATTCGCATCCGAAGCTGTCCAGCCGCACCGCCAGGCACTCCTCGTAGCCGGGCGCCTCCCCGGCCAGCTTGGCGTGGATCTCCACCGCGCAGCCCCGCAGGAACGCCGCCAGGCTCTCCCCGAAGCGCCCCACCTGGGCGGGGGTGAGCCCCGGGCTGATCCGCGACCACAGGTCCTTGGCCGCTCGCCGATACGCGAGCGCATCGGCCGGACCGTCCGCATCGGCCGGGCCGACAGGATCGCCGAATTCCGCCACGATTCCGGCGAAGACCGCACCGGCCCGCTCATCGCTCTCCCCCAGCGCGGCACGATCGGAGACCGAACTGTCGATGACCGTGACGTACTGGTACCAATCCGCGATGTCCTGTGCGCGCTGGGCCTCCGCGTGCGGAACCGTCAGCGGACCGTAGATTCCGTTGCGCTGCCGCAGGAACCGCAGCAGCTCCCCCTCGCCGGCGAAGCAGTCGCCCAGCATCCGCCGGACCCAGCCGTTGGACGCGATCTCGATCTGCGCCGCCTTCGGATGGTAGGCAACCGGCAACAGCCTCGGCAGTTGCGGCATGAACAGCTGACTCGTCGCTACCACGTCCCGATCCCCCTCAGTCCGGAAATCTCTTCTCGAGTTCTGCCGATATGTGCGCCCAGTTCTCGGCACATTTACCGGCCAGGTCGGCGATCAGCCGCACGCTGTGGTCGGGCGCCGAACCGACGATCTGGGCGCAGTCGTCGGCGTCGACGATGTGCAGGCGCAGCCAGCGCAGCAGCTGACGGCCGGAATCGCTGTGCCGCAACGACGGATCCCGGCCCAGCGTCTGCAGCGCCTCGCCGATTTCGACGGGTTCGGCGTACTGCCGTCGCCTCGGCTGCGCCTCCTCCCCGCCCGCGCGGCGGCCGCCGTTCGCGCGCGGCAGTGCCGGATCCTCGCCGCGCCGCAGGCGCTCCCGGACGTCGCGCACGGTGCCGGGCGAGATACCCGCCGCCCGCGCCACCTCTCGCAGCGAGGCATCCGGGCGGTTACCGATCAATTCGGCCGCGAGCCGCCGGCCGACCGCGGCGGACAGCGGCCGGACCCGTCCGTCCTGACCGATCCGGTTGTGCAAGTGCGGATCTTCCTCGGTTGGCCGCACCCTGATGTGCCGGACCGTCTTCGGCGACAGGCCCGTCGACCGCGCGATCATCCGATCCGACCAGTCCCGGTGTGCCTCGATGATCTTGGCGGCCGCGGCGCGGCGGTCGGCCAGCGACAGCGGCAGCCCGTGGTCGATATTGGCCTCGACGGCGAGCACGAAGGCCGACTCCGCCGACCCGTCGAAGAAGAGGGCCTCGATCTCCGTCCAGCCCTTGTGCACGGCCGCGTGCACGCGGTGCACGCCGTCGATCACGCGCATGGTCTGCCGGTGCACGAGTATCGGCGGCAGTTCGGCATCCGTCTCGGCCAGGCGCAGCGTGTGTGCCCGGTCCTCCCCCGCCAGCCGAGGCGAATCCGACAGCACCAACGCGGATATGCGTACCCACTCCGTCGTGCTCGGTCCGTCCACCGGCCGCAGATGGGCCAGATTCGAACCGATCTGTGAGACCTCTCCGCCGGCTGTCACACCTCTGCCCGCCCGCCGGGCCGGCCCGCCGTGTGCCGCCGGGTAACGGCCGTGCCGCTGCACGCTCGGCTGCACGTCGATCGTCGAACGATGTCCTGAATGTGATTGTGAGCGAACACGGATGGGCATAACCCAGAGGTGCGGTCCGGACGGTCGAGCATCGGTGACTCCATCCTGCCCCGGGCTGCGGGGCACCTAGCGGATGTCGGCGGGGTGACTCGGCGCTGAGCACGCGATCGCAGTATCGTGACGGCCGCGTACATATCGCTGTCATCTCGCCTTCCAGGCCCGCCACCTGCCCGTATTTTTTTCGGCTCGTAGGTGTCACCGCTCGTCGTTATGATCTTCCGGAGCCCGACGCCAAGGGGGTCGACTCGGGTTCGCACACGGAATCGGGACCAGGGGGCGACCACTATGGACGATTCGGCGAACGCGGAAGACCTGCGCTACCGAGTGCTGGGTCCGCTCAAGGCCTGGCGCGCCGGGCAGGAGATAGAGATACGGTCGGGCAAACAACGAATCACGTTGGCGGTGTTGCTGATCAACATCAACCGCCCGGTTTCGCCGGCCACGATCGTCGACGCGGTCTGGGAGGGCTCCCCACCGCGCGACCCGCGCAATACGGTGCAGACCACCATCAGCCGGCTGCGCCAGACGCTGCAGCCGGGCTGCGCCCCCGGCGCCCCGAACGCGACCCTGGTCTTCGCCGACGGCGGGTACCTGCTCCGCGGCCACCCCGCCACCGTCGACGTCACCCTCTTCCGGCGGCATCTCGCCCAGGCGCGAGATCACCAGGCGCACGGCCGGTCCGGGCAAGCGCAGCGCGAGGTCGAGGCGGCGCTGGCACTGTGGAATGGCGAACCGTTCACCGGCCTCGACAGCACGCTGTTCCAGGCCGACCGGCAACGGCTGCACGAGGAGTACCTGACCGCGGTGGAGCTGAACGCCCAGCTTCGGATGGACCGGGGAGAGCATCTCGAGGCGATCGCCGACCTGGCCCGCCTGCGGTCCGAACATCCTCTGCGGGAACGGTTTCGGGCGCTGTACATGCTCGCGCTGTATCGCGCGGATCGGCGCAGCGAGGCCCTGCTCGAGTTCCACGACGCCCGTCGCGCCCTCGCCGACGAACTCGGCATCGATCCCGGACCGGAACTGCGCCGGCTGAATCAGCACATCCTCGAGAGCATGCCCGAACCGGCCGACCATACGTCCAGGCCGGCACGGCCGCCCGTCCTCGAGTCTGCGCCGGCTGCGTCCCCGGCGGCGCCCGCCGAAGCACGGGCACCCGCCCGGATGCCGGCGATCCCCGACCCCAGGCCGATCCCCGACCCCAGGCCGGTCCCCGACCCACCGGTCGACGGCGCACCACGGGCAGCCGGCGCACCACGACAGACATCCGAACCGCAACCGGTGCCCTCCGATCCGCAGGCATCCACCGAACCACCGGCATCCACCGAACCGGCATCCACCGAATCGTCGGAATCCACCGAATCCTCAGCGGACCAGGGGCTTCCACCGACCGTCCTGAGCGATCCCCGTCTGGACCGGGCGGCCCGCGAACTGGCGACGGCGGTGGCCCAGCAGTGGCGGGCGGAGGCGGAGTTCCGGTCCCTGCGCCGGCCCGAGCCGGTGCGCCTGCGCTGGTCGAGCACCAGCCGGCCGGTCAGCGCCACCGCCGCCGCGGTGCTCGGCGAGAAGACCGCCCCCGACGGGGGCGGGCCGTTGAAGCTGTACGGCGATCTCAGCGATCTGGTCGACCAGTACCGACGGCTGCCCGCGCGGCAGCTGGTGGTGCTCGGCGAGGCCGGCGCCGGTAAGACGGTCCTGGCGATACTCCTTACCCTCGGCCTGCTCGACGATCCGCTGCCGGGCCAACCGGTTCCGGTGCTGATGCCGCTGTCGTCCTGGAATCCGCGCCGCGAGCATCTGCACACCTGGCTGGCCCGCGAGCTCGTGGAAAACTATCCGGGCCTGGCGAATACGGCCGCCTACGGGCCCGACGCCGCGACCCGGCTGGTGATCGAGAGCCGGGTGCTCCCGATCCTCGACGGTCTGGACGAGATGCCGCTCGAGCTGCGCGCCGCGGCGATCGACGCGCTCGACCAGGCGATCGCCGGTGAGCGTCCGCTGGTGGTCACCTGCCGCAGCACCGAATACGAACAGGCCGCCCGGCACGGCGGCGCCTTCCTGGCGCGCGCCGCGGTGGTGGAGATCGAACCGGTCGCGGTGCGGGACGCCATCGGCTTCTTCGCCTCCCGCAAGCGCAGCGACGACACCCGGTGCCAGGCCGTCATCGACCACCTCGAACAACACCCCGAAGGCGCACTCGCCCAAGCGCTGTCGACCCCGCTGATGGTCGATCTGGCGAGCACCGCCTACGCCGCACCCGGCACCGACCCCACCGAACTCTGCGATACGACACGGTTCGCCGATCGCGCCTCGATAGAGGACCACCTGCTCGGAAACTATCTGTCCGCGGTGTACTCCCCGGATCCGCTGCCACCGACCCCCGGCAGCCGCACCTGCCTGCGGCGCCCCTACGCACCGCGGCAGGCCCAGCGCTGGCTGACCTTCCTCGCCGGTCATCTGGAACGCCGGCAGACGCCGGATCTGACCTGGTGGCACCTGGTCGACACGATCCCCCGGCCGGTCCGGGGCATCCTCTTCGCGGCGCTGCCCACGCTGCTCTACACCCTCACCGGCTGGCTCGCCGGCGGACCGCGCGTCGCGCTGGTGTATGCGCTGGCCTTCGGCCTGTCCATCGGCGTCACCAACGCGTTCGGTACCCGGCCGAGCCCGCGGCGCGTACAGATCCGGTACAGCGGCCTCACCAAATGGAATTTCAACCGGGCCACCCTCGGCCGGTTCGCCCGCGGCGCCGTCCCCGCCGCGGCCCTCGCCCTCGGCTGGGATCTACCGGCCGGCCCGCTCCTGGTGGTGTTCGTCCTGTTCGCACTGGGCCTGAGCCTGCAGGGATGGCTGGCCGACCCGTCCGACGTCCAACGGGTCACGGGCCCCGGCGATGTCGTCCGCCAGGACCGCCTCGCGACCCTGGCCCACGCCCTGTCCTGCGCGTTGTTCCTGGGGACCTTCTACGGCGCCGCGGCCACCTACAAACCGGATCTCCCCAGCCACGGCGAGTTGATCAGCACCGGGCTCGACGGCATGTTCAACCTCGGATACCTGCTGCCCGCCGGGCTGATCGGCGCGCTGCTCGGCTACCTGGTGTTCGGCCGGCTCGGCTGCGTGGCCTACGGGCTCGCGGTCGCCGTCTCGTCGAGCACGGTGATTCCGCGCGCGGAGACGATCGAACACGGGCTGCTGCTCGGCGGCCTCTACGGCGTCGCGAGCGGGTTGACCATCGTCTTCGCCCGCGCCTGGGGCGCCCTGCTGCTCGCCCGGATCTGGTTGGCGCTGCGCCACCACGCTCCCCTGCGGATCATGCGCTTCCTGCAGGACGCCCACCGCCGCGGCGTGCTGCGCCAAACCGGGCCCGTCTACCAGTACCGGCACGCCCGGCTCCAGCAGCATCTGGTGACCGCACCCGGTTCCGCCGTTCCGGACGACGACCCCGCCCCGGCGCCGGCAACCGGCGAAGAGTCGCCGCCACCGCCCGCGGACCTCAGCGATGGCGGCCGTGCCGCAGCCTGACCACGCGCTCGATCAGCCCGAGCACCGCCGCCCTGCGGCGAAAGGACAACAGCGCCACGCCGATCGGGAAGCGCTGCCGGGCGATCGACTGGGTGCGGGTGAATTCCAGCAGGCCCTCCGCGCCGTGGATGCGCCCGACGCCCGAGGCTCCGGTACCGCCGAAGGGCAGGGCGGAGATGGCGCCGAAGGACAGCACCGCGTTCACCGACGTCGCGCCGACCCGTAGCCGGCGTGCGATCTCCATGCCGCGGCGCCGGGAGAAAACGGTGGAGGCGAGCCCGAATTCGGACGCGTTCGCCAGGCGGATCGCCTCGTCGACGGAGCCGACCGCGGTGACCGTCACCGTCGGGCCGAACGTCTCCTCCGTCACCGCGCGGGAATCCTCGGGGGTATCCACCAGCAGCACCGGCTCGATATAGCGATCGCCGACCGAATCGAGGCCGCCGACCACCGCCCGTCCCCCGCGCGCGAGCGCATCGGCGACATGATCGCGGACGATATCGATCTGCTTGGGCATCGTCATCGGGCCGTACGAGACACCCGCTTTCACTGTGCGCACACGGTTCCGGAGTTCGGTGAGGAATTCCTCGTACACGGTCCGGTCGACGTAGACCCGTTCGGTGCCCACGCAGGTCTGCCCGCTGTTGGACACGGCCGACCAGGCGATCGCGTCGGCGGCGGCAGGGATGTCCGCGTCGGCGGCGACGATCGCGGCGTCCTTCCCGCCGCATTCCAGCAGCACCGGCGTCAGGCTGTCGGCGGCCGCGGCCGCGATGCGCTTGCCGGTGGGCGTCGAACCGGTGAAGGCGATCTTGTCGACGCCCGACCGCACCAGCGCGGCGCCGGTGGCACCGAAACCGGTGACGGCGGTGAGGATTCCGCCCGGCAGCTCGGGATTCGCCCGGGCGAAGGATTCGGCGTACCACACCCCGATCGTGGTGGTGTACTCGCTCGGCTTGAACACCACCGTGTTCCCGGCCGCCAGCGCATAGGCGACCGAGCCGTTGGGCGTATAGATCGGGTAGTTCCACGGGCCGATCACCCCGACCACGCCGAGCGGCGGATGTTCCACGACCGCTTCGTGATTGGCCATGAACAGCCCCGGCGCGACGTGCCGCGGCCGGAGCACCTTCTTCGCGTTGCGGGCCGCCCAGTCGAGATGTTCGAGCACCAGGATCAGTTCGATGGAGGCGTCGTCGCGCGGCTTCCCGTTCTCCCGCCGCATCAGGGCCAGCAGTTCCTCGGTGTGTGTCACCAGATAGCTCGCCCAGCGCAGCAGCGCCGTGCGGCGCGCGTCGAACCCCAGGTCACGCCAGTGCGCGGCGGCGGCGCGGGCCCGTTCGACCGCGGCCACCACGGCCGCCTCGTCGTCGACGGGCCATTCGGTGATCGGCTCGCCGGTCGCCGGATTCACCGAGCGCAGCGTCTCCGTCACCGGTGTGGCAGTCTCGTCTTCCGCGGTTGTCATGTCGGATCAGCCTCCAGTGCGAATCGTCGAGTGCCGGACGCGCAGATTCGATGGGCATGCCCGCCCGTGAACGGTAGCGTGCCGCCAGGCCACGGTGCCGCATCTGCGATGAGTTCTGCTGTGCGGGACCGGATTTCATCGTGGCCGCCCCGCCGGGCCGGCAATCACAACCGCGCGCACCGGTAGAGTACACAGTCTCGCCGCGCATGACGATCATGTTCACTGCCCCAGCGCTTGCCGAGGACCGCCACGTAGTTGCCGACGTCATCGTGGTGCCGACTCGAGGCTTCAAGGGACCGGGGCGCCGTGGCCGGGGACTCGAGCAGCGCGAGACAATTCCCGAGCAACAAGAGGACACGACCCGGCCGGCTTCAACGAGAACGTGGAGTGCGGCGCTCTTTCGCCACCAACCCCGGCACCGAGGTCAGTGCGCCGCCCGAGGGCTACGGCGTCAGCTTGGGGCCGGGTACCGGCCTGACCGTAAGCCCGGTTTTCGGGCCGCTACCGGCCGAAATCGGCAAAGCTTCTGAAAAATAGCTGGAGGCGTATAAGGTGCGTCCCAGGGGGTTGAAACCTCTTGACCGGCAACGGGTCCCGAGCGTTTCCGTCGATCTTGCGTAGGCACGTTCATCAGAAAAGAGCGGAGAGCAGGATGCACATGACAACCGGCGAGGTCATCCGCCGGATTCGTAAGTCGCTCGGGATGACCCAGAGTGAACTCGGGGCCGTTCTCGGTTACACCCAGCCCGCCATCTCGCAGCTGGAACACGACGGTGCCGCCGTGCACGATGTGCGGGTACTACGTCGTGTGGCCAAAGCGCTGCAGGTACCGCTTGCCATACTGGTAGTGGAGTCGAACGAGGAGGCGGATGTGAACCGTCGCAACTTCCTACGAACCGGGGCTATGGGGGCGGGAGCGGCTGTCGGTACTGGAGTGGTCGGCGGCAGTCACGGTGCGGGCAGCACGTCTGCCGTTGCCCGTTCGGACAGTGTCAAAATTGGTGCCGGCGATGTTGCCGAGATCACGGCAAATATCACCCAGATTCACGAACTGGATCGGATCGTTGGGGGCGACCGACTGTGCCGACTGGCTGCTCATAAAGTCCGGTATGTCGAGTATTTGCTCGATTCCGGCAGCTACAACGATGACATTGGACGCCAGCTCACTAGCACCGCAGCGGAGATGATGACGGCCGCGGGTTGGGTCTGCTATGACGCTGGCCGACTGGACCAAGCCCGTCGCTACTACGCCGATGCTGCTCAAGCGGCGGCGGCCACCAATGATGGCATCGCCGTTTCGCATGCGCTGATCAACGCCTGCCTGCTCTCCTACCGGGACGGCATCCGCCCACGAGAAGGTGTCCAACTGGCCGAGGCGGCTCAGCGGGCCGCCATGAGTCACGGCGGGCCGAAGCTGAGAGCACTCGCCGCCACCCGTGAAGCTGAAGCCCAGGCGGCGGTTGGCGACAAACAAGCCATGAGAGCCGCAGTCAGCCGGGCGCATCGGGCGTACGCGTCAAGCCGGGGACACGATCCCGAATACCTTGTATCGCTACCAGAAACCACACTGAACGGGCTGATCGGCCTGGCTTTCAAGCGCCTAGGCGACCATGAGGAGGCGGCCGCCCACCTGCAAGCCGCCATTGACGGCACCACCGCTTATCCGCGACAACGCACCGGTTGGCAGCTCGGTCTTGCAGAGAACTGGATCGAAGCCGGTGACGTCGCCGAGGGATGTGCCCTGCTGAGCACGAACTTTGAAGCGATCGGCAGCGTTGCCTCCACCAGGTCACATACCAGGCTGAACAGTATTGCCCATACCGTGCGGCCGCATAACAAGGTGCCGGAGGTGCGAGAGTTTCTGGGGATGGTGGCAGAGCGGGGATAGCCAGGCTACGACTGCCTTTGACGCACCTCGGCAGCATCGAGCGTGGCGTTCGGCCTCATACTCGCGTGCCGGAAGTTCGCGAGTTCTTGGGGATGGTGACGAGCCGCTGAGGCGAGGAACACCCACCGCCATTTCGTTGTCGAGCGCACCCCCACTCAGCATGGGCGCCTGAGGGCCAATTCGTAGACCGCGCGGCTGCGGCCGGGGCCTTTGAAGTCGGTGATGACCGAGATGCCGTCGATCTCGTGGTCTCCCGGGACATTGACGAAACCGAGCGTGGCCCAACTGGCGTGTGCTGCTCGGTTGTCCGGCTCGGATGTCAGGTACAGCCGCTCACAGTCCCATTTCTCGGCCTGTGACCGCACGCTGCCGATGAGCGCACGGGTGATGCCGCGCCGCCGATGCCGAGGATGGGTCATGACGTCCTGGATGTACACGTCTGCGGGGTCGTCTTGACTGCGGAAAGCGATCACCGCTCCGGTGATGGTGTTGTTGTCGCCGAATGCGACCGGGCAGGTCGAAGAGAACAGTGTGGCGTAGAGCCAGTAGTCGGACAGGCCGCGGGCGCGGATGTAGGGTTCGCCGAGTTCCATCAGCTGGTGGATTTCGTTGATGTGCTCGGTCTTCAGTGGTGTGGTGATCAATACCGTGCCCACGACGCCGCCCGAGCTGCCTGAGTCACGGCCGAATTCATCGTGTCCGTACGCCGCACAGGGATGGACGCACTCAATTCCGTGCGACGGCACGGAGCCGGACTACGGGGTGGCGGTGCTGGTTGTGTGGGTGCCGTCGGCGTGCCGGACGGTTGCTGACGGTGGGGTGTCGGTAGCGCACATGCGGTCTGGAGTGCGGTTGGCAGTGCGTACAGGGGCGGTGCGTGTCTTCGCATAACTGGCTGGAGGCCAAGCGTCCGGGCAACTCACAGGAGAACAACACCACGCGCCGAGCGTGGTCTGTTACAGCCCGTCCTCGATTCGCTGTCGGATCGCTTCCACGGTGCGGTCCTTCGGAACTCGCACGGGCCAGCAGATCGCCGCAACCAGTACCGCCAGCGGCAAGCCGATCGCGATCACGAATCCGAAAGCGCGCCAACCATCACCGCCCACCGCTACCGCCCTCCCGTGGCCGCCGCTAGCACGCCCCGGCCGGGTGCTGTGATCCACCACCGTGCCCGTATCGGACTGGCGGTGATGAGCCCACGTGATTCCAGCCGTCCTATGGCTCGGCGTACGGACCAACTGGTGAGCTGCGCGCCCCGCTGTATCTGATGGGCGGTCAGCATTCCGCTCGGCGCAAGCACGACCAGCACCGCCGCGTCCGCCGCATTCACGCTCGCGCCCCTTGGGGCGGGACCGTTGCCCAGCGAGCGAAACTCATTCGGGGAGAGACGGTTTCGACATCCGCAACGCACATCACCGCGTGCATTGTCATCACGTCCAGATGGTTGGGCGCGGGCGTGATCACCGCATCGACGCCTGCCGCCCGCACCTGATCCACCAGCGGAATCAGGCTTGTTTCTGGAGGCCACACCAGTACAGAGCCCAGGCGACGGGCCAACCGCCGCACCTGCGCCGCATCCCATTCCAGCCAGGAACTCACAGCCGGATCGACCCATCCGAGCGCGGTCGGCCGGTGTCGCATCGCGTGCCCCTCCGTCGTGTGCCGGGGCTCCCGCCGTGCCGGGGAAGGTGCCGGATCGGGGGTGATCGGCAATGGTCTAGCGGCGGGAACCTGAAAAGCACGCTACGAGTGCGAAGTTCGCCCAGCCTAGTTTCTTGCTCCATCTTGCTTCCGATATTGACCCTGTCTCGTGTGACCAGTGACGATTGACGGCATCATGAGAGGCCGAGCAAATCAGGAGGCAGGCACATGAGACTCACGCGCTTGGGCGGAGATTCCGAATCCGGGCATTCGCCAACACTCTTCGTCAGCGACACGAATCCGCCAGCGTACATCGTGCAGGGGTGGAGCACGGACCGGCCGGACACCATCGAGATTCCGCATGGTCTGCTGTCCTACCTCCAGCCTCGAACCTGTCTGGGTGCATTGCTGCAAGACACCGGCCGCGGGACATTCCTGCTCTCCGGTGAACTGGTCACGGATGCCGAAGCGCTGGAACGAATGGGGCTTCCGAGCCACGAGTCAGCAGTAGAGGTGCCGATCGGTCGGCAGGTGAGGCGTGACGCCGCATGATCCATCGGGATACACCGGACACCTTCACCCGACTGTTCGCCGAAGCACACACCTACGCCTGGCACCTGGAGACCCAGGACGACTACGGTGCTGCCGAGGGCGCGAGCTATGACCCCTGGTCACCGCTCGTGCAAGCCACCGTGGCACGCGGGGTTCAGATTCAGCGGACCCGGATCGTCACCACACCGCACAGCGCGTATGTCGAGTGGTTGCTGTCGCGGACCGGCAACGCCGTCGCCAACGGCGAAGACATCCGCTGGCTGCCGCGACACCTCGCCGATCCGCAAGACCAGGCGGCGGACGACTGCTGGCTGATCGATGGGCGGCTTGTCGCCTACACCTTGTTCAGCGAGAACGGCGGACCCGCTGGGATCGCGGTCACTACCGAGGAACGGCAAGTCCAGCTCTGCCGGGATATCTATCTCCGGGCCTGGAAACAGGCGATCAGGCACGAGGACTACCTACGAACCGAGCACGCCGGGCGGCAGTGACAGGACCGCCCGACGACGCACGCCGCGCACTCGGTGCCAGGCTGCGGGAGCTACGACGCGACGCCGGACTCTCCGGCGTCGCATTGGCTACGGTTGCGGGCTGGCAGGGCTCCAAGGTTTCCAAGATCGAACACGGCCGACAGACACCGACCGAGACCGATATCCACGAGTGGTGTCACTGGTGCCGCGCGGACTACGCCGTACCGGACCTGATAGCGACGCTTCGCAATCTTGCCGCCGCCTACATGGAGTGGCGGCGCGTCGTCGTCTCCAGGCACGCTCACCGCCAGCGCCAGGCGATCAGCCTGGAGTCCGGCACCCGATCGATACGCGGCTACCACCCGCGCGTCATTCCCGGACTGGTGCAGACCCGCGATTACGCCGAAGCGATCTTCCGCCGCACGGCCGCGTTCTACCGCGCCCCGGATGACGTGACGGCGGCGGTAGACGCCCGGATAGCGCGGCAAGACGTGCTGCATCACGGCGACCACCGCATTCACTACGCGATCGAGGAACAGGCGCTCTATACGTCGATGGGTAGCGATGCCGTCATGGTCGGACAATTGCGCCATCTCCTGGCTGTGATGACGCTGCCCCGCCTGGTGGTCGCGATCCTGCCGTGTACGGCCGAGTACCACGCTCCTGCGACCAACTTCGTGATTCATGACCGCAAGGTGGTCTTGGTCGAAACCGTAGCGGCTGAGCTGACGATCACCCGGCCGTCCGAGATCGCGCTGTATGAGAGGTCATTCGCTCTGCTGGCGGCGCAGGCGGTTCACGGTGACGCAGCTCGAGAGCTGATCACGACCGCCCTGGAGCGCCGCAGCGGCGCATCGTGAGTGCGGGTAAGAGGGTATGGCACACCCTGTAGCGGATGGCCCCGGCACGAACGACAGGTTCACCAATCCGAGCGGCACCGGATCGGTCGCGGTTGGTTCGTCCATGGTCAATCCCCTGCTCCCTATCGTTGTGTGGGTCGCTCCCGCCGCCGGGAGCCACGGGCAGGGTTTGGTCCGTTGCATCGAACCGGCGGCGGGAGCGGCACAAACCCTCGCTCCTGGCCACGTCGAGAGGGGGCACACAGTGCGCCCCAATCGAGATGGCTGCGGGGTGCGCCTATCCGGGGTGGTCCGCCCTGGACGCCCGATTGCTCGCCTGGTTCACGGCATGACCGGACAACGACGGAAACCGGTTGTGAAACAGTGTGTTTCGCGTTCCCGCCGACTTGGTACCAGATCAGTACGGGAGGTCGATGCTGCCCGCGAGCGAGCGGATGCGGTGGCTCCTGACTCCACCCGACTCCTACAGCGTGCGAGAGATGATCTCCTTCATGATCTCGCTGGTGCCGCCGTAGATCTTGTTCACTCGTGCCGCGGCGTACATCCGGGCGATCGGGTATTCGGCCATGTACCCGTAGCCACCGAAGATCTGCACCGCCCGGTCGACCACCGCCACCGCCCGATCGGCCGCCGCCAGTTTCGCGATCGAGGCGACGGCATGGTCGTGCCGCCCCTCGATGTACTCCCCGATGGCGTAGTCGACCAGCGTCTTGATCCCCAGCACCTCCGATTTCAGCTCCGCCAGTTCGAATTTCGTGTGCTGGAACTTGATCAGCGGCCTGCCGAAGGCGTGCCGCTCCTTGGCGTAGCGGATCGTCTCGAGCACCGCCGCCTCGGCCATACCCGCGCACATCGCGGCGATGATCAGGCGTTCGCGCGGCAACTGCGCCATCAGCTGGGTGAATCCGAGTCCCTCCTGCGCACCGAGGAGGTTCGAGACCGGTACCCGCATATCCGAGAAGAACAGTTCGCGGGTGTCCTGGCCGTGCTGCCCGATCTTCTCGAGTATTCTGCCGCGCTCGAATCCGGCCAGGTCGCGCGTCTCGGCAACGATCAGCGAGACGCCCGAAGCACCTTGGGACGAATCGGTTTTCGCCACGACCACCAGCAGATCGCAATGCGTCGCATTGGATATGAAGGTCTTCGAGCCGTTGACGACGTAATGGTCGCCGTCGCGCACCGCCGTGGTCCGCACCCCTTGCAGGTCCGATCCGGCGCCCGGCTCGGTCATGGCGATGGCCAGCACCGACTCGCCGCTGATGATGCCGGGCAGCCAGGCGCGCCGGCGATCGGCGGCGGCGTAGGAGTCGATGTAGTGCGCGGCGATCGGGGTGTGCACGATCCACCCGAACGCCGAGTCGTGAGCCAGCGGCAGCTCCTCGGCGATCACCGCGCACAGGCCGAAATCCCCGCCGGTGCCACCGAATTCCGGGGGCAGCTCCACCCCCAGCAGGCCCGCGGCGCCGGCCTTGGTCCACAACTCCCGATCGACCGCGTGCTGCCGGGCCCAGCGCTGCTGCTGCGGCGTCGACTCCTTGCGCAGGAATTCGGCGACGTGCCTGCGCAATTCACAGTGCTGGTCGGTCTCCCAGGCCGCTCGATAGTCGGGAAACAATCGTGACATCCGGCATGCCCCTTCCGATCGGACCGCGGCGGAACGGGTCAGCGATGGCGGGTGGACGGGCGGCGGCGCGGCGACGAACCACGGGCCGGCGGCGCGGGATCGCCCGCACCGTCGGTGATCCGGGGAAACGGGTTCTCCTCCTCGAACAGATAGGCCAGCTCGATGAGCGTCCGCTCGTCACCGTAGGCGGCACTGAGCATGGCGCCCAAGGGAACTCCGCTCTCCGCGAGACCCATCGGCACGGCGATCGAGGGCGTCCCGGTGACATTGTTGACCGGCGTATAGGCCATGTAGTGCAGCAGCCGTTCGATCAGTTCGTCGGCGGGCCCGTTGGGACCGAGCTGCCCCAGCGGCGGAACCGCCTGGGCCAGTACCGGAGACAACAGCACCTGGTAGCGCCGGAAGATACCGGCGTAGGTCCGCGCCGACTGGCGCAGCCGGAGGTATCCGCCCGGCATCCGGGCGATGCGCCGGCGGTAGTAACGGGCCAGCCCGCTGGTGATGTCCTCGACCCGGTTCCGGTCGAAACTCGGATCGTGCAGGTACTTGCCCGCCAGCATGGTCACCTGCATGAGCAGGCCGAAGTAGGCGATGTAGTCCTCGGCCACCTGCGGCGAGAACGGCTGCGCGATCGGTTCGACCTCGTGCCCGGCCTTCTCCAGCAGATCGGCCGCGCGCTCGACCGCGACACGGGTCTCGGTATCCGGTTCGTCACCGGTCGGTGTCGTCGTCAGCAGGGCGACCCGCATGCGCCGTTCGGCCGGCCCGTCCACCATGCCGATCGGGATCAGATCCGGGTTGCGCCAATACTTTTCGGCCGCCGCGACATAGGTGGCGGTATCGCGGACCGTGCGCGTGAGCACACCTTCCGAGATCACCCGGATCGGCAGATGGCGATTCTGGGCGTTGTCGAGGTGGCGAGACCGGCTCGGTTTGAGCGCCACCAGGCCGGTGCAGGAGGCGGGGATCCGGATGGAGCCACCGCCGTCGTTGCCGTGCGCGACCGGCACAACGCCGGCGGCCACCAGCGCCGCCGCGCCGCCGGAGGAGCCACCGACGGAATATTCGGGGTTCCAGGGATTCCGGGCGGGATCGGCGTCGCGGAATTCGGTGGTCGGGATCAGCCCGAACTCCGGCAGCCGGGACTTGCCCAGCACGGTCACGCCGGTGCTGAGGAACTGCCGGGTGTAGGCGTCGTCCCGGTCCACGGTGTGGGCGCGGAACGCGGCGCTGCCGTGCGTGGTCGGCAGGCCGCGGATATCGGTGTTGTCCTTGACGAAGGTCGGCACGCCGTACCAGCAGCCGAGCCCGTCGGCGGCGAATCGCGGTGTGTCGTAAGAACATTCGATGGCCCGCACGCAGGGTTCGACGGCGGCGACGCGCTCGGCCGCCGCGGCGGCGAGTTCCTCGGGGCTGACGTCGCGGGTCCGGATCAGCTGTGCCAGCGCGACCGCGTCGTGCTCGGCCAGCGCATCGTCGCGAAAGGCGTGCACACGGTGTGTAGTCATAGGTATCTCCAAAGGTGCGGTCGGCACTTACTTCTGGGGTAGCGCGGCGTCCATGCCGCCGACGTCGGTGATCTTCCAGTCGGCGTTGCCGTCGACGGTGATGTTGTAGGTGACGGTGGTCTGCGCGCCGTCGGGGTTCTGCACGTTGGTGGAGCTGACGTTGACGAAGACGTCGACCTTGTACACCCCGCCGGCGTCCGACATCACCTTGGCGGCAATGGGTCCGGCGGTGGAGGTCCATTTCAGCGGTGTGAGGATCTCCTGCAGTTTCGGCGCCGTCGCATCGAACTTGTTCGCCAGCGGCGGCGCGGTGTTGTTCTTCAGGCGGGCCACCCACGCGTTGAAGTCACCCGGGTCGACGGTGGCGGCGCCGACGGAGTAATCGGTGGCGACCTGTTCGGCGCGCCGATGGGCCGCGTCGGTGGCGGCACGGTCCGAGATCTCGTGCCTGGCGGCGATCAGGAAGGCCGCCAGGGTGACCACGGTGACGGCCAGCACGGCGACGGCCGCGACCCACACCGCGCCGCGCAACGAGATCGAGATCGACCGGCGCGCCGGTGATTTCGGAGTCCGACGGGCCGGTGCGGCATCGGAGCGCCGCTCTTCGTCGCGGGCCTGCTCGCGGTCCGCTCCGGCGGCCGCCGTGTCGTCCGCCGTAGTCGTCTCGCCGGCCTTGCTCGCCTCCGTGGCGTCCGGCCGGGCGGTGTCAGTATCGGTATCCATGGGCATTCCCGGTGATCGGTGCTATTTGACGGAAATCTGCAGCCGCAGCGCCCCGTCGGGGTCGACGGTCTGCAACGCTTGCGTGATGAGACTGCTCAGGTCGAGCGTGCCGACGGCCCGGGTGGCCGATTCGAGCACCGGCCGCAGCATCGGAATCATCGATTCCGTCTGGGGCCCCGTCTTTTTCATGATCTCGGCGATTTCGCGCAGCAGCGGAAGCGCGCCGAGGGTGTTCTCGTTGTCGACCAGGTAGTCGTCGGGGACGGTGCCGATCCGCGCGAACCGGCCGACGGCCGCGGCGACGTCGGACAAAGCCGGCCCGAAATCGGCCCAGGGCTGTGCGGCGCGCCGCAATGCCGGTTCGGTCCACCCCATATCGTGCGCGTGCGCCTGCGCCGCTGTCAGCATCTCCCGCAGCACGACCGTCCGGCTGAGCAGGGTGGCCGCCAGCAGATCGGTGGCCCGCGACAGCGGCGGCACGATGGCCTCGGTGCCGTCCGTCGCCTGATCGAAGGTGTCGACAATCGACGTCAGCGCGGCCGGATCCAGCTGCCGCAACAGTTCCGTGGTGGTCTTGGCGACCTCCGGAATCGACAGCGGGGTGACGACCCGGTCGGCCCGCACGCTCTGACCGTCGCGCAGATACGGCCCGTCGCCGCTGGTGGGACGGAAGTCGAGATAGGGCTCGCCCAGCCCGGACAGGGCCTCGATGCGGGCCGGGCTCGCCGCCGGGACCCGGTACCCCGCATCGATCCGGAGCCCGATCCGGACGGCCTGCTCGGCATGGGTGACCGAAACGACCTCGCCCACTTGCACTCCCGACAGCAGCACCTTGGAATGCGTCATCAGGCCACCGGATTCGGGAATCGCCATGGTGACCGACATGGTCTGGCGCAACCAGTCGACGTTCGCGACACCGAACGCCAGATAGGCGCTGCCGATCACGGCAATGGCGAGGATGGCGGCCGACGACGCGACCGATCTCGGTGTCATCGCACCACTCCGATCATTCTCAGGGTCCGCACGATCGAGTCCACCTGCTCGGAAGTCGATCCCGGATGGCCGGCCGCATCGGAACCGCTATCGGCGATCGTCACGCCGGTGACATTCACCCGCGGACCGCGTTCCACGAACGGAATGATCCGATCGCGGAGCAACGCCACGAGGCGGTTGAGGTTGCTCGGCGCGTCGAGATCCAGCGGGTTGTCGCCCAGCAGCAGCGGAACGAACGCCTTGGCCGCCGCGTCGCCCTCCACCAGCAACGGCGCCATCCACTCCTGGGCGCGCGCCGGGATGTTCGCCGAGCCGATGATGCCGAGTGTCAGCACCAGCGAGTGCACATCGGCAGGGATCTCGACGGAGCCCCGCTCGCTGAGCAGTGCGTCGAGCTGGTCCGGATTGTCCCGCACGGCACGCAGATCCTCCTGGTACGCCTCGAGAAACCGGTCGACGGAGTTCTGGTTGGCGGCGAGGTTCTCGATATCTCTGCCGAGGATGTCGAAGATGCGCGCGGTGTCGGCGGTCTGTTCGGGCAGCACCGCATTGGTCTGGTCGACGATCTCCTGGATCTCGTGCAGCGCGCCGCCCCCGACGAACGTGGACAGCCCGGCCATCAGGTCCTCGACCTGCAAGGGCGGTTCGGTGTGCTGCAACGGGATGGTGTCGCCGGGCGCGAGGGGAGACGCCGAACCGGCCGACGGGGTGCCCAGCGCGATGTAGATGTCGCCGAGCAGGGTGTTCTGCCGCAGCTGCGCGGTCGTATCCGAGCGCAGTCGCACCGACGACGAGAGTTCGACCGTGGCGACGATATGTCCGGGGGCCGACGCGGACGGATCCCGCACCGTCAGCGAGCGCAGGCGGCCGACCGTGACGCCGTCGGCGATGACCTTCGCCTGCGTCGGCAGGTTGAGCGCGTTGGCGAACTCGATGTGCAGCGGGTAGGTGGGCCCGGACACCGAGACACCGGGAACCGGGATCTGCGCCGGATCGAAACCGCATCCGGTCACCGGCCACATCGCCGCCGCGGTCACGACCACGACGGTCAGTAGCCGACCGCACCCCGCGCGCGGCCGGCGGCGCTTACGTTCTGCGAAGGTAGTCATCGTGCACCCGCCGCCCCGAGAACGAGCGTGACCAGATCGACGTTCACCAGGCCGTCGTGTGCCCCGCGGCATCCGCCCGGCAGCACCGCGGCGATCGCGGCGCAGACCTGGTCCACCTGGGGTGGGGCCAGAGCCACCACCGGTGGGGCGTATTCGACCCGCACCTGTCCCGTCTCCGGGTCGAGCGAGCGCCGGAACGCCTGGACGACCGCCGGCACCATATCGACCATCTGCTGCGTCGTGGCGATATTCGCCGACGTCGCCTGCGTCGAGGGCATGAGCTGATCCAGTCCGTTCAGGACCTGCCGGCCGTACTTACGCGAGATGTCGTTCAACATCGGCACGACCACCCGCAGTGAATCGATCATCTCGATGCTCTCCTGCCACAGGTCGTTCATCATGTTGACGCCGGGCTCGGCCAGTACCAGGGCCGTCTTGATGTCGCCCCAGTTGCCGGAGATGCTCGACACGAGTGAGGCGAAAGCGTCGATCAGGGCGCCGATGTGGCCGATCGCCGCGTCGGGTTGCTGCAGGGCCGTGCCGAGATCCTTGAAGACCTGATTGAGCCGGGGCCCGGTTCCCTCGGTGGCTCGATGAAATTGCTCCACGGCATCCGCGATCCGGTTCCGGTCGGGCGTGGCGCCCGCGCCGTTGAGCTCGTCGGCCAGCGTGGAGAACGCGCGCAGCGTCTCGGTGATGCTCTTGGGCGTGAAGGTCTCGGTGATGCAGGTGCCGCGGTTCCAGTCCGTCGTCGCGGCCGGATCGCTCAGCACCTCCAGGTCCCGGTCGGCAATGATCGTGTCGGCGACGGTGGTGGCCATGACGTCGCCCCGCAGCGGCCGTTCCGCGTCGACGGTGAACTCCACCCGGACCGCGCCGTTGCCGGGGCGAACCTCCCCGACGGTGCCGATCCGGATGCCGCGCATCGTGACGTGGTTACCCGAGTAGAGGCCGATGGCATCGGGCATCAGCGCGCAGTAGGCGATCGTCTTCTTCAGCGGATCGAGGGCGACCACGTAGGACACGGCGACCACGAGCGTCACCAGTCCCGTCATCAGCACCGTCACGACTCCGGGCGAGGCCAGTACTCGCTTCATCTCGGCACCGCCTTCATGCTCAACATCCTTTGCCCGGGACCGGAATACACACCGCGGGCGCCGGCAGCGTGACGCCGGACTGGTCGACGACCATCCCGCCGTCCGGCACCGCCATCCGCACCCGCCGCTCGACGTCGCCGAGTCCGTTCGCGGCCTGCCCCAGCCGGGCGCCGAAGTCCTGCAGCCGCGGGATCACCGCCGCGACCGCGTCGGCGATCGGCTCCAGTTGTTCACGCCAGATCGGTTCGAGCGCGGCGAGCCGGGCAATCTGTTCCTCGCCGACCCGCACCGCCTCCTTGATCTCGGCTTCCTTGTTCAGGGCCGCGGTCACGAGCATGCCGATCTGCCGGACGAACGTGCCCAGCAGCGACTTGTTGGCATCGATCGTGGTGAGATACTCGTCCAGCATGGCCAGCGCCTGCGACACCTCGGCGTTCTGCCGGTTCAGCACGCCGACGAAGGTCTCGAGCGCATTTCCCATGCGCCGCAGGCCATCCGGGCTGCCGGCGATCGAGTCCCCGACCTCGGCGAAGTTGCGGCGCAGGGTGTCGCCGTCCACCTTCTCCACCGGCGTGGCGGCATCGCGCAGAGTGCGAACGAGGCTGTAGGGCAGGCGAATTCGATCCGCCGGAATCGGCTTGTCGCCCAGCGGACGACGACCGGCGGGGAACGCCGCGATGTAGTGCCCACCCACCACCGTGAGCAGACGGACCTCCAGCGTCGTGCCGTCGCCGAGGAAGACGTCGCGGCCCACGGTGAACCGTACTCGTACCCGGTCCGGTAACAACTCGAGTCCGGTCACCGAGCCAACCGGGATGCCCGCGACACGGATCTCGTCGCCGACCGTCACCCCTCGGGCCTCGGTCGGCTCCGCGGTGTAGGTGGACTTCCCGATGGGCAGCACGTAGATGATCGCCGTCGCGACCAGGGTCGCGGTCACCACGACGGCACCGACGACGCCGGAGCGGAGTTGCCGCCGCCGTTCGGTTCGTTCGTGCCGGTCGTGCACCCAGCGCCGGTCGCCGCGCCGGCGGCCGGACCATAGCCGCCGCGCGAATTTCGGTGCGGCACCGGATTTCCGGGCATCGCCGAAGGGGATCATGGGTTGCATATCGAGATCCTCTGACCCGCGATCAGCATCGCGACGGCGCCCGGCACGTCCGCGTCGCCCCGCGAGCAGGCGACGTCGATCCCGCTTCCGGCCGCGTTCGGCGGCGGCAGCAGGGCGTCGAAAGACTGGAGCAGGCCGGGTAGCCTGCCGAGCAGGTCGACGATCTGATGGGGGTCGGGAATCACTCGCCGCACATCTTCCTCCAGGTTCGGATTGCTGTCCTCGGTGAGACCGAGGGTGGCCATGATGCTGTTGAAGGGGGCGACCGTCGACGGCGAGACGGCCGCCAGGTCCAGCAGGCCGTCCAGCTTCTGACGGAAGACGGTGAACACGTCGGCCAGGCCGCGCATCAGCGTCACCAGATACGGTGAGCGGCCGCCGATCTGCTGGGAGATGGCCTGAAGATTGGCCACGATGGTGGTCAGTACGGCCTGCCGGTCGGTGACGTAGCGGCTCATCTTCTCGACCGCGTCGAGGGCGGGACCGATTCCGGCGCCGTTGCCCTGGATCACGGCGAGCACGCTTTCGGTGAATCTGTTGAGCGATTCGGGAGAGAACTCGGCCAGAACCGGCTGCAGGCCGTTGAACAGCGCGGTGATGTCGAAGGACGGGATCGTCCGGTCGGCGCCGGCCGTCGCACCGGACGCGAGCTTCGGGCCCGGCGAATCCGGTTGGCGCACATCGACGTAACGCTGCCCGGCCAGCGACTGGTAGCGGATGGCGAACACGCTGCCGTCGTACACGGGCCGCTCGCGCCGGATGGTCATATCGACCGTGGCGCGGTCGCCGATCAGGCGGATGCCGGTGACCTTGCCGACCTGCACGCCGAACATGCGCACGTCGTCGCCGGAACGCAACCCGCTGACATCGGTGAACACTGCGTGATACGTCGAGGTGCCGCCCCCGACGGGGCGCACGATCGCGGTGAGGACGACCGCCAGCAGCACCAGCATCGCCCCGGCGAACACGATGAGCCGCCACAGCACACCACGCGTTTTCACCGAATTCATCGCGGAGCTCCCTGTCCTTGTCCGAGCGGCTGTCCTTGTCCGAACGGCGGTGGCGGACCCGTCGTCTCGGCGGCCGCCCGGCCACCCAGCAACGGCACGGCCACGCCCGGCACCCCGCGCAGCGTCACCGCCACATCGAGCGCCGGTCCCCCGCCGGTGTCGGAGAAGGAGAGATTCAGCCGATCGATGAGTTCGCTCAGCTCCGCGCGCGCATTCGCCGGCGCGGGCAGGCTTCGCGTCAGGGCGGCCAGCAGCGGTGCGACCATGTCGATGAGCGGCTTGTTGTACGGGGCCCCCGCGCTGTACACGCCGGCGAGTGCCGGATAGGCCTCGTCGCTGATCAGGCTGATCGTGGCGTCGTACTTCGCGTGGTCGTTGCGGAAGACCTCGATCCCGAGCACCGAGTCGAGCAGCGTGAAGGTGGACGAGCTGAACTCGCCGAGCCCGCCGAAGAATCCGGCGTACTGATCGAGCAGGTACGACGGCTCGTACCGCTGGGTGTCGGCGATCGCCCGGCTCGAGGCGACGACGGCCTGCAGGAAGGGACCGAAGGCCTCCAGGTCGGTGCTGACCCGGCCGAGCAGTTCGGTCAGCGTCGGGGTGAGCACCCGCGTCGAGACGTCGGTCAGCCGGCGCAGCAGGGTGCTCATGGTCACGTCGTCGATCCGGTCCGAGACGTCGATGTCGGCGTCGTCCCGCAGGGCCGCGCCGCCCGGGCGGGCATGCAGCGCCACCGCGCTGATGCCGAACAGGTTCTCCGGCGCGTAGTCCACGGCGAGGGCGTCGGTCAGCCCGCTGGTCTGCCCGCGGTCGAGGTCCAGCACGAGCAGCCGGCGATCCCGGTCGGCGGCGGCGACCGTCTCCACCTCGCCGACCGGAACGCCGTCCAGCCGGACCGTCGTGCCGGATACGATCCCCTCGCCGATCTGGTTGGCGTACAGGCGGATTCGTATACGGTTGTCGTCGGGCACCGACCGGCCACCGATCCAGCTCCCGATCAGGGCGGCGGCCAGCGCCAGCGCCAGCAGGCCGACCAGGTAGGAGCGGCGGCGACCGGTGTCGACGCCCGGTACGGCATAGTTCGGCATCGTGTTCACCCGGGGAATTCGATTGCGGAGTTGACGCCCCAGAGCAGGAGCGTGAGAACCATGTCCAGCACGACGATCGTCACGAAGCTCGCCCGCACCGCCCGGCCGGAGGCGACGCCCACACCCTCCGGGCCGCCGGACGCGAAAAACCCGTAGTAGCAATGGATCACGATGACCGCGACACCGAACACCGCGATCTTGAGCACGGCCGCCAGGATGTCGGGGCCGTTGGCGAACTGGTCGAAGTAGTGTTCGTAGATGCCGGACGCCTGGCCGTGCAGCGTCACAACCACTGTGGCGCAGGCGAAATAGCTCAGGATGAGGGCGATCAGGAAGGTCGGCACGAGCGCGACGACGCCGGCGATGATCCGGGTGGTCACCACGAAGGGCACCGACCGCAACCCGAGCGATTCGATCGCGTCGATCTCCTCGGCGATGCGCATGGCGCCGATCTCCGCGGTCATCCGGCAGCCGGCCTGCGCGGCGAAGCCCACGGCCGCGGCGATCGGCGCCAGCTCCCGCGTGTTGGCGAATGCCGAGACCACCCCCGTGACGGGGCCCAGCCCGAGCAGGTCCAGCGCCGCGAAGGACTGGATGCCGATGCCGGCGCCGATCGCCACACCCAATATCACCAGCATCGGCACCGTCCCCCCACCGACCACCAACGACCCACGGCCCCAGGTGATGTCGGTGATGGCTCGCATGGTCTGGCCGCGATACCGCCGCAGCGTCAACGGAATCGCCGAGACGGCCTGCCAGACGAAACCCAGCGCGAATCCGGTCGTCTCCACCGGCGCAGCGAGCCGATCACGGTGCCGCGCAATGCGATAGGCCCAGCGCAAGATCTTCGGGGTATACGGTGTCGCGGTCATCACGCCACCCGGATCGGCAGGAACATGGCGACCACCTGGGTGATCACCAGATTGACCACGATGATGGCGGCCACCGACAGCACCACCGCGGCGTTCACGCCGTCGGCCACGCCGCGCGGCCCGCCGCGCGCCTCCAGGCCGCGCTGGCAGGCCAGGATGACGACGAGGAAGCCGAACAGCGCGGCCTTCCCCAGCGAGATCCACACGTCCGAGAGCGCGGTGAACGCGCCGAAGGTGGCCCAATAGCTGCCCGGCGTCACGCCCTGCGGGCCGACCGCGATGAGATAGCCGGCCACGATGCCGGTGAAGACGATGAGGATGTTCAGCAGCGGAGCCACCAGCAGCATGGCGGCCACGCGCGGGACGACCAGCCGGTGCACCGGGCTGATGCCCATGGTGCGCAGCGCGTCGATCTCCTCGCGCACGGTCCGCGCGCCCAGGTCCGACGCGATCGCCGAGGCGCCCGCGCCGCCGAGCAGCAGGCCGGTGGCGATGGGGGCGCCCTGCTGGATCACCCCCAGCCCGCCCGCCGCGCCGACCAGCGAATCGGCGCCCAGCTGATGAATCAGGTTGCCCACCTGCACCGAGACGACGACGCCGAACGGAATCGCCATCAGCACGGCGGGAATGGCGGTGACGGTCACGAGATACCAGGCCTGCGACAGCATCTCGCGCCACTGGAAGCGCCCTCGGACGAGGTCGACCAGCAGACCGCGGGACGCCTCCGCCGCCATGTCGACCGTGCGGCCGAAGGTCCGCAGCGCGCCCTGCGTCGTCTCCGAAAGATTGGCGCCGATCAGGCGCAGCGCGCCTCCCTCACGGCCGAATGCCCGTCCTCGACTGCCTGCTACGACCGTCACTGCCGAACGCCTCCTTGCGCTGGGCCACGCATCCGGCAGCGGCGCCGGGTGCGGTGATGCACTTCACAATCCAATTGCGATACAAGTGTACGGTAACAAAATCGGTTGTAAAGCCCCAACTTCGTTTGCACTGTATACTGTATGTTCGTATTACCGCTGCGCACCGGTCACGTCAGCGAAGACGAAAGAGGAGAGATGGTCGATCCCCGTGCCACCAACGACGATCTGACGGCCAGGGCGCGCATCCGCAATGCCGCCATGGACCTGTTCGCCGAGTACGGCGAGGCGCGGGTGTCGCTGCGCGCGGTCGCCTCGGAGGCGGGACTGTCGCTCGGGTTGTTACAGCACCACTTCAAGACCAAGGCGGGGCTGCGCGACGCCGTGGATCAGCTGGTGGTCGACTACTTCGCGCACGCCGTGTCGTCGGTGCCGCCCACGGGGAGCGCGGCCGAGGTCGCCGCCGCCCGCGACGAGGCGGTCAGCCGGATGCTGTACGACAACCCGGTCGTGGTGAACTACATCCGGCGCGCCGTCCTGGAACCGTCCGAGACCCGGATGCGCCTGCTGGAAGCGATCATCGACCTCACCCGGCGGGAGGTGACCGCGCTGCGGCACGCCGGCCTGGCCTCCACGAGCCGGCCCGAGTCGAATCAGATCCTGGCGGTGCTGGTGCGCCAGCTCGGCGAGCTGCTGCTGTCGCCGCTGGTGGACGCGGTGTGGGAGCGAGTCGCCGATACCGAGACGCCCAAGCCGCGGATGTCGATCGCCCTGGACGACCGAGCCGACCGAGCCGACCGAGCCGACCGAGCCGACCGAGCCGACCGAGCCGACCGAGCCGACCGAGCCGACCGAGCCGACCGAGCCGACCGGACCGAGCAGGCCGACCGGGCCGACCGGACCGAGCAGGCCGACCGGGCCGAGCAGGCCGAGCAGGCGGAGAGATGACCGGCGTCCAGCCGCGCACCCTGTGCCAGGCATTCCAGGAGACGGCCGCGAGACGGTCGGGGGCGGTCGCCGTGCGCGCCCTCGGCGGCACGCCCAGCCTCACCTGGCGCGAATACCGCGAACGGGTCGGCACCATCGCCCGCGGGCTGTCCGCGCTCGGAGCCGGTCCGGGGAGCACGGTCGCCCTGATGCTCACCAACCGGCCGGAATTCCACCTGTGCGACACCGCCGCGCTGCACACCGGAGCGACGCCGTTCTCGATGTACAACACCAATCCGCCGGAGATGCTGGCGTATCTGCTCACCCATGCCGAGAGCCGAATCGTCTTCTGCGAGAAGCAGTTTCTTCCGCAGTTGCGTACCGCGGCCGAACTCGGCGGCAAGGTGGAACATCTGGTCTGCGTCGACGGCGAGCCCGAGGGCACGATCGGGCTGGAGCGGCTGGAGCGGTTGCCGGCACCCGGATTCGACGCCGAGGCCGCCTGGCGCGCCGTGCGCCCCGACGACGTGCTGACCATCGTGTACACCTCCGGCACGACCGGCCCGCCCAAGGGCGTCGAGCTGACCCACGCCAACTTCATCGAAAACGCCCGCATCACAGACGAACTCGGCGGTGTCGACGGGAGCGATCGCACGGTGTCGTATCTCCCCGACGCCCATGCCGCCAACCGATGGTTCGCGCACTATCTGAATCTGCTCTACGGGATGCCGATCACCACGGTCGCCGACATGAAGCGGGTCCCCGAGGCGCTGGCGGAGGTCCGGCCCACCGTATTCCTCGGCGTGCCGCGGGTCTGGATCAAGGCGAAGGCGGGCATCGAGGCGGCGCTGGCCGCCGAGACCAGCCCGGTCCGGCGCGCGCTCGCCGACCGGGCACTGGCGGTCGGCGTGGCCCGCGCCCGCGCCGCGTCGAGCGGCCGGCGCGACGGCCCCGCCCGGCGAATCGAATACGCCGTCGCCGATCGGCTCGTGCTCGGGCGGATCCGCCGGCGCCTCGGCCTGGACGCCCTGCGCATGGGTGTCACCGGCGCCGCGCCGATTCCGAACGAGGTGCACGAATTCTTCCTCGGCCTCGGCCTGCCGCTGTGCGCGGCCTACGGGATGACCGAATGCACCGCCGGGGCCACCACCGACCGGCCCGAACACATCAAGATCGGAACCGTCGGCCAGCCGCTGCCCGGCGTCGAGGTGCGGCTGGAGGCCGACGGCGAGGTCCTCGTCCGCGGCGCCAACGTGATGCGCGGCTACCGCAACGACCCCGAGAAGACCACCGTCACAGTGGATTCCGAAGGCTGGCTGCATACCGGCGACATCGGCGCCTTCGACGCCGAGGGCTTCCTCACGATCATCGACCGCAAGAAGGAACTCATCATCAACGCGGCCGGTAAGAACATGTCCCCCACCACGATCGAGAACGCCGTCACCGCCGCCACCCCCTTGGCCGGCCCCGTCGCGGTGATCGGCGACGCCCGCCCGTACAATACCGCCCTCATCACCCTCGACCCGGACACGGCCACCACTTTCGCCGCAAGCCAAGGCATCCCGGACACGTCGATCGCGTCCCTAGCCGCCCACCCCGCCGTGCACCGCGCCATCGAGGCGGCCGTCGCCGCCGCCAACACCACCCTCTCCCGAGTGGAACAGATCAAACGCTTCACCATCCTGGACCACCCCTGGGAACCAGGCGACCGCCACCTCACCCCCACCGCGAAACTCAAGCGCAAACCCATCGCCGAGGACTACGCCGCCGTCATCGACTCGATGTACGCCGAGCCTGGGCCCCGGCCCGCCGCCCAGGCTCATGGGAAGGAGTAGTACTATCCCGGACCCGCGTAGCTGGCCTGCCAGCAAGTATGGGAGGTATTGGGTCGGAAGACTTTTTCACCCTGCCTTATTTTGTCGCATGATTGAAAGTCCGGGAAGGGCCCGACACATGTCTCCCAACCTACCGTCCAGCACCGAGTGTTCGGAACTTCAGCATTGGACACTCCCGGCGACAAGACGGCTACGGACGCCGCACCCACTGCGATCAGCAGCATTGCAGGCAATTTCTTCATCGGATTCCTTTGTGCCACACCCGCTGACGCCATGAATTCCGACCTCATCACATCGGCGGCCTGCTTGCTATTGTCGTAGGAATCGTGCAATATGCTCCGGCTGCAGTCTTGAACAGATTCAACCCTCGTGCCGCGATCAGTGTTTCTCGTTCTCGGCGAGTTGACGCAGCCCGGCGACCATCTCGGCGAGAGTGCCGAGCGTGTCGGTCCACATCGGTGGTCGAGCCGGAGTTCCGTCACGCAAGGTGGCCAGGACCCGGTGCGGTATCGTCGAAACCCCGTTTGCGACATTGCTGCGCGACACGGCGCACCGCCCTACGGAACTCGGCGCATGCGCCGACAGCGGAGTCCTCACCATGTGCTCGAATGCCCTTCCCACGGCTCGACCCGGCGGCGGAGCAGGCAGAATTCGTTGCCCTCCGGATCGGCCAGCACGTGCCACGGTGCGTCGCCGGTCTGGCCGATATCGACCTTTCGCGCACCCGCGGCAAGCAGCCGCTCCAGTTCCGCGGCCTGATCCCGGTCGGTGGGGTTCACATCGAGGTGCAGCGGCAGTTTCCCGCGCTTCGGCTCGGCGCCGCGAACGAACACCAACGTGGGCTGCGGCCCGCCGAAACCTGTTCCGGGCGGGCCGATCTCGAGAGCGTCACCACCCTCCCAACCGAGTTCGACGTACCCGAGGACCTCGCACCAGAAGTCCGCCAGCCGCTGCGGATCGGCACAGTCGACGACAAGTTCGGTAATCCGGCAAGCCATCCACACGACACTACGCGTGCGACACACCGGTACCCGATTGGACGGCCGACTACCAGAAAGTCCGGGCGGAGTTGTGCGAGAGGCGAAATCCCTCAGATCCTGGGCGGCGTCGTTTCGGATACCCCCGCCTCGGAGTCCGGCACCCCTGCGTAGCCGGGGAACCCGGCCTCCGGGTCCCACCCGGCGGCGGCCGGCTCGCCGACCGGCAGGTAGGCACCGACCAGGGCCAGCACGGTGCCCGCCGCGGACATCGGCGACGAGCTGAACGCCGCGTCCCCGAGCAGTCTCGGGCGACTGTGCCATCCGTGGAATCCACCTTCTGACCAGCGAGCAAGTGTCGGTATCTCGGCGCAGGAGCCGGCGGGACAGGCTCATCAGGCATCGATATTGTGATAGGCGGACTCGGCCCACGGGATTCGCCCTGACGCGCAACGGCCGCTGACCGAGGCCGCACATCAACCGCGGCAGGCCGATTCGGCTCACCGGCTGTCGCGATGGTGACTTCACGGTTGCACGATCTGGACCAGCTGCTTGCCGAGGTTGCCGCCCTCGAAGACCGCGCGCAACGCGCTCGGTGCGGATTCCAGTCCGCTACTCATGGTTTCGGCGATCGTGATGTCTCCCCGGTCGTGCCAGTCGCGTAATGCCGTGAAGGCTTGCGGGAATCGGTCCAGATAGTCGAGGAAGAGGAAGCCTTCCATGCGTGCTCGGTCGAGGGCCAGACGCATGTAGTTCCGTGGGCCGCAGGGAGGATCGGAGCCTTGATAACCGGACGAGATGGCTCCGGCCAGGGCGACACGAGCGTGGCGAGCGAGGTGCGCCAGACCATGCTCGAGGATGCGGCCGCCGACACCGTCGAAGAAGACGTCGACGCCGTTGGGCGCCAAGCGGGTCATGCGGGCGTCGATGTCGTCGTGCTGGTAATCGATGGCGGCGTGCAGACCCGCGCGATCGGTGATCCAGGAGCATTTGCGCGGGCCGCCCGCGATCCCGATGACCGTGCAGCCCAACGCCTTCGCGATCTGGCCCGCGATGGACCCGGTCACGCCGGCCGCGGCCGATACCAGCACCGTCTGCCCCGGCTCGGGACGCCCGACATCCGTCAGGCCGAAGTACGCGGTCAGGCCGGGTGCGCCGAACAGGCTCAGCATGAGCGTGGGCGGCACACCGTCGGGAACCACGTTCAGCCCGAACAATCCGCCCTCGGACGCCACGGCGTAGTCCTGCCACCCCACCATTCCCGCGACCCAGCTTCCGACCGGATACCGCGGATCGTTCGAGCGGACCACCTCCCCGACACCGCTACCGCGCATCACCGCGCCTACCGGTACGGCGTCGACGTAGTTGTCGGCGTCGTTGAGCCAGCCGCGCTGGGTGGGATCAATACCCAGCCAGTGCACCCTGACCAGGGCTTCTCTCGCCCCCGGAACCGGCACGGGCCCGCTCCTCAGCTCGAAATCGTCGTCCCGCAAGGACCCCTCCGGCCGCCGCCGCACGACCCACTGCCGATTCACCACATCCGCCACCCGGCGATACTAGATCCCTCCCGACACACCCTTCGAACCATTTACCGTCCCGGAACGCGGGGAATTCGCTCTACGCCGGAGTTTCACGGGTTCGACTGTCGCAGTAGCGGTTTGTCGATCTGTTCGCGGAGGATGTCGCCGTGGCCCGCGTGCCTGGCGAACTCCTGGACCATGGCGAGCAGTGTCCATCGCATGCTGACCGTGCCCTCGCGGGGATTGTCCTTCGTCTCCTCGAGGTCGAAGCGGGACGCGATCGTTCGTGATCGGCGGCTCGCGCGCTCGAATTCGGCGACGACGTCCGACAGCGACTCGTCGGCGGCGACGGCGAAGGTGCCCTCGTCGCGGCGCGAGTATCCATCGCATTCGGATTCGCCGAGTCCCGCCCAGAACCGTTGGAACCAGATCCGTTCCGCGGCCGCGGCATGCTTGATCAACGAGATCGGCGTCGTCAGCGACGCGACGAGCCGCCGGTGAGCGTCGTCGTCGGACAGGCCGCGCACGGTCTCGATGAGCGCCTCGCGATTGCGGTCCAGCATGCTCTCGAGGATCACTCGCTCGGTGCCGTTGGTAATTCCGTTGGTACTCATGGGGTTTCACTCCATCCTGTGGCGCGGTCGAGGCCTGTGCGTTCCGTATCGGTGCGGCCGAACGACACAGAGCGGCCGCGCGGCAATCGATCTCGGGAAGCGACGAAACGTCCGGCATCAGGGAACGACCGGGGAAGAGGGGCACTCGCCGCACGAGTTGCGGACCGAGCGGGACGACGCGGGCCTGTATCGGCACCGCGGCCCAGACCTGTCGGAAGGCCCGCCGCCAAGGCCAGTATGCCGCGGATTTCGGTTCCGGGCCACACGTCGCCGACTACGCCCTCACGATCACCGCACCGGCCATGGCCGCGGTCGTCGAATCGGGACGGTGGTCGAATCGGGACTGCGCCGCGGCCGGTCGGGCGCCGCCCGGCTATCGTCCGGCGAGCTCGGCGGCGGCCGCCGGGTCATCCGGACCATGAACCACCCACTTCCGCAGGTCCCGGCATCGGCCGATTACTGTGCGGCACTCGCGGATCCTCGTTCTCGCCGGTCTCGCATCGCCTGGGTTCTCAGCACGTCGACCTCGCAGCCCGGCGAGGCCGGGTCGAAGCCGTGCTCGACCAGCCAGCGGACCCCCAGCAGGCTGCGCAGCGACCACCATGCGCGGATCACGTCGAGATCGACGTCGGTGCCGTAGCCGGCGACGACGTCGCCGAGGTGCTCCTCGTGTCCCAGCGTCAAGGTGGCGAGGTCGAACAGGGCGTCACCCCGGCCGGCCTCGGACCAGTCGAGCACGCCGGTGATCTCGTCACCAGCGACGAACACGTGGGCGACCTGCAGGTCGCCGTGCGTGAAGACCGGTGTCCACGGCCGCAGCGCGGCCTCGGCGACCCGGCGGTTGCGCGTGACCACGTCGGCGGGAAGGACGCCGTTCGTGCCGAGCCACTCGCATTCGCCGTCGAGTTCCGAGGCGATCTCGTCGAGGCTGCGGCCGGGCCACGGCGGCAGCGGCGCGTCGTGCAGCATCCGCACGGCGGACCCCGCCGCGGCCCACGCCGCCGACGACGCGGGCGACGGCTCGCCGAGGCGGCCGAGTGCCGTCCCCGGCAGCGCGGCGAGCGCGAGCACAGGCGGCTTGCGCCACAGGACCTCCGGGGTCGGGACCGGCGCCCTGGCCATCGCCTCGACCTCGACGTCGGTGCGCGCCTGATCGGCGTCGACCTTCAGGAACACGTCGCCGATCCGCAGGGTCGCGCACTCGTGATGGGCGACGACGACCTCGACTTCTTCCACGTCGGCCATTATCGAGGGGTACACGACCGATGTCGCCGGATTATCGCGTGCCTGCGACCCGCGAGGGAAATCCGCTGCGGGGAAACGGCCTCGGGTTCGCCGGACGACTCGGCGCGACAGCCGCGAGGTCGCTCGCCCGACCGGCTGAGTCGATCGTCCGCAGAACGGTTGCAGGAGAACGAGTACGAGGCCCAGCATCGGCAAAGACCTGTGCCATGACTGTGAATCGAGCCGCGGTTACCGGAACATCAAGATTGCAGGGTGGATTCACCTACCGGGGTGATGCCAGTTACCACCGCGGACACGAGCCAGCGCCGGACGGGCGGTACGCGCCGCACGGTTGCGCTTCCATACTCCGCACCGCAATGCCGTTGGGGCACAACCAGTCGACCATGCCGCCGCAGCATAGTTCCAATTGAAACATTCTGTTCACAGTTGATCCATCGCTCGGGGGTCGCCCGGAACCGTATGCTGCCCGGGCGGGCCGGTTGGTGTTGTGCTCGCGGTGTTCCGTGGCGAATCCTTCGAGAGGGAACTGATGTTCGTTGTGCGTTCGATGTTGGTTGGTGGCGCGTGTTCCGCCGCGCTCCTGGGCGGAACCGATGTGGCGATGGCCCAGGACGCGGGCAGTGCGATGGCCGGGGTTCATGCTGTCGACGGCAGCCTCGCCATCGCCGACGGCTATGGAGTCGCCCAGGGCGACGGTTCGGGTGTCGGTAGCGGTAGTGGTGACGGCTCCGGTGTCGGGAGTGGAAGTGGGAGCGGCAGTGGTTCCGGCGTAGGCAGTGGTGTCGGCTGATCTCGACGCCGAACTCGCCGATGTTGCTGCGGTGGTAGAGGATCCAGCCGCCGCGGCCAGAATGTCGCCCCGGGCGGACCGTTTCGGTGGCCGGGGCGAGTTGATCGCTACCTCCACCGGCGGCGATGCCGCCGGTGGAGGTAGCCGTACCAGTTCGGGTGGCAACCTGTAGTTCGCAGCGCAGCACGGGTGCCGAGCGCTGCCGCCGCGGTGCCTCCTCGGCGGAGCAGCCCGTAGATCCGCGAGGGTCCGGGCGGTGCCGATCCCGCACCTCGGCACCCATCTCGCGCGCGGATGTCACGTACCCGGAGACCTGGGGCGGATATCTCGGAGGGGCTGTGGGAATAGTCCGGTCGCGGCGTCCGCTATAGTGGGTGCAAGATCGGCGGCTCGCCCGTGTGCTGTCGCCGATAATGGATGTGACCCAGGTCGCGTCCGGCGTCGTAGATCGCACTCCGCGCGACTGAGTCTCCGCTGCGTAGCAACGCTTTCCTTACGGCGATCGATATTGCCCACCGGCAATCTCGCCATTCGTGCCCCTGGCGCGGACCAGATGTCCGCGGTCGGCCGGGCACCCTCCATGCTCGAAAGGCACTGCCCCACTGATGAACACCACTGCACCGTCGTTCGCCGCGCTCGGCGTTCGCGCACCGCTCGCCCGCGCGCTGGAGCGCGCCGGGATCACCGCGCCGTTCCCGATCCAGACCGATACCCTGCCCGATGCGCTGGCCGGGCGGGACGTGCTCGGCCGCGGCCGGACCGGCAGCGGCAAGACCCTGGCCTTCGCGATCCCCATGATCGACCGGCTCGGCGGCGAGCTCGCCGGGCGGGCGGCGCCGAACCGCCCGGTCGGACTGGTCCTGGCGCCCACCCGGGAGCTGGCCACCCAGATCGCGGTGGCGATGACGCCCCTGGCCGCGGCGTACCGGATGACGGTCACCACCGTGTTCGGCGGCGTCTCGCAACACCGTCAGGTGCAGGCACTGCGCCGCGGCGCCGATATCGTCGTGGCCTGCCCCGGCCGGCTCGAGGATCTGATGCGGCAGGGGCTGATCGCCCTCGATGCCGTCGAGATCACCGTCATCGACGAGGCCGACCACATGGCCGATCTCGGATTCCTGCCCGGCGTCACCCGCATCCTGGAGGCCACGCCGGCCGACGGCCAGCGGTTGCTGTTCTCGGCCACCCTGGACAACGGGGTGAACCGGCTGGTGCGGCGTTTCCTGCCGCAAGCGGTCCGGCACTCGGTCGACCAGGCCACCTCGCCGGTCCCGGCGATGACCCACCACGTGTTCGAGGTATCGGACGCCGCGGCGAAGCGGGTTCTGCTGCAGCGGCTCGCCTCCGGCACCGGACGGCGAATCCTGTTCACCCGCACCAAACATCAGGCCCGTAGGCTGGCGCGGCAGCTGACCGCCGACGGCATCCCGGCGGTGGATCTGCACGGCAACCTGGCGCAGGGCGCCCGCGACCGCAATCTGGCGGCCTTCGCGGCCGGCACCGCCGCCGTGCTCGTCGCCACCGACGTCGCCGCGCGCGGCGTCCACGTCGACGACGTCGAACTCGTCGTGCACGTGGATCCGCCGGCCGAGCACAAGGCATACCTGCATCGTTCGGGCCGCACCGCGCGGGCGGGCAGCGCGGGCGACGTCGTCACCGTCATCCTGCCCGCCGAACGCCGAGACGTCGCGGCCCTGCTGCGCAAGGCCGACATCGACGCCACCCCGCAGCGCGTATCGGCCGATTCGCCCGCGGTGACCGGGCTCGTCGGCACCGTTGCCCCGCTGCGGCACATCGAGAACAAGCCCGAACCGGCCGGCGAGGGCAAGCCCAGGAACGCCGGCACGCCGAGGGGCAACCGCAAACAGGCGGGCGACCAGGCCCGCCGCGGCGGGCCGAAGGGACGCGCGCGCGGCCCCCGGACCGCGCGGGCGGGCGGTGGCTCGCCTCGGGCGACCGGCAGCGCGGCCCATGCGGGCGGCAACTCGGCCAGGGCGACGGGCGGCGCGGGCCGTGCGGGCGGTGGCTCGGCTCGGGCGACCGGCGGCGCGACCCACACAGCGGGTCGCTCGGCGGCGGGCTCCGCCACGCAGACCAAGAACGATCGGTCCGCGAACCGCGGCAAGACGCATGGCGCCGGCCGTGCCGCGGCGCCGGCGGGCAGCACCGGCGGCATCGCCGGATTCTCCCGGGCCGGCGGCGGGCGCGGCCGCCGCCGCTGAACGCCGACCGCAACGCCCCTCCCCCTACCCTGCGCCGGGCGGAACGGGATGTTCGATCTGCTCGCGCAGGATGTCGCCGTGACCGGCGTGGCGCGCGAGATCCTCGATGACGAACAGATAGATGAATCGCAGGCTGACCTCGCCGAGGCGCGAGTGCGTGCGGATCTCGTCGAGGTCGAATTCGGCGGCGATCGCGCGGGCACGTTCACAGACGCGCTCGAACTCGGCGATCACGTCGGCCACGGTCTCGTCGTCGCCGACGACGAAACTGGCGTCGCCCGACGTCGTTCCGCCGTCGCAGTCGCTCTCGGGCAGGCCCGCCAGGATGTGCTGGAACCAGATCCGCTGGGAAACCGCGGCATGCTTCAGCAATCCGATCGGTGTGGTCACCGACGCGACGAGGCGGCGGCGGGCGTCCGCTTCGGACAGCCCGCGCACCGTGTTCACCAGTTCGGCCCGGTTGCGGTCGAGCATGCTCTCGAGCAACCGGCGTTCGTCGCCGATGGTGGCTCGGGGTAGCGACCAGGTCAACGTCGTCTCGATTCTGTCGGTGCGGGTGGGAACCGCTTGTCCTATTCGTGCCGCGGCACAGCACAGTTTCCTATTGCTTACCGGCGCACAACCGGCAATCGATATCGTCTGTGCCGGGACCCGGTTCACGACACGTCGGGCACGGGTGCGAGAACCGGTGCCGACTGTATGAGAATCGCATCCGGTATCCGGCTAGGGCGAAGGAAAGTATGGTACGGCTGACCAGGGCTGAGCAGCAGGAACTCACTCGGCGCAAGGTGGTGGACGCGGCGCGGGCCGAGTTCGCCGAGTACGGCTACCGCGGCGCGACGGTGGACGGGATCGCGGAGCGCGCCGAGTTGACGCGCGGGGCCGTGTACTCGAACTTTCCGGGTAAGCGCGCGCTGTATCTGGCGGTGCTCGCCGACGGTGCGGCGCAGGCGCCGCCGCCCTCCCCGCGGCCGCCGGGCGGGACACCGAGATCCGCACTGGCGGCATTCGCCGGCACCTGGATCGAACAGATACCGCGGTCGAGCGGCTACGTGTACGACGCCTCGGAACAGCTGAACTCGCCGATGCTGGGCGTCGACCTGCTGCCGGAGATCCAGGGCGACGCCCGGCTGCGCCATTCGTTCGGGCAGCTCATCCAGCTCGACGCCATCCTGCTCGGACTCGCGCTGGGCGGCCTCGACACCAAGCGGAAGGCACCGCCGCAGCGGTTCATCCACACGGCCGAGGCGTTGCTCACCGTGCTGTACGGGGCGACCCAATTATCCTTCGCCGCACCGGATTTCATCGACCCCGACCGGGTCATCGAGCTGTGCGAACAGATCGCGACGCTGCGTCCGGGGCCGGACGCACCGCGGCCCGCTCCGAAGGCGCGACGCACCCGCCGCATCGATCGGCCCTGGTCTCCCCCGGCCTGTTTCGATGCCGTGCGCGCGGAAAGGGTGGTGCCGCACGGGGATCGCCTCGTCGTGGTGGTCGGTATGCACCGGATCACGACGATCCAGGACGTGCTGTCCGCGGCCCCCCACCCGCACCCGCTCACCGTCGCGCTGGTGACCGGCGACGACACCGGTGAACTGGTCCCGCTGGCCCGGCTGGCGCTGGCCGACGTCGGCCGCTCGCTGCGGCACGGCTTCCCGGCGTCCGCGCTTCCCGACCTGCAACTCGTGGTCGACGAGGCGGGCGCGGTCGCCACGGCCTGCGGCATCGAGGCGTTCGACGACGAGACGGAGACGGCCGTCGTCGTGCGGGACGAGCGCCTGGTGCTGCGCGCGGACGGCCGCGGCGCCTGCCATGCCGTCACCGGCTGGCTGAACTCTACCTAGACCGGCTCCGCCCAGGCTGGACCGGCTCCGCCCAGGGCGCCGCCCGATCCCGGGCGGCCCGCGGCGTCGTAGGCGAGGCCCGGTCGGCCGCCGTCCCTCCATACCTGGGATGCGCCGTTGGAACTGGACCCGACGAGTGCGTGGCCGTCCGGGCCGAATGCGATGTCCGACAGCCCTTCCCACTCGTCGTCGGCCCCACATTCGTGCGGCAGCACGGTAGCTACCTGCCGATCGGCGGTTTTCCCAGCGGGACGAAAGGACAGCGCCCCCGGCCCGAGAGAAAGGACCAATTTTCGGGTTGGGGGATCGTGTACGGTAGTTGCCGCCTCCGGATATCCCACAGTTGTACGGCCGAGTCGTAGACCTCGGTCGTATCCGGCACACGATCCCGTCCGGAAAGTCGCGACCCGTGACCGGATTTCGTCCATGTCGCACGAGCCACGTAGCACGGCGCCGCACCGGAGACCGCGGACCGGCCAAACCCCTTGGGGCGGTGGGGCCGTCCCTCTTGGGCACCACTGCGCTCGCCACATTGCCCGCCATGCTTTTGCCGATCGCCCCCGCCGACGGACCTAGCCTTGCGGGACAGATCGCGCATCAACCGTCGGGAGGCCCCTGGTGAAAGACCTGCTCGAGATCGTCCTCGCCGAAAGCCGGACCGAGGACGATGTCGCCAACGCCCCACTGCCCCAGAGCTTTCGAGCGGTGACCCTGCACCGCGACGAGGTCGACATGTTCGCGGGAACCGCTCCCGCCGATCGGGACCCGCGCAAGTCGATCCACATCGACGACGTCCCGGTGCCCGCGCTCGGGCCCGGCGAGGCTCTCGTCGCGGTGCTGGCCAGTTCGGTGAACTACAACACGGTCTGGAGCGCGCTGTTCGAACCGGTCCCCACCTTCGCGTTCCTCGAACGCAACGGCCGCGCCTCCGAAGCCGCGGCGCGCCACGATCTTCCGTACCACATCATCGGCTCCGACCTGGCCGGCGTGGTGCTGCGCACCGGGCCCGGCGTCACCAAGTGGCGGCCGGGCGACGAGGTGGTCGCGCACTGCCTGCACGTGGAGCTGGAGGAGGCCGACGGGCACAACGACACGATGCTCGATCCGGCGCAACGCATCTGGGGTTACGAGACGAACTTCGGCGGCCTCGCGGAGCTGTCGCTGGTGCGATCCAATCAGCTGATGCCCAAGCCGCGCCATCTCACCTGGGAGGAGGCGGCCGCGCCCGGCCTGGTCAACTCGACCGCCTACCGGCAGCTGGTGTCGCGCAACGGCGCCGATATGAAACAGGGTGACAACGTGCTGATCTGGGGCGCCGGCGGCGGCCTGGGTTCCTATGCGACCCAGCTGGCGCTCGCGGGCGGCGCGTTCCCGATCTGCGTGGTGTCGTCGGCCGAGAAGGCGCGGACCTGCCGCGCGATGGGCGCCGAGGCCGTCATCGACCGCTCCGCCGAGGACTACCGGTTCTGGTCCTCCGGCGAGCCCGACGTTCGCGAATACCGCCGCTTCGGGCGCCGGATCCGCGAGCTGACCGGCGGCGAGGACGTCGACATCGTCGTCGAGCATCCCGGCCGCGACACCTTCGGCGCCTCGGTGTTCGTCGCTCGCCGCGGCGGCACGATCGTGACGTGCGCGTCCACCAGCGGCTACGTCCACCAGTACGACAACCGGTATCTGTGGATGAACCTCAAGCGGATCATCGGCTCGCACTTCGCCAACTATCGCGAGGCGTGGGAGGCGAACCGGCTCATCGCCAAGGGCGTCGTACATCCGACGGTCTCCCGGAGCTACCCGCTGACCGACACCTCGACCGGGGTCCAGGACGTGCACAACAACGTGCATCAGGGCAAGGTCGCCGTGCTGTGCCTGGCCCCGCACGAGGGTCTGGGCGTGCGCGACGCGGAGCTGCGAGAGCGGCACCTGCCCGCGATCAACCGCTTCCGCGCGACCGCCGGCCGGGCGTCATGATCACGACCTGCTCACCACCGCCCGTCGAGATCCGCCAGCGCCACCAGCCGTGCCACGTCCCGGCGCAGCAGCCGATTGCCGTGTTGCAGCAGCAGTTTCAGCGTACGGTGCGCGTCGGGGTCGTAGCGGAGATCCTCGGGCGATGATTCCGCGGCCTTGGCCAGGGCGAAGGCGGCACCGACGTCGTCGTTGCGGCCGGCGAACGCGGCCGCGGTGGCGATGTGATAGCGGGCCCGGCGACCGGCGGGTTGATCGTCGCCGACGTCGGTCTGCGCCGCGATCTCGATCACGTCGTCGAAGTCGTTGCGGCCCAGCGCGATTTCCATCCTGGTCAGGCCGATCTCGGTGTCACCGAACCCGATTCCGCGCGTGCTGCGGCAGCCGCCCAGCCGGTCCGCCTCGAACTGCGCGGAGGTCAGCAGGCGGTCGGCCTCGGCCGGATCCGGCGCGCCCGCGGCGGCCTTGGCCGCCACCAGATACGCGGCCCCGCACAGCAACCGGTGGTCGGGCGAGCGCTGGTCGGCCTCGGACAGCAGGCCCGCGATGGCCAGGGCCTGCGTGTGACAGGCGCTCAGCTGCCCCTGGTAGAGCAGCGCGTTCGCCAGATGCCACAGGCTCGCCGCCAGCACGGCCGGCGGATCCTCGCGCCGGACCGTCGCCACCGCTCGATCGGCCACCACCCACGCCAGCCCGTGCGCGCCCGTCCCGGTGAGCAGCGACCGGCACAGCTGGTAGGAGCGCACGAGCGAATCCCGCCCCTCGGCACCGTCGGTGCGCCAGCTCATCCGGCGCGCCGACGTGACCACGTCGGGCAGCCGCTTCGCCAGTTGCGAGAACCGTTGCCGCGAACCGAGCCAGATCTGTTCGCAGCGCGCGAGATCGGCCATCACCTCCTCGGCCGCCGGATCCTCGCTCTGCCGTCCGGCCGGGCCGTCGGTATTCGGCGGGACGGCCCGGCCGTCGGTCACCGGATGATCCAGAATCGCCTGTTGCAGTTCATCGGTCAGGTCGCTGACGCCCACGCTCGGCGGCACCCGACGGACCGGCCGGTCGATCAGATCGCGGAAATCCTCGATCTGCAGCACCTCGGCCAGTCGCAGGACGACCTTGATGCTGTCGAGCTCGGCCCGGCCGGACTCGACCAGGCGCAGCCATTCCTCGCTGCGCCCAACCAGATTCGCTACCACCTTGCGGGACAGACCGAATTGCATACGGCGCAGCTCCACTCGCTCGCCGACGCTCAATCCTTCGGTTCGGTGGTGTCTTACGGCATGCATAGCTCTCCTTCCCCCGCCGAAGCTCTGGCGGTCAATGCGCGAGAGCAGGTATCCCACTTGCCAATGTGACGCAGTACCAGAGGGTGTACAGCACATACGTCGTGTTGTCCGACCTGGAGTTACGCAGGCGGATCACGCGATAGGAAATGATCAGGCAGACGACGGCGCCGACGCCTCCGAGCACTACGGCCGCGACCGGCGCATGCCGGTAGAGCAGCAGGTACAACAGCACTGGATAGACGACGAAGGCCGTGCCGAATACCGTGCGGGCGGCCCGCTCTCCGAAAACCACGACGGCGGTGCGCCGACCGATGGCCAGATCCCCGGCGACGTCGCGCAAATCCTGCAGCGACACCAGTAATCCCAGCGGTACGGCGATCGCCAGTATCCACGACCACGCGGCGGAAGTGAGCGGAGTGACCAGCTGCCATGCGGCCGCCAACTGCGCGACGGTACCCGCGACCATGGCGGCGTTCTTGCCCCACCAGACACGAGCGCCGCCAAAATGATTGTGCCACAACCACGCCGCAACCCACAGCATGCCCCACTCGATGACCCCTAGCGCGGCGCCCATACCCAGGAACGCCCCACTGACCACGAGCAGCCGCCACCACGCGCCCCGCGGTGTCACCGCCCCGACGACCAGCGGCCGGTGCGGCTTGTTCAGCCGGTCCTCCTCGATGCCGGTGAGCTGATTCGACAGGTTGAACGTGTAGATATAGAGCCAGAAGTAGGCGACGCACAGCAACGCCTCCTCCGGCAGTTCCGCGAGGGGCCGGCCGGACGTGGCCCACGCCGCACCCGCGAACGTCGTCGCCGGGACGACCGTGGCGGTCAGGTCGCCCCAGGTGAACGACCAGCACAGGACGAGCTCGCGCCACGCGGCGAAAGCGCCCCTGCCGACCGCCCGATGTAACGGTGCCGCCGAGGTTGTGGTCATGGATGTCCTTCTGCCGAATGTCTTTTCAGTCGGCCGATCGCACGACTTGCCTCTGGGTCAGGCGCATCCGCACGCCCTTCGGCGTGGGAAGCTGCGTCAGTGCCATGGGGACCGGCCGGCCCGTCGACGATGACAGGCACCAGTGCGCCGTGATGGTGGCCAGGGCGAGCACGACCTCGGTCAGGCCGAACTGCTGGCCGATGCAGCTGCGCGCACCCGCCCCGAAGGGCAGATACGGCATGCGGTTCGGGGCGACGTCGACCCAGCGGTCGGGCACGAAATCGGCGGCGTTGTCGTACAGACCGGCACGCCGGTGGAGCAGATACGGGCTGACGGCGACCATCGTCCCGGCGGGCAGCAAGATCCCTTCGAGGCGAGTGTCTTCCGTGACCAGCCTGGTGACCAGCCACACCGGCGGGTACAGCCGCAGGGTCTCCGTCACCACGCGCCCGAGCAGCGGGAGCGCGGGCAGATCGCCGGGTGCGGCCGCACGCCCGCCGAGCACCGCGTCCACCTCGTCGTGTACGCGCCGCAGCACGTCCGGATTTCGGTCCAGCAGGTGCAATGCCCAGGTGATGCAGCCGGCGGAGGTCTCGGCACCGGCCAGGAAGAAGGTGAACACCTGGTCGATCAGTTCCTCGTCGGTGAAGGCCGTCACCGCGCCCGACCCGTCGAGATCCCGCGCCGACAGCAGCGACGACAACAGATCGCCGCCGTCGGCGCCGTCGGCGCGCCGGTCGGCGATCACCGATCCGGCCAGGTCGCGCACCCGTCGCGTGATCGCGGCGTAGCGGCGGTTGTCCGGCGTGGGCAGCCGGCTCACCGCGGGCGGCATCATGGTCCGGCGGAACAGGCCCCCCGCGATCTCGCCGAGATCGGCGGCGACCCGGCGGCGCACGGATTCGGGCACGGCCGTGGAGAACATGGTCTCGGTGGCGACCCCGAACGTCATCACCGACATCTCCGACCCCAGGTCGATGATCCGGCCCTCGTCCCAGGTCCGCACCGTCTCGGCGATCGCACTGGTCATGATCTCGGTGTAGCCGTGCATCCGCTGGGAGCGGAACGCCGGTTGGCACAGCCGGCGCTGGCGCCGATGCCTGCTGTGCGGGCAGGTGCCCAGGCCGTCGCCGGCGATCTCCCGGGAGCGGTCGTAGAACGGGCCGCCCTTGTCGAAGGTCCGGTCGTCGGCGAGAATGAGCCAGGTCAGCGCCGGATCCGAGACGACGACCACCGATTGTGAGCCGACCCGGATCCGGCACATCGCACCCAGTTCCGGCAACGACGCCAGGAACGGCAGCGGATCGCGCAGCAGGCGGACCCCGTGCCCCAGGGCGGGCAGCCCACCCGGGACCACGGGGATGCCGTCCAGCATCGACGTCCGGCTCATCCACGGTCCCTTCATCGAATCGCCCTTCACCGACCGGCATTCATCGACTCGGCATTCGACGGGCACCGTGGCGAACGACGTTGGGCCCCAATCGATCGCCCATCGGATGTACCATCGGAATGGTATCAACATCCAGATGCCGCGTGTATCCCGAGTCGGAAATCCCTAGGGGCTGAGCCGGGTTGGCGCATGGCGTTTCCCAGGGGAGTGAAGGACGCGATGGCTCGTCTGACCAGGGCGGAGCGCCAGGACCGCACCCGGCACCGAGTGTTGGAGGCGGCCCGGGCCGAATTCGCCGAGAACGCCTTCCGCGGCGCGACCATCGACGGCATCGCGCATCGCGCCGGGGTGACCAGGGGCGCGGTCTATTCCAATTTCCCGGGCAAGCGGGCGCTGTATCTCACCGTCCTGGCCCGGGAGGCGGAGAAGACCGCCGCCCCGGCCGGCCGCGATCCCGGCCGCACCCCGCAGGCCGCGGTCGAGGCGTTCGCCGACGCCTGGATGCAGCGGGTCCCCCGGTCCGCGCGGCACGGACGGCGGGGATCGGCGCGGCTGCGGTCGCCGATGCTGGGGATCGACCTGCTCCCCGAGATCACCACCGCGGACGATCTGCGCCGGCCCTTCACCCAACTGCTGAAGCTGGACGCCCTCCTGCTGGCCAGCGCCTTGCGAACGCTCGGCGAGCGGCGGTCCGGCTGGTCCGAACAGCTCGGCATCGCGGAAGCGCTGCTGACCACCCTCTACGGTGCCACGCAGTTGGCCTTCGCCGCACCGGATTTCGTCGAGTCGGCCGCGGTGCGCACGCTGTGCGGGCAAATGGCCGATTCGGCGCGCGACGGCGACTGTGCCGCCCGGATCCGGCTGCCCGGCCCGTCCGCCGCGTACGTATCCGATCCGTGGGCGGCGCCGGCCTGCACCGATCTGCTGCACCGGGCCCCGGCGAACCTCGACCCGCAGGTGATCGCGATCCTGGGTACCCACAAGCTCACCACCGCCGGGGATCTGCTGTCGAGCCTGCCGGCCGGCGCCGCGCTGACCGTCGCCATCGTCACCGAGAATGCCGCCGAACTGGCGCCGCTGGCCCGGCTGGCCGTCTTGGACATCGGACGCGCGCTGCGGCACGCGTTCCCGCCCGCCGCGCTGGCGAATCTGCAGGTGGTCGTCGACGAGTCGGGTGCCGTCGCGGCCGCCTGCGGTATCGGCCCGGTGGACGACGCCACCGAATCGGCGGTCATCACGGCCAAGGGGCGCATCATCGTTCGCGCCCGGGGGCGCGGCGCCTGCCACGCGGCGGCCGACACCGTCCGGCGGGCCACCGACGGCGCCCCCGCCAACGTGATCGCCGACCCGTCGATCTACGGAGGCAATCTCTCCGGCTTCGGCGCCTGAGCACGCGCCGACGTCCCGGCGGTGCGGCGATCCGCCCGCCGGGACGTCGTATTCGTGCGTCAACGGTGTTCGTGCGTCGGTGTTCGTGCGTCAACGGTCAGAAATGGTAAGTGGCACAACCAACTCGGATGCCCGCGCCCACACTGACGATCAACCCGATATCTCCCCCGCGGACCAGCCCCGCCTCCCGGCAGTGCCGCAGCGCCAGCGGCACCGACGAGGTGAACAGGTCCGCGTCGGCGGTGACGTCGACGATCCGGCCGCGGGGCACGTCGAGCCGGTCGGCGAACTCGTCGAGGAATCCGGCCGAGATCTGCGGCGCGCAGATCACGGCGAAATCGGCGAGCGGGCGGCCGAGCCGGTCGAGAAATTCCGTGACCGTCTCGTCGAGGTATTTCAGGTAGCGGTCGTGCACGTCCTGGGCGACGCGGACCTCGAGGCCGACGTCGGCGAGGATGCGGGAGTAGGAGCTCACCGCCTCGAGTTCCTCGGGGTAGGTGGCGAAGTGGAACTCGCCGAATCCGGATTCGTCGTCGGACTCGGCCAGCAGCATCGCCGAACCCACGTGCGCGATTCCGCGGCGTTCGAGCGGGCGGCCGGGCCGGTCCGGATCCGCCTCCGCCGCGACGACCAGTCCCGCCCGGATCGACCCGGCTCCGATCGCCGCCGAGACGACATCGCAGGCCTCCAGGAATCCGGCCGCACCGTCGATGAGGTCGCAGGCGAGCGTTCCGTCGTCGGTCGGCCGGTCGGGATCGTCGTTGATCGCCAGGTCGGCGGCGATGAACGTGGCCGTCGCCGGTTCGACCATGTACTCGTCGCGAAATGTCCCGGCGTACAACAGCAGTCCGATATCCGACTTCGCGACGGTGGAGCGGTCCAGGCAGTCGGCGGCCGCCGCCACCGCGAGGGCGACCGCGGTCTGCTCGCCGCGCGGCGACGCCGTTCCGAGCCCGTCGACCCGCACCCGCGCGCGGCGCGGTGGCGCGGCCCGGGACGGTGCGGGCTCGGTGGCGTGCCCATTCCCGTTGCCGTCGTTGCGGAGCCGGTCCGGCAGACCGTCGAAGGTGTACAGCGCCGCGCCGATGGTCTGCCCGGAGCCGGTGATACCGAACAGCATACGATCGCCCGGCACCAGCCGGCCCTGCTGGACGAGATCGTTGATCGCTACGAAATGCGTTGTGGAGGCGGTATTTCCGCGATGTTCCAGATTGCAGATCGTATTGTCCGGATGCGAGACCGTCCGGCCGAACAGCCGGTTGATCGTCGTCGACGCGTCGCGGATGGACGCCTCGGACGTCTGGTGCATCAGGATGTGATCGACCGATTCCGGCGACCAGCCGTGCCCGTCCAGCAGGCCCGTCGCGAAGGGCACGGACTTGCGCACCGCCACCGCGGTCTGCTCGACGGCCTTGGTGTGCATGATCGCGCCGCCGTGCGGCTGATCGGTCCGCTTGCCGATGCACAGCCGGGAGTACTTGGCGAGGGTCCGCAGCCGCAGGTCGTGGAAGCCGACCGCCGCGCTGTCCGAACGCTCCAGGATGACGGCCGCGCCCGCGTCGCCGACGGTGAGACAGGCCAGCCGATCGTCGAGGAAGTCGGTGATCTCGTGCTGCGCCGTGCGGGCGATATGCGAGATGTACTCGCCGCTGACCACCATCGCGGTGCGCACGAGGCCCTGCCGCAGATACTGGTCGGCCAGCCAGATCCCGGTGAACATTCCGGCGCAGGCGTTGGAGACGTCGAAGGTCAGGGCGTTGTCCATGCCGAGTGCCGCGCGCAGCCGCAGCGACATGCTCGGCTCGTAGACGAATCGGTCGTCCGGGCCCTCCACCCGGGAGATGTTGGTGCAGATGAGCAGGTCGATATCGCGCCGGGCATGGCGGGAGCGGTCCAGGCAGCGCTCGGCCGCCGCGGTGGCCAGATCGGAGCTGAACTGTCCCGGCTCCACCACCCGGCGGGTCCGGATCCCGGTGAGCTGTTCGAGCGGGACCTCGACCTGCCGATCGCAGCCGCCGACGACGTCGTCGGTCGACAGCACCTGCTCGGGCAGGTAGACGCCGATGCTGTCGATAACGGTGTTGCCCGGCAGCAGATTTCGCTCGATGGCCGGCCGCTCGGCCGGTCTCTCGGCGGGTCGCTCGGCGGTCTCCTCCCGTACCGGTTGTTCCTGCGCGGCAGGTATTTCCGAGACGACGACCGCATCCGCGATCGCCGCGACGGTCCGGTGCCGGAACACGATCTCCGGGGTCAGTTCCATCCCCCGCTCCCGCGCCTCGGCGCAGACCTGCATGATCTGGGTCGAGGTGCCGCCGAGTTCGAAGAAGTCGTCGCCGATGCCCACCCGGTCGACGCCCAGCGCCGCCTGCCACAGTTCGGCGAGGACGGCGTCGGTGTCGTCGCGCGGCGGCCGGTAACCGGCGGCCAGGTCGGGACGGGCCGTATCCGGTTGCGGCAGCGCCCGCTCGTCCCGCTTGCCGTTGGCGGTGGTGGGGATGCGCTCGAGGGTGACGAATCGGCCCGGCAGCATGGCGTCGGGCAGGCTGCGCTGCAACAGGGTTCGCAGATCGGCCGGGCGCGGCGGGGCCGCCGGATCGACCGGGACGACGTAGGCCACCAGGCCGGCGCCCCCGCCGTCGGTGCGGACGACCACCGCGGCCTCGCTGACGGTGGAACTCGCGACGAGGGCGGCCTCGATCTCCGCCGGCTCGATCCGCACACCGCGGATCTTCACCTGACTGTCGGAGCGCCCGCCGTATTCGACGGCTCCGTCGGGCCGGTACCGGGCCAGATCGCCGGTCCGGTACAGGATGCCGTCCCGGTCGCCGTCGTTCGCGTCCGGGTCGCGCACGAACCGCTGCGCGGTCAGTTCCGGCCGGCCGACGTAGCCCTCGGCCACCCCGATGCCGCCGATGTAGAGCTCCCCGGTCACGCCGACGGGGCAGGCGACCATGTCGCGGTTGAGGATTCGGATCCGGGTGTTGGCGATCGGGTGGCCGATCGGCACGACCGGATCGCGGTCTCCGCGTACGCAATCGAAGGACGTCACGTCGATGGCGGCCTCGGTGGGCCCGTACAGATTGTGCAGGCTCGCCGGGAGCGTGCTGAAGAACTCGTTGCGCAGATCGGCCGTCAGGGCCTCGCCGCTGGTGATGACCCGGCGCAGCCCCGTGCAGCGCGAGGCGCCCGGGTCGGACAGGAAGGTGCGCAGGATCGAGGGGACGAAATGCACCACGGTGATGCCTTCGGCGATGATCGTCTCGACCAGATAGGCGCCGTCCTGGTGGCCGTCGGGTTCGGCGACGACCACCCGGGCGCCGGCGAGCAAGGGCCAGAACAACTCCCACACCGAGACGTCGAAGTTGGCCGGCGTCTTGTGCAGTACCGAATCGCCGTCCGAGAGCGGATAGGCGTCCTGCATCCACAGCAGCCGGTTGGCGATGCCCCGGTGGGTGTTCTGCGCGCCCTTCGGGGTTCCGGTCGATCCGGACGTGAACATCACGTAGGCGATGTCGTCGGGGCTCACCGCGTTCGCGGCGGAATCCCACGGCGGCACCGGTTCCCGGCTCTCGGCGGCATCGGCGAACAGCATCGAGAACTCGCTGGGCAGCCCCGCCGACGAGGCCCGGTCGGTCAGCCACACGGTGACCGCGGCCTCCGTGCCGATCGTGCGCAGCCGCTGCGCCGGATGGCGGGGATCGACCGGGAGGAAGGCGGCGCCGGTCAGCAGCACCGCATAGGCGGCGACCACCGACATCTCCGACCGGTGCAGGGCGATGCCCACCACCGCGCCCGGGCCGGCGCCGACCCCCCGCAGCCGGGCGGCCAGGCGCTCGGCACGCCGTTGCAGCTCTTGGTAGCTGAGGTGCCGGCCGCGGAAGGTCACGGCGGTGCGATCGGGGGTGCGCCGCACCTGTTCGGTGATCAGCGAATGCAGGCGGTGGTCGCGGAAGCGGTCGTCCCGGGTGTCGTTCCAGCGGGCCTGATCCGCCCGCTCGGCCTCGGTCAGGATCGGGATCCGGCCGATCGGCAGGTCGGGGTCGTCGACCGCACCGGCCGCCAGGGTCCGCAGGTGATCGGCGAACCGGCCGATGGTCTCGGTGTCGAACAGGTCGGTGTTGTACTGCAAACCCACCGACAGCGTGCTCTCCCGCTCGGCGACCTGGACCATCAGGTCCAGCGGCGCGCCGCCCTGCCGGATGGTGACCGGCTCGAGGTCGAGCGCCCCGTCCGGTAGCTCGGCGGTCAGCGCACCGGTCGAGGAGCGCGAGGTCTCCCAGGCGAAGAACACCTGGTACACCGGTGGATAGGCCGGATCACGCACGGGCTCGAGCTGTTCGGCCAGCAGCGGGAACGGATAGTCCTGGTGGTCGATCGCCTCCAGCACCGTGCGGCGGGTCCGTTGCAGCAGCGTCCGGTAGCTCGGGTTGTCGCTCAGATCCGAACGCAGCGCGACGGCGTTGATGAAATAGCCGATCATCCGGTCCGCGCCCGGCATCGCCCGATGGGCCGTCGGTGATCCGATGATGACGTCGTCGCTGCCCGAATAGCGGTGCAGCAGTGCGATATACGCCGCCAGCACGGTGATCTGCAGCGTGACGCCCTCGTCCCGGGCGATCCGGCGCAGCGCGGCGGTCTGCGCCTCGTCCACCTCGAACCGGTGCGTCCGGCCGTCGAAGGTCTGCACGACCGGACGCGGGCGGCGGCCGGGCAGTTCGAGGTGCGGCAGTTCACCGGACAGCCGGGCCTCCCAGTAGTCCTCGAGTGCCCGGCCGCGGTCGCTGTGCAGCAGATCCTGTTGCCACCGAATGTGATCCGCGTACGAATGCGTGATCGGCGGCAGCGGGTGGGACGGATCGGCGTACAGCGTGCTGAGCTCCGCGAGCAGGATGTCGAACGACCAGAAGTCGATGACGATGTGCGGAACGGCGATGACCAGCAGGTGGTGCCGCGGGTCCAGCCGCAGGACGGTCACGTCGAGCAGGGGTGCGGCTTGCAGGTCGACGTGCCGGTCGAGGGTGTCGTCCAGCCACCGGTCCCGCCGGGCCACGTCCCAGTCGGAGGCGTCCACGACGTGCAACGGCACGTGCGCCCGGGGCAGGACGACGGCCCGCGGCCTGCCGTTCACGTCGCGGTATTCGGTGCGCAGCGTCTCGTGGCGGGCGACGAGTGCGTCCAGGGCGGCCGCCAGCCTGCGATGCTCGAAGACTCCGCGAATGCGGCCCGCGTACAGCAGGTTGTAGGAGGCGCTGTCGGGAGCCAGCCGCGAATGCAGCCACAGTCCGCGCTCACCGTGTGACAGATCGCGTTCGATGGGTCGGGATGCGCGCTCCTGTAACAATTTTCGTAGCAACGCGCGTTTATCGTCCGCGTCGAATTCGGACGTGTCCAGCTGAACAGTCATGACGCCTTGTCTCCTTCCGAGGCGAGCAGGTCGGACAACAATCGGTCGACGTCGTCGTCGGGCAGCGTGTCCAGTCGGTCGAGCAGATGCCTGGCCTGAGCAGGCTTGTCGGTTGCGGCCGGGGCGGCGGCGGCCCGGGTCGCGGAGGCGGGTGTGCCGGTGTCGAGCTGGCCGAGCAACCAGGCGGTGAACTCGGCGATGCTGGGTCCTTCGAGCAGCTTGACCAGCGGGATGGTGACGGCGAGGTCGCGCTGGATGCGGGTGCGCAACTCCATCGCGCCGAGCGAGTCCAGGCCCAGGTAGCGCAGCGGCCGGTCGGTTTCGATGGCATCGGCGTCCATGCCGAGCCGCCGGGCCACCACGGCGATCAGATAGTCGGCCACCATGCCGGGGCGGGCGCCCGGTTCGGCCTGCGCCAGGGCGGCGGCGACGTCGCCGTCGGCCTGCGGTGACGCCGACTCGGACGCGGCCGGTGTCAGTTCGCGCAGGCGCGGGATGTCGGAGAGGTCGGCCGAACCGGTGCCGGTGGTCGGCAACACCATCGACTGCACCGGATCCGCCGGCAGCACCCGATCCAGGGCCGCGAGACCGGCGGCCGGTTCGATCATCCCGATCCCCATGCTGCGGACGTGCGCGGACCGGTCGTCGCGGACGGCCAGACCGATCTCGCCCCACGGGCCCCAGGCGATGCTGGTGGCCGGCAGCCCGGCCGCCCGCCGATACCGGGCGAGGGCGTCGAGGAAGACGTTGGCCGCCGCGTAGTTGGCCTGGCCGGGCGCGCCCAGGGTGCCGGCCGCCGAGGAGAAGTACACGACGAACTCCAGCGTCCGGCCGGCGGTCGCGACGTGCAGGTTCCACGCGCCCGCCGCCTTGGCTGCGAGCACCGTGTCGACGGCGGCCTCGTCGAGATGTTCGATCAGTCCGTCCGCCAATGTGCCCGCGACGTGCAGGATTCCGCGCAGCGGCGGTCCGGCCCGGCCGATGCTCGCGACCAGCTCGCCGACCTGGTCGGCCCGGCCGACGTCGACGTGCCGCACGGAGACCTCGGTACCGGCAGCGCGCAGTTGCTCGATCACGGTGGCGGCGTGGGCATTCGGCGCGCGGCGGCCGACGAGCACGAGATGGCGGGCGCCCCGCTCGACCGACCACCGCGCCAGCTCGATACCGATACCGCCCAGGCCGCCGGTGATCAGATAGGTGCCGTCGGCATGCAACCGCGGCTCGGTGATGTGGATGTCCGGTGCCGCGCCCGCGGCCACCAGCACCACCTTGCCGATGTGCCGGGCCCGCGCCATGTGCTCGAACGCCGCCTGCGCCTCACCGAGATCGAACACGGTGACCGGCAGCGGCGCGTACTCGCCCGCCTCGACGTGCCCCATGATCGTGCGCAGCGCGGCCGCGACCCGGTCGGGACGCTGCCACGCCGTCGCGGTGAGATCGACGGTGAAGTGCGAGACGTTCTGCCGCAACAGCCACAGATCCAGCGTGCGCCGCTCGTGGATGTCGCGCTTGCCGATCTCGACGAAGCGTCCGAACGGGCGCAGCAGAGCAAGACTGCGCGACACCGCCTCGCCGGACAGCGAGTTCAGCACCACGTCCACGCCCGTGCCGCCCGTGGCGTCCACGATCTCGCGGGCGAAGGCCAGCGACCGAGAATCCATCACATGTTCGATACCCATGCGGCGCAGGTGGTTTCGCTTCTCCTCGCTACCGGCCGTCGCGTAGATCTCGGCGCCGATCCGGCGCGCGATCTGAATCGCGGCCAGGCCGACGCCACCGGTGGCGGCGTGGATCAGCACCCGCTCCCCCGGCTCCAGCCGGGCGAGCTCGCACAGTGCCCGGTGGGCGGTGAGAAAGGCGACCGGGATGGTGGCCGCATCCGCCGGGCTGATCCCGTCCGGCACGGGCACCACGAGTTCGGCGGCGGTGGTGACGTAGGAACCGAACGCGGGCATGGCGATCGCGGCCACGACATCGCCGGGGGCGATGCCCTCGACTCCCGCGCCGACCGCGACGACGGTCCCGGCGCATTCCGCGCCGAGCACCGCGTGGCTGCCGTTCTCCGGCGGGATGACCCCGAGCGCCTCCACCACGTCGTGAAAGTTCAAGCCGGCGGCCCGGACCCGGATCTCCACCTCGCCCGGTCCGGGTTCCCGGCGTGCGACCCGCTGCAACCGCAGCGCGTCCAGCAACCCGGGCGCGGCCTGCCGCACCACGTAGCCCTCGTCCGGTTCGGCCGGGCGCACGACCGGTTCCGGTTCCGCGACAGGGGCGATGCGAGCGACGAAGCGCTGGTCCGCGCGCAGGGCCAGTTCGGTTTCGGGGTTGTCGGCCGTCAATTCGCCGACGAGGGCGTCGTATTCGCGGTCGTCCGGCGCCGGGCTCATATCGACACGCGTGCACCGCAATTCGGGATACTCGTGTTCGATTGTCCGGGCCAGGCCCCACGTCGGCGCGGTGACGGCGGCGTCGAGGCAGGTCTGTTCGTCGAGCGCGGCGCCCGGCGGCAGATCCTGCGTTCCGCGGGTGACCAGATACAGCCGGGGCGGGCGCGCGGGCCAGTCGTAGCGGGCCAGATCCTGTGCCCGGCCGAGGAATTCGAGGATCGACTCGCGCACCGAAGCGGGGATGTCCGGAAGCGCCGATTCGGTGGCGGGACCCGTCGCCAGGTAGACCACGCCGGCCACCTCGTCGTCGGCGGCGAGGACGTCGTACAGGTTCGTCTCGCGATCGCAGACCGAGACGGCGCACCCGGCCGCCGCCAGGCGCTCCCGCAGCTCGTCCGCCGCGCCGCCCGCGCCGACGATCAGCCAGGGCCCCGCCGCCCGCGGCGATTCGGCCGGGAGCGGCGCCGGATCCCAGCGCACGGCGTGGAACCAGTTCCGCGGGCCCTCGGCCTCCCGCTGGAGTTGTTCGGCCAGGCAGCGCACCCGCAGGCCCGCCCCGTCGGCCAGCACCGTGCCGTCCTCCGCGACGATCTCGAAGTCGCCCTCCAGCAGCCCGGCCTCGGAGATGCCCCGGTTGACCATGTGGCATTCCGCCGCCGCCGTGAGATCACCGCGGATGCGCAGCCGGTCCAGCCCGACCGGCAGATAGATACTGCCCGCGAGCGTATCGGCGGAATCGACGGTGGCGGCCAGGGTCTGAAACGCCGCGTCGAGCCGGATCATGGTGTCGGCCAGCTCCGATCCGGTGGATATGGGAGCCAGGCTCGCCACCGCATCGGCGCCGCAACGCCGGATCTCCACGATCCGCCGGAAGGCCGGACCGTACTCGAGACCGGCCTCGGCGAGGGTTCGGTAGAACTCCGCCGCCGGCACGCTTACCGACGAGTCGTGCGAATCCGCCTGCGGGCGGCCGCGACCCGCGACCGAGTCGCCGCGGGCCGAGACACCGTCGGCCGGGACGTCATCCCCGCCCACGACACCCCCGGCCACACCATCGCCGGTCATGCCTTCGGCCGCAGCGCGGCCGTCGGCGCCTCCCGCTGCCATATCCGCCGGCCCGTGGCCGTTGCGGGCCCGGCCGGCAGCACGCGCACCCTGGACCGCACTGCCCCGGGCCACTCCGCTCCCGGCCGCGCTGCCGCCGGACGTGTCCAGGGCACGAATCACCCCGTCGCTCAGCCGTTCCCAGGGCGAATCGGCGACCGAGCGGTCCGCCGCGAGAATTCGCACCGAGGCCGAGTCACCGGAACGGTCGAGCACGGCGAGCTGGACCGGCCGGGCCGTACCCGGCTCCAGGGTCAACGCCGTGGTGAACTCGAAATCGGCCACCTCGCAGCCGGTTCCGCCGAACAGCTGCCGCGCCGCCGTGCACGCCAGCGCCACGTACAGCGCGGCCGGGACGACGGGTACCGACCGCACGCGGTGATCGGCCAGGCCGGGCATCGTATCCAGCGAGACCTCCGTCTGCCAGAAGGCCGTGCCCGCGTGAATCGCCGAATCGAGCCGCACCAGCTCACCCCTGGCCGCCCCGGACGGAGCGGTGAGATCGTCGGTGATCCAGTGGATTTCGCGCTGCCACGGATAACGCGGCGGCCGGACGAAGTGACCGCCGTGCGGGTACTGCAGCTGCCATTGCACCGGATAGCCGGCGCAGTACAGCTCGCCCACCGAGGCCAGCAGCTCCGCCTGCTCGTCGGTGTCGCGGCGCATCGACTCGACAATGGTTGTCGCCGTGACGCTTCCGCCCGGAGCCGGGCGGCGGGTGTCGCGGATGTCGATGAGCGCCGCGGTCAGCACCGGATGCGGGCTCACCTCCAGCAGCAGGTCGTAGCCGTCGTCGACCATCCCCCCGACGGCCGCCTCGAACTGCACCGTCTCACGGAGGTTCCGGCCCCAGTACCCGGCCGACAGCTCGCCGCCGTCGTGGATCTCCCCGGTGACCGTCGAGTAGATCGGCACGGTCCCGGTCCGCGGCCGGATCCCCGACAGGTCGGCCTCCAGCGCCGGGCGCAGCTCGTCCATGTGCGGGCTGTGCCCCGCCACATCGGATTTGATCGCGCGGCAGAACACGTCCTCCCGTTCGAACTGCTCCAGCGCGGCGCGCACCGCCTCGGCATCCCCGGACAGCACGGTCGCGCCGGGACTGTTCACCGCGGCGATACCGATGCCGGCGCCGAATTCGGCCAGCCGCGGGGCGAGCCGGTCGGCGGGCAGTTCGACCACGGCCATCGCGCCGCGACCCGACAGCGTCCGCAACAGCCGCGCGCGCTCGCAGATGACCGCCGCCGCATCGGGCAGTTCCAGCGCGCCGGCCACGTGGGCGGCGGCCACCTCGCCCATGCTGTGCCCGGTGACGGCGTCGGGAACGACACCGACCGACCGCCACCACGCCGCCAGTGCCACCTGGATCGCGAACAGCGTCGGCTGTAGGACGTCGATCTCGTCGAGGCGGGAACGCTCGGCGTCGGCGTGCAACTCGTCGATGACCGACCAGCCGGTGTTGCGGCGGATCTCTCGATCACAGGCGGTCAGGGCCGCGCGGAAGGCCGGCTCCCGGGTGAACAGCTGCTTGCCCATGCCCTGCCACTGCGAGCCCTGACCGGAGAACACGAAGCCGATCCGCGGCGTGCGGCCGGGCCGGCGGCCGACGGCCGTCCCGGTGCGCGCCGCGCCGTTCAGATAGGCCGACAGTTGTTCGGCGGCTTCGTCTTTCGACTTCGCCACGACCGTGAGCCGCTCGTCCAGATGGGTGCTGCGCACCGCCGCCGAATAGGTCAGCGACGACCAGTCCGGCGCGTCCTCACCGGTATCGGTCAGCACGTCGACGTAGCGCCGCGCCAGCTCGCGCAGCGCCTCCGGCGACTGCGCGGAGATCGGCAGGATCGCGTGGTCGCGCGCGCCCTCCCGGGGCCGACGCTCGACACCCGGCTGCCGGGGCGCGGCCGTCAGCACCGCGTGGGAGTTGGTGCCGCCGAAGCCGAACGAGCTGACGCCCACCGGCCCCGGATCCGGCCACTCCTCGAGCCGGTCACAGACGCGCAGCGTGGCCAGATCGATGGCCGGGTTCGGCTGCCGGTAGTGCAGGCTCGGCGGCAGCGTCCGATGGTGCAGCGCCAGCGCCGCCTTGATGGTTCCGGCGATGCCCGCGGCCGCCTCGAGATGGCCGATATTCGTCTTGACCGAGCCGATGACACAAGGGTTTCCGGGGTCGCGACCCGCACCGAGCACGGCTGCCAACGCGCCGGTCTCGATGGCGTCACCGATCGACGTGCCGGTCCCGTGCGCCTCGACATAGCCGACGTCGCCCGGTGCGATCCCCGCATCGGCGTAGGCGCGGGCCAGCACGGCCCGCTGCGACCGCCCGTTGGGCGCCATCAACCCGTTGGTCCGCCCATCCTGGTTGACCGCGCTCCCCCGGATCACCGCGTACACCGGATGCCCCTCCGCCATCGCCCGCGACAGCGGTTCCAGCGCCACGACGGCCGCGCCCTCACCGCGCACGTACCCGTCGGCGGAGGTGTCGAAGGTCTTGCACCGCCCGTCGGGCGCCACCACCCCGGCCCGGGCCATATTGATGCCCAGGTCCGGCGACAGCATCACGTTGACCCCGCCCGCGACCGCGAGCGTGCTCTCCCCCGTGCGCAGCGACCGGCAGGCGTCGTGCACCGCGACCAGCGACGACGAACAGGCGGTGTCGACGGCCACGCTCGGCCCGCGGAAGTCGAAGAGGTACGACACCCGGTTCGCCGCGACGCTCACGGCATTGCCGGTGCCCGAGTACGCCTCGATCCGGTCCTCGCTGCGGTAGAAGGTGCGCCCGTAGTCGTTGGACGAAATACCCACGAAGACACCGACATCGGTGCCGGCCAGCCGCTCGACGTCCAGTCCGGCATCCGCCAGCGCCTCCCAGACCACCTCCAGCATCAGCCGCTGCTGCGGATCGATGTGCTTGGCCTCGCGCGGCGAGATCCCGAAGAACTCGGCATCGAAACCGCGCACGTCGTCGAGGAATCCGCCCCAGCGCACCTCGCGGTGCTCCCAGCGGTCGACGGGCACCGCGGTGACGGCGTCCACGCCGGTGGTCAGCAGATCCCAGAACGCCTCGGTGCCGTCGGCGCCGGGGAACCGGCAGCCGATGCCGACGATGGCGATGGGCTCGCCCGTCTCGGCGCCGCCCCCGGCCTGCGGTTCGGCCGCGACCTCGGCGGAGGGAGAGTCCTCGGTCAGGGCGCGGGCGAGATCGGCGATGGTCGGGTGCTCGTAGATCAGCGCCGGCGCAATCTCGGTGCCGAGGTGTTCGCCCAGCGCGCCGACGAGTTTGATGCCGCGCACCGAATCCAGGCCGTAGTAGGCGAACAGCTGCCCGGTGTCGATATCGCTTGCCGGAAGCCGGAACTCGCGGGACAGATGATCGACCATCCAGTCCTCGAGTTCCCGCGCGCTCACCGTGGTCGCCGGTGCGGCGGCGGCCTCCGCGGCGCGATCGGCCGGCGCCGCGGTGGCCTGGCCCGACCATTCGCCGAGGACCTTCAGGCTGTCGTCACCGAGCTTTTCGCGGCAGGCGAACCGCTGCACCTTTCCGCTCGTCGTGCTCGGCAGGCTGTATGCGCGCACGAGCACGATCTGCGACACCGCGACCTCGTGTTCCTGCGCCACCGCGGTCGCGATGGCGCGGCACACCGTGTCCGCGTCGAGTTCGTCGGTCCGGTCGCGCTCCACCTCCTGGACGATCACCAACCGCTCGTCCACCGATCCCGGCACGGAGAAGGCCGCGCCGCGGCCGCGCAGCAGTATCGGATCGCTCTCCTGCACGGTGTTCTCGATATCGTCCGGGTACAGGTTGCGGCCGCGGATGATGATCAGATCCTTGAGCCGCCCCGCGACGAAAAGCTCTCCCTCGCCGACGAATCCGAGGTCGCCGGTGCGCAGGTAGGGCCCGGACGGCTCGCCGCCGGGGGTGCTCAGCCGGGCGCCGAAGGTGCGGGCCGACGCCTCCGGCTGGCCCCAGTAGCCGCGAGCGACCGCATCGCTGGCCACCCACACCTCGCCCACGGTGCCGTCCGGGCACCGCTCGAAGGTGTCCGGATCGGCGACGACGACCCGGGTGCCCTCCTGCGGGCGCCCGCACCCGACCATGGTCACCGCGTCGGCATCGGTCTCCGCCGCCTCGACCGCCTCGCCTTCGCTCAAGGCGCTGCGCCGCAACGTCTTTCGCAGCGGTCCATCCGCGCGCGGCGACCCCGTCACGAGCAGCGTCCCCTCGGCCAACCCGTACACCGGTTGCAGCGCCGAGGCACGGAATCCCGCGGGGGCGAAGGCCTCCGCGAAGCGGCGCATCGTATCCGGGCGCACCGCCTCGGCGCCGCACATCGCGACCCGCCAGCCGCTCAGGTCCAGTTCCGCGCGCTCCTCGGGTGTCGTGGTGTCCACGCAGAGGTCGTAGGCGAAGTTGGGCGCCGTGGTGACCAGGGCCCGCTTGCCGGAGATCCGGCGCAGCCACCGAATCGGGCGCTGCACGAACGAGATCGGCGACATCAGCTCGCCGCCGTAACCGGACTGGATGGTTCCCAGCACCGCGCCGACCAGGCCCATATCGTGATGCAGCGGCAGCCAGAACACCGCGGACAACCCGTCGGTCTCGTCGAGATCGCCGTAGGCCGCCCGAATGCTGCCCAGGTTGTGCACGAAATTCCGGTGCGTCATCATGACGCCCTTCGGATCCCCGGTGGAGCCCGAGGTGTATTGCAGCACCATCAGGTCGTCCGGCCGCGGATCGCCGGCCGGGCGATGTTCCGCGGTCGCCGGCAGGATGTCGGAGGCGCACCAGCTCATCGCGGGCGCCGCCTCGGTGGACTCGATCCCCGACCGGTCCCGGTCCAGCGCGTCCGCCGAGCTGAGCGCGAACCCGGCCCCGGAGTCGCTGACGATCTTGGCTATCCGGAACTTCTGGCGCTTGCCGACGGGCGAATAGGCCGGGACGGCGACCGCCCCCGAATACGCGCATCCGAAGATCGCCGCGACGAAATGCAGCGGATTCGAATGCATGACGAGAACCCGTTCGCCGGCGGCCCCCGACCCGGTCAGCCAGGACGCGACACCCAGTGCGCGTTCGTGCAATTCGCCATAGGTCCAGCGCTCGGCAACGGTTTCCCCGTCGGGAAGATAGGAGAATACATCGCGGTCGGGATGAGCCTCGGCGCGGGAGCGCAGCAGATGCGCCAGCGTGAGCTCGGATTCATCGTTGGTCATGGGAAAACAGCTTTCGTCCGATCGATTTCTCGAATGCCCTGACGTCCGGGCAGCGACAGCCGGATCCGGCGCCGTCGCCGCATCCGTTGATGACACGATCTTCACAATTCGGAGAGAGTGGTTCGCGCTACCGTTTATCCGTCTGTCCGGCGGCGATTTCCGCGGTGATCCGGTCCGCGCCGGACCATCGCTGTACCTTCGCCGACAGCATCGGCGCGGCCGCGCCGAAACGAGCGCCCCATCGCAGGCTCGAGGATGCGACATCTATTTCGCCGACGTTCTTCTCCACGGCCCGGACGACCGCGGCGGCGACCTGCGCGGAGGTCACCGTCCGGACGTACCGCGGCAGCCGGACCAGGCCGGCATCGGCGAACAGACCGGCGTCGGCGACGAATCCGGGAAATATCGTCGACACCCCGATTCCCGCGGGGCGCAGTTCCTCCCGCAGGGCCAGGCCGAATCCGCGCAGGGCGAACTTGGTGGCGTTGTAGACCGAGGCCCGGGGCGACGCCGTCTTCCCGGACAGCGACGACATGAACACCAGGTGCCCGCGGCCGCGCTCCCGCATCGGGCCGATCAGCTGCCGGGCGAGGATCATGTGCGCGCGCAGGTTGACGTTCAGGGCGCGGTCCATCTCCGGCACCGACAGATCCGTCAGCAGCCCGCTGCACGGCAGTCCCGCATTGCCGACCAGCACGTCGATCGGGCCCGCGGCGGCGGCGAGCCGCTCCGCGGCATCCCGCTCGGCCAGATCCGCGGGTATCACCTCGCCGCCGCATTCCTTCGCGAGCAGGCGCAGCGCGGACTCCTTGCGGCCGGTCAATATCATCTCCGCACCGTGGCGGGACAGTTCCCGCGCGATCGCCCCGCCGAGGCCACCCGATGCACCGGTGAGTAGAACTCGATTACCGTCGAACTTCACAGTTCCCCTCCCGAACCTCATTTGTCGAATTGTCGCCGTAGCCCGACGGACCCGGATCCGGATCAGTTCGATCCGGTCGCGATCCGTCTCTCGAGCCTTCCGGCACTGCTGTCTATGATTCGGCGGGCGATGATTCGCCCGGCCACATTGGCCGATCGGGCCAGCAGGCCCTCTCGGACGGGATAGCTGATTCGCACCGCCACGCGGCAGGAATCGGCACGTACCGGCTCGAAGTCGACGTCGACCCGAGCATCGTGTCCGCTGGTCTCCACCAGACCTATCGATGTGTCGCGTATCCAGGATTCGGTCGCGAGCGTGACCTGATGTTTGACGGCTCCGATCGACATCTCCAGAGTGAAACCCTCGGGGAGATCCTCGTGCCGCTGATATCCGGACACCCCGGCCACCCATTCGGGAATCTTCTCGTAATCGAAGACGTAGTCGAAGACGACATGTACCGGAGCCGGCACGATTCGGGAAACCGAGACGACATCACTGGGCATGCGATTCCCTTTCCGGTTCCGGCGTGCCGGCCGGTTCCACGGCATCGGCCCGCTCCGCCGGCACCCGGCTGCCCTGCCGGCGTTTCCCGAACGGCGACCACCAGTTGGCCTCGCCCATCAGGACGACCAGCGCGGGCACCAGGATCATCCGCACCAGCGTGGCGTCGACCAGGATCGCGACGACCATTCCGAGGCCGACCAGTTTCACGATCGACAGCCCGGACGCCGCGGCGGCGCCGGTGACGATGACCAGCAACGCCGCCGCCGCGGTCACCACCCGCCCGGTCCCGGCGACGCCCTGGATGACCGCGTTCCGGGTGTCGGCGCCGGCCTCGCGGGCCTCCAGCATCCGCGCGAGCAGGAACACCTCGTAGTCGGTGGACAGGCCGAAGACGGTGGCCACGACGATCACCACGCCCGCGACCGGTAGCGGCCCCGGCGTGATGCCGAACAGGTCCGCCGCATGCCCGCCCTGGAATATCCAGGTCACCACGCCGAGGCTGGCCGCCAGGCTGAGCGCGGCCATCACGACCGCCTTCACCGGCAGCAGGACCGACCGGAAGGCGAGGAACATCAGCACCAGGATCGCCGCGAGCATCGCCAGCGCCATCTTGGGGAAGTTCGTCACGATCGCGCGATAGCTGTCGGCGTTGACGGCGTTCTCGCCACCGACCAGAACGGTCGAATCCGGCGGCGGCGGAAGCGATCTGAGCCGTTCCACCGTGTCCAGGGCCGGGGTGGTGAAGTCCGTGTCGGTGAGCACCACATGGACGATCGCGAAGTCCCGGCCCCGATCGGTGGCCAGCGCGAAGCGCACTCCGTCGGTGACACCGGCGCGCGCTATGAGGTCGTCCACCGCGATCTCGCTCGGCGGTCCGCCGTCGGCGCCGCGGACGACGAGATCCGCTCCGTTGGTGGCGTTCGGGAACTTCTGCACGATCATTTCCTGCGCCAGGCGGGCGGGATTGTCGGCGGGCAGTCCCGAACTGTCCAGATTCGCCATCCGCACACCGGACACCGGCAGCGTGAACAGCAGCAGGATCGCGATGACCCCCGTCGCGAGCAGGATCGGCCTGCGTGTCGTCGCCGTGGCGAATCGTTCCCAGAATCTCCGCGACCGGTCCTCGCCGGACCGCACCCGGCCGCGCTGCAGGCTCAGCGCATCGATCCGATGCCCGAGCACGGCCAGCGCGGCCGGCACGACGGTCACCGACAGGCAGGCGGAGACGGCGACCGCCGACATCGCCCCGAACCCCAGCGACCGCATCGCGGACACCGGAAAGACCAGCATTCCGAGAAATGCGCACACCAGTATCGATCCGGAGAACAGCACGGTACGGCTCGCCGTCGCCGTCGTCACCCGGACGGCCCGCGCGACATCGCCGGATCTCGATAATTCCTCGCGGAATCGGCTGACCGTCAACAGCCCGTAGTCGATGGCCATGCCCAGGCCGATGATCGACGCGGTATTAACCGCAAATGAACTTACATCGGTAAATTCGGAGAGCACCCGCAGGAACGCCAGCGAGGCGACGATCGTCAGAACTCCGATGATCACCGGAATACATGCCGCCACGACGCTTCCGAAGATCAATATCAGCACCAGTAATGTCAGCGGCAGCGCGATGATTTCGACCCGGGCCAGATCGTTTTTCGACTCGGTGTTGTAGGCGTCGGTCACGGCGCTGTATCCGGAGAACGAGGTGTCGATTCCCGGCACGACGAGCGTATCGCGCAGTTTCTGGAAACTCTGCAGCCGCGTGGTGTCGTCACCGGCGAGGCTGAGTACCGCCAGCCCCTCGCGATTACCGGAGACGAAGGCGGGCCGCCGCGTCGCGTCGGCGGTCAGGAACGACTCGACCGGGCGCGCCAGCAGATCGCGGTCGACCGACTCCAGCCGCGCCCCGATCTCGGGCGCGACATCGGCCAGGGTCCGCCCGTCGGAGACCGAGTAGTGCACCACGACATCGGGCGTTCGCCTGCCCAGTTCCGAACCGACCAGATCGTCCGCGGCGCTGGACTGGCTGCCCGGCACCGTGTAGCCGGCCAGGTTCAGGCGGTCGAACACCCCGGCCCCCCAGGCACCGGCCAGCAATGCCACCAGCACGCCGACGACGACAACGGAATATCGGCGCGCCACCAGGAAGTCGGCCCACCGCCGCGCCGGCCCTCGGCCCGCGAATGTGGTTCGGAAATCGAATTGCAGCATCCTCGGATGCCCCCAATCCATCAGTCGTCCGCCCCGTACCGTCCACTTCGACTCGGGAGAGAAATGAAACATGGTCGGCATCGTCGCCTGGTGTCCGACAGGCCCCCTTGGACTACCGAACGGTAACATTCGGTAACATTACCTGCAACGGTATTGCCGGTCGAACCCCTAGAATATAAATTCCACCCGGTATATAACCCGGAACACATGCTACGGGATAGCCCGGACAATGTCTGCAACAGACATTCGGCGACCACAGTAGAGGCAACCACACCCGGCGTGACCAAAAAATCTTGGGCACCGGCGCTCATCGAATTTGGCCATTCTGTCAAATTTACGAATGCCCACGGTAATTGTCCGGGAACGGCCAGAATCACAATTTCCGCGACCGTAATTCGACCACACGGCATCCGGCGTCGAGGTTGGCTACGAGGGCGCCGGTCCGGCCTACCGTGTCCGCACGACGACGCCGCACACAACGCGCGTGGGCGGGCGACTCGGGAAGCAGAGACCGACAGCTCGGCGAAGGAGTACAACCGTGCACATCGAACATATCGGCGTCGTGGGTTCCGGGACGATGGGCGGCGGAATCGCGGAGGTGGCCTGCCGCAGCGGGTACGGCGTGGTGATCCGCAGCCGGACCCGGCGCGCCGCCGACCACCTGCTGACCCGGCTGGACCGCTCACTGGACAAACAGGTCGCCGCGGGCCGGCTCACCCGCTCCGAATACGACACCGCACTCGGCCGCGTCTCGGCGGTCACCGATCTGGACGAACTCGCGAGCTGCGACCTGGTGATCGAGGCGGTGGTCGAGGACCTGGAGGTGAAGCGGGAACTGTTCGGCACACTCGGCGAGATCTGCGATACCGCAGCCGTTCTCGCGACCAACACCTCCTCGCTCTCGGTCGCCGACATCGCCGCCGCGAGCGGGCGCGCCGCGAACGTGTGCGGGATCCACTTCTTCAACCCGGTGCCGCGCATGGGGCTGGTCGAGATCGTCCGCGCCGCCGACAGCAGCGACGAAACCATCTCGGCGGCAAAGACATTCGCCGAATCCTGCGGGAAGGTCCCGATCGACGTGCGCGACCGGACCGGCTTCGTGGTGAACGCGCTGCTGTTCCCCTACCTGAACGCGGCGGTGCGGCTGCTCGAACACGGCGTGGCCGGCCGGGACGAGATCGACGCGGCCATGCGGGAGGGCGCCGGATTCCCGATGGGCCCGTTCCAGCTGCTGGATCTCGTCGGCCTCGACGTCAGCGTCGCCATCCTCGACGCACTGCACACCGACCGGCCGGAGACCGTGCACTCCCCCGCGGGCACCCTGCGCCGCCTCGCCGACTGCGGGTATCAGGGCCGCAAGAACGGCCGGGGCTTCTACGACTACGCCGAACAAGAGGCCGAACAGAAGGCCTGAGCGCGTCCTACAACCCCATCCCCGCCGCGAGCACCGGCCAGGACCGCTCGAACGCGTCCTGCCAATAGCCCCAGGAATGCGTACCGTTCGGGGTGAAGTCGTAGGTCGCGGGAATCCCCAACTGGTTCAAGCGATTCTGCAGGTTCCGGGTGCAGGCGTTGGCGCCGGCCTCGATCATGCCGCCGAGCAGCATCTGGTTGGCCAGGGTTTCCGGGCCCCGGGTGGTGCCGTAGGTCAGGAAGGGGCTGTCGACGGTGTCGTGCGGGCCGGGCAGGCCGTTGCCGGCGGAGAAGAACAGATTCACCCCGCGCAGCTTGTCGGCGTGCACGTAGGGGTCGTTGGCCGCCCACAGCGGGCTGTCGTCGGGGCCCCACATGTTCACCGGATCGCCGTGCCCCCAGACCTCCACCATCGTCTTCACCACGCGCTGCCCCAGCGGATCGCTGGTCTGCGCGCACCCGCTGTAGGAGGCCACGCTGCGGTACAGGCCCGGCTTTCCGATCGCCAGCGCCAGCACCGAATCGCCCGCCATGGACAGCCCGGCGATCGCGTTGCGCCCATCGGCGCCCAATGCCGCATCGATCAGCGGCGGAAGTTCCTCCGTGAGAAAGGTCGTCCACTTGTTACGGCCGAGCACGGGATCGTCGGCGACCCAGTCGGTGTACAGGCTCCAGGCGCCGCCGATCGGCTGCACGACATTGGCGTCCTTGTCCCCCAGGAACTTCGGCACGGCGGTCATGGAGCTCCAGGTGTCGAGGTCCTCGCCACCACCGGAACCGTTGAGCAGGTAGAGAACCGGGCGCGGCACGGCGGTGTCGGCCGGGCGCTGCACCTCGACGGTGATCGGTTTGTCCATCGCCGCCGAGTACACCGACAGCGTCAGGTGACGATCGTCGCGGACGGCGGAACTCGCGATCCGCGAGCCGTCGGCGGTGACCGGCGAGTCCAGTAACCGGCCGGTGGCGATGATCGGATCGACCGATCCGGCGGCCGATCCCGGACCCGCACCGACCGTGACCGACAGCGCGGCGACGACCGCCAGAGCGGCGGCCCCTCTCGCTTTCCGTGGCGCCACAGCGAATTCTCCCCAAGCTCGAGACAACGCCCATCAAGCTACCGCCCCACCGATAACGAGGCGGTCGCGGTACCCTTACCCGCCATGACCACCGTTCCGCCGCCCGTGCGCGGCGGAATGCGGCTCCGACACAGGCAACGATGCGACGGCGCGTTCCACGAACCGCGCGGAGGAGACGCTCGCCATGGCAGGCAAGAGAACGGTGCTGACGGTCCAGCTCAGACGGCTGGCCGCACTGCTGTACGAGATGCGGGAGAACGCCGCGGTCAGCAAGGAGGAGGTCAGCGCCCGGACCGGGATCAACGTCACCACGCTGTACCGGATCGAGACCGCCCAGGCCCGCCCGCAGCGCCGCACCCTGATGGCGATGCTCGAGCTGTACGGCATCGAGGAACCGCAGCGGTCCGATGCCCTGCAGTTACTGCAGGAGGCGCAGAAACCCGGCATGTCGCGCTCGTTCGAGGCGGCGGTGTCGGAGGTGTACGCCGCGTACATCAATTTCGAGAACGAGGCGCTGTCGGCCCGGCTGTTCCAGACCTCGTTCATCCCCGGCCTGTTACAGACCGAGCAGTATGCGTGGGCGGTGCTGGACACCGCGATGCCCAAGGTGGAGACGGCGGTCATCGAGCAGCGCCTGCGCGCCCGCTTCGAACGCGCCAAGGTGCTCACCAAGGAGGAGCCGCTGGAGCTGTGGGTGGTGCTCGACGAGGCGGCGCTGCGGCGGGTGGTCGGCGGCCGGGAGGTGATGCGCGGGCAGTTGCTGCGGCTGATGGAGGAGGCGGAGAAGCGCAACGTCATCCTGCAGGTGCTGCCGTTCGACGCGGGCGCCCATCCGGCCATGGTCGGCTCGTTCGTGCTGCTGGACTTCCACGATCCGGCCGATCCCGAACTGGTGTACGTCGAGGGCATCGCCGGTGACGACATCGTGGAGGGCCACAACGAGATTCGCCGCTTCGGCGTGATGTTCGACCAGTTGCGCGCGATGGCGCTGAGCCCGCGCGATTCGACCACACTGATCGCCCGGCTGTCCGACGAGCTGAGGTAGCTCAGCGCCGGCTGGCCCGCCGGTAGCCGAGCACGGCGGGGACGCCGAACACCACCATCGCGCCGGCCGACCACGCGAGGGTCGCCAGCAGCGGCACCCGCACCGGCCCGCCCAGCGACAGCCCGCGCATCGCATCCACGGCATACGACATCGGCTGATGCGCCACAATCGGTTTCGCCCACGCCGGATAGGCGGCCAGCGGCACGAAGCCGGTGGAGAAGAACATCAGCAGCGAGGACCCCAGCGAAATCGCCTCCACCACAGCGGATTTCGCCGAATAGCAGGCCACCGCGGTGACCAGCGTCGCGAAACCGAACCCGTACAGCAGCGGCACGCCCACCAGCGCGACCGCGGCCGCGATACCCTGCCGGAAGCGGAATCCCAGCAGCATCCCGACCGCGAACAGCACCAGCGTGCAGGCCAGGATGCGCACGCCCTCCGCGAGAACGCGCGCCAGCAGCCCCGACGCCCGGTGCACCGGCAGCACCCAGAACCGCGCGAGCAGCCCGTCGTCGCGCTCGCGACCCAGCGTGATCGCGCCGGCCAGCGATCCCGACATCACCGATACCAGCGTCACCATCGGCACCGAGCCGTACAGCGCACTGGCTCCCGAGAAAGCCGAGATCTGTTTCCCCAGAACAGTATTCAGCATGATCAACAGCAACGCCGGGAACAGCAGCGACTGCGCCAGCGTCAACGGGTCACGGCGCCAGCGCAACAGCAGCCGGCGGGTCTGGATCACGGTCTGCGGCAGCAGAAGTCGCCACGTCTCGGTGGCGAACGGAACGACCGGTAGCTCGGTGGCCGGCCGCGACACCGCGGTCGCCTCGCCCGCCGCGTTCATCGCCGCCGCCGCACGGCCACCAGCACCGAGCCGCCGCCGAACACGATCAGCCCCGCCGCCGCCCACCCCAGCCCGGGCCCGGCCGAGGCCCAGTTCACCGCCCCCGCCCGCCCGGAGCGATCGCCCGCCAGCACGCGCAGCGTATCGACGAACCGCGAGACCGGCTGCGCGCGGGCGAAGCCGCGGATCCAGGGCGGGAACTGGTCCGCCGGCGCGAATCCGGTGGACACCATGCCGAGGATCAGCTGCGGCAGCACCAGCGCCTGCGTCGTCGCCTCCGGACTCTTCGACAGCGCGCCCAGCAGATCGCCTGCCTGCCCCAGCATCAGCCCGAGCAGCAGCGCGAAGACGAGGAATCCGGCGGTCTGCCACCAGTTCCCGTAGAACCGGAAGCCGATCGCGTGCCCGCACACCAGCGCCGACACCAGCGAGAGCAGCACCCGGTACAGCACCGCGACGGTCCGGGCGGCCAGCGGCGCCGCGGACGGCATCGGCATCGTCGCGAAGCGGGTGTCCAGCCCGTCCCGGGCGTCGGTGGCCGACCGGAACGCCGCCGCCGTGGCGCAGAACGACACCGCCTGCATCACGATCATCGGCATCAGGAACTGCGCATAGCTGGTCAGGCCGTGGCCCGCGAAGCCCATCACCCGGTTCAGCGGCACGTAGAAACCGACGGTGAACACCGCCGGCGAGAGCAGGGCGGTGAGGACGTCGCCGTTCCGCAGCGACGGCCGCACCAGGCGCAGGGCCAGCACCCAGCACTGCCGCACCGCCGAACGCCGGGGAGCCGGCGGCGCCCCGGTCCGCTCGATCACCTCGAGTGCCATCCGAACTCCCTCACCGCGCCGGCCGGTCATCTCATCTCACCAGACATATCGCGCGGAGAACCGGCGATGTTCGCCCGCACTCGCTCGGGTCGGCGTGTCCGCGAACCGGGTCCGATCCGTGTCAACCCCCGTCACGAATATCGGCGGGAACCCACCGCATCGTCGGCACGCCCGCTAGGCTCGCGGCCACTATGCTGACCGCCGTGCTCGAACCCCAGTCGCCCGTCGCCCCGCACCCCGATATCGCTCACCTCGCCCCGCTGCTGGGCACCTGGCGCGGCACCGGGCACGGCGAGTACCCGACGATCGACTCGTTCGACTATCACGAGGAGATCAGCTTCGGCCATGTCGGCCGCCCGTTCCTCACCTACCGCCAGCGCACCCGGCACGCCGGCGACGGCCGCTCGCTGCACGCCGAGACCGGCTACCTGCGCTGCGCGGGCCCGGACCGCATCGAACTGATCCTCGCCCATCCGACCGGGATCACCGAGATCTGCGAGGGCAGCATCGACGTCGCCGACGGCGGGCTGCGGCTGGAACTGGATTCCACCCATCTCGGCCGCACCACCACCGCGAAGCTGGTGACCGCCCTCGGCCGCTCGATCCGATTGTCCGGCGACACCATCGATTACACGCTGCGCATGGCCGCGGTCGGCGAGCCGAAGCAACACCATCTGGCGGCCAGCCTGCACCGGGCCGAATAACAAAAAGGTCACCGACACGCCTGTGACCTGCGGCATGAACGCCGGGGTCTGTGCTAATGCGCACCGAGGGGTTGTCTGGAAGATTGCCCGCGTTCTACCGTTTGCGAGTCGGCGAACAGCCGGCGATCTCGGTTCGAGCCCATTGGATCTCGCTCACCCACAAGGGAGAAGACCATGAAGCGTTCGATGTTGACCCTCATTACCGCGGGAATGCTCCTGGCAGGCACCGCCGTCGTGGAACTCCTCGACGGCCCCTCGGCCGGAGCCACCCCACCCGCCGGCAACCCCGTCCCGGCGGCCGCGAGCGGATCGGAGGTGCACGCGCCATAGATACGGCCGAACACGAAGACGAGCGACCCGGCGACCGGATGCCTCACCTGCGCAGGCATCCGGTCGCCGCCGTTGCGCCCGGTGCATCCGCTAGGCCGTGCCCGGCGGCAGCGCGGCCAGCATGTCCCGGGTGACCGCGACCGCGTGGTCCGAACTTCCGCCCCGGACCAGCAGCGTCGCGAACGCCATATCCCCGCGGTAGCCGATGAACCACGAGTGCGAGCCGCCGTCGACCTCCGCCTCGCCGGTCTTCCCGTACACCTCCCCCTGATCGGCGATCCGTTCCGCGGTACCGCCGGTCACCACCTTGCGCATCATCGTGCGCAGCCCGCGCACCACCTCGGGCGACGGCTCCGGGCGGGCGCCGTCGACCTTCGTCTCGTAACCGCCGATCAGATACGGCGTCGGCGCCGAGCCGCGCGCGACGGTCGCCGCCACCAGCGCCATTCCGAACGGACTGGCCACCACCGTGCCCTGCCCGATGCCGTTCTCGGTGCGCTGCACCCGGTCCGAGGCCGGCGGCACCGACCCCGACACCGTCGGCAATCCGACCACCGTGTAGTCCGGTCCGAGCCCGAACCGGGCCGCGGCGTCGGTCAGCGCCCCGCCGGGCAACTCACTGGCTATTTTCGCGAACGAGGTGTTGCAGGACCGCTCGTAGGCGGTCGCCATCGATACGTCGCCGGCGGTGAACAGCTGATAGTTGGGTATGGTCCGGTCGCCGATCACGATCCGGCTCGGGCACGGCACCCTCGTGTCCGGGGTCTGCGTGCCCTCGGCGAGCGCGGCGGCCGCGGTCACCGTCTTGAAGGTGGAGCCGGGCGGATACAGCCCGGAGGTGGCGACCGGGCCGTCGGCGTCGGCCGCCCGGTTCTGCGCCACCGCCAGCACCGCGCCGGTGGACGGCTGCAGCACCACCATCATGGTCTGATCGGTGCGCACGTCCACCGCGCGCTGGGCGGCGTCCTGCACGGTGCGGTCGAGGCTCAGCGAGAACGACGGGGCCGGCTGCGGCGCCACCTCGTGCAGCACGTCGACGTCCGCGCCGGTGGAGTTCACGGTGACCACCCGCCAGCCGGCCTTGCCGTCCACCTCGTCGGCGACCGTCTTGCGCACCTGCGTCATCAGGTCCGGCGCGAAATGCCGGTCGGCGGACACCAGATCCGCGTGCTGTCCGACGGTCACCCCGGGCAGACCGACGAGGTCGCCGCCGACCTCGTCGAATTCCCGATCGGTCAGCGTCGCCACGGTGTAGGTGCCGGAGTGACGATCCGCGGCGGTGCGGACGGTGTCGGCGGTCGACTCGCCACCGAACCGGCCCAGCGTCTCGGCCAGCACGTCGGCCACGTATCCGGGATCGGGTGCCGCGCTCGCGGTGAACGAAACCGGGTGCACCGTACCGGGAATCAGCACATCGCTGCCCGAGCGCTCGTTCACCCGGGCTCGCGGCGCGGGCGTCGCGCGCAGCTCCATGGTCTGGGTGTCACCCAGTTCGGGGTGCAGATTCGAGGCCGTCCAGCGCACCTGCCAGCGTCCCTCGCTGCGGCCCATCTGCAACTGCCCGGTGTAGGTCCAGACCCGATCGCGCGGCAGCCGCCACCGGTAGGTGTAGTCGACCGTGGCGGTGTCCCCGGTGACGTGCGCGTCTCCGGTGTGCGCGGTCAGCTCCTCGGCCTGCAACTTGTCCCAGGCCGAAGCCAGTGCGGCGCTTGCCTTGTCGGGCCGATTGGTGAACTCGGCGGCCGCGCGCACATCGTGCCGGGCGACGGCGGCGAGGAAGTCGTCGGCGGTCGGCACCGGGCCCCGCGACTCGGCTCCGCATCCGCTCACCGCGAGCGCGATCGCGGCCGCCGACAGCAGCACGGCCGTTCGCCCGCGCCGGGCAGGCCTCCGCCCCTCCGCGAGCAGGGGTGGCAGGCAACGTCTTCCGGGTGTCGACATCGACAGCGATGGTAGCCAGCCGACCGCCCCCGACCGGGGCGACACACGGTGCGGCCGGGCCTCGCTCGCCCGGCCTCAGTCGACCAGAACCGTGGCGAACGTGGCGATCTGCCGAAACCCGACATTCGCGTAGGCGCGCCGGGCCGCGTCGTTGTAGCAGTTGACGTACAGACTGGCGGTGCGCCCGGACGCCACCACCGCATTGGCCACCGCGGCCGTACCCGAGGTGCCCAGGCCGCGACCGCGACACCGCGGATGCACCCACACCCCCTGGATCTGCCCGGTGCGCCGGGACACCGCGCCCACCTCGGCCTTGTACACGACCTCGCCGTCCTCGAACCTGGCCCAGGCCCGCCCGGCCTGGATCAGGCCCGCCACCCGCCGCCGATAGCTGCGCCCGCCGTCGCCGATCCGCGGATCGACGCCGATCTCCTCGGTGAACATCGCCACGGCGGCGACCAGGTAGCGGTCCAGTTCGTCGACCCGGACCCGCCGCACCCGCGCATCGGCGACCGCGTACGCGGGACCGTCGAGTGCCAGCAGCGGCTGATCGGCGCGCAGTTCGCGGGCCGGACCCCAGCGGTCGGCCAGCCGCTCCCACAGCGGTAACGCCAGTTCCTGCCGGCCCACCACCGACGAGCACGTGCGCGGCCAGCGCGCGGCACGCTCGGCGAACGCGCGCAGATCGTCGGGGCCGCCGCGCAGCGGCATGAGGTTGGCACCGGAGAAACACAGGGATTCGACCGGGCCGCCGCGACTCCACAGCTCACCGCCGCCACGGCCGTCCAGGCCGTGCTCCTGCAGTCGCGCGGCAACCATACAGCTGGCCACCGGATCGGTGTCCAGCACTTGCAGCACCTGTGCCAGATCGCGATGGGCGAGCTGGCGGGCGCCGGAGTTCCTCGTCCGGCGGGTCGGCTCCAGCACACTCCGCACGTTCACAGCCTGCCACGAACGATGCGAACACGCTGCCGTTTGGGTGTGCGGAGCGACGCACCACACACCGGCACACCATGCACCGACGCACCGCCCACCGGGGTGCGAGGTGTCACGAACGGACTCCGGTCACCGGCTATCCGACGGTGACCACGGGTTCGCCCGCATCGGACTCGCCCATCTCCTCCGCCAGGCGCATGGCCTCCTCGATCAAGGTCTCCACGATCTGATGTTCGGGCACGGTCTTGATCACCTCGCCCTTCACGAAGATCTGGCCCTTCCCGTTGCCGGACGCCACGCCGAGATCGGCCTCGCGGGCCTCGCCGGGACCGTTGACCACACATCCCATCACCGCGACCCGCAGCGGCACCGGCATCCCCTCCAGGCCCGCGGTCACCTGGTCGGCCAGCGAATACACGTCCACCTGCGCGCGGCCGCAGGACGGGCACGACACGATCTCCAGCTTCCGCGGCCGCAGGTTCAGCGACTGCAGAATCTGGTTGCCGACCTTCACCTCCTCGATCGGCGGCGCCGACAACGAGACGCGGATCGTGTCCCCGATGCCCTGCGACAGCAGCGCACCGAACGCCGTCGCCGACTTCACCGTCCCCTGGAACGCCGGACCGGCCTCGGTCACGCCCAGGTGCAGCGGATAGTCGCAGCGCGCCGCCAGCTGCCGGTACGCCTCCACCATGACCACCGGATCGTTGTGCTTCACCGAGATCTTGATGTCGCCGAACCCGTACTCCTCGAACAGGCCCGCCTCCCACAGCGCCGACTCCACCAGCGCCTCCGGCGTCGCCTTGCCGTACTTCGCCAGCATCCGCTTGTCCAGTGAGCCGGCGTTCACCCCGATCCGGATCGGAATGCCCGCATCACCGGCCGCCTTCGCGACCTCCTCGACGCGGCCGTCGAACTCCTTGATATTGCCCGGATTCACACGCACCGCCGCACATCCGGCATCGATCGCGGCGAAGATGTAGCGCGGCTGAAAATGGATATCGGCGATGACCGGGATGGGGGACTTCTTCGCGATCGCCTCCAGAGCGTCGGCATCCTCCTGTCGCGGGCACGCCACCCGTACGATGTCGCAGCCCGACGCGGTCAGCTCCGCGATCTGCTGCAGGGTCGAATTCACGTCGTGGGTCTTGGTGGTCGTCATCGACTGCACCGACACCGGGAAATCACTGCCGACCCCGACCTTGCCCACCTGCAGTTGGCGGGTCTTACGGCGGGGCGCTAGGACCGCCGCGGGCGCGGGCGGCATCCCCAATGCGATGGCACCGCTCACGGCCGCGCCTCGCTAACGTTCGGCGCGGCGATTCCCGCCACGCCCTCGATTCGCTCGCTGCGCTCGCTCACGTTCAGTTGCCTACTTTCGTGTGTGCTTCCACCCGTTCCTGGGCCGAGTCTAGTGCTGTTGCCGTACCAGACGCTGTGAGAGCGCCGACAACTCCGCATCGTCCGAATTGTCGCTGCACACCAGGGATTCGTTGCGGCCCCCGGATCGGTGCCATCACCCGGCCGGCCGCGCGTGTCGCACTCCCCGGCGCGAACCCCCTCCGCCCGCTGTGACGCGTTGCACAATCTCCGGTCGAGGGCGGAATTGCCGGGAGGACGTCCCGGGCGAGCCCGCGGGCCTCACCACTGGTACGGCAGGAACTTCCCGTCCAGGGTCACCACCACCCGGTCCCCGGCCGGATCCTCGACCCGGCGCACGTCCATCCGGAAGTTGATGGCGCTCATGATCCCGTCCCCGAACTCCTCGTGGATGAGTTCCTTGAGCGCCGGCCCGTACACCTGCAGCACCTCGTAGAACCGGTAGATCGTCGGATCGGTCGGCACCGCGGTCTCCAGCGCACCGCGCATCGGCTGCGCCCGCAGCGCCGACTCGACATCCTCCCCCAGATCCAGCAGCGCCACAACGGTTTTCGCCGCCTCCTCGGGCACCGGATGCTGCCCCAGCAGCGCCGCCACCGTCCACGCCGGCGCCCGCCCGATGGCCTCCGCCACCTGCGCCCACGTCACCCCCAGCCGCTGCTTCGCCGCAACAACCGCCTCCGCCGCCTGCTTCTTCGTCGTCATCCGCCGTCACCTTCCGATATCGACACGCCCGTCGGTGCCGACGCAGGCTACGCCGCGCAGGTTCCACCGGCGTTAACGGAAAGGCGGAGCACCGCAGCACAGTGCCCGCCCACATGTGGCGCCGGCTCGACATCGCAGCCTTCACCTCGAGGCCAGCGCACCGGCAGGCTAAGGGAGCCTGATCGGGTTCACGATGTCGGCCGTCAGGGTGAGGAGCATGTAGGCGCCGCCGATTACCACCACCACATAGGTAGCGGGCAGCAACTTCATGTAGTCCACCGGCGCACCGGGCGGTAGCCCTCGCCTGCCGCGCATCAGGTTCCGCAGTTTCTCGTACAGCACCACTGCGATGTGGCCGCCGTCCAGCGGCAGCAGGGGAAGCAAGTTGAACGCGCCGAGGAAGAAGTTCAGCGACGCCAGCAGGGAAACGAATACCACCCACAGACCTTGTTCCGCGGTTTCCCCGCCGAGCCTGCTGGCGCCGTAGACGCTCATCGGTGTTTCCGGATCGCGTTCACCGCCCGTGACGGCCTCCCACAGATCGGCCACCTTCGACGGCATCTGGACCAGGGCGTGCGCGATCTGACCGAACATGTCGCCGGTGAACATCACCGAGGCCGGGATCGCCGAGAAGACGTTGTAGTGCACGGTCTCCGGAACATTCCGGGAGACACCGATCATCGCGATCGACTCGGCCGGGGCGCCTTCCTGCGGGGAGCGCATCACGTGCTCGGGCGTGACCGGCACGGTCAGCACCTGCCCGTCCCGGTCGACCGTGTAGGTCATGGCCGACTGTTGTCTGCGGGTCTCGGCGACGAATTCGTCCCAGGTGTCGACCGGCACGCCGTTGACCGCGGTCACGACGTCGCCGCGCCGCAGGCCGGCCCGCTCGGCGGGACCGGGACCCGAACACGGGCTCAGCGAGCCGTCCGCATTCTGGACCGGCACGCAGCCCATACTGCCCATCGAGGTCGGCGGGATGGATTCGCGGCTCGGCAGACCCCAGATCACCGCCACAAGGACGATCAGCAGGAAACCGAGCAGGAAATTCATGGCGATTCCGGAGAACATCACCACCAGGCGCTTCCACGTCGACTGGCGATACATCGCCCGATCCAATTCCTCGGGCTCCACCTCGTCCAGTGCGGTCATGCCCGCGATATCGCAGAAACCGCCCAGCGGCAACGCCTTCAGGCCGTACTCCGTTTCACCGCGGCGAAAGGAGAAAACGGTCGGACCCATTCCGATGAAGTAGCGGCGCACCTTCATTCCGGTCGCCTGCGCCGCCCACATGTGCCCGCATTCGTGCAGTGCCACCGACATCAGGATGCAGAGTGCGAACAGCACAATCCCGATCGCGAACCACATGCGGTATCGAACCCTCCTGCGTCAGTTGCCGACGTGCGCGTGCGCACTTTGCCGCGCCCACGCGTCGGCCGCGAGCACCTCGTCCAAGGTAGCGGGTTCGGCGCTCCACCGGTCCGCCGACTCGACCACCCTCTGCACCGTGCGCACGATGTCGGGGAAACGGAGCCGGCCGTCCAGGAACGCCTGCACCGCGACCTCGTTGGCCGCGTTGTAGACCGCCGTCACGCTACCGCCCGCCCGGCCCGCCTGCCGCGCCAGCCGAACCGCCGGGAACACCTCGTCGTCGACCGGCTCGAACTCCCAGGTGAACGCCGTGCCGAAGTCCAGCGGCGCGAGCACCCCGGGCACCCGGTCCGGCCAGCCGAGTGCCAGCGAGATCGGCAGCCGCATATCGGGCGGGCTGGCCTGGGCGATGGTGGACCCGTCGGTGAACGTCGCCATCGAATGCACGATCGACTGCGGATGCACGCTCACGTCGATCCGGTCGTAGTCGATGCCGAACAACATGTGCGCCTCGATCAGCTCGAGGCCCTTGTTCACCAGCGTCGCCGAATTCAGGGTGTTCATCAGGCCCATCGACCAGGTCGGGTGGGCCTTGGCCTCGGCCGGGCTCACCGATTCCAGCATCTCGGCGGTCCAGCCGCGGAACGGCCCGCCGGAGGCGGTGAGCACCAGCCGGTCCACCTCGCTCGCGCGGCCGCTGCGCAGGCACTGCGCCATCGCCGAATGTTCGGAATCGACCGGCACGATCTGGCCGGGCGCCGCCGCCCTCGTCACCAGCGAGCCGCCCGCCACCAGCGACTCCTTGTTCGCCAGGGCCAGCCTGCGGCCCGACTCCAAGGTGGCCAGCGTCGGTTCCAGCCCCAACGCACCGACGAGCGCGTTGAGCACCACATCCGCCTCGGTGCGGCGGACCAGCTCGGTCACCGCGCCCGGGCCCGCCAGGGCGACACCGAGTTTCGCGGCCGCCGCGGGATCGGCGACGGCGACGTCGGTGGTCCCCGTGGCCCGCATCTGCTCGGCCAGCAGCTCCGCATTACCCCCGCGCGCAGCCAGCCCGACCACCTCGAACCGGTCCGGGTCGGCGGCCATCACCTCCAGCGCCTGCGTGCCGATGGAACCGGTGCTGCCGAGCAGCAGGACTCTCACGATGTCGGACACCCTCTCATTGTTCCCGATCGCCTCGTTCCCGATCGCCTCATTGTCGCCGACGAACCGGCCCCGGCACCGGCGACCCCGCTGGCTACGACGGACAGTCGTATGCCAACATAGTGGCGAGAGCGCACACCCGTTGTGCAGCAAGCCCGCTGCGGGCACCGACCGAACCGATGGGAGCGAACGTGGCCGACACGGAATTGGAACCCACCAAGAGCACCGTTGTCACCAAGGTCGATCCCGCCGAGGTTCCGTCGGCGGCCTGGGGCTGGAGCGGCGAGTCGCGGCGCACCTTCCGCGCGGCCGGCTGGGTGGTCGTGGTGATCCTGCTGGGCATGCTGTTCGAGGGGCCGCAGGGCGCCTCGTCGGGCACCGGCAACATCGGTTACCTGTTCCTGATTCTGTGCGCCGCCGGGCTGGCCGGCGTGCTGATCCGTGACTCGTTCCTGAAGAACAAGCCGCGCTGACGGTCGCTACCGTCCCTAGCTACACCGACGGTCGCTACCATCCCTGCTACACCGACGGTCGCTACCGTCCCCGGCGGCGGGTCGGCTTTCCTCTCGTCGAATTCCGGTGTCCGGCGGTCCCGCGACCGCCGGACACTCGCTTGCGCGGGCTCTTGTCCCCGGCCTGCCGCTTCGATCCCGCCGACTGTTTCGACCCAGCCGACTGCTTCGGCCCAGCCTTCTGTTTCGACTGGGACTTCTCTTCGGCCGCAACGTCTTTCGCGCGATTGGACGGCGACCGCGAACTACGCTCGGTGCGGCCGCGCACGACACCCACGAATTCCTCCACCGTCTCGGTGGTCTGCTCGATCGGCCACACCAGGGCGATCTCCGTCTCCGGCAGATCGGTGACCGTGCGGAAGACGAGATCGCGGCGGTGATGCAGCCGGGCCAGCGAATGCGGCATCACCGCGGCGCCGCCGACGGCGGCCACGAGTTCGACAGTCCCCGCCAGCGCATCGATATCGCTCGCGTCCTGCATGCGCTCGTCGGCCAGGTCCGCGGCGGCCACCTCGTCGAACAGCGAGATCGGATGATCCTTCGGCACCACCACGACCGGCAGCTCGCGGTACAGCGGAATGGCGTGCAGGCCTTCGCGATCGATCGGTAGCCGCATGAAACACATGTCGACGCGGCCGTCGCGCAGCACCGCCTGCTGCTCGGCCTGCGGCACCTCGAGCATGTCCAGCGGGCTGTCCGGGAAACGCTCATCCCAGCGGCGCGCCCACTTCGACACCGTCACGCCGGGCACATAACCGACCCGCAGCGCACCGGGAGCAAACCCACTCATTCCGGTAAGGGTATCCGGTCGGCGGCGGTTCCCCGGCACCGCCGAGACATCATCCGCCCCGGTTCGGCGCGGAGCGGACGACCGGCCCCGGGCCGCCTCTCAGATGCCGTCGCTGCCGCCGGGCGCGTAGGGCCGCGGATCGGCGGCCAGGTCCACGCAGGCGCCGAACAGGACGTCGCGTTCCGTCCGGTCGGGTGTATACGCCACGGACAGCCGGATGCCCCGAATCGCAATCCGGCTGGGCCGCACCGAGATACCCGCGTCCGCATCGGCAAGGCACACCGCCAGACAGCCGATCTCACCGCCCATGCGATCGAGGAGTAGCAGGCGCGCCGGATCGGTCGTCCGGGGAGCACCCGGATCGGGGACGAAATGAAACAGGGTGCCGCCGGTCGCGGCCACTGCCGTGACCGTCCCGGCGCGAAGAAGCGTGGCCACGACCGTCCCGTCGCCACGCCGCACCACCGACTCGGACCGCCGGGACTCGACCCACACCGCGGAGCCGTCCGGATAGTCGATCCGATAACGGCCGCGCCCGCGCGCGCCGAGCGGATCCGCCGGTCTCCCACCGGCTCTCACACCCGGTCCGCGCGCGGCCACGGCCAGCAGCTCCCCCGCTTCGTTCCGGAAGGTCACCGTGGGCGAGTCCGTCGTCGCACGCTCCACGCGGCCCTCGATCGTCATTGATCCGTTCCGCAGGGCTGACATAGGAAGATGTTATTGCTGTGATGTATATCTCACAGCGATTCGCCGCATCAATTCGCACTCATCTGCCCGCGGAACGGCCCTCGTCCCTCGTCACCGGTGTGTCGGCGCCCCGGCCCGATCTGTCACGGTCAGCGGAACGGTGGCTCGTTGAACGTGCGCAGCTTCCGGGAATGCAGGCTGTCGCCCTCCGAGCGCAGCAGTTCCACCGCGCGGATGCCGATCTACACGGTGACGATCGTGGTGAGCGCGTCGACGAAGGTATCCACCGCGGCCATCGGCCGGACGGGAAGCGGTCCCTCATGATCTCCGGAACGGGCGGGCAAGTAGCGAGGACGGACTCACACCGCCGCAACGTATTCCGTTGCCACACGGCGTGCACCACATCGTCACGGACCGGCCGCAGACCGTGCTACGAGGCGAAACGTACAGCCGCCGAACGATTTCCGGCACGGTGACCCTGCCCGGCCCGGTAGCGGCCGTAGGCCATCGCCTCGACCGTGGTCCGGGCCCGCTGTCCGTACAGCAGGACGCCGATCGCGACGGCGACCGCGCACAACACCAGTACGACCACCCGCAGGCCGGTGGCGAATCCGTCGTAGAACGCCGCGGCGCCGGTCGCGGCGGTGACCGGCACCAGGACCGCGGGGCCCAGGACACCACCGAGCCGCCCGGCCGCGACCGTCACCGCCGCGGCCGAACCCGCCCGCTCCGGCTCGACCGATCCCACGACCACCGAGGTCTGCGCGTTCCGCGTCCACGCCGCGCCGAATCCCACGACCGTTCCGACGGTCGCGTACAGCCAGGCATCCGCCCGCACGTCGACGAGCGCACCGAGCAGCACACCGAGCCCGGTGCACAACAGACCCGAGACGAGCACGACCCGCAGCGGCACACCGCGTTCCTGCGCCGACCCGGAGGCCACCGACCCGATGACCATGCCCAAGGACATCGGGACCGCCAGGATCAGCGCGACGACGGTGTGCTCGGTCGGTTCGCCGCCGAGTAGCCGGGCAACCGGCAGCGTGTACGCGGCGACGGCCAGATCGCCGGCGACGGCCGCCGAACAACCCGCCGTGAACGGCGTCGCCCGGAACACACGCACCGGGAGCACCGAGTCCGGCCGGCGACAAGCCCGCCGAATGAGCAGTGCCGCAACGAGAACCACCAGGCACCCCACGGCCGCTACGGCCGCGATCGGCACGGCATCGAGCAGGGACCGGTCCAGTCGGCCGAACTCGCCCGCCCCGGAGATCACACCGCACAGGACCGCCGCCACCACTCCGGCGGCCGAGACACCGATGCCGTCGAATCGCCGATCGCGCGCGGCCTCGGTGTCGGGAACCACGACACACCCGATCAGCACCGCCGCCACGGCCAGCACCACGGTCAGCAAATTCCCTACGCGCCAACCGGTTCCGGTGGCCAAGGCGGCACCGAATACGCCGCCGGCGAGCACCGCCGCCGACTGCACCGCCAGCCACATGCCGACCACGGCCGGTAGCTCCGCGCGGAAGAACAGGCCCGGCAATACGGCCAGTGCCGTCACCGCGACCGCCGCCACGGCCACACCGGTGACCGCCCGTCCGACCGCGAACATCACCACGCCGTCGGCGACAGCCGTTGTCAGACAACCGATCGCGACCCCCAGGCCACCGATCACCAGCATCCGCCGCCGCCCGGCGCGGTCGCCGAGAGCGCCCGCCGCCGGCAGGCAGGCCACCGTCACCAGGTATCCGATCGCACAGATCCAGCCGGCCGACTCGAACGTCTGCCGAGCCTGCGGCACCGCGGCCACCTGCACCGCCGCGTCGACACCCGGCAGGCTCGACAACACCGCCACCCCGCACAGCGCGAGCCGCCGCCGGTCCCGCCTCCCCGCCACCCACCGCGGCCATACCTGTCCCATCGGAGTATCGCTCGCCGTCAACGCCGTCCTTCCCAGCCTCGTCGATCCGGTCGCGGACATCCTGCCCAGCCGCCACCCCGACCCCGGCGAGGCGCGACGGGTTGTTGCGGATCGGTAACCAAGCCGACGCCCGGACTCGTCGTCACCATCCTGCCGGCAGCCGTGCGCAAGGCGTCCACACCGCAGCGCCCACTGTCCCCCGCGCCGTGTGGACCGGGGCGGTGCCGGTGGCAGGCAGCTTCGCCGCGGTGCCGACCTACTCCACGGGCGTGATGTCCCACTCGACGCAGGAGATCGTCGGCGGTGTACTGAGCATTCTGGCCGTCGGCCTCGTCACCGCCATGATCTTCTGAATGCGGCGCACCGCGCCGCCTCACCGCCGAACCCCTAACCGACTACGTCCACCCCTTCGGCGGCGGCTATTTCTTCGTCCTCCCCGGCCTCACAGACACCGACGACTGGTACGCCCGTCCACTACCGACACCCTGACTCGAAACCGCCTCCAGCCATGGACCGGCGGAAACGGTCCAATCCCGACGTTGCAACCGCAACGATCGGAGCCGCGATCTCATCGGCGGTGCCGCAGCACACGGCACTATCGTTGCCATAGCACCGACAACGGATTGCGGCTTCACCCTGAGCTGGGCATTTTCACACAGAGCACGACTTAACGTTGCTATGACGGTGATAAGGAACAACCGGCGCCCAGTACCTCCTCAGGGCCTAACAGATGCTGGTTCAAACGGTCGCCCTCTCGTTGACGCGCCCTGGGAAGCGCTGCTTACCAACGCAACGGTGACTGCGCTGAGGGGGTCGGTGTCTGGAGAAGGTTCGCCGCGTATCACCTTGCCGCGTCGAGGACTTCGGATAGCGGCCAGCGATTATTGAACGGTACCAACATATCTCGCCGCTTGTCGTTCGGAATATGCAGGGACACAGCCGAAGTCACCGACAGGATTCGTAGACGAGTTTGCGGATCTCAGGAGCCAGGCCGACGGTGGACACATTCCGCTGCGAAATACCGAACCATCCGGCGCAGGCGACGTACTTTGGATCGAGGCACCATCGAGCGCCCACACGTCGTCGCCGATCCACGGATTTGGGCTAGGGTGAGTCGATCGTCGACGATCATTGTCGAGACCAGGGGGAATTATCTTGTTCGGCAGAGTATTGCGGTGTCTGTCGGTGGTGCTGCTGGCGTTGGCCGCGGTCGATGTCGTTGCCCGAGCCGAGCCGGTGCCGCCGCAACCGGCGTCGGTGGTCGTGACTCTGCCGGAGCCGACCGGTGCCGATGCGGTCGGCGTGGCGGATCTGCATCTGGTCGATCCGGCCCGCCCCGATCCGTATATCCCTGCTCGTGCACGCGAATTGATGATCAGCATCTGGTACCCCGCCACCGACGTCGCGGAAGTGCAGGTGCGGCCATGGCTCGCTCCCGACATTGCTCGAATGTATGTCCAGGGCCTCATCCCCTACGGTATTTCGCCGGCGGCTCCCGCGACGCTGGCACCCGGTCACGGCCATGTCGATGCGCCCGCGGACGTGGCCGGGGGCGCTCGCCCGGTGGTGTTGTTCTCGCCCGGTCTGGGCATGCCACGTGAGCTGAGCAGCGCACAAGCCGAAGACCTTGCCAGCCACGGTTTCGTCGTGGTCGCCCTCAGCCACACGTACGAGTCTTTCGCGACCCAATTCCCCGGCGGGCGGATCGAGAAGAGTGTCCTGTCGCCGACAGCCGACCGCGCGGAGGCCACGGCTCAGGTCGCTGCCGCGTTATCGATCCGGGTTGCCGACACACGGTTTGCGCTCGATCGGCTTGCCGATATCGCCGCAGGCGCCGAACCGGATGCCGACGGTCATCCCCTACCGCAGAACCTCGCCCGAATACTCGACGTGTCGAAGGTAGCGATGTTCGGGCATTCCCTGGGCGGCGCCACCGCGGCCCAGTCGATGCACGACGACCCGAGGATCTTGGCGGGCGCGAATCTGGATGGCGACCTGTGGGGTTCGGTGGTCACCGACGGGCTGAACCGGCCGTTCATGCTCGTGGGCGCTGGAAACCGCGGCCGTGACAACATCCCGAGTTGGCAGCAGTTCCGAGCCGGCGATCACGGACCGAAACTGGATTTCCGGTTGAACGGTGCGCAGCACCTTGCGTTCTGCGACAACCAGCTGATCGTGCCCGCGCTCGCCACCGCGGCCGGCGCCCCCTCCGCGGTTGCCTCCCGGCTGGTCGGCACCATCGATCCGCGCGATTCACTCGAGCTGCAGCGCGGCTACCTGCGCACCTTCTTCGACACGACACTCGGTAGATACGACAATCTCGTCCAAGCTCCGGCCACCTTGCTGCACCCGGAAATGGTCCCGGTTCCCTAGGTTCTCAATCGAACGCGTCAGTGTGGTGATGGCAGCGTCCGAGCTGAACCGCTCGCCGACCGAACTTGCCGCGAAGGCACAAGAACGCCTGCTCACAGTCGCCGACTGGAATCCGGCGCGGGTTCTGTCTGCTCATGCCGCAAATCGCGCGTTCCGACCCCGAGCGAACTTCGACCGGCGGTCGACACCAAGTGGCCACCGCCCGGCCGCGCAACCGCATCAGCGACACCGCACGCACACACACCGACACCAGCCGAACACCTACCCCTCGGCAGCCAGCTGCCCACACGCCGCCACAATCTCCTGACCACGCGTATCGCGCACCGTACACGGAACCCCCTGCGCCACCACCCGCCGAACGAACTCCCACTCAACAGGTTTCGGGCTGGCACCCCACTTACTACCCGGAGTGGGATTGAGCGGAATCAGATTCACATGCACACGCGAACCGAGAACCTTGTGCAGCTTCGAACCCAACATATCCGCACGCCACGGATGATCATCGATATCACGAACGAGCGCATACTCGATCGACACCCGGCGCCCGGTCCTATCGGCGTAATACCTTGCCGCATCAAGAACCTCGTCCACCGACCACCGATTGTTCACCGGCACCAACGTATCCCGCAACTCACCATCCGGAGTACGCAGCGACACAGCCAAAGTCACCGACAAACCCTCATCGGCCAACTTGCGGACCGCAGGAGCCACGCCAACAGTGGACACCACCACATTCCGCTGCGAAACACCCAAACCATCCGGCGCAGACGACGTAATACGACGAACCGCCGCAACCACCCGCTTGTAATTGGCCAGCGGCTCACCGATCACCACCCTTTACAACATGCTGACCACGACCGGCGGATACAGTCACGGCCCGGGCCGCTTGCCGCCTGGTTTGTGCACTAACCCCAACTACCGGCCATAGTCGAGCAGAGTGAGCGCTATGCCGCTGCGCGTGCGATCCGAACCAGCCGCAGCTGGATGTCAAGCATGACCGTGACGTCAGATTTGACAGAGACCGGCACCAGCCCCGCCACCTCCGCGCCGTCCTCGTCGGCGGCCGACCCCAGAGCATCGACACCATCTTCGCCCGCGTCGCCGAGCGCGGCGAGGTCCGGCCGGAGGGAATAACATGGCGCATGAAAACGCTGCCGTTCGATCTGCTGCGCCAGGAATTCATGATGACCTTCAGCCCGGTCCCAGATCGGGTGCTGGAGGAAATCGTGAATACATTGTTCCTGCCGCTGGTACAGCCTCGCGGCGAGGAGCGATGAAAGAAATTCACCCCGGCGAGACATGCCTGTCGGCAATGCCGTAGGAATGGTTCGAACGGCAGGATGAGTCGCATCCGGATAAGCGGCGGAAAGCTTTTCTTCGAAATCGAATGACGACGGGTCGGCGAGTGACTCCCCCCTGCGAATCCCCGTCCGCCACAAGGACCCTCGGCACCGCGCAGCGAGGTGATGCCGCCCTCCGCCGTCGGGCCACCGAATGTCGGCCGCCGATCATGATGGTATCGTCGGAACCTGATTCCGAGGGGGTGATCGGCCATGACCGACACAGTTCGGTCGAACCGGGTCGCTTTGCTCACGGTGACCTGCGTGGGGCAGTTCATGGCGCTGCTCGACGGCACCATAGTGGGCGCTGCGCTACCGAATATTCAGCAGAAACTGGACACGACGCTGACCGGTCTGCAATGGATTGTGAACGCCTACGTCATGCTGGCCGCGATGCTGCTGCTGACCGGCGGCGTCTTCGCGGACCGATTCGGGCGCAGACGCGTATTTCTGCTGGGCGTCGGCATTTTCACCGCGGCATCGCTGCTGTGCGCGCTCGCTCCGTCGCTGGAATGGCTGATCGTCGGCCGCGCATTGCAGGGCATCGGCGGCGCGACCCTGAGCCCCGCCTCCCTGGCGCTGCTGGCCTCGGCCTATCCCGTTGCGCAGGAACGCATCCGGGCGATCGGCCTGTGGGCCGGCTTCAGCGGGATCGGGCTCGCGGCCGGTCCCGTCGTCGGCGGCGTCCTCGTCGATCTCTCCGATTGGCGCGCCATCTTCCTGGTCAATGTCCCGATCGGGGTGGTGCTGCTGCTGGTGGGTGCGCGCATCCTGACCGAATCGCGCAATCCGTCGGTGGCGCCCTTCGACGTTCCGGGACAGTTGCTGTCGGTCCTCGGCGTCGGCGCGCTGACCTTCGGGCTCATCGAGGGCGCCGACCTGGGCTGGGCGTCGCCGATCATCCTCGGCAGCTTCGCCGCCGCCGTCGTCCTGCTCGGCGGCTTCCTCGCCACCGAGGCGCGCAGCGAGGCACCGATGGTGCCGCTGCGCATGTTCAGGCACCGGCTGTTCTCGGTGTCGAACACCGCGATGGTGGTCGTCGGTTTCGGCCTGATGGGATCCGGCTTCTTCTTCTCCCAGTTCTTCGTGTTCGTGCAGGGCACCTCGGTGCTGCGGGCCGGCATCGAGAACCTGCCGTGCACGATCGCGATGGTGATCGTGAGCCCGTTCGCCGCGCGGATCGCGGCCCGGTTCGGCTTCCGGACCGTGGTCACCGTGGGGCTGGCGCTGGCCGGGGCCGGGCTGCTGGCCTGGGGCGCGGTGCACCACGACACCGCCTACACCGACATGTGGTGGCGCCTGCTGATCATCGGAATCGGCTTCGGCCTCACCATGTCCCCGCTGACGGGCGCCGCGATCTCCTCGGTCACTCCGCACGAGGGCGGGCTGGCCTCCGGCATCAGCAACACGACCCGCCAGATCGGCGCGGTCCTGGGCGTGGCGGTGCTGGGCGCCGTTGTACGCATCCGGCAGGACCACGGGGCGACGCTCGAAACCGGCCTGCAGACCGCCTTCGTGGCCGCCGGCCTGGTCACCGTGCTCAGCGCGGTGTTCACCGCGCTGCTGCTCAGGCCCCGGTCCACGGCGGCCGCGCGGGAATCACGGCCGGCCGAATCGGCCCCCGCGCAGACCGGCACCTGAGCAACCGGTCACGCCCGGCTCCGAGTTGCGGCCGGTGCCCTCGGACACCGCGCCCGGCTTGATCCGCAGACCGTCCGACGAGGAGTGCACGTGAGTACCGAACGCGCAGTACGCGATTACCCCTTCGGCGTCTTCACCCGCCTGGACATGGACCCGCTGTACCGGACGCTCCAGCACGAGGAACCCGTGTCGCGCGTGCGATTGCGCCACGGCGGCGAGGGCTGGCTCGTCACCCGCTACACCGACGTCAGACAGGTGCTCGCCGATCAGCGCTTCAGCCGGGCCGCCACCGTGGGACGTGAGGACGTGGCGCGCGTGCGCCCGCAACCATCGCCGCCGGACGCGATCCTCAGCATGGATCCGCCGGAGCACACCCGGCTGCGCCGACTGGTCGCCAAGGCCTTCACCGCCAACCGGGTGCAACACCTGCTCCCCCGCCTGTGGAAGATCGTCGGCGAACAGCTCGACGAGATCGAGAAGTCCGGTCCCCCGGCCGATCTCGTGGCGGCCGTGGCCCTGCCGCTCCCGGTCGTCGTGATCTGCGAGATGCTCGGCGTCCCGCCCGAGGATCAACACCGGTTCCGCGACTTCTCCGACAGCCAGATGTCCACCACCGCGTACACGATGGACCAGATCGCCGCCGCGCACGCGGAATTGCGGAACTACCTGACCGAGCTGGCGGCCCGGCGCCGCGCGCACCCCACCGACGACCTGATGGGCGCGCTGGTCGCCGCCCGCGACGACGACGATCGCCTCAGCGAGGCCGAACTCGTGAATCTGGGCATCGGCCTGCTGGTCGCCGGGCACGACACCACGGCCAACCAGATCGCCAACTTCACCTATCTCCTGCTCGAGCGCCCGGAACGCTGGGAATCCCTGGCGGCGCAACCGGATTCGCTCCCCGCCGCGATCGAGGAGCTGCTGCGCTACACCCAGCTCAGCGCGGGCGCGATCGGCCCCCGGGTGGCGCTGGAGGACGTGGCGCTCGGCGGCGTGACCATCCGCGCCGGCGACGCGGTCCTGGTCCACCCCTATGTCGCCAACCGCGACGAGACCGCCTTCGACGACCCCGACACCCTGGACCTGACCCGGGGGCACAACGCGCACCTGGCCTTCGGCCACGGCGCCCACCACTGCCTCGGCGCCCAGCTCGCCCGGCTCGAGCTCCGCGTCGCGATCGGCGCACTGCTGCACCGCTTTCCGCGCCTGCGGCTCGCGATTCCGGCCGACGAGGTGCGCTGGAAATCCGGCCTGGCGCTGCGCGGCCCGGAGGCTCTGCCCGTGCGCTGGTGAGGGTTCCGGGCCGTCCCGCTCACGCCGTCCGGCTGGTGGCCGCCAGCCGCAGCGACACCGGCAGGCTGCTCATGCCGCTGAGGAAATTCGAATAGATGCGTCTGGGCGCGCCGGTGAGTTCGATGCTCTCCGCCATGTCGCGCAGCCCGCCGAGGACCGAGCCGATCTCCACCCGGGCCAGATAGGCCCCCAGGCAGAAGTGGGCTCCGTAGGCGAAGGTCAAGTGCCGGTTGGGAGTTCGGTTCAGATCGAAGACCGCGGGGCGGGCGAACTCGTCGGCGTCGTGGTTCGCGGACACCATCCAGATGGTGACCAGCTGTCCGGCCGCGATCGACCGGCCGTGCAGTTCGACGTCCTCGGTGGCGGTGCGCCCGGCGTGCAGGGCGGGCGTCGTCCAGCGGAGGACCTCCTCGACCGCCGACTCCACCGACACCGAGCCGTCCTTGAGGGCCCGCCATTGGGCGGGATGCTCGGCCAGCGCCTGGACGCCGCCGATCATGGACAGCCGGGTGGTCTCGTCGCCGCCGAGGATCAGGCTGTAGCAGTTGAAGATGATCTCCTCGTAGCTCAGGGGCTCGCCCTCGACGGTCGCCGACGCGAGCACGCTGAGGATGTCGTTCATCGGGGTGTCGCGCCGCTCGCGCGCGAGATCGGCGAAGTAGAGCAGGATTTCGTTCTTCGCCACCCAGCCGTCGTCCGGGGTGGCCGTCGATCGGTCCGAGCTCAGCGCGGACGACGTCCATTCGAGGATGTCCGCCCGGTCCCGCTCGGGCACGCCCAGCAGTTCGCAGATCGCGGTCAGCGGGATGTTGGCGGCGACGTCGCGGGCGAAGTCGCAGTCGCCCCGCCGCACCGCGTTCTCGAGCAGCTGCCGCGCTCCCCACCGCACCCCGGTCGTCACGGCCTCGAGCGCCCGCGGCGAGAACGCCTTCATCAGCACCCGACGCAGATCCGCGTGGCGACGGCCGTCGGTCACCGCGAGCATCCGCCCCGCCGCGGTGTCCCCGCCGTCGAGCAGGGTGTCCAGGACGTTCCCGCGCTCGGAGCTGAACCGCTTCGCGTCCCGGAAGATCTCCTGCACATCGCGATACCGGGTGAGCACCCAGAAGCCGGGCCGGCCGTCGCGGGCCGGATGCCAGTGGACGGGTTCGTCGACTCGCAGCCGGTCCCACACCGCCGACAGGTCGTACTCCGCGTGCAGGGCGGGACTCGCCAGGTCCAGATCCGCCACGGCGTCGGCCGGGACGATCTCGCGAGCATGCATATCCGCTACCCCTCGTTCCTCGAGACCAGGAGTTCCTTCGCGCGTAGGCGAGCGAATTAGCCCCTGGCACAGTCACTTTCAGTGGCCACCGGCGTCGGCCCCCGCCGCGAGGGCGGCGACCGTCCGTTTGTCGATCAGGTCGCGGGGCGCGATGCGCAGACCCGCCTGCCGGGCTCGGCCGATCAGTTTCGTCGACAGGATGCTGTCCCCGCCCAGCTGGAAGAAGTCGCCGTCGACCGGCACGCTCGACAGCCCGAGCACGTCGGCGAACAGCTCGCTGAGCAGGGTTTCCACCGACGTCCGCACCTCGGCGCCAGGGCCGCCGACGGTGTCCGGGGTGACATCGCGGGCTGCGAGCGCCCGCCGATCGAGTTTGCCGTGGGCCGTCGTGGGCAGTTCGCCGAGCACAACGCAGGCCGCCGGAATCATGTACTCGGGCAGCGACGCCCGCAGAAACTCCCGCAGCTCGGCGGCGTCGGCGCGGGCGCGGCCCGCCGCGAGTACAGCGTACGCGACGAGACGTCTGTCGGTCGCGTGCGCCCCGTCGGCGGCCACCACCGCGGCCTGTTCGACGGACGGGTGACCGGCGAGCGCCGCCTCGATCTCCCCGAGTTCGACGCGATGGCCGCGAACCTTCACCTGCTCGTCCACCCGGCCGAGGAACACCAGCTCACCGTCCGCGCTCCACCGTGCGAGATCGCCCGTGCGGTACAGGCGCGCGCCCGGCCCGTCGAACGGGTTCGCGACGAATCTGCCCGCGGTCAAGGCGGATCGGTGGAGGTAACCGCGGGCCAGTCCGCCGCCCGCGACGTACAACTCACCCGCGGCGCCGTCGGGCACCGGACGCAGATCCGGCCCCAGGACGTACACCCTGCTGCCGCGCACGGGCGTCCCGATGGGTGGCGCCGCCGCGCCCGAGATCGGGCGGCTCATCGTCGCCGCCACGGTCACCTCGGTCGGCCCGTAGGCGTTGATCATGCGGCGTCCCCGTGACCACAGCTCCGCCAGCGCCGCCGGGCAGCTGTCACCCCCGACGACCAGCGTCCGAAGGCCCGGCAGGTCCTCGGCGGCTACGGTCGTGAGCGCGGCCGGGGGGATCAGCGCGTGCGTGACACCGTGTGCCCGAGCCACTTCCACGAGGGCGTCGCCGACCAGTGGCCGCGGCGGCGGCGTGATCAGACGGGCTCCGGCGCCGACCGCCATGAGCAGTTCGAGCACCGCCGCGTCGAAGCTCGGCGAGGAGAATTGCAGCACCCGGCTGTTCCGGTCGACCGCGAAGCGCTTGACCTCCTCCCGCGCGAGCGCGGACAACCCGTGGTGCGACACCACGACACCTTTGGGCTGCCCAGTGGAGCCGGAGGTGTAGATGACGTAGGCCGGGTTGTGGACCGACGGGCGGCTCGTCAACTCACCGTCGGCGATCTCGTTGTCCGAGAAAGCATTCAACTCGCGCCGCGTCGCGGCGTCGTCCAGCCGTATCGTCTCGACCGCCGCCTCGCCGCGGTCCTGGTCGCCGGTGGCGATGAGCAGCGCGGGCCGAGCGTCGGCGAGGATGAACCGGATGCGGTCCGGCGGGTAGCCCGGGTCGATCGGCAGGTAGGCGGCCCCGGCCTTGGCCACGGCGATCTCCGCGATCGCCATGTCGACGGAGCGCGGCAACAGCAGGGCGACAACGATTTCCGGCCCGGCGCCCCGGGCGATCAGCAGCCGCGCGAGCCGGTTGGCCCGGCCGTTCAGGTCGGCGTAGGTGAGGCTGCGGTCGCCGTCCTCCAGCGCGACCGCGCCGGGGTGTGCCAGGACGGTCCGGCGGAACAATGCCGACAGCGTGCTCGGCTCGGCGTCCGACACGGTCACGTTCCGGTCCACCAGCAGGCGCCGCCGCTCGCCGGGGTCGAGCAGATCGAGTCGGCCCACCGGCAGCTCGGGCCGATCCGCCACGGCGGTGAGCACCTCGGCAACCTGCCGCAATACCCGTTCGCCCCAGGCGCGCTCGAAGAGGTCCGGCCGATAGCCGAGCCGAAGTTCCAGCGACCGTTCCGGTATGACGGTGACACTCACTGGATAGTGATTGCCGTCGCGACCGGTCACACCGACCACCCGCATCCCGTCGGGCGCGTGCCACACCGGATCGGGCCGGACGGGCCACTGTTCCACGACCGCGAGCGTGTCGAAGAGCACGCCGGCGCCCGCAGCCTCGAAAACCTCGGCGAGACAAAGTTTCTGGTACGGCCGCAACGCCTCCGCTCGCTCCCGCACCCGCCCGAGCAACCCGTCCAGCGACTCCTGATAGCGCAACGCGATCCGAATCGGCAGGATGTTGAGGGACGCGCTCCCACCCTCGGCGGATGCCGACGGGGCAGCGGCCACGGTCGATCCGAACACGACCTCCCGCCGCCCGGTGAGATGACCCAGCACCACCCCCCATGCCGCCTGCACCGCGCTGTCGAGCGTCAACCCACGACCGTCCAGATATCGACCCAGCCGAGCCGTGACCGCCTCGGACATCGTGAACGCCAGCCGTTCCGGTACGCGCTCACCGATGCCGGGGGCGCGCTCACCGCCACCCGGGGCCCGCTCACCAACACCCGAGGCCCGCTCACCAACACCCGGGACGCGTTCACCGACACCCGAGGCGTGGGATGCGAGCAGGGTGGGGCCGTCGAGACCATCGAGGGCGCGCGCCCAGGCGGCCTCGGATGCGGCGATGTCCGGTCCGGGCGAGGCGTCGGCGTGGTCACCGAAGGGAACGGCCTCGGGGAGTTCGGCCTGCCGGTACAGGGCGAACAACTCGTCGATCAGCGCGGAGTAGGACCACCCGTCCACGAGGATGTGATGGTGCGTCAGGATCAGCCGACTGTCCTCGTCGCCCAACCGGACGAGCAGCACCCGCAGCAACGGCGGGACGGCCACGTCGAACGCGGCCCCCTCGTCCTCCGCCACCAGTTCGGCGTAGGCGGCCGCCCGCGCGCCGGGGTCCAGCTCCCGAAGATCGACGTATCGCCAGGGCAGCGGAACATCCTGCCCGACAACTCGTTCCGCGGTCCCGGCGTCGGAAAGGCGGAAGCCGCATAGCAATTCGGGCCGCCGGCGCAGCAACGCGTCCACCGCCGCCCGCATCGCCGTGACATCGAGCGCTCCGGCGAGGTCGAAGGTGAAGCTGACGCGGTAGGGGTCCGGGCCCGGCTCGGACACCCGGCTCAGCACGTGGAGCAGAATCCCCCGCTGCGCGGGAGAAACCGTCAGGGCCGAAAGTGTCATGGTCGATCCTATGGTCGTGCGCGGTGCGGACGAGGCGAGGGACGGGCGAGGTCAGCCCGGGTGCGTGCGCTGCGCACGCAGTCGTGTCCTGTCGGGCTTGCCGCCGGCGTTCAGCGGTATCCGATCCACGATCAGCACGTGCTCCGGCGCATGGGCGGGCGAGAATTTCTCGCCGACGCGGGCACGAATGTCGTCGATGTTCACGGTGACGCCCGCCACGGGCGCGATCGCCGCGTGCAAGTGGTCGGTACCCTCCGCGTCGCGGACGCCGTAGACGACCGCCTCCGCGATTCCCGGGACGGTGAGTATCTCCCGTTCCACAACCGCCGGATAGATCTTCGCGCCGTTGATCTTGACGACGTCCGCCACCCGATCCAGAAGATGCAGATAGCCCTGTGCGTCGAGATATCCGATATCGCCGGTGCGGCACCAGCCGTCGCGCAGCACCGCGGCCGTGAGATCGGCGTCCAGGTAGCCGTCCATGTTGTGCCGGGAGCCGGTCCAGACCTCCCCGATCCGATCGGCGGGCAGGGCTTCGCCGGTCTCCGGATCGCGGATGTCGAGTTCGACGCCCGGCAGCGGTCGTCCGACGGTGACCACGAGGTGCGGATCCCTCTGCTCGTCGGGGGTGAGCAGCGTGGCCGGTCCGCCCTCGGAGGTGCCGTAGGCCTGGGACAAGACCGGGCCGATCACGCGCAGCGCCTCGGCGATGCGCGCGGGGGCGGCCGCGCTTCCGGAGTAGACCAACCGGCGCAGGCTCGTCCAGCCCGCCGCGGCGGCGTCCTCGTAGCCCAGGCCGCGCAGATGGTCGAGCAGCCGATACAGGTGGGTGGTGGCGATGAAACCGCGCGTCACCTGGTGTTCGGCGACGGCCCGTGCCCACTGCTCGGTGTCGAAGTCCTCCATCAGCACGAGGGTCCCGCCGACGATCAGGGTCCCGTCCGCCATGGGCCCGGCCGTCTGTTCCAGCGAGGTGCTGACGAGGGAGACGACGTTCTCGGCCTCGGGCCCGAGGCCGATGGTGCTGTCCACCCACGCGTCCCACGACCAGCGCGATTTCCTGATGCCTTTGGGGCGGCCGGTGCTGCCGCTGGTGAACCAGATGATCGCGAGGTCCTCGGCCGCGACCGGCGCGGGATCACCGGAGTCGGGACGGTCCGCCGGGGCCGGCGCGATCGCGCCGGGAATGTCAGTGCCCACGACCGCGATCCGGGTGTGCCGCGCGAGTTCGGTTGCGCGCGTGGCACTGTCGCGGTCGGTGTACAGCACGGCCGCGCCGGTCTCACGCAGGATCGCGGTCTGGTCGGCGACGGACTGCATGACCGCGTTCGATCCCGGATTGGTCGAACGCAGATAGCAGACGGCCGCACCGAGCAGGAAGGCCGCGTGCCGCACCGCGATCATGTCGGGGCTGTTCGGCGCCGTGAGCACCGCGACCACGCCGCCGGGCCCGGCTCCCGCGTTTTTCAACGCGTCGTACAGGCCTGCCACGGAACGAATGTGCTCGAGGCCGGAAATTCGCGCGTCGCGGTAATGAAAAACGATTTTTCCGGGATTTTCCCACAGGGCGTTCAATACCGCGGCAACACTGCCGCCGACAGCCGCCCACCAGCGCTCTTCTGCGCTCATCAGGTCCCCCCTTTTTCTTTTCTCGCGGCGCGGTGGTCGACGCGCGCTCGGCATTCAGTTCTGTTTGTTTTCCAGATGCCGGCCCAGCGCCTTCACTTTCTCGCTGGCCGCGAAGGCATGCCCTCGCGCATTGAGATGCAGCCGGTCGCTGCTGTAGATGCTCAGATCGGAACCGAGCGGATGATCGGTGAAATGCACATAGACGGCGCCGTATTCTCGCGCGATTTCCTCGGTGAGCCGCGCGAGCGCCCGGGTGGCGGCGCTGACCGATTTCGCGTATTTCTCCGGCACCAGTCCGGCCTCGGCGATATCGAACATTCCGAAGGTCACGACGTCGGATCTCTGGTCGCGGAGCGCGGACACGATCGCCGTCAGGTCGCGCCGCACGGCGTCCAAGTCGAAACCCGGGCGCAGGAAGTCGTTGCCGCCGCAGATGACGAATGCCAGGTCGGGTTCGAATGCGAGCGCGTCGGCGAGCTGGGTTTCCCGCACTTCCGCGGTGACCAGATCCCGCTTGCCGAGATTCAGCGCGACCAGGTCGGGGTGTATCTCGCGCAGGGTCCGCTCGATCCGGTCGGCCCACGACAGGTCCTGGTATCCGGTGACCGCTTCCCGGATGCCTTCCGCGACACTGTCTCCCAGGGTGACCATGCGTTTCCATGGCGCCCCGGCGAGCAGCGCCCGGGCCGCCTCCGCGGAGAGCACGTACTCGTCTGCGGCTTCGGTGACCGTCATGTCCTCGGAACTCCTGCCTGTCGGATATCGGCCGGTGTCATCGCCCGGTCGGCGGAAGGGTGACGCAGAAGGGGTGGCCCGCGGGATCGAGCAGCACGCGCCATTTGTCCGGCGCCGGCTGCGTATCGGGTTTCCGGGCCCCGAGGGCCAGAGCGGCCGCTTCGGCCTCGTCCAGATCGTCGACGAACAAATCGAGATGCAGCTGTTTGGGAATGGAATCGGCGGGCCAATCGGGCGGCTGATGATTCACCACGCGCTCGACCGTGATCATCACGCCGTCGGCGCGTAATACTACCAGTTCTTCTGATTCGTGAACCACCGCGAGGTCGAGCAGATCTCGATAGAAACGGCCGAGCCGCAGAGTATCGTCACTGTCGAGCGCAATTGCCGCCAATCGAGCCACCGCCACTGTCATCCCCTCTCGTCCAACGAATTACGGAAATACGGTCAATATATCAAGAACTCACGGTCGCGGCCACCGGAGCCAGCGCCCCCTGGAGCGCCTCGGCGACTTCTCCGGTGTTCAGGTCCGCCAGGTTTTCCAGACGTGCCAGTGCCGCATTCGAACCTCCGGTGCGCAGGTATTTGCGCCGGGCGATGGCCCGATGGTTTCGCCGGGTGTCCGGTCCGGTCATGCCTATACCGCGCTCACAGCTTCTCGAGACGCTCCGCCCATCCGCGAAAACAATCTCCACGCGTGCCCCGATGGACATCGTGGCGGAGTCGAAGGTGCTCTCCGGCGGTCCCAGCCTGCTGCGCAGCAGCTCGAGGTCGGATTCGGGCAGGTCTCGAATGATCGGCAGGCTTTCCATCCGGTCGCCCGCCTGCCGCAGCAGTTCACCGAGCGGCACCGTCGCGGTCACCATGGCTTCGGTCAGCGCCCTGTCCTCCACCACCCGGACCTTGTCGGCCAGCGCCCACAGCCGCTCGTCGCCGGTGTGGTCGTCGTCGAAGCTCGCGGTCTCGAGCCGGCCGCTCGTCAGAATTGCGGCGATTCCGTATCCCACGGAGAAGGTCAGCGCGGAAACCGACGATTTCCGGCGACGCAGATGCGGCCGCACCTTGCCGTCCAGCAGCACGGTGAGCAGCGAGGCGTGCACTACGATCTCCGCGACGTCGTCCAGTTCCCTCTCCTCGATCGCCGCGTACAAGCGCTCCGCGCATTCGAACGCGGCCTGCAGGTAGAAACTGCCGGGATAAGGCTTGAACGACAGGGTGTCGGTGTGCCAGCGCTCCCCCAACCGGCTGGTCACGGCGTCTTCCAGCGGGCTCTCGGCGAGCGCGGCCAGCACCCCGTCCGGTCCCTCGAGAACATCTGCGGCGCCCCGCAATCCGTGAACGGCCGCGTCGCAGGCGTCGAGCGCGGAGCGGATCGGCAGCGCGGCCACGAACGCCTTCGCGTCGGAGGTCAGAAAGGACCGCTCGTGCGGAACGGGCAGGATGCCGAAGCCCAGTCCGAGGGCGTTCGTCCAGTCCGCCTCCGTGAGCCCGAGCCCGTGGAACCGCGCGACGACCGCCCCCACGATGTGCGGATAGGTCGAACTCTGCCCGCGGAAGATGGGTCCGAAGATGACGGCGGCCTGGAATCGGGCCGCGCACTCGTTGGCCGCGACGACGGCGGTGACGAGGTCCCTGCCGTCGCGCCCGAGTTCCCGCTGGTAGGCGAGCGGCACGTTGACGCAGGACGCCGACAGATGCCCGGAATAGGCGACCTCGTCGTATTCGAAGCTCATGGACAGCGCCGACAGGACGAACGCCGACTGCTTGCTCGGCGGTTCCAGCGGCGACCCGAAGGCGTCGACGAGGGACCGCCCGAGCGGATGCGCGAGCGACGCGCGCACCGCGGCGATGTCGGAGATGATCTGGCTGCAGGCCAGTGCCACGGTGTGCGGCGGAATGTCGTCGAAGGTCAGCGATCGAGCCCAATTTGCCAGGCGGGCAGTCAGACTGGGGCCCGGCGTGTGCGCAGCGTTCATCACTATCCCCGTTCGGCCAGGTTGATCAGAGCGTCCAGTTCCATGTCGGCTATCTCCTCCGCGGTCACGGCCGACGCCCCGTCGGCGGGAGCCGCGCCGGATCTGCCGGGTTCCTGCGGCGCCTCCTCGTTCTCGTTGCGGCCGTACTTCTCGGGATACCGGTCGCGCAGCACGCTCATCACGTGCTGGGCCAGCCGCAGCGGGCTCGGATGGTCGAAGATCGTCGAGACGGGCAGGCGGAGATCGACGATCGCCTGCAGGCGATTGCGGAACTCGACCGCGGTCAGCGAGTCGAATCCGAGGTCCTTGAACGCCGTGTCCGGCACGACGGCGAGCCGGCTCTCGTATCCGAGGATCTCCGCGGCGTGGGTCTGGATCTCGGCGAGCAGGGCGTCCTGCTGATGCTGAAGGTCCATGGCGGCGAGCCGTTCCAGCAGATCGGAGCCCGTCGCCGCGCTCGCCGCGGCGGCGCGCCGATCGCGCCGCACCAGCCGGTCGAACAGGCCGGGCGTATCGGTCACCCGCGCGATGTGGTCGGCGTCGAACGAGGCGGCCAGCAGGAACGGCCGGTCCGATCCGGCCACCCGGTCGAAGATGTCCAGCCCGACCTCGCGCGGCAGCTGTGACAGCCCGCTGCGGCCGATCCGCGAGACGTTCGCGCCGGACAGACGGCCCGACATGCCGCCGGTGTCCTGCGCCCAGATCCCCCAGGCCACCGACAGCCCGGGCAAGCCGCGGTGCCGCCGGTACTGGGCGAAGGCGTCGAGATACGCGTTTGCGGCGGCGTAGTTCGCCTGTCCGGGCGAGCCCAATGTGCCTGCGGCGGAGGAGAACAGGATGAACGTCTTCACCCCGAGGCGCTCGGTCAGGGTGTGGAGATTCCAGGCGACGTCGACCTTCGCGCGCAGCACGGTGTGAAGTTGCTCGGGCGTCAAGGTGTCGACCGTGCCGTCCGCGACCTGCCCGGCCGCGCTGACGACCGCGGTCAGCGGGGTCTCGGCCGGGATGGAGTCGATCAGCTGGGCGAGTTCGTCACGGTCCGCGGCGTCGCAGGCCACGATGCGCACCGCGGCGCCGCTCTCGCGCAGTTCGGCTTCGAGCCGGTCCGCGCCCGACGCGGACGGACCCGATCGGCTCGCCAGAATCAGTCGGCGGACACCGTGTTCGGCGACCATGTGCCGCGCGACCACCGCGCCGAGACCGCCCGTGCCGCCGACGATCAGCACGGTGCCGTGATCGTCGCCCCAGGGCAACGGCGATCGGGGTACGTCGAGCCGCTGGATCCGGGGCACGTGGATTCGGCCGCGCCGGACCGCGACCAGCGGTTCCGCGTACCGCGCGACCTGGGCGGGATCGAGGGAGCCGTCGGTGTCGAGCAAGGTAAAGCGCCCGGGGCTCTCGTTCTGCGCGGCGCGGACCAGACCCCAGAGCGCGGCGGCGGCCGGTTCGATCGTGTCGTCGCCGGGCACGAGGACCGCGCCGCGGGTGAGGATCGTGAGGCGCGACTGCTCGGCGGGCCGGCTCCGGATGGTGGTCAGGACACTCTCGGCCAGGGTGTGCACCAGATCAACGCCCGGATCCGCCTCGATCGCGATGTCCACAATCACCGCTCGTGTGGTGTCGTCGCCGAAGATGTGTGGCGCGTAGCCCGTGGCGTGGTCGATGCGCACGATGTCGAATTCGGTATCCGGCCGCGGCGCCGGTCGGTGACCGAGCGGCTCCCAGTCGAGGGTGTGCAGGAGACGGTCGGACGCGCCGGTGGCTCGCGCGATGTCCTCCAGGGACGCGGTGTGCAGCCGGAGCGCGGTGATCGCGGCGAATTCGGAGCCGCCGTCGTCGGCGATCCGGATGTCGAATTCGCTTGTCCCGATCGGTTTCACGGTGGCCCGCCAGACGGCGGTGGCGGCGGGCCGGGCGGAGACGCCCTCCCAGGCGAACGGCTGCGGGACCGAACCGGCGGGGACCTCGAATCCGCTGGCCCCGATCGTCTGGACGACGGCGTCCAGCAGCACTGGATCCAGTTCGTAGCCGCTCTCGGCCGCGCCCGATTCGGGGCCGATCTCGGAATAGACCTGCTCGCCGCGCCGCCACAGCCCGCGCACCCGGCGGAACGCGGGACCGTACTCGATGCCCCGGTCCGCCAGCTGCCCGTAGAATTCGTCGATGTCCACCGGCTCCACGCCCCGCGGTGGCCACTTCTCCGGCTCGGCCTGGGCCGGAATGTCCACGGCCGCAGCCAGTTCGGCCTGCGCGTGCAGGACCCATCCGCCGTCGTCGCCCTCGCGCCGGGAGTAGATGGACGCGCTCCGGTCGCCGCCGGAGCCCTCGACCACCACCTGGAGCTGGAGGGCCGCCCGATCCGGAATTACCATCGGCGCCCGCAGGATCAGCTCCCGCACCGCCGGGCATCCAACCTCCGCGCCCGCGCGCAGCGCCAACTCGAGCAGCGCCGTGCCGGGCAGCAGCGCGGTACCGGCGACGGCATGGTCGGCCAGCCACGGATGCTCCCCGAGGGAGATCCGTCCGGACAACGTCACGCCACCACTGACCGGTTGCGGGATCACCGCGGTCACCAAGGGATGGTCGGCGGCGTCGAGACCGTGCCGGCGGGCCGATGCCGTGCCGCGGGCCTCCAGCCAATACCGTTGGCGCTCGAAAGCATACGTCGGCAGGTCGATCGGCCGGGCGTCCGTCCCGGCGAAACACCGCGACCAGTCGACCGGCCCGCCGGCGCAGAACACGCCCGCGGCGGACAGCAGCACCCGCGCGCCCCCGCCGTCGTCGCGGCGCAGGGTCTCCCCGATGTAGACGGATTCCCGCTCTCCCGCGGCGTCGAAGATCTCCTCCAACGCGACTGTCAGGACCGGGTGGGGGCTGACCTCCACGAAGTAGCGGGCGCCGTCGGCGAACGCGGCCCGGACGGCGGCGTCGAAACGCACCGTCTCCCGCAGGTTCCGATACCAGTACTGGTCGTCGAAGCCGGCGGTGTCGACCGCACCGCCGACGGTCGAGGAATAGAACGTGACCGCAGACGCGCCGGATCGGTTCTCCGACAAGGCATTCAGCTCGCGACGCAGGCTTTCCACCGAGCGGGAATGGGACGCGTAGTCGACGGGGATGATTCGTGCTCGCACCCCGGCCGCCTCGTAGTCGGCGACCAGCGCGGTGACCGCGTCGACACCGCCCGCGATGACGGTGGAGACGGGGCTGTTCGTGGCGGCGATGTCGATGTCGTCGCCGCGTTCGGTGATCCTGTCCCGAATGGTCTCGGCCGCAAGGGCGATGGTGGCCATGGCGCCCTGTCCGGCGATGCGGGTGATGGCGCTGCTGCGGTAGGTGACGATGCGGAGGGCGTCGTCCAGGGACAGCGCGCCCGCGATGTGCGCCGCCGCGATCTCCCCCTGCGAGTGACCGATCACCCCGTCCGCCGTGACACCCAACGACTCCCACACCCGCGCCAGCGACACCAGCACCGAGAACAGCGCCGGCTGAACGACATCCACCCGATCCAGCCCCGGCGCACCCGCCGCACCCCGCAGCACATCGGTCAGCCGCCAGTCGACCAGCCCGGCCAGCGCCTGCTCACACCGGCCCAGATATTCGGCGAACACCGGCGAGGAATCCAACAGCTCCACACCCATCCGCGCCCACTGTGACCCCTGGCCCGGGAAGACGAGCACCGTCTTGCCCGCCACCCCCGCACGACCGGAGACGACATTGTCGGAGCGACCGCCCTCGGCGAGCGCGCGCAGACCCGCCGTCAACGCCGCACGGTCGGCACCCACCACGACCGCTCGATGCTCGAACACCGACCGCGCCGCCACGGACACACCGACATCGACCGGTCTCGGCGCTGGGTCGCCCGCGATCCGCGCCACCCAGCGCTCCGCTTGCCGCGCGACCACATTCGCGCTGCGTCCCGACACCATCCACGGCACCGCGCCCACCACGGGGATAGGTCCCGCCGCAGCCGGTTCGCGCTCTGGGGTGAGCGCGTCCGGCGCCTCCTCCACAATCACATGCGCGTTGGTGCCGCTGATCCCGAATCCCGACACCCCGGCGCGCCGCACCCGCCCGGCCGCGCGCGGCCACGGCCGGCTCGACGTCAGGACCTCCACGCCGCCTTCCGCCCAGTCGACTTGTGCGGACGGCCGATCGGCGTGCAGTGTCGCCGGCAGCGTATCGTGCCGCAACGCCATCACCATCTTGATGACGCCGGCCACACCGGCGGCAGCGGACGCGTGGCCCATGTTCGACTTCACCGACCCGAGCCACAGCGGCTCCGAACGGTTTCGACCGTAGGTGGCCTGCAGGGCGTGGACCTCGATGGGGTCGCCCAGCCGGGTGCCGGTGCCGTGCGCCTCGACGGCATCGACGTCCTCCGCGGCCACGCCGGCCTTCGCCAGCGCCGCCCGGATCACGCGCTGCTGCGCCACACCGCTGGGCGCGGACAGCCCGTTGCTCGCGCCGTCCTGATTCACGGCGGAGCCGCGCACCACACCCCACACCCGGTGACCCAGCCGCAGCGCGTCCGACAACCGCTCGACGACGAGGACGCCCGCCCCTTCCGAGGGCACGAAGCCGTCCGCGTCGTCACCGAAAACCTTCGAGCGGGCGTCCGCCGCCAGCCCGCGCAGCTGGGAGAACTCCACGAACCCGGACGGGGTCGCCATCACCGTCACACCGCCCACCAACGCCAGCGAGCACTCCCCCGAACGCAGCCCCTGTGCGCCGAGATGCAACGCCACCAACGACGACGAGCACGCCGTGTCCACCGACACGGCGGGACCTTCCAACCCGAGCGTGTAGGCGACGCGACCGGACACTACGCTGATCGTGTTGCCGGTCAGCCGATATCCGTCCATGTCGGGGGTGGGCGCGGTGCCGTCGGCCGAGTAGTTGCTCGTTCCGAGCACCCCGGTGTAGACGCCCGTGTCGGTGCCCTTCAGTGACCGCGGATCGATTCCGGCGGATTCCAGTGCCTCCCACGACACTTCGAGCAGCAGCCGCTGCTGCGGATCCATCGCGAGCGCCTCGCGGGGACTGATCCCGAAGAATCCCGCGTCGAATTCGCCCGCGCCGTCGACGAATCCGCCTTCCCGCACGTACGAGCGGCCCGGCGTGCCGGGAACCGGATCGAACACGCCGTCCACGTCCCAGCCTCGGTCCGACGGGAATTCCGAGATCACGTCCCGCTCCCCCGCGACGACGTCCCAGAATTCCTCCGGCGAGCTCACCCCGCCCGGGAAACGGCAACCGACACCCACGATCGCGACGAGATCGGAGTCGGGACCGGCGGGCGCCGCCGAGGAGGCGACAGCGGGAGAAGCGGACTCGGGAGCCAGTGTCTCGCAGAGATATTCGGCGAGATCCTGCGGCGTCGGATAGTCGAAGACGACGGTGACCGGGAGCCGGACGCCGGTGGCGTTCTGGAGCCGGTTGCGGAAGTCGACCGCGCTGAGCGAGTCGAAGCCCAGATCCCGGAATGTGCTCGTCACCCGCACCTCGTCGCTCACGCTGTAGCCGAGCGTCGCCGCGGCCTGGGTCGTCACGACGGAGAGAACAGTCGCCCGGCGAGCCGCGGCGTCCGATCCCGACAGCGCCCGGGCCAGGTCGGCGCCCGACGGCGCACCGGCCTCGGAGGTCTCGGTTCGATGCGCCGGCGGCCGCGTGCGCGTGTCCGACGGCGCGGCGTGCTGGAGGTCGAGGCGTGCCGCGATCGGCGCGGACTGGGCCGCGGCCACGGCGGCGTCGAACAGGTCCAGCCCCTCGTCCGCGGAGAGGGCGACGATCCCGGCGCGGCGCAGGCGCTTCCGATCCGATTCGGTGAGATGCCCGGTCATTCCGCCGTCCAGCGCCCAGAGCCCCCAGGCGATGGCGGTGCCCGGCAGGCCGCGGACGGACCGGTACTGGATCAGCGCGTCGACGAACGCGTTCGCGGCCGCGTAGTTGGCCTGTCCGGGCGAGCCGAATTTGCCTGCAACCGAGGAGAATACGACGAACAGGGCGAGATCGAGGTCGGCGGTCAGTTCGTGGAGATTCCACGCCACGTCGACCTTCGACCCGAAGACCGCGTCGAGATGCCGTGGCTCCAGGGCGGTGAAGGTGACGTCGTCGAGCGCGCCCGCCGCGTGGACGACGGTGGTCAGCGGATGCTCGGCGGGCACGCTCGCGATCGCCTCGGCCAGTTGCTCCCGGTCTGCCGCATCGCAGCGCCGAATGTCCACCGTGGCACCGAGCTCCGCGAGTTCGGACCGGAGTGAATCCGTGCCCGCGGCGGTGCCGCCGGTGCGGCTCAGCAGCAGGATGTGACGCAGTCCGTACCGGGTCACGAGATGCCGGGCCAGCAGTCTGCCGATCTGCCCGGTGCCGCCGACGATGAGGGCCGTGCTCGCCCGGTCGATCGGTACAGGGATCGTGAGAACGTTCTTCCCGATGTGCTTGGCCTGGCGCATGTCCCGGAAGACCGCGGGTATCTGCCGGACGTCGGTGGCGACGGTCGGGATCAAGCGCAGTTCGCCCGTGGCGAAGCGGGTCATGACGTCGGCCAGCATCTCCGCGATCACCGCGGGGTCGACCGCGCCGAGCGTGAAGGCGGTATAGCCCGCGCCAGCGGATTCCCGGATGTCGGTCTTCCCCATCTCGATGTAGAGCCCCCCGGGTGACGCGAGACGCAGTGAGGCGTCGACGAATTCGCCGGACAGCGATCCGAGGACGACATCCATGGCGCGACCGTCGACGTCACGGGAGAACTTCGCTTCGAAGTCGAGCGTTCGCGAATCGGCGATCCGGTCGTCGGTCAGTCCCCATTCGCGCACGGCCGCCCATTTCCCGGTGCTCGCGGTGGCGAAGACCTCCGCGCCCAGCAGCTGCCCGATCTGCACGGCCGCCATGCCGACGCCGCCGGACGCCGCGTGTACCAACAGCTTCTGGCCGGGTCGGAGATCGGCGAGCCGGGCCAGTGCATACCATGCCGTCAGGAAGGCCACCGGGACACTCGCTGCCTGGGCGAAAGACCAGGATTCGGGCACGGGTACGAGCAGGCGATGATCGGTCACCGCAATCGATCCGACGGCGGGGATCACGCCGAGCACTCGGTCGCCGATGGCGAACTCGCGCACATCCTCGGCCACCTCGACGACGACGCCCGCGCCTTCGCTGCCGATGAGCGCAGCCTGGTCGCTCACCATGCCCAGCGTCGTGACGACGTCGCGGAAGTTCACACCCGTGGCCCGGACCGCGACGCGAACCTGCCCCGGCGACAGGGCCGTTCGCGATCCGGAGCGGGAGGTCGCGACGAAATTCTCACCGTCCAAGGTACCGCGGTCACCGATCGTCAGTTCCCAGTCGGCGTCGAGGACCCGTTCGGACCCGGTGATCGGTGCGGGGGCCTCCGCCGTCAGTCGCTGCGTCAGAACGCGGTCGCGCCGGATCGCGAGATGCGCGGCCGCCGACGTCGTGGCCGCGGCGATCGCCCGGTCCAGCTGAGCCGTGTCGTCGATGTCCACGAGAACGATTCGGCCCGGGTTCTCGTTCTGCGCGGAGCGCAGCAGACCCCACAGCGGAGCGTGCAGCAGATCGTCCACGTCGTCTCTGGGGCCGGCGGCGGTCGCCCGGCAGGTCACGACGACGAGCCGCCGGGACGATTCGCGGGCCAACCAGCTTTGCACGCACGCCGCCGCCCGCATCGTCTCCGCCCGCAGGCGGGCAGGCCATGTCCTGTCCTCGGTCACGCCCGCGTGCCGCAGGATGAGGACGGGCTGCTCGTCGCCGGCGGACGAGGTGTCCTCGGGGGTAACGACTTCCACCCACGCGACCTCGCCGGTGTGCGACGGCGCGGGGGCAGGCTCCCAATCTAGGGAGTAAAGCGCCTGCCTGGCCGTACCGGCGGTGCGGGCAAGGTCGTCCAGTGAGGCGTCGTGCAGCCGTAGCACGTCGATGACGGCGAACTCATGGCCGTCCGCATCGGCGATACGAATCCCGTACTCGCCGGATCCGGTCGGCGTCACCTCCGCTCGCCAGGTCGTCGCGCCGGCGGGCGCGGCCGAGACCCCGGTCCAGGCGAAGGGCAGCGGCACCACGCCGTCGGCGGTCTCGATACCGGTCGCGCCGATGGTCTGGACGACGGCGTCCAGCAGGGTGGGATGCAGGCGGTAACCGTCTGCGTCCCGGGCTGATTCGTCGAGCGCCACCTCGGAGAAGACGCGCTCGCCCAACCGCCACAAGCGCCGCACCCGGCGCAGCGCCGGGCCGTACTCGTACCCGCGGGCGGCGAGCTGCCGATAGAACTCGTCCACATCCACGGCGGTAGCCGCGGCGGGCGGCCACGGTTCCGGTGTGCCCGCCGCACGGAGGGACGCGCCGGGGCCCAGTTCGGCGCGCGCGTGGCAGATCCACTGCCCGGGATCGTTCTCGCGACGAGAATGGATCGTCGCCTCGCGGCTGCCGTCGGCGCGCGGTCCGCTCACCTCGACCTGTACCTGCAGCGCGCCGCCGTCCGGCACGATCATCGGAGCCTGCAGGATCACCTCGCGGACCGCGGAGCACTCCACCTCCGCGCCCGCGCGCAGCGTCATTTCCACCATCCCCGCGCCCGGGACCAGCACGACACCGGCGAGGGCGTGGTCGGCCAACCACGGATGGTCCGCGACCGACACGCGACCCGCCAGCACCACGCCGCCGGACGGTTGCGGAATAACGACACTCACCAGCGGATGATCGGAGACGCCCAATCCGTGTCTGCGCACCGAGGATTCGCCGCGGACCTCCAGCCAGTATCGCCTGCCCTCGAACGCGTAGGTCGGCAGGTCGACGCGCCGACCGCGGGGAAGCGCCCGGGACCAGTCGACCGGAATTCCGGCCAGATGCAGACCGGCCAGGGACTCCGCCATGCAGCGCATCCCGTCCTCGTCGCGGCGCAGGGAATGCCGTACCACGGGCGCGGTATCGAACACGTCGCCGAGGGACTCGAGGTCCGCCGACAGCACCGGATGCGGACCGACCTCGACGAAGAAGCGGACGCCGTCCGCGATCATCCGCTCGACACCGGCGGCGAATCGCACGGTGGCGCGGATGTTCCGGAACCAGTAGTCGGCGGTGGCGCTGCCACCGGCCATCGGCTCTCCCGAAACCGTGGAGTACCAAGCGATTTCGACGTCACCGGCGCCGGGTCGGATATCGGCCAGATCGCGCCGGAGCACCTCCTCGAGCGGATCCATGAACCGGGAGTGGGAGGCGTAGCGCACCGGCAGTTTCCTGACGAAGACGCCGTCGCGCTCGAACCGGGCAGCCAGATCATCCAGCGCGCCGGCCTCGCCGGACAGCACGATCGATCGCACGCTGTTGACCGCCGCGATCGATATCCGGTCGGCGCCGATCTCCTCGATCCTCGCCTCGATGTCGTCGAGCGGCGCGCCGACCAGCAGCATCCGCCCGTCCGCGGGAACCAGCGACAGCGCGGACGACCGGCGAGCGACGATGCACGCGGCGTCGGACAGGGTCAGCACTCCCGCCACATACGCGGCGGCGATCTCGCCCTGGGAATGACCTATGACGGCGTCCGGGTGAATCCCGTTGTGCCGCCACACCGCGGCGAGGGACACCATGACGCAGAACAGCAGCGGCTGCACGACCTCGTCCCGCTGGAACATGTCCCGGTCCTCGGCGGCGGTCAGGCGGTCGGCGACCGACCAACCCAGATATCGGTGAAAGGCGGTGTCGCACCGATCGAATTCGCGCCGGAAGACCTCGGAACGTTCGTACATGTCACGAGCCATTCCGGACCATTGACTCCCCTGCCCCGGGAAGACGAAGGCGATCCGACCGGACGCGGCGCGCACATCGGAGGCGCGCGCGACATGGCTCGCGGTGCCTGAGTCGGCCAGCGCGGTGAGACCGCCGAGGAGTTCGGCACGATCCCGCGCGATGACGACGGCGCGTTCCTCGAGGTGGGCGCGATGTGAGGCGAGCGTGGTGGCTACGTCGCGGATGTCCAGTTCGGGCTGCTCTGTCAGGTGGTCGCGCATCTTCGCCGCGAGCGCCCGCAGGGACGGCGCGCTTCGCGCCGACAGCGGGATCGGCAGATGCGGCCGGGAACCGTCCTGCGGTGCCGTCGCGATGTCGGCGGTGATGGGTGACTCTTGCAGTACCACATGGGCATTCGTGCCCGAGAGTCCGAATGCCGACACCCCGGCCGTGCGTACGCGGCGCGGATCCCGCTGCCACGGCCGCGCGGCCGCGATCAGCTCGAGACCGGCGCCTTCGAGGTCGTCGGCGGGTCGTTCGGCGTGCACCGACGCGGGAATGGTGTCGTGCCGCAGCGCGAGGATCGACTTGATCAGTCCCGCCATGCCCGCGGAGGCCTGGGTGTGACCGATGTTGGATTTCACCGACCCGATGCGCAGGCCGGGTGCGCCGCGGTCGCGGTCGCCGAAGACGCGATCCAGCGATCGGGCCTCGATCCGGTCGCCCAGCGTAGTCGCCGTGCCGTGCGCCTCCACGTAGTCCACGTCCGAGTGTTCGAGCCCGGCGTCCCGCAGGGCCGCGGCGATCACCTCGTCCTGGGCGCGGCCGTTCGGCGCGCTCAGCCCCTGGCTGCGGCCGTCCTGGTTGACGGCCGACCCGCGGATCACCGCCAGCACCGGGTCGCCGTCGCGCACCGCGTCGTCGAGACGCTTAAGCAGGATCATGCCGCAGCCCTCGGACCACACCGCGCCGTCGGCGTCGGCGGCGAAGGGGGCGCATCGCCCGGTCGGCGAGAGCACGCCCAGTTGGCCGAATTCGACGTGGGCGCCCGCCGTCAGCAGCAGGGTCGCGCTGCCGACCAGGGCCGCGTCGCACTCGCCGCGGCGCAGCGCCTGTACGGCCAAGTGCAGCGAAACCAGCGCGGAGGAGCAGGCCGTGTCGACTGTGAGGGCCGGGCCGTGGAGGCCGAAGGTGTAGGCGAGACGCCCGGAGGCGACGCTGGTGGCGGTGCCGGTGGCGACGTAGCCGTCGAGCCGGTCGAGCTCGAGACCTGCGAGGTACTGGCCGCCGAACATGCCGATGTAGACGCCGGTTCTGGTGCCTTCCAAGTCTTTCGGGACGATGCCCGCCCGCTCCATGGCCTCCCAGCCGAGCTGCAGCAGCAGCCGCTGATGCGGATCCATCGCTTCGGCCTCGCGCGGGCTGATGCCGAAGAACGCGGCATCGAAGGTCTTGACGTCGGACAGGAAGCCGCCGCGCAGGCCTTCCGGCGCGAGGTCCCAGCGGTCGGCCGGCACCTCGCCGACGACATCACGGCCCTCGGCCAGCAACTGCCAGAACTGTTCCGGTGTCACGGTATCGCCGGGGAAGCGGCAGGCCATGGACAGCACGGCGATCGGCTCGTCGCCGCCGCGACCGCCGACAGGATCGGCAGGCTCGATCCGGTCGCCCGCGAGCGCCTCGGCCAGCGACCGTATCGTCGAGTGCTCGAAGATCAGGCCCGGGTCCAGGGGTCTGCTGAGCCGCTCGGACACCGCCCCGATGATTTCGACGAGGCGTCGCGAGCCCAGCCCCAGCTCGGCCAGCGGCCGGTCGGGTGTCACCTCGGATTCGGCGAGGCCGCACTGCGTCGCGACGATGTCCCGCAGCAGCAGTTCCATATCGGCCGCTCCCGCGGAACGCCGCGCGACATGCGATGATTGTCCGGGAGCCCGATCGTCGGCCGCGGCCGGGACCGAATCGCTCTCCACCGCAAGCACATCGGGCAGCGTGCCCTCGAGGTACGCGCTGCGGCACGCCTGCCGCTGAATCTTGCCGCTGCTGGTCTTGAAGATCGACCGCGCGGCGATGAGCACGATGTCGTGCAGGCGCACGGCGTGGTCGGTCGAAATACGCTGCCGCACAGCGTGTGCGGCGGCCTCGAGCGCCTCCGGGTTCGCCGCCCGGACCTCGGCGACGATGACGATGCCCTCGGTCCCACCGGCGTCGACCGAGAAGGCCGCGACCCCGCCGCGGCGGATGTTGTCGTGCGCCAGCTCCACCGACTGTTCCAGATCCTGCGGATGCAAGTTCCGGCCGTCGACGATCAGCAGATCCTTGAGTCTTCCGGTGACGAACAATTCGCCGTCGCGGAACAGGCCGAGATCGCCCGTGCGCAGGAAGCCGGTCCGGCCGTCGGCCAGGGTAGATCCGAACACCCCGGCGTCGGCGTCCGGGCCACCGACATAGCCGGGCGAGACCGACCCGCCGGACACCCAGATCTCGCCTTCCCGCCCGTCGTCGCATGCGGCGCCCGTCGCCGCGTCGGCGACGACCACGGTGGTGCCCGGGACCGGCCGGCCTGCGCCGACGATCTCCCGGTCCGCGCCCGCGCCGGGCGCGGCGGGAATGGTCTCGATCGTCGGCTCGAGCCCGAGTGGAGCGGCGCTGACGATCAGGGTGGCCTCGGCGAGACCGTAGACGGGCTGGAAAGCCGTACGCCGGAAACCGGATTCGGCGAAGGTATCGCCGAACCGGCGCACCGTGGCGGCCCGGACCGGTTCCGCGCCGCAGAACGCGACGCGCCAGCTCGACAGGTCGAGCCGTTCGATCAGTTCGGCGGTCGCGCGCCGGGCCGTGATCTCGTAGGCGAAGTTCGGGCCGCCGCTGTTGGTCGCCCGGAAACGCGAGATCGCGTCGACCCAGCGTTCGGGCCGCTGGACGAAGTGCAACGGCGAGAGCAGCACCGCGGTACCGCGCGAGTAGATCGTGCCCAGCACGGGACCGATGAGTCCCATGTCGTGGTACATGGGCAGCCAGCTCACCGCGACCGTGCTGTTGCCGCGGTCGTCGTGTCCCATCGCCGCGCCGATGGACGACTGGTTGTGCAGCAGGTTGCCGTGGGTGACCATCACGCCCTTCGGCGCCGAGGTCGAACCCGAGGTGTATTGCAGAAAGAGCACGGAGTCGCCGGAGAGGTCCGGTGCCCGCCAGGCGGTCGACCGGTCCGTCGGGATGTCGTCGGTGGCGACCGCGGGGTTGCGCAGCCCCAGGTCGGCGAAAGTGCTTCCCGCCGAGCGCAAGAGATCCAGCACGCCGCGGCTGGTGAGCACGACCGAGACGTCCGCGTCCCGCACGATCTGCCCGAGCCGTCGGATCGCGCGATCGAAATCGGTGGAATACGGCAGCGGCACCGGCACCGCCACGACTCCCGCCGCGACGCAGCCGAGGAAGCTCTCGATGAACTCGAGGCCGGGGGCGTAGACCAGCAACGCCTTCTTCCCCTGATACCCGTGCTCCTGCAGATGGGCTGCGATGGCGCGCACCCGCAGGCCGAGCTCACGGTAGGTCAGGACGTCGGCCGGGCCGTCCGCGTCTCCGGTTCGCAGGAAACGGTAGACGACCTCGTCGGCGAGTGTCTCGCATCGTTCCAGCAGGACGTCGAGGTAGGTCGGGTCGGTCGTCATCGTTCACTTCCCAGCAACTCGGCTGTGGGGCTTTGCTGCGACGCCGCCACGAAATGCTTGTCCACCGGCCGGCGCAGGCGCCACCAGTAGGCGACGCTCCAGCCCGGCCACACCTGACGGTTCTTGCCCGCCTTGTCGAGGAACCAGCTGGTGCATCCGCCGCTGTTCCACACCGATCCCGACAACCGCGATCCGACGAATTCGTTGAAGGTCTTCTGCGCGCCCGCCTCAACCTCGATCCGCCGCCAGCGCCTGCGGCGCATGTGCTGGATGCATTTGACGATGTAGCTCGCCTGCACCTCGATGGCGAACAGGATCGACTGGTGACCGCTCCCGGAATTGGGCCCCATCATGAGGAAGAAGTTCGGGAATCCGCTGACGCTGGTGCCCAGATGCGCTTCCATTCCGTCGCGCCAGACCTCGGAGAGCAGCGTCCCCTCCCGGCCCGCGACATGGTCCAGGGCGATGCGCTCGTCGGTGCGGAAGCCCGTGCAGTACACCACCGCGTCGAGTTCGTGCACCGCGCCGTCGGCCGTGCGCAGGCCCGATTCGACGAACTCGGTGATGTGGTCGGTCACCAGCCGGACGTTGGGCCGCTGCAGGGCGGGATAGAACTCGCTGGTGATCAGGAAACGCTTGCAGCCAGGCCGGTAGTCGGGAGTGAGCGCGGCGCGTAGCTGCGGATCGGAAACCTGCCGCGCAAGAAACCGTTTGGACACCGCGCCGAACACGGTCATGAGCGCCGGATGCAAGAACGCGACGACGACGAGTTCGTGCATCCAGTAGTTGAGGTAGCGCTGGATCTTCTGGGTGGCCGGGAACCAGCGGTAGAGGGCGCGCTCCACGGACAGCAGTGGTCGGTTCGCCCGCGGCAGCACCCATTGCGGCGTGCGCTGGAAGACGTCCACGCGCGCCGCGTATTTCGAGATCTCCGGCAGGATCTGGACGGCGCTGGCGCCGGTGCCGACCACCGCGACCCGCTTGCCGCGCAGATCCACCGAATGGTCCCACTCCGCGGAATGGAATGCGGCGCCGGTGAATCGGGACCGCCCGGCGATGTCGGGCACCTTCGGCCGGTGCAGCACACCGGTCGCGTCGACCAGGATGTCGGCGGTGTAGGCGGCGTCGGCCGCGGTCACCGTCCATGCGGCCTCGGTGTCGTCGTAGTCGTAGCTCCGCACCTCGGTGTCGAAGATCATCTTCGAGTAGAGGTCGTGGTCGCGGCAGAGGCCCTCCGCGTACGCCAGGATCTCCCGCTGCGTCGCGTACATCTGCGTCCAATTGCGGTTGAGCGCGAAGGAGAACGAGTACGTGTACGCCTTCACGTCGCACGCGCTGCCGGGGTAGGTGTTATATCGCCACACACCGCCGGCGCCCGAGGCCTTCTCGAGGATCCGGAAGTCGGTGATGCCCGCCTTCAGCAGCCTCAGCGCGACGCAGATCCCCGACAGTCCCGCCCCGACGATCAGAACGTGTACTCGATCCGGGTGACTGGTTTCAGTGCTCATCTTCATCCGATCGCTTCGATTCGCTGGTCCGACCAGACTCGGGTGCGCGGCGACGCGAGAACGTCGATTGCCGAGGGCAATATCTCCACCTCGACCGACACCGCGTCGTCCGCGGCCAGTTCGCCGTCGTGGTCGATCTTCAGCGGGTGTCCGTCGGTGCGCTCGATGCGCACGGTCTTTCCTGTGCGGTAGCTACTGCCCGCGGCGGTGTCCAGGGTGCCGTTCACGCACGAGGTCGCGAAGTCCTCTCGCGACATGGTGGCGCTCACGACGCAGATGTCGAGCAGTCCGTCGTCGAGGACGGATCTCGGCAGCAGTTCGAGGAATCCGCCGCGATAGCGGCTCCCGCCGATCAGCACCGCGAGAATGTCCGTCTCCGCGAACAGCTCTCCGTCGACGATCACCCGGCCCGGGTAGGCCCGGTAGGACCGCAAGGCCAGCAATGCCGCCTCCGCCAGCTTCTCCCGCCCGTCCGACCTGAGGGTGTGCGAGATCGTGAGCGCCTCCGGCAGCAGGCCCGCCGAGATGCCGAGCAGGACGGGCGTGCCCAGGCTCGTGATCAGGGCCAGGTCCATCTGCTTACGCAGGTGATCGCCCGTGTGGAAGACGTCGCGGACGACCTGCCGCCACGGCTCGTCGTCCCACAGACAGCGGTAGTTAGAGTTTCCGGTGCCGCCGGGCGCGACGAGCAGCGCGGGGCGAGCGCCCGCCGACTGCGTTGCGGCCCGGTACATTCCGCGGGCCACCTCGCCCGCGGTGCCGTCTCCCCCGATCGCCACGATGACGTCCACGTCGCCGCCGGCGGCGAGCTCGTGGGCCAGGACCTCCGCGTCGTCGGCGGATCGGGTGACCGATTCGTCGAGCACGACGTCGTCCTGCTCGCGGAGGACGGCGACGATGTCCGCGGGGCTGCCGCCCGCGAGCGCGTTGGTGATCGCGGCCACCCGGATCCGCCGCGCGGTCGGCGCGGCGCCGGGGTCGGTTGCGGAGGGGGCAGGATTCGAACCTGCGTGGGCGTGCAGCCCAATCGAACGAGTCGACTCCCGATCGGCCACTTTGGGTACCCCTCCCTGAATTGTTCAGATCATGTTGATGGCGCGAAGCAAACCTGAGATTTTCCCGGGTGTCAGCCGGCCCCGATATGCCAGATAATCCGGGATGACGAGCGCCGGATTCCATTTCAGCTTGTATTGAAGCTGAGTCTCTGCCGGATAAATCCGGCTGCCGTGATCATAGAGTTTGGCGAGCAGAAAAGCCAGGGTCCGATTACGGGTATCGAAGGTGTCCGCGGACATTCCCGTGAACGGCGTCAGACCGAAATGCAGGAAACCGCAGCCCTCCTCGGAGAACTGCTTGACGGCATGCCAGTTGATGGCCTCCATCGCTCCCGGCGGGGCAAGTTCGACCCGTCTGCTCAGATCGTGCAGCCAGCCGCTCTGCGCCCCGTACACCGGAGAGTACGACACGTATCCGACAACTTCGCCGCCTATCGTTCCGACGAACAGTCTTCGCAGGTCTTGGACTTCGCCGCCGACCTCGCCCACCATGAATTCCATCTCGCGGGCGAACCGCCCCTTGAGCCGGAGCCACCTCCTGTCGATCTCGTCGATATCGTCCTGCACTTCGGAATGTTTCACTTCGCGGATCTCTAGCCCGGCCCGGATCGCTCGCGATATCTTGTTGCGAAGTTTGACGAATTTCTTGCCGCCCAGCGTGTAACCGTTCAGGTCGACAGCGTAGGAGGATCCGAATTGGTTTACATGGTAGCCGCCGGCCGCGTAGACGGGTGCGTCGTCGGGTAGCAGCTGCATGGCGGCGAGATGTTTCTTGCGGTTCTCGGCGAAGGCCACGAATGCCTGGAGCAGCGCCGGTTTCGCGGTCGATTCGGTGAACGGCCCGCCGAGCTGGATGAGGTATCGGCCCACCTCGCGGTAGAAGATCGCGCCATCGATGTCCGGCACCTGGAATTGCTTGTTCCCCTGATTGAGTGCCAGGAATCCGCTGGGGTTGTGCGACCATTTCCGCAGCGCCGTGACGCCGCGGCTGTCGGGGGCGGTGACGAGATCGATGGTCATGCCGCCGACTCCTTCAGCAGCAGTTCGAGGAGATATCCGGTCAGCGCGGCCGGCGTCGGGTGCCGGGTCACGATGCCGGTGGGTAGTCGTAGTCCTGTCATCGCGGTCAGTCCGTTCCGGAGTTCTGCTGCGGAGATGGAGTCGAGGCCGATGTCCGTGAAGTCGGTCTCGGCGGTGACCGGTTCGTGGCCGCTGCCGCGGAGCGTCTCGTTGATCTCGTCGCAGATGATGTCGAGCAGTGCGGCATAGCGGTCGGCGGGCGCGAGTCGTTTGATCTTCTCGGCGATCTCGTAGTCGGGGTGCAAAGTGGACAGCGACGCCGGTGGGTGGCCGGTGTCGGCGGGTGCGAGCCGCGCCTCCAGCCAGTACCGCTGGCGCTCGAACGCATATGCCGGAAGATCCACGCGCCGGGCGCCGGGGAAGCATCGGGACCAGTCGACGTGTCCGCCCGCGCAGAACACGCCCGCGGCGGACAGCAGCAGGCGATCGGCTCCGCCGTCGTCGCGCCGCAACGTCTCCCCGATGTAGACCGGCTCTCGGTCCGGTGCGGCGTCGAGAATCTCCTCGAGGGCTTCCGTCAGGATCGGCCGGGGGCCGACCTCGATGAAACAGCGCGCGCCGTCGGCGTACGCGGCCCGCACCGCGGCGTCGAAGCCCGCTGTCTCGTCCGGAGCCCGGCGCCAGTATTCCTCGTCCATACCGGCGGTATCGAGCAGCCCGCCCGCCGCCGGGGAGTAGACACTCACGGCCGATCGATCGGACTTCGTTCTCGCCGAATCTGTTTCGCTCGGCCGCGTGATGATCCGCAGGGCGTCGTCGAGCGACAGCGCGCCCGCGATGTGCGCCGCCGCGATCTCACCCCGTGAGTGACCGATCACCCCGTCCGGCGAGACGCCCAGCGACTCCCACACCCGCGCCAGCGACACCAGCACCGAGAACAGCACCGGCCGAACGACATCCGCCCGATCCAGCTCCGGCGCGCCATCCGCACCTCGCAGGACGTCGGTCAATCGCCACTCGACGAATCGAGCCAGCGCCTGTTCGCAGCGGTTCAGGTACTCGGCGAACACCGGTGAGGAATCCAGCAGCGCCACACCCATTCCCGGCCACCGCGCCCCCTCGCTCGGGAAGACCAGGACGGTCCCGCCGGCGACCCTCGCTCGACCGGCCACCACCTCACGACCGGCGACCCCCTCGGCGACGCCTCTGGAGCCGGCCAGCAGGTCCGCGCGCTCGGCGCCCACCACGACCGCGCGATGCTCGAACGCCGACCGGCCCGCCAGCGTCGCACCCACATCGACCGGCGGCAGCGCCGGATCACCGGCCACACGCGCCGCCAGCCGTTCGGCCTGCCGCGCAACGACATTCGCGCTCCGGCCCGACACCACCCACGGCACTACACCGACCACCGGCGCAGCCACGACCCGCGAATCGACCGCCACCTCGCGCCACTCCGCGACGTCCACCGGGGCCTCTTCGACGATCACGTGGGCGTTGGTCCCGCTGATCCCGAACGCCGACACCCCGGCGCGGCGCACCCGGTCGGCGTCGCGCGGCCACGGCCTGCTCGACGCGAGCAGTTCCACCCCGCTCCCGGCCCACTCGACCTCAGACGACGGCCGCTTCGCGTGCAGCGTCGCGGGCAACGCCTCGTGCCGCAACGCCAGCAGGGCCTTGATCAGGCCCGCTGCCCCCGCGGCCGATTGGGTGTGTCCGACATTGGATTTCACCGATCCCAGCCACAGTGGCCGATCCGCCGGGCGGTCCCGGCCGTAGGTCTCAATCAGCGCGTTCGCCTCGATCTGGTCCCCCAGCGGCGTCCCCGTGCCCTGCCCCTCGACGACGTCGACATCACCGGGCGCGATTCCCGCTCTCGCCAGCGCCGTGCGAATCACCCGTTGCTGCGCCGCACCGCTGGGCGCGGACAATCCGTTGCTCGCGCCGTCCTGATTCACCGCGGAACCACGCACCACGCCCCATACCCGATGACCCAGCCGTATCGCGTCCGACAACCGTTCCGCCACGACCACGCCCACACCCTCCGACGGCACGAACCCGTCCGCGCCCTCTCCGAACGCCTTGCACCGGGCATCCCCCGACAGCGCGCGCAACTGCGAGAATTCGACGAACCCCGAGGGCGTCGCCATCACCGTCACGCCACTCACCAGCGCCAGCGAGCACTCCCCCGCGCGCAATCCCTGTATCCCCAGGTGCAGCGCCACCAGCGACGACGAACACGCCGTATCCACCGACATCGCGGGTCCCTCCAGACCCAGCACATACGCCACGCGACCGGACGCCACACTCGCCGTGCCGCCCGTGGCCAGGAGCCCACCCATGGGCTCGGCGGCCTGATGGAAGCCCTGCGCGCCGTAGCCTTGATAGGTCAGGCCGGTGTAGACGCCGGCGTCGGTGCCCCGCAGCGATCGCGGATCGATTCCCGCCGATTCCAGTGCCTCCCACGACACCTCCAGCAGCAGCCGCTGCTGCGGATCCATCGCCACCGCCTCGCGCGGACTCAACCCGAAGAATTCCGCATCGAATTCGCCCGCGTACGCGACGAAACCACCTTCGCGCACATACGACCGTCCCGGCATCCCCGGGACCGGGTCGAACACGCCGTCCACATCCCAGTCCCGGTCCGAGGGGAATTCCGAGATCACGTCCCGCTCGCCCGACACCACATCCCAGAACTCCTCCGGCGAGGACACCCCACCCGGAAAGCGGCAGCCCACGCCCACGATCGCCACGGGTTCGGCGGCCCGCCGTTCCAGCTGCTCGGCGCGGCGCTTCCACGATTCGCGCTCGGTCAGCGCCTTTCTGAGCGCGTCCACCACTGACTCGGAGTCATGGCTCACGGTGGTCATATCTGTCCAACCCCAAAAGTTCGATGTAGCAATGAAATCCGTCCCGGCCCGTCAGAGAATCGAGGAGCCGGGGAACACCTGCAGCACAATGTTCGACATCGTCTGGGTCAGTACCCGGACTGCGACCGGAGCGACGATCGATTCCAGGCTCGGCACGCCGAAATCGAAGGCGGCCTCGAACAGCAACCGCACCTCGCCGGCCTCGTCTCCCTCGCGGGTGCTCCAGCTGCCCTCGAACGTGTCGAAGTCCCCATCGATCTGCTCGAACGTCAGCAGGTAATTGTCGTCGTCGTAGAAGTCACGCTCGGACCAGCTCAGCAGACCGTTGCGGAAATACACATCCCAATTCGTGACGGCCCCGCGGCCGTCGGGCGAGGCCACGGTTTCCACGTGCTTGACCCGGTCCGGGGCATTGCGGCGATACACCTCGGCATCCTTCAGCGTCTCGTAAACCTCCTGGCGCGGATAGCCTTTCACCAGGCATTCGATGCGTACGTTCTTCATGTCGCTCTCCCGTCAGCCGATCGCCGGGGCCGAGTCGCGGTCGTTTCGGCCAGCACTCTCCGCACCCGGCACGCCGTCGTCGGTGGAAATTCCGGCGAAGGCACGCGACACTGCCGACTCGACGATTCGCAGATCGTCCCCGGAGATGATCGCCGGCGGCGTGAATCGCACGACGGCGGAGTTGTTCATGGAATGATTTGCCAGCACATCGTTTTCGATGAGACCGAGTAGCATCTCGCCGGCGAATCCCGGATCGGTGAATTCGATACCGATCAGCAGGCCCCGGCCGCGAACCTCGCGCACGGTGCCCGCCGGCGCGGCCGAGGCCGCGGCCCGGAACGCCGACAGCAGACGCTTGCCTATGGTTCGGGAGCGCGCGACGATGTCCTGCTCCGCCAGCGCGCGAATCGTGCCCAGCACCGCGGCCGCCGCGATCGGCGCGCCGCTGTAGGTGGAGGTGTGCAGCAGGGGATCCTTCTCGAACGGCGCGTAGGCCTTCGACGTGCAGGCGATCGCCGAGACCGGCACGACACCGCCGGAGAGGATCTTCCCGACCAGCAGCGCATCCGGCTCGACGCCCAGATCGTCGATACCCCAAAGCTTTCCGACCCGGCCGAGGCCGGTCTGGATCTCGTCGACGACCAGGAATGCGCCGAACTCCTCGCAGAGCGCCGACACTCCGGGCAGATAGCCCTCGCTCGGGACCACGACCCCGCCCTCGCCCTGCACAGGCTCGACGATGAAACAGGACGGCACACCGTCCGACAGCACGCGCCGGAGCGCGTCGAGGTCGTCGTAGGGAACCTCAACGACGTCGGGAACGAGCGGCCGGAACGTGTCCTGGTACATCGCACGCGCCGTCACGCTGAGCGCGCCCATGGTCTTGCCGTGATAGCCGTTCACGGTGGAAATGAGGCGGCGGAATCCGTTGGCTCGGGCCAGTTTGATCGCCGCCTCCGTCGCCTCGGTGCCGGAGCTCACGAAGTGCACCTTGTCGATTCCGTCCGGGCAGATCGCGGCTAGGGCGGCGGCCGCTCGCGGGCTGACGTCGTCGATCAGCGTGCGGGCCGACAAGGGGTGCCGCCGGATCTGATCGACGACCGCGTCGACCACCATCTCGTTGCGCGCCCCGAGCAGGAAGACGCCCGAACCCGCGCAGTTGACGTAGGAGCTGCCGTCCGTGGTGGTCAGGCGGGCGCCGTGGGATTCGGCCTCGACCTTCCCGCCGAGCAGCCGGGAGATGCCGGCCAGCCGGCGCCCGAGATGGCGGGAGCAGAGTTCGAGTATGTCGTCCTGATCTGCGATGTGGTTCACGATTGTCACGCCTCTCCCCTGCTATACGATCCGCAGCTCGCTGCCCCGGAACGCCTCATCCACCGCGTCGCCCATCGAATTGCGCGTCGGCGGATGGAAGGCCAGGGCCTGCGTCGCCGAGCCGAGATAGCCGACGACGGGATCCTTGATGAACGCCATGCCGCCGAGCACTTCGATGGTCCGCGCCACGCATCGCTGCACCGAGTTCTGCAGCGCGTATCGCACGACCAGCGCGTCGAGCAGCATGCGCGGCTTCGGCAGGCCGCCCAGCGTCGTCGCCACGCGCTCCAGCGCCAGCAGTCCTGCCCGGAGTTCGCCCGCCGTCTCCGCGCGGGTATGGGCCGACCCCTTGCCGTGCCGGAACAGCATGTCGACCAACGTGCTCGCCATGCCCAGGTACGTCCCGGACACCAGCAGCGTGAACCAGGTCAGGCCGACCTTCTGCACCTCGTCGAACGAGATGCGGTCTCCCTCTTCGATTTTCATCACAAGCTGATCCGGGACGGTGACGTCCGTCAGGACGACCTCGTCGCTCTCCGCGCCGCGCAGTACGGGCGAATCCCAGAAGCGGCGCACCTCGATCCCGTCGGCCTTCGCCGGAACCAGAACCATTCCCAGCCGGGGCGGCCGGTCCGCTTCGATCAGCTGAACGCTCGCCGACAACAGATCCATCGACGACGCCAGGCTGCACGGCTTCTTCGAGCCGTTGAGAATCCATTCGTCGCCCCGGCGATGCGCGGTGGTCTTCGGGGTGAGCTGGCCCTCACCGGAACGGCCCTCCGCGCCGGCGCTGGACACGAGCAGTGATTCGTGGGCGATCGCGTCCAGGATCACCCACTCCATGCCGTGGAATTTGCCCTCGAAGGCGCACATCGACGCGACCGTGAAGTTGTGCATCGTGGCCGCGACGGCGAGCGACGGCGCCACCGCGCCGAGGCCGACCGTGAGATGCAGGGCCTCGACGGCGGAGGCGCCCTTGCCGCCGTGCAGGCCGGGAACGAGCAGGCCCGGCGCCTTCGCCCGGCGCAGAGCGTCGAATCCGATCTTCGGGTTCTCCTCGAGTTCCAGCAGGGGATGCGCGCCGAGGCCCGCGAGCAGTCCGGGAGCCAGTTTCTCGGTGGTCTGCCAGGCATCGTCGTCGAGAATCACGAGTCATCGCTCCTTCATTGCGTCAGCCGATATCGGTTCGGCCGCATACCGGTCGGCGTGGCTCATGACACGCTCGAGTCGAAGATCGCTTCGCGCGGAACGACATCCGACGCGACGCTGATGCCCTGGAGCCGGGAAGTCCTGAGGATGGGGAAGTTTCCCTCGCCATAGGGCCCGCCGGAGAGCCCGGCGCCGCCCTGACTCGGCAGTCCGACCACGAATCCGATGTGGCTGTCGTTGACCTTGAGCAGGCCCCCGTTGTGCACCCGTTCGCAGAACGCGGCGATCACCTCGGTGTCGCCCGCCCACAGCGAGTTCCGAAGGCCGTAGGGGTTGGCGTTGATGAAGTCGATGCAGTCGCTCAGCAGGCGAGCGTCCGAGTCCGGCGAGGGCACGATGATCGGCAGCAACGGAAAGAAGGTCTCCTGCCGTACCGCGTCGAGGCGCTCCGCCACCTCGAAGCCGTGCACGGTGACGACCGTCGGTTCCACGAAGTATCCGAACTCGCTGACCTCTCCGGTCACCTCCAGTCGGTTTCCGCCGCAAACCAGTTCGGCGCCATGCGCGAGCGCGTCGGCGAGCACCGTGGTGAAGTCCTCCGCCTTGAGCACCGGCGAGAGCAGGGCGTCGTCGTCCTCGGGGTACCCCGGCCGGATGTCCCGGGCGAGCTCCACCAGCCGGGCCAGCACCGCGGGCGCGATCTCCGGATGCACGATCGCGTACTTCGGCACGATGCACACCTGCGCGGAACCGTAGAAGCATTCGGCGAGTGCCCGGGCCGCGAGGTCCGCGTCGGCGTCGCGCCAAACCAGCACCCCGTCGTTTCCGCCGAGTTCCAGCACGGCCTTCTTTCCGCGCGCCGACCAGCGGCGCCCGATCTCGATGCCGCGCTCGGAGTCGCCGAAGAACATCAGATCGTCGACGTGGTCGCTGTCGAGCCAGATGTCGAGGGCCTCGTTGGGGGCCGCGCAGATCACATTGATCGTGCCGGCGGGAGCGCCCATACCGTCGAGCGTCGGCGCCACGAGCTCGCGCCAGAACCACGCCGTGCCGAAGGCGGAACTGCGCGGTGCCTTGACAACGATCGTGTTGCCGACGATCAGCGCGCCCAGTGACACGATCGAGTTGGCGGTGGGCGCGTTGTATGGCGGATGGACGCACACCACACCGTCGGGCTTGCGCACGAGCTGGATCTCGCGGTCGCCGATGCGCGAGGTCTGTCGCATCTGGCGACGGTACAAATCGAGACTCTCGTCGCTGGTCATGCTGACGGCTCCGGAGACCTCCCATTCCGCGAGCCGCTTGGGATGCCCTTCCGCCGTGAGGATCTCGACGAATCGGTCGGCGTTGGCGTGTATCACCTTGCCCACTTGCCGCGCGAATTCCAGCCTGGTCTCCATGCCCATGGCCGACCAGCCCGGTTGCGCCCGCGCGGCCGCCGCACCGGCCTCCGCTATCTGGTCCCGATCACAGACGCCGACACGGCCGACGATCCGCGGGTCGTCGGTGGTCTCGATCGATCCCCTGTCGAGTCGGCGCTTGAGCCGGAGGGCGGACATTTCGTCCCGCAGCAGCGCGCTCGCACGAATGGTGTGGATCCACTGCGTGTGGTCTGCGTCGACCCCGCCGATCAGTGCCGGATAGCTCAGCATACGTATTTCCTCCCCCCGGATCCCGAATGGAATCCGATTGTTCGAGTCCGGCAGGGTATGGCGCCGGAATCGGAGATCAGTTCCGGTGCCGCAGTCGCAGGCGAAAGTCCCTGGGCATGAAGGTGAGTCGTTCGGCGACACGCAAGGTGTAGCCGGGGTCGGCGGCGATGTCGTACCGCCGCAGGATCGAGCCGAGTACGAGAATTGACTCGTGGATCGCGAATTGCCGTCCGATGCAGCCCCGTTCACCGGTGCCGAACGGCTTGTAGATGTGTGGTGCCCGGTCGCGCGCCACCTCGGGGGCGAAGCGATCGGGATCGAATCGCTCCGGGTCCGGGCCCCATAGCGGGTCGCGGTGCAGCAGCGGGATGAGGACGGTCATGCTGTCGCCCGCGGCCATTCGATACCTGCCGCCGACGACGGTGTCGTGCCGGGCCTGTCGGGAGTAGACGGGCGCGGTCGGCCAGAGCCGCAGCGACTCGTCGATCACTCGGCGCACGTACCGTAGTTTCGCGACCTGCTCGAACGAGACGGTGTCGGAGCGCCCCCAGACCTCCTCGATCTCGGCCCGGGCCCGGGCCTGCACCTCGGGGTGCTGCGAAAGGTAGTAGAGCGCGAAAGACAGTGCGCCGGCGGTCGTTTCGTGCCCCGCGACCAGGAATGTGACGATCTGGTAGCGGATATTGCGCTCGTCCAGCTTGTTCGGGTCGCCCTCGCGAGCGGCGCGCATCATCAGTTCGAGCAGGTCGTCGTGCGCGGTGGGGCCGCCGGCGAGGCGTTCGTCGACGACCTTGTCCACGACGCCGAACATGTAGTCGCGGCGCGCCTGCTCCTTCTCGTCGAAACGGCGCATCATCGGATCGCCGACCACCGGCAGGGACAGCATCGTGCGGATAGGGGCGTAGAACAGCGAGTCGATCATGGCGGTGACGAACGGGTGCGGTTCGTCCCGCCGCAGGGCGTCGAAGGAATAGCTGAATCCGGTGCGCGCGATGGTTTCCAGCGTCAGCTTCGTCATATCTCCCGACACGTCGACGGTCTCCCCGCCAGCGCCACGGTCCCACCGGTCGATCAGTTCGGAGGTGACCTCGAGCATCGTCCAGTGGTATCGACGCATCGCGGCCTGGGTGAAGGCCGGGCGCAGCAGATTGTGCGCCCGGCGCCAATTCGGCTCCTCGTTGAGCGCGGTGAACAATCCGTCGCCCCCGATCCCGCGCAGGAACGGGAGCTCCTTTTTCGCGAACCGTGATTCGTCGGAGAGTTCGGCGACGATGTCGGCTCCGTAGACGAACACGAAGCGCAGCCCCAGCAACTTGCGCTCGAAGACCGGGCCCAGCCGGCGACCCAGGGCCATCGTCGCCTGCGTGGGCGTGGTCAGATTCACGGTGGTCAGGTCGCCCAGTACGGGCACCCGCCAGCGGGGATGCGGAATGGAGTGGTCTCGCGACGAGTGTGTCCGGACGGCCATCTCACCACCTCGACAGATCTCAGGCCTGGGTATATTCGGCGGGCGCACCGGCCGGTGATTCTCTCGCGTATCGCTCTCTCAGCTCCACGAAAGCGGGAAGTTCGACCGGATCGAACGCAAAACCGAAAGGTTTCGGAAAGTTGTTGAAGAATCCGCGATCCGCGCACAAGTGTATCGGAACGGCGAGGAATTCCCAGCGCCAGCCGAATATCAGCCACAGGACGATTATCAGAATGCCTTGCACCACCGCGCTGTGGCACACGTTGTAGAGAACGTAGTAGATCTTGCCGATCTGCCCGGTATCGGTTCTCCGGAGCGCGATCGCGCCGGGATATAGTCCCACGGTGTCGATGTACTGGTAGAGAACCACTGCGGCGATCCAGTTGACCTCAGAATAATGATATACGAGGGCCACGATCAGGCAACCGAGTGCGAGCAGGTATTCCGCCCGGATATGATTCCTGGTCGCTCGAGTGAAAAACCAATTCTTCGTGTCCACGTACCCCCCGAGAAATGCGCCGAATCAGCTACGGAATTACTGTTGTCACACAGTAAAACAGCCCTACGGTCCTGTCAAAGGCCCGCAACGGATCAACCGCATCTCCGAGTCTGCGTATATCTGTCGAGAGCGGTGGTCAGTTGCTCCCAATCTCGTGCGCGGCGCCTGGCGAGCTCGGCGACACGCGGGAGACAATGACTCGGAATGCTGCTGATGACGGAATCCCAATCGGCGACGCCGTCGAGCGGGAACTCCAGCCAATGCAGCAGTTTCCGGCCGACCTCGGTGAAGCGCAGGGACGGATCCTTGCGCAGTTGACGCGCCAGTTCCTCGGTCGCGGGTGTCGGCGCGCCGGCACCGGGAACGGCGGGGGGAACCAGCCGAGCACCGAGTTCCGTGATGCCGGCCGAACCCCCGGTATCGCCGCGGCCCACTTCCGGGCCACCCGCGCGCTTCAGTTGTTTTCGCACGTCCTTGGCCGTCGTCACCGAGATCCCGGCCTCGAGCGCGACCTTCCGCACCGAGGCGCCGGGATCCGCAGTGAACAGCTCCGCGGCATGCTGGCGCCGCTGCCGGCCGTCGACCCGGTGCATCACGCCGTTGCTCGCCATCCGACTGGTCGGCTGGGGAATTTCCCCAGTCGACCGCTCCCGGATCGCGCCCACGGTCTTGTGCGAGATCCCGGCGAGAGCGGCGATCGAGCGATCGGACCAGCTGGGGTGCATCGACAGAATGCGGAGAGCGGCGGCCTTCCTGTCGGCAAGCGACAGCGGCAATCCGTGCGCGGCATTGAGTTTCACTGCGAGCACGAACACCTCCGCCGGACTCCCGTCGAAGAACACCGCCGCGACCGTCGAATCGCCGCGCTGTTCGGCGGCCCGCAGCCGGTGCCATCCGTCGATGAGCTGCATCGTGGACCGATGGACCACGATCGGCGGAAATGCCGCCGCCGATTCAGCCAGCATACGAACGTGACTCGCGCTCACCCCCGCGGCCCGCAGGGGCGAGTCCGGCAGTGATACGTCGGATATCGCAATGTCCACCACGGCCGAATCCGGCAGCTGTTCTCGGATGACAGCCGTCGCGGAAGCGATACGCCGCGGCAATGAATCAGCACTGACCGGATTGCTCACAGATCCCTCCCCATTACTCACGAATCCCCTCCCAGTCACCCCATTGCTGACGAGCACATAAATGTGCAGCCGAGACCCTTCTGGCAACTCTCTCTCCGCCAAGGCAAAATACCACATCACGGACCCGGCGAATATGACTACACTCGAGCCGATCGAATCCCACGAATGATTTCAGGCAAAATAGCAAATATTAACCACACTTCTCATCTATGCGAAAGCCCGGCGGCCCACTTCCGTCGCCGACCCGGGCCGATGCCAGATCTTTGCCGCAAACTTCCGCGCCTCCCCGGCTCGACGCGCCTAACTGGACACGCGTTTCGAGCGGAGTCATAGCTCGCCGGACACCGGGATTTCGAAAGTGAGATTTGTCACCGTATGCACGCTCGGGCAGTCCGCACGGCGAGGCGACGGTCCGAAACCGCTCGCTGACCTGATCACGACAGTGTCGAATGGCCGATTTTACAGCCCGCGACTTTGCGGGCACTATTCGCGTGCACATCGAAATACGCTGCCGCAGAACCGATTTCTATCCGGCGTATCCGCACCGAGCCGGGGCCTCGGCCTCGACGACGGCCCGCATCTCGTCGAGCGCCAGCCGCGCCGCGACGCCGAAGTCCTCGGCTCCGGCGGGATCGGTCCAGCGGTCGTCAGCGCAAGCGCTCCGAGATCCGCGATCACCCGCGCGGCCAGGCCTCCGACGCGCCTCTTGCTGGTTGCCCGAGCGGGTGTCGGCGGCGACCTGAACCCGGCGGAACTCGACACCGTCGACGCTGAAGGTGTCGTCGACCACCGCGGCCGACGCGGCGGCAAGCAGTTCCTCCATGTGCTCATGGTGATGCTCGACGCTGGCGACGAGGTCGGGCAACAGCAGCGGAGCCAGGGTACGGGTGCGCTGGTGCATGCGGGCGCGGCGCTGGCGCCGGTGCTGGGCCTTCATGCTGCCGCGGACGTCCTCGTCGCGGATCGGGCGCCGGACCGCCCCCGGCAAACTCGTGCTCATCCCTGACCGGCTGGCTCACGCCAGTCGTGGATCGAAGCCAATATCTTCTATTGCCCCGCGGTCTCGGTGAAGACGAACAGGTTGCGGCCCCGCCCGGCAGGATTGCTGGTCGTGACCGCCATGGTCAGTTCGTCCTTGGTGATCAGCTCGCTGAGTTCGTGCCCGGTCGGGGTGCGTCGAAGTCGAACAGCCACCGATAGCGTTCCTCGATCTCGGGACCGAACGCTTCCGTTGTGCGCCTGCGGATTTCCTTGTTCAGCCGTTCCTGCGGATTGCTGCTCCAAATCTGTTTCCAGATTGTTTGGGGCAGCCGATGAACGCGAGCAGGTCGGCGCGGGCGGCATCGAGATGGTCGTGTACTCGGGGCAGTTTCTCGGCCAGCGCGTCCAGCATCCGGTCATACTGGGCGGCAACGGTTTCCGGCGTCGCCTGGTCGAACACCGAGTGCAGCAGGGTGCGCACCCACGGCCACGACGCTTCGGCGTGACCGCCATGAGGTTGACCGTGTAGTGCGGCACCGCTGCCAGGACGCGCCCGATAAGGTCGCGCCGGTCGCAGCGACCAGGCCGACGTGGGCGTCGCTGGAGACCAGCGCGACTCCGGACAGGCCGCGGGCGACCAAGTCACGGAAGAAGAACGCCAGCCACCCGGCTCCGTCCTCACCGGACGTGACTTGCAGGCCCAGGAAGCCGGGGATTTGACGATGGCCGGCGCCTCATTCCTCGGCAGCCAGCTGCCCACACGCCGCCGCAATCTCCTGACCACGCGTATCCCGCACCGTACACGGAACACCCTGCGCCACCACCCACCGAACGAACTCCCACTCAACAGGTTTCGGGCTGGCACCCCACTTACTACCCGGAGTGGGATTGAGCGGAATCAGATTCACATGCACACGCGAACCGAGAACCTTGTGCAGCTTCGAACCCAACATATCCGCACGCCACGGATGATCATCGATATCACGAACGAGCGCATACTCGATCGACACCCGGCGCCCGGTCCTATCGGCGTAATACCTTGCCGCATCAAGAACCTCGTCCACCGACCACCGATTGTTCACCGACACCAACGTATCCCGCAACTCACCATCCGGAGTACGCAGCGACACAGCCAAAGTCACCGACAAACCCTCATCGGCCAACTTGCGGACCGCAGGAGCCACGCCAACAGTGGACACCACCACATTCCGCTGCGAAACACCCAAACCATCCGGCGCAGACGACGTAGTACGACGAACCGCCGCAACCACCCGCTTGTAGTTGGCCAGCGGCTCGCCGCTCGCGACCGTCTTGCAACCCTCCCTCACCAGCGCATACACCAGCCAGGCGCGACATCTAGAAGCCTTCCATATAAGATAGTATCGTACTCGATAGTATTTAACGCAGAAGTATTTACTTCGAATCTAGGGGGCGCATTGGTCGACTTCATCGGAAGACAGCGTGAACTGAACGCGCTTGCGGCCATGTTGTCCGGGCTACAGGAGGAAATCGGAACAGCAAGACCGGGACGTTGCATAGTCCTGCGCGGACGACGCAGGATCGGCAAGTCCGCGCTCGTAGAGGAGTTCGTGGACCGGAACCGAGTGCCGAATGTCTTCTACACCAGCGAAATCGGCTTCGGCTCCGACCCACTCGGCGAGTTTGTCGACGCGGTGCGCGGCTCGTCGCTGCCGGACGCCGACATCTTCGCCGAGGCACTGCCCGGCAACTGGACAGCAGCATTGCGCCAGCTCGCCGGCATCCTGCCCGAAGACCAGCCGAGTGTCGTAGTGCTCGACGAGCTGCCCTATCTGATGGACCCCGCCGGCGCCTTCGAGAGCGTGCTGCAGCGAGCCTGGGATCGCGAACTCTCACGTAAGCCGGTGCTGCTGATCCTCATCGGCTCCGATCTCGCCATGATGCACATACTCACCTCGTACGGGCGGCCGTTCCATCAACGCGGCACCGAGATGCGGCTCGGACCACTCGACCCTGGCGACGTAGCGGCAATGACCGGACTCGAACCAGCAGCCGCCTTCGACGCCACACTGATCACGGGAGGACTACCCATCATCACCGCGCGCTGGCACACGGGCGACAGTGTTCGAGCATTCCTTTCCCGCGAACTGGCAGATCCGGTCAGTCCCCTCGTCGTTTCCGCACAACTCACACTGGCCGCCGAATTCCCGGACCAAACCCAAGCCCGCCAGGTATTGGCTGCGATCGGCAGCGGCGAACGAACCTTCACCAACATAGCCCGGGCGGCCGGCGGAATCGCGCACTCGACACTGTCACGCGCTACAGAGCTGTTGACGGACAAGGGCATCGTCGCCGCGGAGCTGCCGATCAGCCTGACACCGTCGAAGGAACGCCGTTACCGGATCACCGACCCGTACCTCCGATTCTGGCTGACGTTCCTCGGCCCGCACCTCACCGAGCTCGATCGTATGCGACCCGACCTCACCCTCGAACGAATTTGCCGACGATGGACCAGCTGGCGGGGCCGCGCCGTGGAACCCCTCATCCGGGAAGCACTGGCCCGCGTACTGCCCAGCCACGGAATCCCGGCAGTTCCCGCCGTCGGCGGCTACTGGACACGCAGCAACGACGTCGAAATCGACATCGTGGGCGCCGACCGCGAACCCGTCGCGCGCGACTTGGCGTTCTTCGGATCTATCAAGTGGCTGGAAAATTCCCCCTTCGACAGCCACGACCTGTCCGAACTCCAGCACCACCGGCACCGCGTCACGGATGAACCGATCCCCTTGATCGCCGTAACCAGGTCGGGAGTGACCACAGGACACCTCGATGCCGTATTCACTCCGGAGGAGTTACTCGGCGCCTGGCAGTCCCGCAGAGGATCAGACCAGGAGATTTAGTACCAAGGCCGCCCAGTTTGGGTTCCTGCCCGCTTGTCAACCGGGCAGGATATGAAATGCTGACCTGGGTTTGTCGGTGGCCAGGAGCATGCCTCGACGCAGGCACCCGAAAAGACGTGGCGCATAGACCGTTTCGGCCACCCGCAACGAACCGGACACGACATCGACGACGGTGCGGGTGCCGCAAGCCATCACTGCCAGCAACCGCAGCATCGGATAACTGGGAACCACAGGCATCGACGATCGCGGCACCGCCTCACCGGAGGGAGGGAGCGCTCGGCACAGGCCAAGGCCGCCGACCGCCGACCGACCTACCCGGCGCCCGGGCAACGTTGTCCGAGCCGACAAAATGGCTCTTGTCACCGCCCAGCCACGTCGTTCCCAAGATCACTCGGGCGCGATCCATCCCGCAGGAGGCTCCGTCGATCCGAAGTCCGGATGACCGGCCAGATCCGCGAAGTACCGGTGTCGCGACCATGCTTCCCGGTTGCCGATCACGATAAGGCGTCGGCGGGCACGGCTGACCGCAACGTTGAGGAGGTTGGGGGACGATGACGCCCAATCGCGAGATCCGCGCTGCTTGTCCCGAGTCCCCAAGACAAGTATGACGATGTCGGCTTCCTTGCCTTGGGTGGTATGGACGGTGCCGACTCGACTGTAGGGTAGCCGTCCCCTGGTGACCCGTAGTAAGCCCGATTTGACATCGCGGAATGGACTGATGACGAAGACGGACTGGGCCATCCGAGAGCGTAATTCGGTTTCCAACGGATCCTCCTGTCCGTCATGTCCCCGCAGCGTCGCCCACTCGGGCGGGACTTCGGCGGCACGTTCCTGGTGGAGATCACCACGCAGCCGAGCCTCGATCAGATCGAGTGATTTTGCCAGGACGCGCCCCTCCGCCGGGATCCACTTGTCCTGCGCCTCCACGGATCGGACGTCCATCCAGGCGTTCTTGGTGACGAGAGGATACCGGGCCCGCTCACCGGTGCCGAACACCATCATGCCGTCGTAAGCGATCGTATTGCTGACCTCGAACATCGGGCTGTCGCATCGCCGATGGACTCGTAACGGCGAGCCGACCCACACCGGAGCACCGTCCTGGCTCGGCAATGCGGTACCGAAGGTGGTGAGCCGATCTACCAGACGTTGAACCGAGGTGCGCCCGGGAGCCCACTCGGTGGAGACCGAGAAGTGCCTGCAGAGTCGTTGCTGGGCGGTCCACGGAAGCGTGACCACCGGCTCGAGCTGGAGCGGGTCGCCGACCACAACGGCACGTTGTGCCCGCCATAGTGCCCCGACAACCTGCTGCGGCGCGGCCTGACCGGCCTCATCCACGAACAGCCATCCCAACGATTCTGATTCCAAGCCCTTGAACATCCGACCGAGGGACGCGAAGGTTGTGGACACGACGGGCACGATGAGGAACAGCAGCTGCCATATCGCCTGAATCTGGTGTGGCTTCATATCTTTGGCAGGACCACCACTGATCACCTCGATGGCCGAGCGCATGCTCGTGCGTACGAGCCATGGCTCGGCAGCGAGTAGCGCCCGATGCAGGTCGAGGGCCGCCAGGAAGAGCTCGCTGCGTGCCTCGGCGTACTCCGCATCCATCCACGGCGACGAGAGCTCCCGCACCTCGGCGGCTGGCTGATCATCCGGTGTGGCGTACCATTCGGCACCGGGGACGGCCGAGCCCCATTGCATACGTGCCCGTTCCAGAACGTCCCGGTCGGTATCCCGACTCTTCAGCTGACGTGTCAAACGGCCGTGGGCCCGAGCAACAGAGGCATCGGCATCGCTGATGCGTCGTTCCCGTTCTCCTACAGCTTCCTTCGCGTCCTTCAGTTCCGCTGCCGCGGCACGGTGCCGATCCAGAAGGGGACCGAGCTGTGCATTTCGCACTTGATCACGTTTCTGCTTGCAGATTTCCCAGGCACGCTCGCGTTGCCGCATCTCGGCGACCAGGTCATTACGCTCGGAGAACTGGCGTTCGCCGGCGCCTCGGTCGAAGATCCTGCCCCACCACCCAGCGCCACGCTCATTGTCGAAGTTCTCGAGTTCTCTCTGAGCTGTCCGACACAAGTCTCGGTAGAGATCGGACTCGTCGTTCAGACGAGCGACATCCGCTTCGACCGTGCGCTTGTCCTCGTCTATTGCCTCGAACGTGGTCCGTGCGTCCGCAAGTGCTGTCCGCGCAGATTCGAGTGCCTCCCGCTCGGTCACGAGAAGGCCACTGGTAGTTCTGATTTCATCCCGAGCGGCGTCCAGTACTGCGGTTGCTCTCCCGAGGCGTTCCCTGACGTCCGACAGCTCCTGCCGCTGTGCGGCCATGCGGAGGCGATGACCATCTCGAACCCGGTCAGGGCCGGCACCGGCGGGTACACGGTGTGGGTACGCCCATCAACCGACCATCTCACCGGAGTGCCGAAAGCGGCTCGGGCGGTAGGAAGCTCCGCGAGCCGCTCGGCCCGCCGCACGACGAGCGCGGCGACGAAATCCCGCAGCATGGTGGTCTTTCCGGTACCGGGCGGACCGTTCACCGCATAAACCCCGGCTGCCTCGTCAGTACCGCCGAGCTGGGCCAGCGCAGTGTTGACTGCGAACTGCTGACTCAGTGCCAGCGGTTTCTCCGGGTCCTCCGGCCATCGGCCGCTCGGTGTTGCCACCGGTTGCACGCCGTCGAGAAGCACGCTGGTTCGACGGCGGACATCGATGCGCGACTTTTCGTCCAGCAATGCGTTCGGTCGCAAATACTCCCGCAACGCCGGCCCACAGTCGCTGTGCGTCAGAGAGTCCGCGACGCGGTCGAGATCCTCTGCGATAAAGCTATTGAGGAAGTCTTGCTGCACGCTCTCATCCGCCCGATCGGCCCGGACCTGGTAGCTCTGGATACGGACGGCATCCGGGACGAGGGCCGAGCCAACGCCCAGACGTTCGGCCACCCAGCGGACCACTGCGGCGAGAGCTCGAATGTCCAACGGCGTCTCGCCGAGCACCGGCGCAGCTGTCTCGTCAGCGGCCTCTACCCGGGTCGTTCCCGAAATCTTGTCGACTACAGCCTGTTCGGCCTTGTCGACAGCGCTCCGATCCCGCCGGTAGCGGCGCCCAGAACGACGTTCGCTGCCACTCCCGCTATCGCGGTCAGTGTGCTTCGAGCGATGGCTGATTCGCCGGACAGCTCGATCACCGGCAGTCGACCGTCGGCGAGTTGCATGAGCGTCGAGAGGCAGTGGGCCTGATCGTCCTCGAATCCGTCCAGCCAGCCGCTGTCGTCCGGGCCAGGTGACAACGCCCGACCCACGGCCCATGCGCACGAGGAGAGTACCGGACTGTCCCGGATCAACTGGCCGCTCTGATTCACAGTAAAAGCCAGTAGCGCCGTATGGCCTGCGTGGCGACCGTCGTAGTTCTCGTCGGTTTCATCGATCCCGAAGACCTGCCGCACGACTTCACGCATTTTGGCAATGTCGAACACACCCGCGTAAACGGTGTGCTGCCACACCTTTCCGCGCTCGAGGGGTTTCCGTTCGATCGCATGGCCGGGCTCCCATGACAGTGGCTTGCCGTAATCGGCCGGATACATGTTCTTCTGCGCATCCACCGAGTCGATCTGCTGCGGACTGAACAGCTCCACAGCCCGCCAGTAGCGGACGACCGCCGCGCGGCGTCGACGTTCGTTGCGCACTGCGGGCATGCCCGCCCCCCCGTCGCTCTCCCCGGTCAGTACCTCGAGCGTACGACAGAAATCTGGAGCAGCGCAGCCTGCCCGGCGAAACACACTGAACCGCTGACACATACGGACCATTCGGGCGTGCCACCGCACTGTGCCGTGCACCCAGGACGCACTCTCCCGCAGAACACTCGATGCGGTGAGCCTCCTTGCTGTTGAAGACTTTTCGGTCAGTGACCGTCCACACCCGGCGGTGGAGACCGGTCGAATCGGCTGGCCCTCCACGGCTTTGCATCCACCGTTCGTCGACTGTGCGGCCGCCACGTCGACCTGAATTTACCTGTGAGCAAACGAGTCTGGGACAATCTCGCACCCGATCTCACCGAGCCCGACCTCGGGACGTCCCATCGAACAAGTGGTCCGGCTGCGCTTTCAGGACCGCCACTCTTCGCCTGGACAGTCGGGACTGCATCCCTACGGAGGATGGCCACAGGAACGAGGGGAACTACAGAACCTCCCCCGAAAAACATACCAAAAGTTTGTTGACAACCTAAATAACAAACCCTAGGTTCGTGTCAGCGTGGCGTGCGAGGCCGATCCTCCACCCTGCGAGCAGCGACCGAAGACTCCTACCGGATGGAAGCCGACGCAAGCTGTTCTGCCGCGCTACCCCGTCCCGACGCGGTGGAGAGACCACCATAAAGGGGGGTTCGCATGGACGACGCGAACGGCACCACAGGTCAGCCGGAATACCCCGGAGAGCCATCCGACGCTGCCGGAGCCTCCGAGGCTCGTACCCCGAGACACGAATTTCAGTCTCGCGGAGAACAGATCCGGTTATGGATTGTCACACTGACCCCGATTACTACGACGGTGTCCACTGTGATCGTCACCTTCTTGGCTCGGTGACACCGCGGCCGGAACGCTCAATCGACACTGCGACGGCGGTGGCGTTCGGCCTGGCCGAGCACTTCTCGCGAGCCTGCTCCGAACGCCTACTGCGTCAGCCGTCGGCGGCCAGCTGCCCACACGCCGCAGCGATCTCCTGCCCCCGCGTATCCCGCACCGTACACGGCACCCCCTGCGCCTCAACACGCCGAACAAACTCCCGCTCAACAGGTTTCGGGGACGCATCCCACTTCGAACCCGGGGTCGGGTTCAGCGGGATCAGGTTCACATGCACACGGGAACCGAGGGCCCTGTGCAGCTTCGAACCCAGCATGTCCGCACGCCACGGATGATCGTTGATATCGCGAATCAGGGCGTACTCGATCGATACTCGACGACCCGACCTGTCCGCGTAATACCTTGCGGCATCGAGGACTTCGGCCACCGACCAACGATTGTTCACCGGCACCAACGTATCCCGCAGCTCATCATCCGGAGTATGCAGCGACACAGTCAAAGTCACCGACAGACCCTCATCCGCCAGCTTGCGGATCGCGGGCGCCAAACCCACCGTCGACACCACCACATTCCGCTGCGAAATGCCCAGCCCGTCCGGTGCGGGGGAGGTGATACGCCGCACCGCGTTCACCACGCGCTTGTAGTTGGCCAGCGGTTCACCGATAACTACCCTCATACAAACCCGTTGAACTGCGAAAATAGGTACGTGTTGCCCAACGCCGCCCGTCCTATGCCGACGGTAAACTGACCGGGAAGCAACGTCCCGGAGAGGAGGGAAGATGCCGGAACCGGTTCACAACCAGCAGAGATGTCACAAGCCTGCGCGGTACCCGAGGACCTGCACCTGCTCACGGGCCCGACCAGCGGCATCGTCAATCTCCCGACACATCTCGACTGGTCCGGTCACGCCGAGTACGACCTCGACCGGCCAGGCAGGATCGTCGACCTCTACCGCACAGTGATCAACGAAGCGGCAAGCCCGACCGACCTGCACTCCTACCTCAACGAAACAGTTCTCAAACAGCTGTGGTCCTACATCTGGCTTCCCTTCCAGATCAGGCGCGCCTGGGAAAGCCGGTTTCCCGAACTCGCGCAGCTCAGCCGACTGGCCTCGGCATAGGCATCCCGTGGAACCTCGCCATCGCAAGCTGGCAGAAATCGCCCTCGCTGTAGCAGGCGACCAAGGATTCGCCCTCGCCGGCGGCTACGCCATCCGCGCCCACGGTATGGGCGACCGCCCCAGCGGCGACGTCGACCTGTTCACCGACTGGCACCGCCGAGCCGACTTCCCCGGAGCGGTTGAGGCCGTCATCGCCGCCCTCGAACGAGACGGATACATTGTCAACACCACGATGAGCGGCGAGATCTTCGCTCGCCTACTGGTCTCGCCCCCCACCGAGCCCGACGCCGCCGCGGACAAGCTGGAACTGTCAGGCGACTGGCGAGCACACCCTATCGAACGCGCGGGACACCAGATCAGGCGGGAACGACGCCTCGGGGTCGACGACCGCCGTGCGGACTTTGAACGTGCGCGGGCCGATGCCCTCAATTCCGGTCTCGGCCATGATCTTCGCAACGGTTTTGTAGTTGACCGTGTCGCCGCGCTCGCGTAGTTCGTCGGTGATCCGCGGGGAGCCGTGGGTGCCGCCGGAGTCGGCGTGTACGTCCAGGATTTTCACCGTCAAGTCCGCGCACCACTGCTGACGTAGTGTGATAACCGTTGCTGCCCTGCGTTTCACGTGCTGGTAGTAACCGGAAGTCGACACCTTCAGCAACCGCGCCATCCGGGTGATCGAGAACCGTTGCCCCTCGGGCGAACCGGTGCTTGCAGCCTCGGTGATGTCGTCGAGGCCGGCGTACTTCACCATCAGACAGATCGAACCGGGCCGGTTCTTCTGCATCGCGGCAAAGTACGACGAAGCTTTCGAGAGGAAGGCGTGGTCCTTCTTCATCTCGTTGACTTGTCTTCGGACCCTGAGCAATTCGGCCATCTCGGCGGCATCCGAGGGCTTCTCGCCGTGCACCTCGGCCGCGGCGACCCTGCGCCGCTCGTCTTTTCACCCAATTGCTCAACAGGCCGTCGTTAAGACCCAGTTCCCGGGCGACTTCGGCGATAGTGCGACCGGAATCGATCACCCGATGCGCTGCGCCGTGGCGGCTACCGCCGTTTGAAGTTCCACGGCGAGTTGCTCGATCCGGAGACGTTCCCGTATCTAGGGGCGGCGTTGATCTATCCGGAATCGATAACTTCCATCGAATCCAACTCCTGAACTCGACCGTCGGCGGTGCTTCACTGCGCGAGTGCCGCTAATACGTGGAACGCCCTCTCACTCTTGCCAACTCGACTGTGGTCGACCACCGACAATCCTGACGCTTCCGCAACGGCGGCAACTTCGTCCACCGGCCGCAAACGCAGGCCGACAGCGAACGGCAGCGTCGCCGTATACTTCGGATCTCCAAGTCCCACTACAACTCTGGCACCTGCCCGCATCACACGATTGAGTTCCTCCAAGGAGGCGAGCAGGCCATCATCCGAGAGATAGTAGACAGTGTTTACTGTCATGCCGCAGTCGAAGGTGTCGTCGGGCAAAGGCATTCGATCCATTGGACCATGGAATAGCCGAAGCCGTTCTTGCTCAACGGCTCGACGGAATCGTCGCCGTGCGCCTTTCACCGCCGTTGTCGAGATATCGACTCCGTACACCGTCCCGCGCGCGCCGACTCGGTCCAGCAACATCCCCAGGCTCAGCCCGCCACCGAATCCGATATCCGCCACTGTGTGGCCTTCGGCGGCAGCAAGGGCCTCGACTGATCCGGTGACCGGCCCACGGTTCCCGTAGTTCAGCAACCGCCCGACCAGTGGCCCCAACGCACCCGAGGGTTGGCCCAACTGGGCAGCGACACCTCGCATGACTGGCTCCCGTATCCCCACAATGATCAGTCAACACGAGGATATTCGTGTGCGCCAGGCCAGCCAGCGCGCGATGTGGAGGCGCGCAGTTTGTCCGGATCGGTCGGCCCGCTGCCACCTCGCCGACCGGATAGTTGTCCACTACATCCCTCATCTTCGTCCCGGCAAGCGCATCACCACCGGCGCCGGTGCCCCTGGATCAACTGAACGCTCGCCCTGAAACATGTTCAGTTGTAATGTATTTCCGGAAGATCGCCGTTACTATGACTGCCGCTCGGGACTGCCATATAGGGAGCTAGTAACACGGGGGAGAGTGCGATGGCCGATACCGTCAGGACCCAACCAGAGTCCGTCTTGGCCAGTCAGTTATTCGGCGCGCCCGAGCGTTGGGGGTGGGAATACCTCGCCCCGAGCCCGCCTGCGCCCTCGCCAGTACTGAACCAGCGTCCGGTATGGATCGAGCCGGAGCCGCCGCCCCAACTGCTGTGGAAACGGCGGCAAAGCCGAGACGCATGGGCGCGTCTGCTTGTTGGATTCTTGGTATCCGGCGCTCTCGGAGCCGTCATCGCAAAGGCGTCGGTGGGCACCGCGGCGGTCATGGCCGGAGTCGGTGTCGCGGTGACGATCCTGCTGTTCTGGCTTCCTCGGTACAGCTATCAAGCGGCGCAGAGCACCTTCGATTCCTGGTGCATGAATGAGCGGGCCAGGTTCGAGACGGACCACCAGGCGTGGGCGCTAGCGGTCGGCGAGCACGATCAGCGTGAGCACCAGCGGGTCAGCAGTTCCCTGCTGTGGCACCCACTGAGCCCTGAATCTCATCCTCCCCGGCTCGATGTATTCGGGGGTACCGTCGATGGCTGGGCCAGCCTGCTCACAACCGTCGGCGCCGCGCTGCTGTCGGCTGGTGGTCATGTGCTGATGTTGGACTTCACCGAGGGGCACCTGGCGGGCGATCTGGCCCGTCTGGCGGCGCCGGAAGGCTGCTCGGTCCGGATCGTGGACCTACCTGGAAACCGCTATCGACTCGACCCCGCCGGCACGCACCCGGAGACCGAGCCGGCGGACCCGGATGATCTCCTGGCTGGTCTGTCGGCCGACGAGATCGCCGAACTGGTCGCCGAGGCAGTACACACACTCCGCAACCACGAGGCAGCCGGTGCACATGGATTCGTCGACCTGCGGAGCCTGGACTCCGAGCTATTGCAGGGAGTGTGTGATCGGCTCGACCAGCCGGTCACCTTCGCACGGATCACCGCCGGCCTGAAGGTTCTACGCCGGGTCTACCAACGTGAAGCGGATGGCCCATTGACGGACAACGAGGTCGCGAGGCTGACTGCGTGGGCCGACGATGTCGGCTCGACCGACAAGGTGGTCGACGAGTTGCAGCTGCTGACCGGACTGGCCGGACTGCTCGCCAACCAACAGGGCACTGCGGCAACGACAGGTAAGCGTCTGCAGTTGCTTCCCACCTCCGGCCTGTCGGTGCTCGCGACATCCAGTCCGCATCCACGGCGCAAGGATTTGCTGGATCGTTTGGTGCTACAGCGTTTGCTGCATGAGCTGCGCGAACTCAACTATGCCGAACGCAACCAGGCACGATCCCCACTTGCCGTGGACTCTGATGTCGTAATCGTCGCGGGCGCAGATCATTTGGGCTTGGCCAGCCTGGAAGCCTTGGAGCGCCAGGCAAAGCGAGCGGGGCTTCGGCTGGTCATCATGGTCGAACATCTTCGATCCGAGATGACGCAGTTGCTGGGTGGCTCGGACAGCGCGACGATCTTTATGCGCCTGGGCAATGCCGCCGAGTCCGCGGCTGCTGCCGAATTCATCGGTAGAGACTACAAGTTCGTGCTCTCCCAGTTGACCGAACAGGTCGGCCACACCTTCAGCCGCGGCACGGCCGTCACCACTGGAGAGTCGGTGTCGGATACCCGCACACAAGGACACAGCGGTACGTTTCTCGAACAGATACCGAACTCGTCCTTCTCGCGATCCCGTGCTCGCAACTGGTCGGATACAGTCAACACCTCGCGCGCCGAATCCAACAGCACCGGAAGGACACTCGGGCGAGCGTATGAGTACACGGTCGAACCGACGACGATCCAAGCCTTGCCCGCGACCGCGTTCATCCTGGTCGAGAACGGACAGGCAGGCAGGCGAGTGGTCGCGGCGGACTGCAATCCCGGGATCGCCTTGCTCGATCGCGTCGCGGACCCGCGCCGGGCGGTGTCACAGTGAATCCGGCGCCGACAGGCTTGTCATCGTACGTATTTCACCGAGTCGTCGCGACGCCTCGCCCCATGGCGAACCTCGACTCTCCTGCCGTTGACCAGTCCGTCGACAAGAGGATCGGCGCCAAGCTGTTCGCGGCGATCACAGCCGCCTACGCAGAACTATCAACGCCCTACGTAGGCCAGCAGATCTCGCGTTCCGATGAATACGCCAGCCCCGGCATCGCCGTTGCATGGGACCGTCCACGGGGGCACCGGCAGCTCCGAATCCTGGTGGGCGGCAACCCGTATTTTCCGCCGGCGCATAATGCTTCTTCGGCCGAGGAAGCCGGACCGCTGCGAGCTGATCGGTTCGACGGCACGGTCTCCGTGCTCTATCCACCCGGCAGCCGCGGAACGAGTGTCGAGACCGAGTCACTTGTTGCAGACTGGAATTCGCTACCTTGCTGGATCCGATGCACGGGGCGATCGGATCCACTGTGGGCGATGACAAGTGACACGATGACGGTCCCCAGCCGAGGTGGCTTCGAGGATTACATCGAGCACCTGCCCGGTCCATTCGCGTGGTTGGTGGTTGCCGAGCCGCTACCACGCGAGAATATCGACAAAGAGATGCTCGAACTGGAGTTGCAGTTGCCGAGGCTGCGCAACCGGCCCAACCACGAGCCCGATCGAATCGCCCTCGCTCGCGGTGAGGCTCGTTTTCACGAGCTGTCCCGCGCCAAGGCCGCCGGCCTGTGGCGCCTCCATGTTCTCGTCGGCAGCGTCAGCGAGCCCGCGACGCAGCGCGCAGCCGCGTTGCTGTGCAGCGCTAGCGATCTCGATGAACTGCCCTATCTGCTGCGACCCGGTGACCGAATCGGCCCCCTAACCGAAATGTGGAACACCCACGTCGCACCCGCAGATGGGGTCTACGGCGACTTCGAATCCCCGTTCACGGCGGCCGGCGAGTTGGTGGCGGCACTGGCTCGGCCACCTCGCGCCGAGCTGCCGGGCATCGAGGTACTCGAACCTCCGCAGTTCGACGTGACCACGAGATCCGACACCGCACGCGCGCCTGGGGTGCACATCGGCGGTGTGCTTGACGGATTCGACCGTGTGGTCGATGAATTCACCGCCTCAACCGCCACGCTTAACCGCCACACCTTCGTCGCAGGAGCCACAGGCGCCGGCAAATCGCAGACCGTGCGTCATATCCTCGAAGAACTTGCTGACCGCGCAGTCCCCTGGCTGGTGATCGAACCCGCGAAATCCGAATACGCGGCCATGGCCGGACGCATCACCGACCGCGGGTCGGTCACCGTCATCCGCCCCGGTGACCCGAACGCCGTTCCAGTCGGATTGAATCCCCTCGAACCCGAGCCCGGATTCCCGCTCCAGACGCACATCGACCTCGTCCGGGCCCTGTTCGAAGCGTCATTCGAGCCCAATGAGCCGTTTCCCCAGGTACTCGCGCACGCTCTGACCCAGTGCTATACCGACCTCGGCTGGGATCTGGTCGTCAGCGAGTCACGGCTCGCCAACGGAGTGACACCCAAGTACCCATCCTTGGCAGACCTGCAAGCAACCGCCCTCGACGTCGTCGACAAGATCGGCTACAGCAGGGAGATTACCGACAACGTACGAGGGTTCATCGACGTCCGCCTCAGTTCGCTCCGGCTCGGCACCCCTGGTCGCTTCTTCCAGGCGGCGTACCCACTGGATGTGACGGATCTATTGGCCCGCAATGTCGTTCTGGAGATCGAGGACCTGGGCAATGACACCGACAAGGCATTCTTCATCGGAGCCATTCTCGTCCGCCTCTACGAGCACCTCCGGGTACGCCACCACCAGTCCGACGACGGCATTCCCTCGAGATTGTGCCATGTCACCGTGATCGAGGAGGCGCACCGCCTGCTCAAAAAGGCGCTACCCGGAACACCGGCAGCACACGCGGTGGAGCTGTTTGCATCGTTGCTGGCCGAAATCCGTGCCTACGGCGAAGGATTCGTCGTCGCTGAACAGATTCCCGCGAAAATCACTCCGGACGTCGTCAAGAACACAGCGTTGAAGATCGTGCACCGCCTGCCCGCCGGTGAGGACCGCGAGGCGCTGGGCACGACGATGAACCTCACCGATGAGCAGTCCCGGCACGTCGTTTCGCTGCCACCCGGGCACGCGGCAGCCTTCGCCGATGGTATGGATCGGCCACTGCGCCTGCAGATTCCGTACTTCGAACACCGAGAATCGCGGGCCGGAATCAGGCACGATATCCGGCTCATCTCCCCCGCCCACGGGCAGCCAACGATCCCGCCGATGATCATGCGTGATCTCGCCCGCGCACAACGTCTGGCCGACGAACCCCGAGTCATCATCTGGTGCGAGTTGCTAATCATCGGACACCTGATGGGCCGTCCGATACCGCGCCCCGCCCAAGCGTGGATCGATGACGTGACCCCTTCCGGCCATCCGGATGCGAGACATCTGCTCAACGCCGCCGTCGGCCACCGGATCACTACCGGCGTCGACTCCCGGTATCGCGGACTGGCACGCTACTACCAGCCCGAAACGCTCACTGCGCATTTGATGCGCGTCGCATTCACGCAGATGGACGGCCACGCGGATGCCGACAACACCGCGTGTACGTCCGGCACCCGATGCGACACCCAGTGGCAGGCCGCCGATTACCGCTGGGCCGACGTCCGACGCGCCCTCACGGACCCCGAGGTTCCCACCGACCATCCGCATCCCGACACCGATGCATGGATCCAACGAGGCTTGTTCCTGCCGGGCAATACGCCCGCCGAGCAACTCGAGGTACTCCGCACGCACCGGGACCTCTGGGCCTCCGATACTGCGATCATCGACGGCCCCGGCACAGCCTCAACACCCACAGCACTCATGGCCGCCGTAGCACAGCTCAGCCCCGAGCTCGATCCCAAGAAGCAATTAGACACCGCAACAATGCATCTGACCCTGCCCACGATGTGGCCGCTGGCGCTCTTCGAGGTTGTCGAGTCGTGAGCGCCGACACGAGTAACGCACGGGCAGAACAGCCTGCCGATGCGAAGGCCGACGCGCCCGAGCAAACATCTCGGCCGGAAGCCACCCAACAACGCTACAACCGGGACGGTGGGCGCGACGAGCGCACCGACCGCCTCGAACACCATGAGAACCGCGAGAGTCCCGCCCGTTGGCCTACTCCCCCCACATCGAACTTCCCCGAAACACGAACCGACACAACACAAACCACCTCCGATCGCCGTATTGACGACGCCCCGGACCACAGCAGCAGAAACGCGGGTGAGCGCCGCGGCATCACAACCGATGCCACGCCAGATCGGTCAGACGAGTCTCAGCCGAACACGGGCGACTCCCCGCAACCGCACGAACGGGACAACGCCGATCTACTAGCACGCCCTGGTCGCCCCGCCGAAACAACTCAAACCGCCGATCGCACCGACAACAACGACCCGCAATCTCGGCCAACCGAGATCCCTTCCGAACCAACGGCATCGGACGCCTCTGGGCACGACGCTGAGGCCACGCAACCAGCCACAGAAACGGCAACAGCGTGGGAAACCCCCGACACCGACCCGAGCGCCGACATCGAGAACGACACTCGCCAACCCGACGGCCACCAGCGGTCAATCGCCGAACCCGTAGACCGCAGTGAATCCGACCAAGCCGGCTCACGATTGACCCATGCCGATGACGCAGCCGACTCGCCCGACGATAACGCACCTTCCGACCAGGAACCGTCGCCCGAGCAGTCCCAAGGCGACGCAGCTCCAAATGGTCAAGCCGATACACGGGCGGCAGATGAGAGCCGCGTGGTGGCCTCCGCCGAAGGCTCAACCACCCCAGACGATCGACCTGATCCGAGCGAGACGGCACACGGTTCCGAAGTTGTAGACGACCCCGACTCGCTGCAGAACCTCACACCGAAGAAGCCGGACCACGGCGAAGACTCGGAGGCCGAAGCGGAACTACTCGACCCCGCAAGAACCGACATTAGCCGACATTTGACCTGGGACGACGTCCAGGAGCTGCTGCCGACCGACGACAGCGGATACCATGTGAAGCCGCGAGATGCCGAATTCCTCGGTCGCACTCCGCAGGAGGTCCAGTGGTGGCACGACCGCAAGGCGCCTCTCGGGATGACTCCGGAGGGGTACTCGGAGTTCACTGATGGCCTTTTCAATGCGGTCGCACAGGATGGGGTCGAACCCAAGGATGTCGATGCGCGGCTGCAGGGCTCATCGGCGCACTTCTTCTCTGGTGAGCACAAGACATTTGCTCCCGAAGACGACGTGAAGAAGAGTCCTTATGCTCAACAGGTGCTCCAGGAGTGGTTCGGCGACGATACCGACCGGCCACAACGGCGGCCCTTCGACTCGCACTATCACCTTGGTCTTGACCCCGAACCAAGCGACTATGATGTTCAAATATCATCAGATGTGATGGTTGACAGGTGCCGAGAACGATGGAATGAGGGAGGAATCAGCGGCGAGTTCTTTCACAGCAAGTACGGATTCGTCAACAAAACGTGCTTCGAAGAAACTTTTGGAACAGTAGCTTCATGGGCAGATACGGAATCTGATAATCGGGGCCGAGAGGTGGTTCCGGCTCTATTCCTATCATCCGGCCCACCCTATAAGCCACCGCCTGAGATCTCCGCCCATCACCGCGACACAGACTGGATGATGCAATACAGGCCACTAAAGAAGGACGATAGAGCACATGGTGACTAAGAAATGCGCATTCGAAATCACGATTGCAGAATCACTTGATCAAGCGAGATTGGACCACTTGCGCGGTGCGCTCAACCTTAAACCCGACGGCCGATTGGCCGATGACTGGGACTACAAATTTGGGCACCGATATCTACAAGGGGAGGGTGCTCGCGCAACTTCGCTAACGCTCTGGCGCAATGACGATGCACCCTGGTCTCTTAGGGTGACGTATCCAGATGGAGACCCGCCGATCGACACCGAATTGGAGATGTGGCGCCGCGAAATCATCGACAGTGTCAAGGAGGCAGGGCTAACTCCAACCCTGAATACGTAGCGCGGAGCCTGCTCTGCCTACTCCATATCCGCCATAAGCCGTCACCGGTCAAAGGCGCGGCGATCGACACGGTCGTCCCATCTCTTGCAACTGACGTGCAGGCTGCCGCCGTTTAGGGTATCGATAAGCATCCTGCCCTCCGGGCGATGTGTCCGCGTGGATGTTAGCCCGCCGAACAGTCCGCTCAGGCGATGCCTCGCGGGTCGTCATACCCGCCGAATCCCGGATTGAATCGCGGCCCTATCGCCGTGCTGCCAGATGCCGCTTGCGCGTCGCCTGCTCAGCCTGGATCTGGCCCGTCCTCACCGAATAAGACCGCTCGGTATTAGAGTCCTGTTGGCCCCGATGAAGGGTTGGAAGGGACACTGGGGGACATGGCAGGACGCAATCGGCATTCCACGGAGGAGATCGTGCGGAAGCTGCGCCGTGCCGACGAGCTGGCCGCGGCGGGCCGCTCGGGTGAGGAGACCGCCACCGAGCTGGAGGGGTCGGCGGCCACGCTGTACAACTGGCGACGCCAGTGCGGCGGGATGGACACCGACGCGGCGAAGGAGTTGAAGGAGCTTGCGTGAGCAGAACGCTCGATTGAAGCGGTTGCTCGCCGACGCCGAGCTCGAGAAGACGCGTTGCGGGAGATCTCGAAGCGAAAATTCTGAGCCCGGCTACCATGCGGCGGGCCATGGACATGCTCAAACAGGCGAAGGGCTTGTCGGAACGGTTCGCGTGCAAGGTAGTTGGGCCGCATCGTGCCACGTATCGCTGGCTACCGACGGCGCAGACTCCGGCCGATCCGGATGCCGACCCGCGTTCCTACGCGACGAAACACCCGAACCACGGGTTCCGGGCGCGCCTGGACGGCACTGCGGTTCGACGAGGGGTGTGAGGTGAACCTGAAGAGGGTGCACCGGCTCTGGCGCGAGGAGTATCTACAGGTGCGCGAGCACCACCCGCGTAGGCGGGTCGGTGTCTCGTCGATGCCGCCGATCGAAGCAGATGCGCCGAAGGTGTTGTGGGCATTGGACTTCCAGTTCGAGGCCACTGTCGACGGGCGGGCGGTAAAGATCGCACCGATGATCGACGAACACACCCGCGAATCGCTGCTGCACCTGGTGGAGCGGTCGATCACCGCCGAAAACTTGTTGCCAAGCTGGAGAAGGTGTTCTCCGTGGCCGGCGGGCCGCCACGAGTGCTGCGTATGGACAACGGACCGGAGATGATTTCCCATGCGCTGCAACAGTTTTGCGCTGACCAGATAGGGATCGTCGACATTCCGCCGGGTACGCCGTGGAACAACGGATTCGTCGAGTCTATCAACCGGCGGCTGCGCACCGAATGCTTGAACCGTAATCACTGGACGAGCCTGCTCGAGGCCCAGGTGGTGACTGGCGATTTCAAGGACGAGCACAATCGGCGGCATCGGCATTCGGCGCTGGGCTATCTGACCCCAACCGAGCACTCTGGCCGCTGCAGCCACACCCACCACCCCCGTGGCCTGCAGCATCAACTGAATCCGGACGAAACAACCCGGACTCGATTACCCGGGTAGTCCCGTCATCGGGGACTGGTCACCACCACAGGCCGGTGTTCAACGTCGCTTCTGTGGATGGGTTCATCCCCGTAATCGTCGTAACCCGCACACCGGACGCGGATCGCGAGATCGAGCTCAACAGTGGACATCTTCGCGACTGGGCGTCCCAGCATTACCCATCCGCATCGCACTTTGATCTCGAGATCCGTTTGACCGACGGTAGAGCCCTGACCGCTGCGCTGGAGGAAATACCGAAACGGACGCAGACTGTTCTAATCGATCAACCCGTGCCCGAGTGGCTGCACTGGAAGTAGAGCCGCGGTTCGAGCGCCTCCAGTTGTCGACAGACTCAGGCCCCTCTTTCAACTATCAAGTTCGATCCGGGAACTCGCCCTGGCGAGACCGGCTGAACGTCCGCTCATGCCGCATATCGCGCTTTCCAACCCCGGACCCGAGCGAGCTTCGGCCAGCAGTCACCACCGAAGTAGTGACCACCCGGCCGCACCACAGCGCACGCCGACCGACACCAGCCGAACACCTACCCCTCCGCAGCGAGCTGCCCGCACGCAGCCGCGATCTCCTGGTCCCGCGTATCCCGCACCGTACACGGCACACCCTGCACCTCCACCCGCCGAACAAACTCCCGCTCAACAGGTTTCGGGGACGCATCCCACTTCGAACCCGGGGTCGGGTTCAGGGGGATCAGGTTGACGTGGACACGGGAGCCGAGAGCCTTGTGCAGCTTCGAACCCAGCATGTCCGCGCGCCACGGGTGGTCGTTGATGTCGCGGATCAGGGCGTACTCGACCGGTACACGGCGGCCCGTCGTATCCGCGTAATACCTTGCCGCGTCGAGTACTTCGGCGACCGACCAGCGATTGTTCACCGATACCAAAGTATCTCGCAGCTCGTCGTCCGGAGTATGCAGCGACACAGCCAAAGTCGCCGACAGACCCTCATCGGCCAACTTCCGAATCGCAGGAGCCAAACCCACCGTCGACACCACCACATTCCGCTGCGAAATCCCAAACCCATCCGGCCACGGCGACGTAATCCGTTGCACCGCAGCCAAACCCGCTTCATGTTTGCAAGTGGCCCCCATGCCCCATGCACCCCGTTTTACAAACGCCGCGACCAGCGGATATCGCCGTATCCTGACGTTCGGCGGTAGCCTGGGCAGAGCGCTGACGCAGGAGGAGTGATGACGGACGATGCGCGTGACCAGCGCAGATACGGCAAGCCCGTCGTAATGCCAGAGGACCTGCATCTCCTCACCGGCCCTACTAGCCGTGTCGTCCATCTCCCGAATCATCTCGATTGGTCAGGCCACGCCGACTACGACCTGAACCGGCCCGGAAGGATCGTCGACCTTTGCCGCACGGTCATCAACGAAGCGGCCACGCCGGACGACCTCCACACCTATCTCGACGGCTCGGTGCTCAGACGTCCCTGGTCGACCATGTAGCTTCCACCCCAGACCAGACAGACCTGGGAGAATCGCTTCGCCGAACTCGCCAAACTCAGCCGACTCACATCGGCGTAGGTCCGGATGGAACCGCGCCACCGAAGACTCGCCGAAATCGCGCTGGCTGTCGTCGGCGACCAGGGATTCGCTCTCGCCGGCGGCTACGCGCTGCGAGCCCACGGCATGGGCAACCGCCCCCAATTGCGACGTAGATCGCTTCACCGACGGGCGGACTTCCCAAGGGCAGTCAACGCCGTCGTCGCCGAGTTGCAGCGGCATGGCTACGACTTCACGGCCGCCATGAGCGGTGAGACCTTCGCACGCCTATTGGTGTCATCCGCTGACGGCGGTCCGGACAAGTTGGAGATGTCGGCCGACTGCGCGCGTCCTTCGATACTCCTCGAAATCGGTCCGGTGCTCCACCCTGACGACGCCGTGGCGAACAAGATGTGCGTACCCTTCGGCCGTGCGCTCTCGAGGGATTCCCTCGACATCGAGGCTGCGCTTGCCAGCGGCCGATACGGCCACGACCGACTGCTCGAGCTCGCGAGGAGCGTCGACGACGGCTTCGACCCGAGGATGTTCGCCGACGCGCTCGGAGCGCTCACCCAAATCACCGATGACACATTCGCCGAATACGGTGTTCCGTCAGAAGACGTCGACGCCATGCGTAAGCGATTTGCAGATTGGCGAAGGGAGCTTCTCGCCACCTCCTGCCCCTCCGCGAAGCCGATAGACAAGGCAATCGGTAGGCCGCGAGACCCTCAACGGTTCGCCGCACCACAGGGCGCGACTTGGGCGTGTCTCCACATCCGCGGTGGATGGCTCTGCGGATCGGATTGTCGAGCCGACAAGGAGGAGGAGGTCATGAGGATGTGGAGACACGCCCTAGAACAAATCAGGATATTTCTCTTTCATTCGGTCCAATTCTTTCTCCATGTACTTCTCCGACTCACGAACGAGCTTCAACAGGTTGGGGCGGTCGGCATGCAGCGATCGGGCCAATTCTGACATGTTGGCATTCTCCCCGCTACGCATTTTCCAGCCGCCCAGCCGCATTTTCAGCTGGTGGCGCGCATTGGCAAGCAGCACGTCAGACGCCTCTCGAACCAAGAATGCCTGGACAATTCCGGGATCGATTCCCGCGTCGGTACACTCACGCGAGATCGGGCCGAATGAATGCTCGTCTCCGCTACCGAACTCAAGAGCTAGCGCGTGAACCCACGTGGCGTACTGGGTCAATGCATCCATGGAGTTGTAGCCGTGGATGCACTCTATGTCGCCGCTATCGTCAGTGCGCATTACTTTGGTTTCCTTCATGCTACCGCTGATCTCAGAGATTATCGCGACGATTCGATGCCGAAAGCCGGAAAGGTATGGGACCGCACCATTTTCGATAGATCGAGTAAGGAACATGCGTCGTACATCCTGAACGGCCTCGTTCTTGCCGTCAACGCGGTAGAAAATGCGAGTCCGGTCGTTCCATTCCCTCTCGGTGAGCCCGCCGAACTCTTCTTCAACGTCGACACCGAGACATTCTTCGATGAGTCGGGAGTCCTTCGCAATCTCGGAGACCTGATAGTACATTCCAGGCGTATGGTACTGATAGGCGTGCATACGGCTGTCGTCAGGGTCGATGCCCGGCAGGGCCGCGCGCAGGTCCTCGCGATCTCCAATTAGGGTCACGTGCCGCGGGGAGAGCTTGTCTCGCGCTTCTGCGGTCGTCATGTGTAGACCCTACACATGGCGGTGTGTACCGTCAACACACCACCAGGTAGGCCCGAGGTCGGGACTGCCAGGCGTGAGATTAGCCCTGTGGCCCCCACATTCGATCACGCTCGGCTTCTAGCCGAACGGCCAAGTCCTCCGGGATGGCGAACTCGTTCGCGTCGAGATCTACATTGTTCCAGCGTAGACCGGCCACGAACTCAACCACCTCCCGGTGTAACCGCTTGTGCGACGGCATGGTCTGTAGATCGAACTGCTTGAGGACCTCGTTGGTCAACATCGCGATTAGAACGGCGCTGCTCACATCGTCATCAGCGCTGGAAGCCAGCTCTTCAAACTTCTCCATCCCCTCATCGGACTCACGTAGCTGCTCCAGGACGGTGACCAAGTTCTGGTAGGGATCGTCCATACCGCCGGCAACGTCAAAGAGCTGGGCTGGGTCATATCCGTCCCGATGCCCAGCCACAGCAGCCTCGGTGAACACGACCTTCACAAAATCTACGTATAGATCGGAGGTATCGCCCGCAATGCGCTCAACTTCCACCCATGCGTCTGTGAGAGTCATATCGGGTGTGGCGTCCGCACGAATCGGAAGGACATAATATCGGAGAATGTGGACGATCAGATCGCGGAATGACTCCGGTTCGATCGTTTCATTTCCAGACTCCAGCCTCTGAAAGAAGTTTGCGAAGCCTCCGACAGATGGCGACAGTTCTGCTGCCGCATTGTTAGTGACGACGTTGCGAACCTCGGCTAGATCGAGCATGTCGCACAGCATCAGACGCACCAGGTCTGCAAATAGGTCCGAGTAACCGTCTGCCAGAATGTCGTCCCGCAGCGACTTTATGGCGGCGGCGTCCACATCACCCAAGGCCATGTCACCGAGCGCAGGTTTCACGGTGGCCTCGATGGCGTCTTCCACTGCTGCCATAAACAGGTCAAAGCCCTTTTTGTCTCTCTTCCTGTTGCTGGACTTCTTCCTCTTCTTCTTACTCAAGCTTCAGATCCTGTTCTGTTCAGTCCAATTCTCCCACTGGTTGTCGAGTTCGCGAGCGGTCTAGTCTTCCTCATCGCGGTCAAGCACCGACGGGTCCCAGATGCCAAGCTCGTGTAACAAGGCGTATAGATTTGGACTATCCACCCAAAACGGCACTGCAACTACAGAGGATCCATGCCCGTCGGCGTGCATCTGTCCATAGCCTTCGGGGAGGGCGAACGAGGCAACAGGATGAGCGACAAGCTGGGAGAGAAGAGACTTATCCCATTCCGGATGGAAAGCCACGCTCACTGAGCCGAAACGTGCACACCTCGCCCAACCGCTTCCTATCTGTTCGTCCTCATCCTGGCTCACGTCGTCGGGCAAGTCGTCGCCGTCGTCGGGCAGGGCCACGAGCCGTAACTCAGCGAGAATTGCTTCAACGAGTGCTCCCGCCGGAATCGTCCCCGGCGCGGCAGCGTCGATCCGCTCGATAGCGTTCGCCTCGTCGACCTCCTCGCAAAACGTGAACGTAGGAAACCAGCGAGCTGAGCCGACTGTATGGATCGACCAGTCCGAGTCCGCAGAGGCCAACCCCATGATTCCTCGGTCGAGATCGGCTGGATAGCCGAGGGCAATGGTCGGTGCCACCACTCGATCCTCAAGGACTGTCCAGCTCCATCCGACTGGATAGGCTGCGTCGAAATCAGTTGCGAAGCGGTCGCGTTCACGGACGTTCTCAAACACGGACCGGTCAAGCTCAGCCAAAGTTGCCCCTACGAGAATCCAGCGCAAGTAGATACGACGTCCGCTACATTTCAGCCCAAGCCGGGCGGTGAGCCGACACTGCGGCGATGCTACTCCTCCCAACCCCAAGGTGCCGAGGGCGTGGCCCCGCGTCAGCTTTCCGCAGCGAGTTGGCCGCAGGCAGCGGCGATTTCACGGCCCCTGGTATCGCGGACGGTGCAGGTGACACCTTGGGTCTGGACGCGGCGGACGAAATCGTCCTGCTGCGGCTTGGGGCTGGCGTCCCATTTGCTTCCCGGGGTCGGGTTCAACGGGATCACGTTCACATGCACCAACGGACCCAACGCTTTGTGCAACTTCTTACCGAGAAGGTCGGCGCGCCAGCCCTGGTCGTTGACGTCGCGGATGAGCGCGTACTCGATCGACACCCGGCGTCCCGACTTGTCTGCGTAATACCTTGCTGCATCGAGAACTTCGGCCACCGACCAACGGTTGTTCACCGGCACCAATGTGTCTCGCAGCTCGTCGTCCGGAGTATGCAGCGACACAGCCAGCCTCACGGACAGGTTCTCGTCGGCCAACTTGCGAATCGCCGGAGCAAGACCCACCGTCGAAACGGTCACCGCTCGTTGCGAAATTCCGAATCCATCTGGCGAAGGAGACGTTATTCGCTTGACTGCCTTGAGAACTCGACCAAAATTGGCCAAAGGCTCATCCATCATGACCCTCTTACAAACCTCGGACGATGGTACGATTCCATACTCACCATGCGATATGTAACCCAGTGGGTTACACTTCCAATAGTGATCGAGAGGAATTCAGTAGGACACGCATCTCGGCAAGCCGGCATCCGACCCGAGCTGGCGCGCCTGCCGCTGCGCACCCTCACTCCCAGCGACGCCGCTGATATCTATCGCCACCCTCGCCAGCAACTGGCCAAACTCACGGCTCGCGGTCTACTGCACCGCCCCGCCTACGGCTACTACATCGTCGTGCCCCAGGACCGCGTCGACCAGTCCTGGCAGCCCGAGCTCGAGGCCGTCGCCGCCGGCATCGCCACCGCTGCATTCGACCCTGACCACGCCATCCTCATGGGAGCCAGCGCCGCCCGCGTCCACGGCGCTATCCCCCGCGCTCTCGCAGTCGCCGTCGTCGCCGTCCCCAAACAACGCGCCCCCCTGCAACTCATCGATCGCGCTGCCATAGTCCGCTTCGTTACCCGCGACACTGACCGCCTCGACGCCGAGCTCATCGGCACTACGCTCGGCCCCACTCTCGTCACCACCCCCGAACAAACCGTCCTCGACCTAGCCCACCGCCCCGAACTCGGCGACGCAGACACCGAGGTACCCACTGCCATCCGGACCCTCTACCGCCGATGCGACCCTGGCCGACTGGCCGAACTCGCCACTCACCAGCGCCTACGGGCCGCACTCGACCGCGCAACCGCCATCACGGAGAGCCCATGACGCTCGGCACCGACGAACGCACTGCCACAGCCAAACAGTTCGGTGTCGCAGACGCCCAGGTCGAACGCGACTACCTGATCTCGTTACTGCTCGCCCACCTCAGCAGCAGCTACTCCGAATCGATCGTGTTCTTCGGCGGGCACTGCACTTGCCCGCACCCACCTGCCCGACGGCAGACTCAGCGAAGACATCGACCTCATCGCATCGACACCTCGGGCTCCCTTGGCAGCTCAACTCACGCGCTCGCTCCCCCGTGCCGTCCAACGTCGCTTGGGTCGAATGGAATGGGATACCAGCCTCACCGAGGTCAGCGACACCGAACCAGCACGCCTCGTCACCGCAGACGGCACCGTCAGCGTCAAAATCCAGCTCCTTTCCCCGACCGGCAGGACCAGATGGCCTACCGAGGTGCGCCCGCTGCTCCAGCGCTACCTCGACACCCCACCCGCCACACTGATAGTCCCGACCCGCGCCGCCTTTGTCGCCAGCAAAACGGTGGCATGGTGCGACCGCGCCACACCGCGCGACCTCTGGGACCTATGGGCCCTGGCCGGTCGCGACGCCGTCAACCATGAAGCCGCTGCTCTCTTTCGTCGCCACGGGCCAACCAACAAATCCCCACAACCATGGCAATTCGCTACCGCCCCAACCGAAGCCCAATGGCACGCCCAACTTGCTGGTCAAACCAGACTTCAGGTCACCGCCACCGAAGCACTTCGCACTGTTCGCGAAGCATGGATAGTAGCCGCGCAAGCAGTCGGCTGATGGAGTCCCCGAATTCAACAGCATGGCGACTCGGGCCCGCACAGCCGTTGACGTTGACAGCTCCGACATCGGCGATGTCTACCGAGCTGACAACCGGTCACTGATCAGCGGCTGCCGGCCGGTCGCATCGCACCAAACTCTCGACACGACAGTGACTTCCAGAGCATGCTATGGGCATGCGGCAAGCAGACTTTACCGTGGGCGGACTGTATGCGTACCCAACATTCAACCCGCACGACGGCCCGCCCGCCGCCGCTCAGGTAGAGGTTGTCACGATCGACGGAGGCGGACAGGTCACGGTTGTCGTCGTCGATCCTGGACCGAAACCCAAGCACTCATGGCAAAAGCGCCCACGCCGGAACGAACGTCTCCAACTCGCTACGCGAGCAGTCTCCTGTCCGTGGGATCAGTGGGAGGAACGAGCCGCCGCCGAAGCCGCGGAAGAGGTCGAGCGCGAGGCCCGGGTCAGCACATGGCGGCAAGACTACGAGCAGCGGCGTGTCGACCGTGTTTCGCCGGATCCTCACCGAGTGCTACCAACGAAGTATGATGAAACCCGTGAGTATCTTTCAGACGAGGAGCCGGAAACCCTAGCAGCACTCGTGCAAGCGTATATCCAGCACCGGGGCCTAGGACAGCGTGTGAAACGCGAGAAAATTGAACCTCTTATCTCGCAATTCCCCGTCACGATTGCCCGAGACATCATCGCCGCACTGAGCCCTCCCGAGGACTGCGCAGCCGATAGCGTTGCAGCCGTGTTCCGCCGTACCGCAGACATACTCGAAGACTCGAGGATCTCGAACATGTCCCGGCGCGGGCGAAACCGACATGACTACCCTCAGCGATCGTTGATCGGCGAGCCCGAACTAACATTCGTTGCAACCGTGCGTGATCATTTTGCCGCCACCGGCGACGAGCTACGCTTGCCCTGGGTACCCCGGATGCCGGAATGGCTCGACGACGAGGACCGCGTGCTGGCTGAAACTTTCGGATGGTTGCGGGTCGGTGTCGCAGACACCGGAGGCCAGCTAATTCATTCGGTCGGGTGCCGCAGCGTGAATTCGCGCTCACTGGAACATGCAGATCATATTCCACTCTGGGCAATCCTCGTTGAGAATAAGCGGCTACTGTGCTCCGTGTGTGGCGGTCCCGGATTCCGGGATTTAGTTCCGCTTGCTGAATTCATTGCGGCTGTGGATGTCTGGAGCGCACGGAACCGAGACTCTGTTGAACCGTGGCAACGGATCGCACTCTTGAGGTTGATCGCCGCTAGCGCGTATGCGCGAGCGGCAGCGGAGGAACCGGAAGTCACTCTCGCTGGTCGGATCACCGAAACGTTGGGTGTAGCGCCACCGGGACGGGAAGGCTGGCAAGCCTATCATCTTCTCAATCGCTCGACGCAAACGGTGCTCGATTCCACCGACGACGATGACATTCCGACCGTCGACGAGGAGAATATCCTGGCGCTCTGCCGTACGCGATTGACGTTGGTCGAGCAACAGCTTCCAAACACCATGCGACCAGATCCGTTAGCGGACAGTGCCAACGCTACCGACATCCGCCGTCGATACCGACAGTTGCACGACACGATCGAGATACCGGGACTCGACCGGTTGCTCTTCGGGCTCCCTGGCGCTATTTGATCATTGGAGACAGCACAGGTCACCGACAGTGCGGAACGTCATCAGCCAACATGGCGATGGCGAAGTGCCACCCGGGCACCTTAGACCCGGTTGCCCACATATCGCGGCGCCGCGCCATCGCCGGCACTCACTCGCCGTTCAGATACGCTTCGAGCGCCGCCCGGACGGAAACACCCATGCGGTAGGCGGCGGGTATCAGCCCTCCTCCGCTGCCAGGGTGCGGATTCCCGGTGAAGGCCGTCTGAAGGATCTCGGCACTGCGACGATCCATGAGTTCACGTACGTCCTCAGGAATCTCCCGGGAGTCGTAAACAAGGAAGCGCCCTCTCGCGAGATGGGTCTTAGGCCGCCAACCCAGATTTCGCGCGGCCTGCCGAGCGGCCCTACGCAAGTCCACGAGACCGTGTTGGCCCACGATGGCCTCAGTCAACGCGGGAGCCAGAAGTAGCTCTCCGCCAAATCCGCGGTTGGCAGGATCCAAGGAGTTTCGCATGTCGACTTGCAGGCAGTCGACCAGATGCGCATAGGTCGCCGGACCGGATATTGGCTTGGCGTTCAACCGTTGAACGACCCGCTGATGACGGCGCTCAGACAACTCGTCCTCGAAAGGATCTACGGGCGCTGTCATTGGGTCCACGCGAGCCTCATCGACGTCCGCTACCGAGGACTCCCCGCGATCACCGTCACGGGTAGCCAACAGGACGTCGAATACCTCGATGATCCATTCGACTGAAGCCGATCCGACACCGCCATAGGAACGAGGCTTGTCCCACCACACGTTCGTCCATACGGGATAAATGCGCGCCATCTTGCCGGCGTCAAATGCATCAACCGCAATTCGCAGGCCTTCACGCAGAGGCCGACTAACGAAGTCTTCGCCACGAAGTTCCCCGATCACCCAACTGGTCCACACGACAGTCGGCCGCAACCCAAACGGTGGCGCCCAGCCCCCAGGATGAGGATCGTCATAGCGGACATGAGGCCTTTCGGTTCGCGCTTCCGGTTCCCACTGGAGGAGTCCGTCATCACCTTCGACAATTTCCCACCGGACCGCGAGGTCGTCGTGGCCGGTTATCAATCCGAACAGTTCATCGACACCGTTCCACCCCTTCGGCAGGGTATCGAGGCTCTCCGGAAACCAGTCAACGGTGAAGATCGGACCTTGGTCGCCATACCGACCGAGCCGAGATTCACTGCAATGGTGTTGAATGTACCGCTCGATTGATTCGGCAACTGCGCTAGGAAGCTGGCCCAGGGTCTCCGGCAATTGATGCTTACCGATGTCCGCCGGGTCCTTGCGCTCCGGGTCTGCAAGGTACATGTTCAGATCGGTGATCAGGACATCCACCAAGGCCAGCTGGTCACGGCCGACAGTAGTCACGAGGTCCAAAGAGTCGGCTCGCGCCCAGAATTCGTTTCCGCGGTCCAGAGCATAGACATGGGCCTTAGACGGAGTCCGGTACGCGACGAATTGCATAATCACGGTTCGCTATCAACCTTCTCGAGTGGCCGAACAAGACGTCTGCACCCTTAAGAAGCACAGCGGCGCGAGCCCGACTCGATCAGTGGCATTTTTCGTCACATCGCCACCGTCCGAATCGGCGTGGTGTCCCATTCGGCGTCCGAGGCTAGCAACATCACGACGCTACCACGGCCAGACGCTGCGCGGTAGGTATATCGCCACGCCGAGAAGAGTTACCGCGAGCGCAACCGCCGAGCCGCAGGTCACCCGATTCAGCGGCGCGCCGGAGCGCTACCCTTCAGCAGCGAGCTGGCCGCACGCCGCAGCGATCTCCTGACCGCGGGTGTCGCGGACGGTGCACGGCACTCCCTGGGCGTTGACGCGCCGAACGAACTCTCGCTCAACAGGTTTCGGGGACGCATCCCACTTACTACCCGGCGTCGGATTCAGCGGGATCAAGTTCACGTGTACCCGAGAGCCCAAGGCCTTGTGCAGCTTGGAACCCAGCATGTCCGCACGCCAGGGATGGTCGTTGATATCGCGGATCAGTGCATACTCGACCGACACCCGACGACCCGACTTATCCGCGTAATACCTTGCCGCATCAAGAACCTCAGCTACCGACCACCGATTGTTCACCGGCACCAACGTGTCCCGCAACTCATCATCCGGAGTATGCAGCGACACAGCCAAAGTCACCGACAAACCCTCATCGGCCAGCCTTCGAATCGCCGGAGCAAGTCCGACCGTCGACACCACCACGTTGCGCTGCGAAATACCCAGACCATCCGGTGACGACGACGTAATCCGGCGAACCGCACGAACTACACGGGCGTAGTTCGCTAAGGGCTCACCGATCATTACCCTCATACAAACTTGTCGACCTGCGGAAATAGGTGCGCGTTGTCCAATACCGCTCTCCATCTGATCAGTGATCAGAAGCCACAGCACCACCGTCGATGCGCGCACCAGTAGTTGGGTTGGTGCACAAACCGGGCGGCGAGCGGCCCCGGCCCGTGACTGCACGTTCACTGGTCGTGGGTGGCGGTTAGGACGTGGTCGAGATCCCATCAGTCTCCGGCTGCAGCGTGCGGGCTTTGTAGATTCTGCAGGTCATCATGTCATCTCGACGAGCCTCGTGCCGGTGCCGGCTACTCGTCCGGTGCTGTGCCGTTCTTTGCCTGTTGGATTACTTCTCGAGGGGTCAGCGGGTTTTTGGGGTGATGGCTGAGACAGTTGGGTGTGCGTATTCGCTCGAAGGGAGAGCTTTCGGTGCTGGCGTAAAACTGTCCGACCTGCAGTGCACCGACATGATCGAGCGTTCCGCCCAGCGCCTGTGCGATTTCTCGCGCCGCGCCCACCTGAACGGGCGCGATCAGCTTGCCGATGAATAGTGTCGCCGAGTTGCCCGGGATCTGATTGTTCAGCCCCTTCGGTGCCTGGGTCGCGAAGATCAGGCCGAGGCCGTACTTCCGCGCTTGTCCTGCAAGTCTCACCGTACTTTGGGTGCTAGGTGTGGATGGGCCCGCTGGAGCAAGGGTCTGCGCCTCATCCATGACGAAGAGAGCGCTCAGTGGCTTGCGGTCGTTCGCAGGATTGTTCTTGATCCACGTGAACAGCTCCCCCTGAAGCTGATTGACGAACCCTTGTCGCTGCTCCTCCGTCGGTAGTCCCACGAAGCTGATCACCGAGACCCGCGCCTTTTTGCCGTGTGCCGGGGTCAACAGCGTGCCCAGGTCCACTGGCTCGTCCGTGTCGCCGAACAGCGGATCGATGATCCGTGCCGCTTGAAGGGATGTTGCCAGCTCGGCCGCCAGTGCTGGGGCGTGGTCGATCGTGCTCACGCCGTCCGGGAGATCGGCCAAGAGCCTGATGAATCCGTCCAGCCTCCGATTGCCGCCGCGTGCGTAGTGTGTCAGCGCTTCCCGCAGGACCGCGAGACTCCATGATGCCTTCTTGGTCTTCCCGGTTATTTTCGCCCGCGCGGCCAGCAGACCCAGACTGACATCTACGGCACCGAGGAGGGCATCTTCGTCGCCGCGGACGCTGGCGAAATCCGGCAGAGGCTGGAAGCACAACGGCCGCCCGCCCTGCCACCCCGGCGTCCACACGAGGACCTCAGTGTCCGCAAGATACCGATCGGCAAGCCGAGCATCGCCGGATCGCCACCCCTTGGGCAACTCCGACCAGGCATCGCCGAGCCGAGCCAAATCGTTGTTCGGGTCGAGCACGATCGCCGATACCCCGCGCAGAGCGCACTCCTCGATCAGCCGACGGACCAGCACGGTCTTGCCGGATCCCGATGCGCCGATGATCGTGATATGCCGTGGAAACGTCTCGAGCGCGATCTGCATCGGTATTTCGCCGGACAGAGTTTCGCCTACTCCGACACAGGACGGATCGGCTTCCTCCGGATCTTCCGGTTCCGTCGGCTCATCCAGTGCCACGCTCGGCTCCCGCGCCATGGAGCCGAGGATCCCGTCCAGCAACTCGGTCTTGGTCGCCGGTTGGCGGGTGATCAGCCAAGCCTCCAGTCCGGATGGCTTGTGCCGCAACAGTGTCTCGAGTGCGCTGAACGTTCGGAGGTCGTCGTCGGTCACCGGAAGATCGAGGCCGCCGGCCTCTTTGAGCGCCGCCACCTGCTCGCCAGTCGTCTTACCTCCCGGCCATTTCGAGTTCCGCAGGATTACCAAGTGCTGGGTGCCGCCCGGGCGCAGTCCGGATTCGAGTCGGGCGTTGCGCAGTTTGGTCTGTGCCGCACGGGGATTCGGATGAGCGATCGCCCGGAAGGCCCAATTCTCTTGGGCTTCGGTTTCTTCATCCAGCGTGCGCCGAAGCCGTGCGTGGAGTGCCGGAGATTTGGTGCCGGGAGAGGGGTCGACTGTCCACTCCGCGCCGCTGTCCTCCTGCTCGATCTTCCACGCGGTAAGCGCTGCTGCCAGCAACTTCGGCATGATCCGGTCCTCGTGCGCCGGGTCCAGCGTGGAGCGGACGTCGGAATGCTCTTTCAACTCGGCGAATTCGCGATCGATCGGTGAAAGGTCTTGCGCTGCCATGGTTCCGTCGAGCTGTTCCCGTTCGGCATCCAGACGCTCCAGTTCGGATACCCGGCCAGTGACCACGCAGTGATGTATGTGCGCGTCGACTCGTTGCAGCAGTGCTCTGGGGGTGAATTGGTTCGCGATACCGTCGAAGGCGCGCTCAGCAATCGGCCAGGTCGGGTATGGCGGATGGAACCCGGCCTCGGCATAGGGGACGGCCAGTCGCTTCGCCGTCATCGTCCGGGCGATTGCAGGGTCCGCGATCCGGCCTAGCGTGCCGACCTCACGAAACCTGTCGGCAACGGTGGCGAACACGGTATCGCGTATCAATCCCCAGGTCGGCGTGATGCAGGCGATGAGAGTCATCGTGCGGCGTGTGCTCTCTCGCAATGTCATCAGTCCCAAGGCGGCATCGGTCAGGGAGAGCCGGGTCGGATCGGGGTCGGCGTGACGACCCGACTGGTCGGCGATGGCGTCGAGCTGGTCGATCGCGATCACCGTGGGACCGGTCAAAGCCAGCAGCCAGGACACGCTGCGGACAATGCGTTGCGGCGACACCGGTTTCGGCCGCAGGCCCCAGCCACGACGCTCGCCGGGGGAGAGCTCGTTCAGCGAGCCGAGGTAGTCACCGCCGAGCGTGCTGAGGCCATCATCGTCGGCCCCGTAGAGAACCAGCGCTCGTAAGGCCTCCTTGCATTCCTGCGCCACCAGCGGGTCGATCTTGCGCACGGCGGCGACGAACAGGTCGAGATCCTTCTTGGAAGGCCTGGCTGCGCCCGTAATTGCGGCACTCTGCTCCGGCGACATTCCCGCTTTTTGCGCCAGTCGCTGCAACAGCACGGTTAGTTGGCTCTCGCCGACCGCGTTGGGTCGCAACAGGTCTCGCCTGACAGAAAGCAGAACCCCAGTCCAGAAGTCGCCGGCCTGCTCCAGGTCTACCAGGAAGAAATAGCCGCTCTCCTGCTGCGCTTTGCGACGAACCCAACCGAGCAGGTGGGTCTTGCCCGCACCGCGTTGGCCCTTCAGCACCAGGCCGATGGGACTCGGCCGCTCACTCGCTACGGCATCCCGCAGACCGCCGGACACTTCGCGATCGACCTCGACATGCATGCCGTCGACATGGAACGGCGTATCGCTCCATACATCATCCGGTGTCAGCGCCCAGTTGAAACGCACCGCCGCGAGCGCACGCAACTCATCTTCGGTCACGCTCATCAGGACTCGATCGCCAGCAGATGAACATCCTGTATGCCGATACGCAGGGCCCCCGCACGATCCTTGGCGGTCAGAACCTTCTGGTCCTCCTGGGGCGCCAAGGTTACGCCGCCAACCTGATTCAACCGGTGTAGTGCCTCGTCCACCTCGGCACGCGGGAATCCGTTGAGCTTGCGACGCAAGTCGGTGAGGTTGACATAGTCGCCGGGCCGCTGGACCAGGGTCCGGTAGGCCGCGCGGATATGATTCTCGAGCGAGATCGCAGAGTCGGGTTCAACGGAGGCTGGCCCGATGGAGAAGACGTCCGCGAGGCCCTTCTCGACGTGATCCAGATAATGGCCGATGCTGGCGAGTACGGCGTACAGAGCCTTGCCGAGAGATTCCTCGCGCGATGTTCGTGGACGGCCTGCCTGCAACTCGTCTGTACACCAGTGCCATCCGCGGTCGGTCAGTTCGTGGGTGTAGGGCGCGCGGCCATTCGTTCGGACGCTTGATACCAGTCCCAGGTCATTGAGCCGGATACGGGGCGTGCCATCCAAGCGGAGCCCGTGTCGTTCGTCCATCTCGGTGTTGGACAGCCCGCCCCCCTCTGCCATCAGTATGAGCATCACGGCCCGCTGCCTGACGCTCAGTTTCTCGTCGGGCATTTCTGCTCCTTTACCGGTCCAGTACTTCGAAGTCGTCTGTTATCAGTTCCGCACGCGCGCCTGTTTCCGAGAGCACGCCGCGAGCGCGGATGCGATGCCGCTCTCTGTGTGCAGTGATCGCGGCATGATAGGAGTCCTGCCCCATCAGTCGGACCCATAGCACGCGCCGGTTGCCCTTAGCACCGGAAACCTCGCCGCGGACCCGAATACGCCAGCGGTCCGCATGAGCCGGCTGGTCGTGAAGACTTTCGACTATGCCCGTCACGGTGACCTCACCAGAGGGACCGTGGCGGCGCAGTCGATCGGCTGCGGCGCTGATGATTTCGGCACTGCCTTCGGGAAACACCACAGTCGTCGACGGCAGGTCGGTCGGCAGCCCTCGGGCCCAACGGAAACCGATTTCGAAGGGCTCGCCACCTTTGGCACCTGCCAGACCGAGCATGCCTTCGCATAATTCCGCCGACACTCCCGCAGAGACCGTGCCGTCGAACGCCGCGGGACTGCCGGACAGCGCTGCGTCCCGGACCGCAATTGTCGCGTCCAGCAGTTGCGTAGAGACCTTTCTGGCCAGCTCGGGATCGTCGACCAAGGGCACACGGACAGGGAAAATGTAGCTACCTGCCCGGGTCGGAGCGAGTTCGACGCGGTCGACGAGTGCGCCGACCGTCTCCGGGGCCTCGCCGGAAAACGTGAAATGGGGGCCCTCGACCACCGAACGAGCGGCCGCACTGAACACTGCCATCACGCCGCGCAACGCATTCAGGCCTGCCCGCAGCGTGGTGAATCCGCTCGGCAGGCCGGTCGTGAACGTTCGGTACCAATGCTGGTCGACGTGTGGAGAGTTGATATCCCGGGCGACCTCCTCCGCGGGGCGCTGTTCGATAGTGGCCAACAGGTCGAGGAGCTCCGATACGCGAAGCTTGCTGTCGCCCATGCCGTCTCGCGCGGGCACGAGCACGTTGTAAGTATTCTGATGCGTCCACATCGCGGCGCCACGCCATGATTCGGATCGTCGTCGCCAGCCTGTGTGCTCCAGATAGCTCGAGATGTCGGCGACGAACAGCTGTCCGTTCACCATCGGATCACCTTGTGACAGTGGATAGCTCACGCGACACCGATCGGGTTGGGTTCGAACAGGCGCAGCAGCGACCGAACAGTCAGGACATTGCCGAGGGGCACCCGGACCTTGCGCCGCCGGGTCGGGCGGGGATCGGCAATCTGCGGCTCGGTTTCGAGCGATAGGTAGTAGGCCAGGTGCTGCAACATCATCCCGCCGGGTTCGAACCGCGCGTACTCCTTGCGGTCGCTCGGCACCGGTAGCAGGAACAGGTAGCGAGGCACGGTGTAGTCAGGGCCGGCGAGCCAGTTGAACTGCTGTTCGGTGAGACTGTCGTAATGCCATTCGCCGCCGATCATGTTCGGCTTCGAAGAGGTCTTCACCTGGACTTCTATGGCTGGCGAGGCGAGTCCGCCAGGCTGGCCGGGAAATCTGAACCCGAGATCAATTCCCACGCGATCCAGGTCGTACTCGAACACAAGTAGGCCGGCAGCGGACGCCAGAGCACGAATGTAGTCTTGTCCGAACTTGCCTTGGTGATTCTGTGCATCCAGCACGACGTCCTCCCCACGGCGGCCGAAAAGGCCCTCTAAGACGTTACGTCCATGACGAAAACTCTGTCAACCACTGAGATTTCGATGGAGCTCCTTGGTCAAGTTCGGGATGCTCACCGCCCGAGGTACTTTCGCCGAGCTATACGGCTAGGGTCTGTGTCGAAGTGTGGTGAGGGCGGGCAGTTGGGCCCGCCCTCACTCATGTCGTGGCCATTGGGATGGCGGCGATCGCCGGGCGTGCGTGCATGCATCCAGCCTGACAGGTAACCCGTCACCCATCGGCACGATAGCCAGATTGAGGTAAGGAATTCAGGAAGCCACAGATCGTCGTGGCAGTCACTCCTTGCCGTCACATGTCACTGGCGAGTGTGGCCCGCCTAGCTCCCACCAGTGCTGGTGAGTACATCCCTTCCTAAGCAGCCGCATATCGCGCGTTCCAACCCCGGGACCCGAGCGAGTTTCGTCCAGCAGCCACCTCCGAAGTAGTGACCCACCCGGCCGTGCGACCGGACCACGCACGCACGCCGACCGCCACCAACCGAACACCTACTCCTCAGCAGCCAGCTGCCCACACGCCGCCGCGATCTCCTGCCCCCGCGTATCCCGCACCGTACACGGCACACCCTGCGCCTCCACCCGCCGGACGAACTCCCGCTCAACAGGCTTCGGCGACGCATCCCACTTCGAACCCGGAGTCGGATTCAACGGAATCAGGTTCACATGCACACGCGAACCGAGAGCCTTGTGCAACTTCGAACCCAGCATCTCCGCGCGCCACGGGTGATCGTTGATATCACGAATCAGGGCATACTCGACCGACACCCGACGGCCCGTCGTATCCGCGTAATACCTTGCCGCATCCAGGACTTCGGCAACCGACCAACGATTGTTCACCGGCACCAACGTATCCCGCAACTCGTCATCCGGAGTATGCAGCGACACAGCCAAAGTCACCGACAGACCCTCATCGGCCAACTTCCGAATCGCCGGCGCCAAACCCACCGTCGACACCACCACACTGCGCTGCGAAATACCCAAACCGTCCGGCGCAGGCGAGGTGATCCGCCGCACCGCCGCAACCACACGCTTGTAATTGGCCAGCGGCTCACCCATGCCCATGAACACGATGTTCGACAGCCGCCCCGCCCCGCCCGCGACCTCGCCGTCGCGTAGGGCCGCCGCGGCCGCGCGGACCTGGTCGACGATCTCCGCGGTGGACAGGTTGCGGTCCAGGCCACCCTGGCCGGTGGCGCAGAAGGGGCAGGCCATACCGCAGCCGGCCTGGCTGGAGATGCACAGCGTGTTGCGGTCGGGATAGCGCATCAGGACCGATTCCAGCAGGGTGCCGTCGCCGGCGCGCCACAAGGTCTTTCGGGTCGTGCCGTCGTCGCACACCACGTGCCGGACCTCGGTCAGCAGCGGCGGGAACAGGGCCTCGCCGACCTTGGCCCGGATCGGGGCGGGCAGGTCGGTCATCTGCTCCGGGTCGGCCTGCAACCTCCCGTAGTACTGCCGCGCGATCTGGTCGGCCCGGAACTTCGGCAGTCCCAGTTGCTCCACCGCCCGCCGCCGCTCGGCCGCGTCGAGATCGGCGAGATGACGCGGCGGCATGCCCCGGCGCGGGGCATCGAAGACGAGCGGGAGGGAGGTAGTCATAACGGCATCCATTGTCCCATCCCGGGGATCCGAATCGGCAGCTGGGCGGGGTGACGACACATCACCGGCAGATCGGCCGAGTGATTCGCGTGCAATGACCATAGCGATCGGTAATGATCGAGACATGACCAGCGACGCCGCATCGACCCCGGGCCCGGATCCGAGCGCCGAGCGTTCTCCGGACTCGCCCACCGCCCCGACCGAACCCACCGCGCGGCCCGCCACCCAGGCACCGCGTAAAACCTCGCTCGAGAGCCGCACCGGCTACACCTGGATCGCACTCGTCGCGGCCGCGGTGCTGGGCATCATCCTGCTGGTCTTCATCCTGCAGAATCTGACTCAGGCGCAGGTCACGCTGTTCTTCTGGAGCTTCTCGCTGCCGCTCGGTGTCACCATCCTGCTCTCGGTCATAGCCGGAGCCCTGGTGATGGCGCTGGTCGGAGGTTGGCGCATCCTGCAGTTGCGCCGAGCCGCCAAACGCGGCTGACCCGGTCCAGCTGCTCCCGACCGATCCGCCGTTCCATCCTGCCCACCGGTCCGCAATCTCGGCCTGCCAGCCGACCCGAGATCCCAGTCTGTCAACCGTCCGTAAATGCCAGCCGGTCTGCCATTCAAGCCTGTCGACCGGCCCATAATCCCGACCTGCCGGCCGACCCCGTCATTCCGGCGTGCACGTGGCCGGAATCCAGCCACCTCTACAGCAGCGCCGTGAACACCAGCCAGGACACCAGCGCGGAAGGCAGCATCGAGTCCAGCCGGTCCATGATGCCGCCGTGCCCGGGCAGCAGCGTGCCCATATCCTTGATGCCCAGTTCGCGCTTGATCTGCGACTCGACCAGGTCACCGCCGGTGGCCACCAGCACCACCGCGACACCGGCCAGCACGCCGATCATCGAATTCGCCTGCAGCAGCAGGGTCACCGTCAGCAGCCCGCCGATGATGCAGAACACCAGCGATCCGGCGAAACCCTCCCACGACTTCTTCGGGCTGATCGCCGGAACCATCGGATGCCGGCCGAACAGCACCCCGGCCACGTAGCCGCCGACGTCCGAGCAGACCACCAGGATCATGAACGTCAGCACCCGCAGATTGCCGTTGTCCGCCGCCAGCTGCAAGACCGCGAACGATGCCAGCAGCGGCACCCAGATCAGCACGAACAGCGTTATTGCGCTGTCCCGCAGGAAGTTTCGCGGCGTCGCCGACAGGCCGTGGTCGAACAGCCGCCAGCCCATGCACACCAGAGCGGTCCCCGCGAATGCCCCCGCCACCCCCTCGGGGCCGAACGGCCACGCCAGCCACAGCACGGCCTGCCCGCCCAGGATCAGCGGAATTCGCGGTACCAGCACGTCGGCCTCGCGCAGCCGCTTGGCGACCTCCCAGGTCGCGACCGCGATGGCCACCGCGGCCACGCCGACGAATACATGTGGGACGAATAGCAGGATCGCGATGAGCGACAGGCCCAAGGCGAAGCCGACACCCAGGGCCGCGGGTAAATTCCGGCCGGCACGCGAGGACTTACCGTTCGGCTGCGCCGCCGACGGTGTTTCCTGTGCCGGTGTCACACCGGCCGCGTCGCTCGCCGGCACCGCGTCGCCGGCGGCGGCTTCATCGGCCACCATTGTCCCGTCGCTCACTTGTAGTCCACTCCGTCCCCGGCCCCGGCGGGCAAACTTCCGAAGGCCTCAGACCTCGAGCAGTTCCGATTCCTTGTGCTTGACCAGATCGTCGATCTGACCGACGTACTTGTGCGTGGTCTTGTCCAGTTCCTTCTCGGCGCGGCCGACCTCGTCCTCGCCGGCCTCGCCGTCCTTCTGGATGCGGCCCAGCTCCTCCATCGCCTTGCGCCGCACGTTGCGGATGGCGATCTTGGCGTCCTCACCCTTGGACTTGGCCTGCTTCACCAGTTCGCGGCGACGCTCCTCGGTCAGCTGCGGGATCGCCACACGGATGATGTTGCCGTCGTTGGTGGGGTTGACGCCCAGGTCCGAGTTCCGGATCGCGGTCTCGATCGTTTGTAGTTGAGCCTGCTCGTACGGTTTGATGACGACCATCCGGGGCTCCGGTACCGAGATGCTGGACATCTGCGTGACCGGCGTCGGCGAACCGTAGTAGTCGACGACGATCCTGTTGAACATGCTCGGGTTGGCGCGCCCGGTCCGGATGCCGCCGAGGTCGTCCTTCGCCACCGTGACGGCCTTCTCCATCTTCTCCTCGGCGTCGAAGAGCGCTTCTTCAATCACGACCGTTTCCTCCACAGCGTTCGTCGTATGTCGGTTCCGGGCTCAGCGGGGACGCGCCCCGGCACGACTCAGGACCGAACCAGTGTGCCGATCTTCTCACCGGCCACCGCACGGGCGATATTGCCCTTCGTCAGAAGATTGAACACCAGCATCGGCATCTGGTTGTCCATGCACAGGCTGAACGCGGTGGCGTCGGCGACCTTCAATCCGCGTTCGAGCACCTGCTTGTGGGTGATCTCGGAGAACATGGTGGCATCGGGATCCAGGCGCGGATCGTCGGTGTACACCCCGTCGACCGACTTGGCCATCAGCACCACCTCGGCGCCGATCTCCAGGGCGCGCTGGGCGGCGGTGGTGTCGGTGGAGAAGTACGGCATGCCCATCCCGGCGCCGAAGATCACCACCCGGCCCTTGTCCAGGTGCCGCTTGGCGCGCAGCGGCAGGTAGGGCTCGGCGACCTGGCCCATCGTGATCGCCGTCTGCACCCGGGTGTCCACCCCCTGCTTCTCCAGGAAGTCTTGCAGCGCAAGGCTGTTCATCACGGTGCCGAGCATGCCCATGTAGTCCGAGCGGGCGCGCTCCAGGCCGCGCTCCTCGAGTTCGGCGCCGCGGAAGAAGTTCCCGCCGCCGATCACCACCGCCACCTGCACGCCGGTGGCGATCACCTCGGCGATCTGCTCGGCGACCGTCTGCACCACGTCCGGATCGAGTCCGACGTTGCCGCCGCCGAACATCTCCCCACCCAGCTTGAGGAGCACTCGGCGATAGCCCAGGCGGGCCGGTTCCGGGTCCGACATCGGTCTCCTACTCCTCTGCAGACGGGGACACACACGCGAAAAGACCATCCGGTGTCGAGCGAAACACGGGACGGTGACAAAGCTTCGTCCATCCTGCCCTACGACCGCACCGAAACGCGCACCGACCCTAGAATTCGTGACCATTAGTCGCACTTCGGACACAGGGCCGCGGAAGCGACGCGACGCTTCCGGGACAACCGTCACCCGCAACACGGCCCCCGGACAACCGAACCGGTTGCGCGGGGGCCGTTTTCGCGTGACGGGACCGGCTGCCGCTAGGCCTGGCCGACCTCGAAGCGGGCGAAACGGGTGATGGTGACGCCGGCGTCGTCCAGCAGCTGCTTGACGGTCTTCTTGGAGTCGGTGACCGACGGCTGCTCCAACAGCACGACGTCCTTGTAGAAGCCGTTGACGCGGCCCTCGACGATCTTCGGCAGCGCGGCCTCCGGCTTGCCCTCCTCGCGGGCGGTCGCCTCGGCGATGCCGCGCTCCTTGTCCACGAGTTCGGCCGGGACCTCGTCGCGGGTGACGTAGCGGGCCTTCAGCGCGGCGATCTGCATGGCGGCCGCGCGGGCGGTCTCCGCGGCGGCGTCGCCGGAGCCCTGGTACTCGACCACCACGCCGACGGCGGGCGGCAGGTCCGAGGAGCGCTTGTGCAGATAGGTCGCGACCGGGCCGTCGAAGGATACGACGCGGCGCAGTTCCAGCTTCTCGCCGATCTTGGCGGCGAGTTCCTGCACGGCCTGGTCGGCGGTCTTGCCGTTGACGTCCAGCGCCTTCAGCGCGTCCAGGTCGGCCGGGTGGGCCTTGCCCGCGACCTCGGCGATATCGCCGGCCAGATTCTGGAACTCGTCGTTCTTGGCGACGAAGTCGGTCTCGGAGTTGATCTCGAACATGACGCCGTTCGAGGCGATGACCAGGCCCTCGGCGGTCGCGCGCTCGGCACGCTTGCCGACGTCCTTGGCGCCCTTGATGCGCAGCACCTCGACGGCCTTGTCAAAGTCGCCGTCGGTCTCCTCGAGGGCCTTCTTGCAGTCCATCATGCCGGAGCCGGTGAGCTCGCGGAGCCGCTTGACGTCCGCGGCGGTGTAGTTCGCCATCCTGGCGAGCCTCCTTGGGTGATTTCGATTTCAGGTCTGGCACCACCATGCCGACCACTTCCGAACGGGAAGGGCCGGCACGGTGAACAGAAACGTCGCGGTGCGGTTGTCCGCGCCGACGGCGGCAGCAGGCATCGCCACCGGGGCCTCGTTGCCGCCGCCGTCGAACATCACGGTCAGAAGTCGGCCGGGGTCTTGGTGGCCGAATCCTCCTTCAGCTCGGCCTCGGCGGCCGTCTCGGGAGCAGCCGTCTCGGGAGCAGCGGCCTCGGGAGCATCCTCGGTGGCCGGGTTCGCCTGGGCCAGCAGCTCCTGCTCCCACTCGGCCAACGGCTCGCCCCCGCCGGCCTCCGGCTTGGCGTCGCCGCCGGCACGCGCGGCGCGGGCCTGCACGCCCTCGGCGACCGCGGACGCCACGACCTTGGTCAGCAGCGCGGCCGAGCGGATGGCGTCGTCGTTGCCCGGGATCGGGTAGTCGACCAGGTCGGGGTCGCAGTTGGTGTCCAGGATCGCGATGACCGGGATGTTCAGCTTGCGGGCCTCGCCGACGGCGATGTGCTCCTTGTTGGTGTCGACCACCCAGATGGCCGAGGGCACCTTGGCCATATCGCGGATGCCGCCGAGGGTGCGCTCCAGCTTGTTCTTCTCACGCGTCAGCATGAGGATTTCCTTCTTGGTGCGACCCTCGAAACCGCCGGTCTGCTCCATCGCCTCGAGTTCCTTGAGGCGCTGCAGCCGCTTGTGCACGGTGGAGAAGTTGGTGAGCATGCCACCGAGCCAGCGCTGGTTCACGTACGGCATGCCGACGCGGGTCGCCTCGGCAGCGATCGACTCCTGCGCCTGCTTCTTGGTGCCGACGAACAGCACGGTGCCACCGTGGGCGACGGTCTCCTTGACGAACTCGTACGCCTTGTCGATGTAGGTCAGCGTCTGCTGCAGATCGATGATGTAGATGCCGTTGCGGTCGGTGAAGATGAACCGCTTCATCTTCGGGTTCCAACGGCGGGTCTGGTGCCCGAAGTGTGCGCCGCTGTCGAGCAGCTGCTTCATGGTTACGACAGCCATGGCTCTCGTATCTCGCTTTCGTTGCCGGTTGACGCGGGAATCGGCCGATTCCCGCCCTGGCGCCCGAGACCGCCGGGCCCGGATTGTCGAGAAATCCGGGACCAGCCGACGATCTTGCGATGCGGGCGCGCGAAGTCGGTCCACCCAGGGCGAACCGCGCGGCCAGTCTACGCTCACGCCCAGCTCGGGCCTAATCGATACCCCCGCGCACGGGCCCGATCGAGGCGGCGAAGCCCCTCCGTGAGCCTCCCCCGATAGCGGGAAGGGGCGAGCGGCGGACCGCCGAGGGCGCGGCCGTGAACGCTGTGGCGGACGAGAGCGGGACCGGGCGGGTTGAACCCGGGCCTGTTCACAACGCGGCATGTTGTCCACACTCGCGGCGTTCGGTCTTCTCTCCGCAGGCGGATGGCGGCAGGGTGAGGCGATGCGCTGGATCGTCGCCGTCGTCCTGGGTCTGCTCCTCGTGCCCGGCTTGCTGCCCGCATCCGCCGCCGATGCCGCGCCGGGCGGCGGATTCGGGTGGCCGGTGCAGCCGCGGCCGCCGGTGCTGCGGCGGTTCGAGAAACCGCCGCGGGATTGGCTACCGGGGCACCGCGGGGTGGATCTCGGCGCCGCCGCGGGACAACCGGTGCTCGCGGCGGGCGGCGGCGTGGTCGCCTTCGCCGGCGAGGTCGGCGGGAAGCCCGTGGTTTCCGTCGATCATCCCGGCGGGCTGCGCACCACCTATGAGCCCGTGCGGCCGTCAGTTGCGGTGGGGCGCAAGGTCGTTCGGGGCACGGTGCTGGGCGTCCTGCAACCGGGGCACCCAGGCTGCGCGAATCCCTGCCTGCACTGGGGAGCCCGGCGGGGCCGCGATTATGTGGACCCGCTGGGGTTGCTCCGGGCGGCACCGTTGCGCCTGAAACCGATCGAACACGGGCCCTGACAGATGACAGACACGGCCTCGACACACGCTGCCGTTCGTCTCGTCACGAATGCGGATCGGACGCCGAGAACGAGTGCACCGGTGGATGGTTCGGCGGAGTCCGACCGAGAACGGGTGGTGGGCAAGGTCGCGGTTTCCGGCTCTCGGGGCCGTCGGCCGGTCTCTCACTCTCCGCTCACCGGGCAACGGGACCGATCGGCCGCGCCGCCGATCGGCACGTCTCACTTGCGCCACGGCAGCCCCGCGACGCATGCGACCGGCGCGGCCGCGAGGCGTCACCGCCCGGCCGGAACCGTGCCTTCGCGTTCGGCGAGATCGCGCTTCCACTCCCGGAACGACTCCTCGGTGCGGCCGCGGCGCCAGTAGCCGGAGATCGAGGCGAACGCCGCGGGCACCGCGCGCTCCTTGCGGATGTAGGGCCGCATGTCGTGCATCACCGCCTGGGCCTCGCCGTGGATGAACACGTGCACCTGCCCGTCGCGCCAGGGCTCGGCGCGCACGGCCGCCGCCAGCGCCTCACCCGGGCCACGGTCGCCCCGATGCACCCAGGTCAGCTCGACGCTCGCGGGACGGTCGAAGTCGAGTTCGTCCGCGGGACCGGCGACTTCGACGAACACGCGGCCCACCGCGTCGGCCGCCAGCGAGGCGCATGCGCTCGCGATGGCCGGCAGCGCGGCCTCGTCCCCGGCCAGCAGGTGCCAATCGGCCTCCGGCCGCGGCGAGTAGGCACCGCTGGGACCCATCAGCTCGATCTCGTCGCCCGGCTGCGCGCCGGCCGCCCACGGCCCGGCCACGCCCTCGTCGCCGTGGTGGACGAAGTCGATCGCGATCTCCTGGGCGTCGGGGTCGATCGACCGGACGGTGTAAGTGCGCACGGTGTCGCCGTCCGGACCCGGGAACGTCAGTTTGACGTAGGCGTCGGTATAGCCGTTGGGTTCGAACGTGGCAAAACCCGGGCCACCGAGATACACCCGGATCAGATGGTCGGTCAGGCGTTCGGTGCGGCGGACCACGAAGCTGTGGCGGGGACGAGCCAAGGAAGACACCTCCACAAATTAGGATTACCTAAGCAACGGTAGCACGAAAGTATCGGCGATAGCTCGCGATACATTTGTGCGAATCCGAGGTCTACGAATCCTCGGCACCGCCACCTTCTCAGGTCGGTGAAGCGGCGAGCAGGATGACCCCATGCCCGACACTCCCCCGTACACCTATCCCGAAACCGGCGCGACGAACGGCGAATTCCCGCCCGGGTACCACCATTTCCGGCTGCGCCGCCGGATCGGGTCGGGACGGTCGCTGTTCGAATCGGCGGGCGCGCAGATCCTGGCCTATCGGATGCAGCGTGGCACCGGCATCTTCCACGCGGCGAGCACGCCCACCGCGCAACCGGGCACCGCGCTGACGGTCCGCCTCGGCCCCGGTCCCCTGGGCATCACCGCCCCGTGCCGGGTGGTCTACATCCTTGACGAACCGAACCGCCGCGGCTTCGCCTACGGCACCCTGCCCGGCCACCCCGAGATCGGCGAGGAACTGTTCGCCGTGGAATACGACCCCGACGACGACGCGGTACACGGAGTAGTGGCGTCCTTCTCCCGCCCCGGAACCTGGTACACCCGCCTCGCCGGCCCCGTCGTGCGCGGCGTGCAGCGCTATATCGCCGGGCGGTACATCGAGACCGTCCGGCCCCGGTGAATTCCTGGCCCAGCGAACGTGCCGCACCGGCCCGACTCCGACTCATCGGGACCTGCCCTCCACCGTGACCGCCTGCACCGCAGACATCCGCCCTGCTCATCGAGGGCGCATCCCGCCGCGCCGTCAGTACCGTGCGCGCCGGTCCCGGGCCACGAGACGGCCACGGCGCGCCGAGCGAGTGTGCGGTCTCGCTGTCCGGGAGACCCGCATCCATCGGGTTACCGCACGTCGTTCGTCGATCCGGGCGCGAGCAATCTGCTCTGTCGCACTGCCCTGCCTCGGCTTCGATGAGGTCGAGGCAGCGGATCTCGGCGGTGCCCCAGCCCGGCGACAGGGGTGGACCGCACCGGCGCGGATATTCGCGGCATCGACCGCCTCGGCGTTGTCGGTCGTACCGAGTGTCCGACTGCGGGGTGGCCGCCGCGGGCGTCTCACCGCTCACGTCCGGAACAGCGTGGCCCGCAACGGGCGGGCTTCGATGCGCGATTCGGCCGACAAGGTCGCGAAAGCTCCTGCGCACAGAACGGTCATGCGGCCGACTGCCGGGCCGCCTCGGCAGCTCGACCGGCGCGGGAATCCCGCAGGTCCGTCAGGCGCGGGGATGGGCCTGGTCATGGGCCCTTTTCAGGCGCTCGATGGAGACGTGGGTGTAGAGCTGCGTGGTGGCCATGCTGGCGTGGCCCAGTAGTTCCTGCACGACACGCAGGTCGGCGCCGCCCTCGAGGAGATGGGTGGCGGCGGTGTGCCGCAGCCCGTGCGGGCCCATGTCGGGGGCGCCCGGTGCCGCCGAAACAACCTCGTGCACGACGGTTCTGGCCTGGCGTTGGTCCAGTCGGCGGCCGCGGCGGCCGAGCAGGAGCGCGCCGCCCGAAGCCGGGGTCGCGAAGGCCGGGCGGCCGGAACGCAGCCAGTCCTCCAGCGCGCGATCCGCGGGGAGACCGAACGGAACCGCACGCTCCTTGTCGCCCTTGCCGATCACCCGCACCAGGCGGCGTTCCCGGTCGATGTCGTCGATGTCCAGCCCGCACAGCTCGCCGACCCGGATGCCGGTCGCATACAGCATCTCGACGATCAACCGGTCGCGCAGCGCCATCGGGTCGTGTTGTGCCGCACCGGATTCCGCGGCCCGCATGGCGGTATTCGCCTGCTCCCGCCCCAGCACCGCGGGCAGCACCCGGTGCGCCTTGGCCGACCCCAGGCGCGGCCCGGGATCCACGGCCAGCCTGCCCGTCCGGGTCAGCCAGGCCGTGAACGCCCGCGCCGCCGAGGCGCGCCGGGCCATCGTGGTCCGCGCCGCGCCACCACTCGCCTGCGCCGCCAGCCAGGACCGCAGCAGCGGCAGATCCACCTCCGCGACACCGGAATCCGGTGCGCGGGCCACCAGGTGCACCAGCAGCGACCGGGCATCGCCGAGGTAGGCCCGGACCGTATGCGCCGACCGGTTCCGCCCGAGGCCCAGATGCCGCCCGTACTCCTCCAGCAGCGCATCCAGATCTTCGGGCAAGTTCTCCACACCACCACGGTCCCCCGGCGACACAAGTGCTGGCAAGCCGCCGCGCCGGACCCCGAATACGCTGTCGGCGCACCGTTTCTCCGGGTACGAACCGGTTGTCGACCAGCACAGAACCCACCGCCCTACCTACACCGAACAACTCGATCCGCATACCCACCCCCGCCGCACGCACGATGTGCGACCCGACAACGACGCGGTGCATCGGCCGAGCTCCCCCGCGGCCGCCGAAGTATGCGTTACGGCGCGCTGATCTGCGACGTCGCCGAACGAGCGGCCGATTCCGACGACCACCACGCAAACTTCTTCGGAGACATCATGGTCACCGCGGCCGACAGGACGATCACCGAGGCGGCCCGGTACCGGATCGGCGGCCCGCGGGCAGCCTGCCGCCGAGTACACGGCGTCCCGGATACCGAAAACGCACCGACGATCTCGACGGCCCGCCCGCACGGCAGCATGTCAGCGTGGAGCGGTCCTCGAACGAAACCACCGCACCGTCCGGCCTCCGATGGGACCGCGAATGTGCCGCTTCACGGCCGCCCTCGCTCATCGTGACCTTGGTCGTATTCGGTACCACCCGCTGTCATCGGTACCACCCGCTGTCATCGGTACCACCCGCTGTCATCGGTACCACCCGCAGTCATCGGTACCGACCAGACCGACCGGCTCGAGCAACGGACAGGACGGCACGCACCACGACCAACGACGCGCCCGACTGCCGGGCGGACGATTCACACCTCCCCTCCCTCCTCGCAACGCCGGTGTATTCGGTACCAGCCGCTTTCATCGGTGCCGACCAGACCGGCGAGTTCCAGGGCGGGTAGGGCGGCGCGTACCGCCGGCAGGGACAGGCCGGCCTGCCGGGCGAGGTCGATCGGATGCCGTGAGCCCACCGCGGGCAGTACCGCGTAGACGGCCGCCAGGTCGCCCTGGAGTGCGGCGCCCGGATCGGGGCGGGTGCCACCGGGGAGCGACAGTCGCAGGGGCCCCACCTCGTCGACGACCTCCTCGGCCCGGCTCACCAGTAACGCCTCGCCTTCCCGGATCATCCGATGGCAGCCCACCGACGCCGCGGAGGTGATCGGACCGGGTACCGCCAGCGCCGGACGACCCAGGCGGCGTGCCCATTTCACGGTGTTGCGGGCGCCGCTGCGCAACCCGGCCTCGACCACGAGCACCCCCTCGGACAGTGCGGCGATGATCCGGTTCCGGGCCAGGAAGTGATGCTTGCGGGCCGTGGTGCCGGGCGGGTACTCGCTGACCACCAGACCGCTCTCGGCGATCTCCGCGAGCAGCCGCTCGTGCTGTGCGGGATACGGCCGGTCGACACCGCAGGCCAGCACCGCGATCGTGACCCCACCGGCCGCCAGCGCCGCCCGATGAGCCGTGCCATCGATACCGAATGCGGCGCCGGACACGATCGTCCAGCCGCGAGCGGCCAGATCGCCGGCGATCTCGGCGGTCGCGTGCTCACCGTAGCCGCTGGCACAGCGCGCACCCACCACGGCCAGCGCCTGCTCGCTGGACTCGAGCAGCGACAGTGGCCCCCGCACCCACAGCACCAGCGGCACCGCCGCACCGGCATCGCGGGCCGGCTCGAGCTGACTCAGCCCGAGCATCCGCCAGGCCGGCCACTCCGGATCGTCCGGCGTCACCACCCGGCCGCCCAGCCGCCCGATCACCTCCAGATCGCGTTCGGCACGATCGATCCCGCGACGTTTCTCCGTCGGCCCGAGCAGCGACTCCGGCAGATCACACTTCCGCACCGCACGCGCGGCCTCGGCCACCCCCACCCGCTCGATCAACGCCGACAGGGGCGCGCACGGCCCCTCGACCACCCGCGACAGATACACCCATGCCAGCCGCTGCTCATCGGTGACGGTCACCAATTCGGCGGCCCCACCTCGCATCACATCCGGTGCCGCGACAGCGTCCAGTCCGACCTCGCCCATGCTCATCCCGCCCCCTGTCCACTGACGGCCGCGCGTCGCCGCGGCTCCCACACCAAGTGCCGAACCACGAATGTCCAATGGGCTCCGGGCCTTTCCCGAGCCCTCGTTCTCGCGCCCTACCGCGGACGGATGCACGGCGACCCGCTGTCTCCACACCGGCAACCGTTTCCCCACCTGTGCCCAGCCCTGATGACGAGCGTGGGTCCGGTGATGATCCGAATGCCCGCCATATGCCGGAAACGGCCCCCGTGCGACGGACACGGCCGACTCGACCCGAGCATCGGAAGGACACCCACCCGACCGGCGCTCGCATCCGCCGCCTCACGACGCACCCCGCCGCCGGAAAATCAACGCCTGCAAGACATCCTGCACGGCCGGCACCACTTCACCGCGAAGATCACGCATCGTCCGCGCAGCCCGGATCGCACGATCGGCCCGGCGCACCGACATACGGCCCTGCCGCAGGACGCTGACGACATCAGTGCGACGGGCAGGGCCGGCTCGACGGCGGCTGAACGACGCCCGCCCGGTGGGCGCTCGCATCCGCCGGCTCACGACACACCCCGCTGCCGGAAATTCAAGGCCTGCAAGACGTCCTGCACGGTCGGCACCTCTCCACCGCGGAGATCGCACATCGTCCAGGCGACACGGATCGCGCGGTCGGCCCCGCGCGCCGACATGCGGCCCTGCCGCAGGGCGTTCTCCACGGGGGCCAGGGCCTCGCGCGGCAGGCGGAAGCGTTGGCGCAGCACGTGTCCGGGTACCTCGGCATTGGTCAGCCAGCCGTAGTCGGCCCAGCGGCGCACGGCCACCCGCCGCGCCGCCTCCACGCGACCGCGCACCGTCTCGCTGCTCTCCGCGTCCGATGCGGCGAACGCACCGGTCGCCTGGCCGTGCATCTGGACCCAGATATCTATTCGATCCATCAGCGGACCCGACAGCTTGCCCAGATACCGCCGCCGCGCCAACGGCGCACAGATGCAGTCGACGTCGCGGGCCGGGGCGCACGGGCACGGATTCGCGGCCAGGATGAGCTGGAAGCGAGCCGGGTACCGGGCCACGCCGTCGCGGCGAGCGATGCGAACCTCGCCCTCCTCCAAGGGAGTTCGCAGCGCTTCCAGCACCTTGGTGCCGATCTCCGCGCACTCGTCGAGGAACAGCACGCCGCGATGCGCCCGGCTGACCGCGCCCGGACGCGCCGACCCGGAGCCGCCGCCGACCATCGCGCTCACCGACGACGAGTGGTGCGGCGCGACGAACGGCGGCACGGTGATCAGCGGACTGTCGCCGGACAGAGTGCCGGCCACCGAGTGGATCGCTGTCACCTCCAGCGCCGCGGTGTCCGACAGCGGCGGAAGCAATCCGGGGAGCCGCTGCGCCAGCATCGTCTTCCCGATTCCGGGCGGCCCGGTGAGCAGGACGTGGTGGCCACCGGCAGCGGCCACCTCCAGCGCCCAGCGCGCATCGTCCTGCCCGACCACCTCGTCGAGATCGCCGCCGGCGCGCTCGGCCGGCGGCAGCGACCCATCCGGTTCGCGGAGCACACCATCGCCACGCAGCCAGTCGATCAGCTCGCGCAGCGTCGCCGCGCCCAGCACGGCGATCCCGTCCACCAGCCCGGCCTCGGCGAGCGCGGACTCCGGCACCACCACGGTGGCCCGACCCGCGGACCGGGCCGCCAGCACCGCGGGCAGGATGCCGCGCACCCGGCGCACCCGGCCGTCCAGCGCCAGCTCGCCCAGCAGCACGGTGCCGGCCAGCCGCATCGACGGAATCGCGTCGCCGGCATCGAGCACCGCCGCGGCCAGGGCCAGGTCGTACACGCTGCCGATCTTCGGCAGCGTCGCCGGGGACAGCGCCAGGATCACCCGCCCGTCGGGCCATTTCTCACCCGAGTTCGTCACCGCCGCCCGCACCCGGTCCCGCGACTCCTGCAGCGTCGTATCCGGCAGCCCGACCAGGTGCACCGAGGGCAGCCCCTGGCCGATATCGGCCTCGATCTCCACCAGCTGCCCGTCCACGCCCGTGACGGCGACCGAATGGGCCCGCCCGAGGGCCATCAGAACACCGCTTTCAGGTGTTCGATGACCGGCGCACGATCACGAACGAGCAGCACCGACACCACATCGAAGCGCACTCGCCGCCACGGCCCGGCCTGTTCGTCGAGCCAGAGCAGCGCCAACCGGCGGATCCGTTGCCGCTTGGTGAAGGTGACCGCCTCCGCCGGTAGCCCGAACCCCAGCCCGCTGCGGGTCTTCACCTCGACGAAGGCCGTCACCTCCGCATCGCGGGCGATCAGGTCCAATTCGCCGTAGCGACAGCGCCAGTTCTGTTCGACGATCTCCATGCCGGCCTCGCGCAGGAATTGCGCGGCCAGTTCCTCCCCTTGTGCGCCGAGCGCGAGATTGTGTGCCACCCGGCCAGCTTGCCCCGGCCGCATCGCACGCCGATCAGGCCGACCTGGGAAAACAGCTGCCCTGTTGATAACCGCGATGCTGTGGACGACACACCGGGCGCGGCTCGCTACTCGGGCAGCCGCAGGTCCGGTTTCTCCAGCTCCTCGATGTTCACATCCTTGAAGGTGATGACCCGCACGTGTTTGACGAAGCGCGCCGGGCGGTACATGTCCCACACCCAGGCGTCCGACATGCGCACCTCGAAATACACCTCACCGTCGGCGTTCTGCGGCCGCAGCTCGACCGAGTTGGCGAGGTAGAAGCGGCGTTCGGTCTCCACCACATACGAGAACTGGCCGACGATGTCCTTGTACTCGCGGTACAGCGAGAGTTCCATCTCGGTTTCGTACTTCTCGAGGTCTTCGGCACTCATGCCCGCGCCTCGCCGGCCCACGCCGTCGGCCGGACCGCCGGGGCGGCCGCGCCCATGGTTCGCTCGCTCATCGGGTGGAACGTCCTCCTTCTCGCCACGATGGTGTGCTGACCATCATCTCGCATGCGCGGTACCGGTAGCCACTCGCCTCGATTCGGGCATGTCCGGCGCACCGAGCCCGGCCTCCGCATCGATCAGCTCCTCCTGAGACAACTCCGCGGGAGACAGCTCCGCTTCCGGCGTCCCTGCCTCGGCCGACTCGGTCTCGGACACGACCGGGTCGCCGTCGGCCCGCCCGTTCATCCGCACGTTGCGCCAGGATCGCCGGTGCTCGCTACTCGGTCCCAGTTCCTGCAGCGCGGCCAGATGCTCGGGCGTGTTGTAACCCTTGTGCGCGGCGAATCCGTACCCGGGCAGCCGCCCGTCCAGCTCGACCATCATGCGATCGCGGGTGACCTTCGCCAGGATGCTGGCGGCCGCGATACACGCCGCCGCCGCGTCGCCACCGATCACCGGCAGCGACGGCGCCGTGATGCCGGGGACCCGGAAGCCGTCGGTCAGCACGTATCCCGGGTCGACGCCCAGTCCGGCCACCGCGCGGCGCATGCCCTCGATATTGGCGACGTGAATGCCGATGGCGTCGATCTCCCACGCCGGAATCACCACCACCTGCCAGGCCAGCGCCCGCCGCTTGATGATCGGGAACAGTCGCTCCCTGGTGTTCTCGGTGAGCTTCTTGGAATCGTCCAGATCGGCCAGCGAGTCGTAGGCCTTGGGCGCCAGCAGACACGACGCCACCACCAGCGGGCCCGCACAGCATCCGCGCCCGGCCTCGTCGACGCCCGCCACCGGTCCGAGCCCGCCGCGGATCAGCGCCGCCTCCAGGGTGCGCAGGCCACCGGCTCTGCGCATCACCACCCGGGGCGGCCAGTCCCCGCTGCGGACAGCGACGGTTCGAATCCCCTTGCCGCCCTTACCCTTGCGGACGGCGCGCTGCTGGTTCCGCGCCACTTCACCCACCGTTCGATTATCGACTGCCGCCCGCGGCTCAGTTCGCCTGGGGATCCTGTCCGTGGATCGGACCGATCCGGCTCGGCGGCCAGATCTTGAATACCGCCTTGCCGCGGATGTCGTCGACCGGCACGGTGCCGGAGAACTCGTCGTCCACGTGCGCCCGCGAGTCGGCGGACTCGTTGCGGTTGTCGCCCATCACCCAGACGTTGCCCTCGGGCACCTGAACCGGGCCGAATTCCCGCCCGCGCGGGTTGATCGACAGCCCACCGGGGATCTTCACCGAATAGGGCAGCCCCTGCTGGTACGGGGCGATGTAGCGGGCGTACGGCTCGTCCAGCGCCTTGCCGTCGACCATCACCCGGCCCTCGGCATCGCAGCACTGCACGGTCTGCCCGCCGGTCGCGATCACGCGCTTGACCAGGTCGTTCTCATCCGGCGGCACGAGACCGAAGAAGGAGAAGAAGTTCTGCACGCCGCGAACGACGACATTGTCGGAGCGGTTGGAGCGGTAGGCCTTGTTCCAGGAGTGGCTCGGCCCCACGAACACCACGACGTCACCCGGCTTCGGATCGCCGAAGTCGTAGCTGAGCTTCTCGACGTAGATCCGGTCGCCGGTGCACCCCGTACAGCCGTGCAGGGTCGGTTCCATCGACTGGGACGGGATCACGTACGGGCGGCCGATGAAGGTCACCACCAGTGCGGCGATCACCGCGGCGATCACGATCAGGATCGGCAGCTCCTGCCAGAACGGGCGCTGCTTCTTCTGCTTCTTCGCCCGCGCCCGCCGTCTTCCGAGCGTGGCTCCCCCCGCGCGTTCGCCATCCGCTCCCGACACCCGCACCGAGTCGATATCGTCTGCCACGCCGAACAGCGTAGCCCGGCATGCCGAGCGACCGCGCGCTGCCGCCCCGGGGGACGGAAAAGGAAAACCCCCGGCTGACCGGCCGGGGGTTTCGCGAGCGTACTGATCGTCTCAGCGCTTTTCCTTGATCTTGGCGGCCTTGCCGCGCAGCTCGCGCAGGTAGTACAGCTTGGCCCGGCGGACATCGCCGCGGGTCACCACATCGATGTGGTCGATGTTGGGGCTGTGCACCGGGAAGGTGCGCTCGACGCCGACACCGAAGGAGACCTTGCGGACCGTGAAGGTCTCGCGGATGCCACCACCCTGACGCCGGATGACGGCGCCCTTGAAGACCTGGATGCGCTCCTTGTTGCCTTCGATGACCTTCACGTGCACATTGATCGTGTCACCCGGCCGGAAGTCGGGGACATCGGTGCGCAGCGACTTTTCGTCGACGAAGTCGAGGGTGTTCATTTCCGTCCTTTGGAAGTTCGCGTGAACAGAGGAACCTGGCGGCCGTCGCTCGACCGGTTCGTGCTCCGGGATAGGGGCGGTGCGCTGGGCAGACTCGCCCAGGGCAACCCGGCCATTGTGCCAGACCGCGCCGCCGTACGGTAAATCGGGTGCCTCAGTCGACCACCTTGTGCCCGAGCCGCGGCGGATGCGGCGGTGCGGGCGCCGGCACCACCCGGCGGACCAGTTCCTCCTCGGTCGCCCGGCGCAGATGGGCGACATCGGGGCTCCCGGCGATCAGGTCCTGCACGAAGATCTTGGCCCGGATCACCGGCCGCCGGTACCGGCGCTCGCGCCGGATCGCGCGCTGCATCAGCTTGATGCGGCCCGCGTAACGCCAGCGCGCCCACGGGGCACCGGGCCGGCTCAGCCGCAGCGCGCCGACAACCAGCAGCGGCAGGAAGAACATGCCGAACAGACCGGTCCAGATCTTGCCCTTGGCGATGACGATGGCCGCCAGCGCCAGATTCCCGACGGCGAACAGCGCCAGCAGGATTCGGCCCGGCTCGCTGCCGTCGTAGCGGATGCCGTTGACCTCCAGCAACCACAGCGGATGAAATCCCAGCAGCAGCAGGCCGGTCACCGCGAGCGCCACGAACACCGCGTCGACCGAGGTACGGCCCTGCTCCTCCCAGTACACGTCACGCAGGTAGTAGATGAGCGCGAACTCGTCGAGCACCAGCGCCGCACCGACGCCGAAGACGGACGCCAGCGCGCTGATCGTGCCGACGCCGCTGCGGTAGGTCGCCACCAGCCCGATGCCCGACAGCAGCACCAGCACCACGCCGAACACCATGTGGTGGATGTGCACGTCACCGGCCCGCAGGTTGCCCGGCCACCAGCGCACCCGCTTGCGGATCAGCCGCACGCTGAGCCGGATCAGCAGGAAACCGACGATGAATCCGAGCAGGAAGCACAGCAGCGGCACGCGTCCCTGCGCGATGACGGAGTCGTCGAGCCACCGTCGAATGCCTGTCATGTCCCCGTCGTCTCCGGCCCGTGGATGCGCCATCGCTGCCCGCCGAGCCGGACGCCCGACGCCCGACCGGCCTCAGCCATATTGTGCAGGAACTGCGTGACCACCGGCCGAACCGCACGCAACGCACGGCACAACCGGCAGAACGATTCGGCCACGAAGCGCTACCGGACCGCGGAGCGCTACCGGACCGCGGAGCGCTACCGAACCCCGCCGCGCCATCCGCCGACCCCCGGTGCCGCCGAACAGCGTTGCGGCGCTACGAAACCGGACCCGGCCCACCCGGGGCAGGCCGGGACCCGGTCCGGGTCAGCGACCGAATCCCGCCCTGCGCAGGGCGTCGGCCATCGCGCCGCTGGGCTCGGAAGCGTTGCGGCGCTGCTGGTTCCGGCCCTGGTTGCCGCGGCCTTGATTGGCTCGCCCCTGATTGCCGCGGCCCTGGTTACCACCGCTCTGGTTGCCACCGCTCTGATTACCCCCGCCCTGATTGCCCCGGTTCTGGCCGCCGCGCCCCTGCGGACGCTGCCCCTGGCCGCCCTTCTCGGGTTTACCCGGCTCGTCGTCCAGCCGCAGGCTCAGGCCGATGCGCTGCCGGGCCACGTCGACCTCGAGCACCTTGACCTTCACGACATCGCCGGATTTCACGATCTCGCGCGGATCCCGGACGAACGAGTGCGACATGGCCGAGACGTGCACCAACCCGTCCTGATGCACCCCGACATCGACGAACGCGCCGAACGCGGCCACATTCGTGACCACACCCTCGAGCACCATGCCGGGCTGCAGATCGGCGACCTTCTCGACGCCGGCGGCGAATTCCGCGGTCTTGAACTCCGGGCGCGGGTCGCGGCCCGGCTTCTCCAGCTCGGCGATGATGTCCGTGACGGTCGGCAGGCCGAACCGGTCGTCGGTGAAATCGGCCGGACGCAGCGAACGCAGCGCGCTGCCGTTGCCGATCAACTCCAGCACGCCGCTCCCGGTGCTGTCCAGGATCCGCCGCACCACCGGATAGGCCTCCGGATGCACCGCGGAACTGTCCAGCGGATCGTCGCCGCCGCGGATGCGCAGGAAGCCCGCGCACTGCTCGAACGCCTTGGGGCCCAGCCGCGGCACATCCTTCAGCGCGACGCGATTGCGGAACGGGCCATTCTGATCCCGGTGGGCGACAATGGATTCCGCCACCGAGGCGGATACGCCGGACACCCGCGACAGCAGCGGCACCGAGGCGGTGTTGACATCGACGCCGACCGCGTTCACCGCGTCCTCGACGACCGCGCCCAGCGAGCGGGCCAGCAGCGTCTCCGAGACGTCGTGCTGGTACTGGCCGACGCCGATGGACTTGGGTTCGATCTTCACCAGTTCGGCCAGCGGATCCTGCAGGCGCCGCGCGATGGATACCGCGCCGCGCAGCGACACGTCCAGCTCGGGCAGTTCCTGCGAGGCATAGGCGGACGCGGAGTACACCGAGGCGCCGGCCTCGGACACCACGATCTTGGTGGGCTTGTTCTCCGGGATGCGCGAGATCAGTTCGGTGGCCAGCGCGTCGGTCTCGCGGGAGGCCGTGCCGTTGCCGATCGCGATCAACTCCACGCCGAACCGGGCGACCAGCGCGCCGAGCACCGCCAGCGACTTCTCGGTCTGCCCCTGCGGCTTGTGCGGGTAGATGGTCTCGGTGGCCACGACCTTGCCGGTGGCGTCGACGACGGCCACCTTGACGCCCGTGCGGTACCCCGGATCCAGGCCCATCGTGGTGCGGGTGCCGGCGGGCGCGGCCAGCAGCAGGTCGCGCAGGTTGGCGGCGAACACGTCGACGGCGTCCTTCTCCGCGGACTGCCGCAGCCGCATCCGGATATCGATGCCCAGGCTCACCTGCAACTTGGTGCGCCACGCCCAGCGCACCGTGTCCAGCAGCCACGAGTCGGCGGGGCGGCCCTCATCGGCGATATCGAATTTCAGGGCGATGCGGCCCTCGTAGATCGTGCGCTCACCCTCCTCGGGCTGCTCCGCATCCGGCTCGAGGTGCAGCGTGAGCACCTCCTCCTTCTCCCCGCGCAGCAGGGCGAGGACGCGGTGCGAGGGCAGTTTGGTGAACGGCTCGCTGAAATCGAAGTAATCGGCGAACTTGGCGCCGGCGTCCTCCTTGCCCGCGCGCACCTGCGAGCTGATCTGCCCGCGGTTCCACATCAGCTCGCGCAGCTCGCCGACCAGGTCGGCGTCCTCGGCGAAGCGCTCCACCAGGATGGCCCGGGCGCCGTCGAGCTGTTCGGCGTCGTAGCCCGACGGATCGGTGGCCGGGTCGGTCAGCAGGGCGTCGGCGACCGGCTCGTGGCCGGCCTCGCGGGCGATCTGGGCCTTGGTGCGGCGCTTCGGCTTGTAGGGCAGGTAGATGTCCTCGAGCCGGGCCTTCGTCTCGGCCAGCATGATCTGCTGCTCCAGCGCGGCATCCAGCTTGCCTTGGCCGCGAATGGATTCCAGGATCGTCGACCGGCGCTCGTCCAGCTCGCGCAGGTAGTGCAGCCGCTCCTCCAGGTGACGCAGCTGCGCGTCGTCGAGCCCGCCCGTGATCTCCTTGCGGTAGCGGGCGATGAACGGCACGGTCGACCCGCCGTCGAGCAGTTCCACAGCGGCACGCACCTGCTCGTCGCGCACGCTCAACTCCTCGGCGATGCGGCGGCCGACGCTCGCTAGCCGCACTGTCCCGGCGGGCGGCGCGGCCGCGGCGGAACCGGCGGCGTCGGTGCTGGCGGGTTCTGCGCTGACGGATTCCGGTGCTGTCGTCACGCCCGCAGACACTACCGTCGACCACCGACAGCCAGCCAGGGTGCCGCACCGGGGCCGCCGCGGCCGCACCCCGTATTCCGTGCGCATCGGCGATCGAGGGCGGTCGGCAACGCCGATCTTCCGCGGCGCGCCGCGAGGTCGCGCAGTGCCACGCACCGAGCGAATCAGCCGCAGCCGCATCGTGTTTCGATACGACCGACCGTGGCCGAGACAGGCCGGGATGCGGTCCGCCCGGCGGCGCAGGCCGGATTCGAACAGCGCGTCGACATCGCGCAACTCGCCGTCGTCCGCCTCGGGCGCCTCGGGCGCCTCGGGCGGCGAATACCGTCCGGAGCCGAAGATCTCTGCCACCGCAGCGTCGTCGGAGGCGCGCGGGAATGCGACGGTCCCGCTGCCACGTCCCACTCCCGGATGAGCCGCCGGGGCGAGGGCGAGCGGTCCCCCGGGCACGGCGCACCGGATCGCAGGGCGGGTCCACGTCTTCGGCGGCGTCCTGGTGGTTCACCGAGGTCACGGCCGGAATCAGCACGGGGCTGGGCTGGACGGTCGCGCTGCTGATCGCCGAGCGGTGGATCACCGAGCGGGGGCGAAAGCCCTATTCGCCTACCTGACGGTCGGATTCACCGGGCCTGGTGCCCGGGTCGGCGACCTGTTCCTCGAGATCAACGGCCCGATCATCGGGTTCGCCGACCCGTTGTTCGGGCGGCAGCAGATCCGGGCGGCGCTGCCGGGTGCGGGCCAGGGACTGTTCGCGGCGCCAGGATTCGATCCGGGCATGATTACCCGACAGCAGGATGTCGGGGACATCGAGGCCGCGCCAGCTGACCGGCCGGGTGTAGCTGGGACCCTCGAGCAGCCCGGGCCCGTCCCGTTCCTCCGCCCCGGCGGAGAACGAATCCTGCTGATGCGAAAGCTGATTGCCGAGCACACCCGGAATCAGGCGGACCACGGCCTCGGCCATCACCAGGACCGCGGCCTCGCCGCCGATCAGCACGTAGTCGCCGATGCTGACCTCCTCGACGCGCACCCGCCGCGCGGCGTCGTCGAAGACCCGCTGGTCGATGCCCTCGTATCGGCCGCAGGCGAAGACCAGATGCCGTTCGGCGGACCAGCGTTCGGCGGTGGCCTGGGTGAACGGGACGCCGGCGGGGGTGGGCACCACCAGCAGCGCGTCGTCGGGGCACACCTCGTCGAGGGCGTCGCCCCAGACGGTCGGCTTCATGACCATGCCGGGCCCGCCGCCGTACGGCGCGTCATCGACGGACTGGTGTACGTCGTGGGTCCAGCGGCGCAGGTTGTGCACGCCGAGTTCGATGATCCCCTTCTCGATCGCCTTGCCCAGCAAGGCCGTTCGCAGGGGTTCCAGATACTCGGGGAAGATCGTGACGACATCGATCCCGAGTGCGGCACCGGTGCCCATACTCACTCCTCGTCGAGCAGGCCCTCGGGCGGGTCGATGACGATCACGCCCTCGGTGATCGACACGGTGGGCACGATCGCGGTGACGAAGGGCACCAGGATCTCCCGGTCGCGCTCGGCGGCACGCACCGAAAGCAGCTCTCCCGCAGCGGAATGCAGTACCTCGGACACCGTGCCCACGACCGTGCCGTCGCCCAGCCGCACGCTCAGGCCCTCGAGTTCGTGATCGTAGAACTCGTCCGGATCCTCCGACGGCGGCAGCTCGGCGGTGTCGACCAGAAACAGGGTGCCGCGCAACGTATCCGCGGCGCCGCGATCCGAAATGCCCTGGAGGCGCACGAGAAGCCGGCCCGAATGTTCGCGGGCCGACTCCACCGTGTATTCCCGCGTTTCCCGTGCCCGCGGCGCCCGGCCGCGCAGCACCGCGCCCGGCGCGAACCGCAGCTCGGGCTCGTCGGTGCGCACCTCGACCACGAGTTCGCCGTGCACTCCGTGCGATTTGGCGACCCGCCCGACGACGAGTTCCATCTACTGGTCGGTGTCGACCACGTCGACCCGGATACCCCGCCCGCCGATACCGGCGACGAGGGTGCGCAGCGCGGTCGCGGTGCGGCCGCCGCGGCCGATCACCTTGCCCAGATCGTCCGGGTGCACGTGCACCTCGACCGTGCGCCCGCGCCGGCTGGTGATCAGCTCGACGCGGACGTCCTCGGGATTGGCGACGATGCCGCGCACCAGGTGCTCGACGGCATCGGCGACGACGACGCTCATTACTCGGCGGCCTCGGTGGATTCAGCGGCGGCTTCCTCGGAGGCGGCCTTCTTCGAGGCCTTCTTCTTCGGGGTCACGGCCTCGGCGACCGGCTCGCTGTCGGCGGCGGCCAGCGCGGCGTTGAACAGGTCCAGCTTGCTCGGCTTGGCGGCCTTGGTCTTCAGCGTGCCCTCGGCGCCCGGCAGGCCCTTGAACTTCTGCCAGTCGCCGGTGACCTCGAGGATGCGCTTGACCGGCTCGGTCGGCTGCGCGCCGACACCCAGCCAGTACTGCACGCGCTCCGAGTTCACCTCGATCAGCGACGGCTCTTCCTTGGGGTGGTACTTGCCGATGTTCTCGATGGCCCGGCCGTCGCGGCGGGTGCGCGCGTCGGCGACGATGATGCGGTACTGCGGGTTCCGGATCTTCCCGAGCCGGGTGAGCTTGATCTTGACAGCCATGGCTGTTGCCTTTCGGGTGGTGGCCGCCACAGGGACGGCCGGTTGGTCACGGCGCAATTCAGCGACCCACACGAGTGCGGGCCCGGTTTTGCGTAAAGTGTGTGACCGCCGCGCGGTACGTAACCGGAGACGGGCTGACACTGTCCCCGAAGCGGGCAACCCGAGGGCCACCGGCGAGGACGATCGTTCATTGTGCCAGACCGGCCGCGACCGGAGGAAATCGGCTCCGTTCAGTCCGTGGCCAGGGGATTCACGGGCCCACGAAATCCGAATCTGGCGAACGCAATTACCACCCTGTCCCGATGCCGGGATCCCACCCGGGAGCGCGTCGGTCTCGCCGGTGGCGCGACGCCGGGAGCCCGTCTCCAACCGGTTGCGGCCCGTGATCAGCGCAGCACGGCCGTCGGAACGTCGACAGCGACGGGCGCGGGAGCCGTCACCGTCTCACCGGCCGCGGCGTAGACCTCCTGGCGATATCCCGTTTCGCCGAGTCGATAGCCCCAGAACTGTGCCGGCTGACCGTCCGGCAGTTCGACGATCCACAGATAGGGCACCCTGGCGCCGGCGTAGGCGGCGATCTTCGTATCCCGCTCCTCGCGACTGTTGCCCGGTGACCACACCTCGACGGCGAGCAGCACGTTCTCCGGCGAGAAGCTGGTGTGATGGACATCGACATCCACCACAACCACGTCGGGGATGACGCCGGTCCGAAACGCCGTGCTGAGCCGAACCCCGACTCCCGGCAGGACATGAAGCTCCGCGCGATCCGAAGCGGCAACAGCCTGGTCCAAGGCACGCGCCAACCTGAACGCGGCGTGCTGATGCGAGCCCGTAGGCAGTGGCGTCATGTAGAGGTACCCCAGAATGAGTTCGAGTCGAGATCCGTCCCCAGGCTGATCTTCGAGCAGCCAGTCTTCCACAGTCGTCGGGCCCAAGGGGTGGATCATCGAAACCTCGGCACTCATCGTCATATCCCGTCCGATCTGCACGTTTCAGGTCCGCAGGCCGCCGGTATCTCGGACGCGGTGTAGCCGTCGGCCACGATTGTTGCATCTCGCACACCCAGCCTCCGGGCCGGTCGCACCGGGCATGGGCCCGCTTTCCCCGGCGCAACGCCGCTAGCGGTGCCCGGTGACCGGGTCGCGCCTGCCGTAGACCCGACCGCGCAGCACCACGAGCGACGGGGCGGCCAGCACGTCCGGGCCCGTGCGCGGGTCTTCCTGGTACACAACGAAATCCGCTGGGGCGCCGGGTTCGATGCCGGGGCGGCCGAGCCACGATCGGGCGTTCCAGGAGGAGGCGCCGAGGGCCTCGTGGCGGGTCATGCCCGCCCGGGTCAGGGCGTCGATCTCGTCGGCGATGCGGCCGTGGCGGATCGAGCCGCCCGCGTCGGTGCCGGTGTAGATGGGCACCCCTGCCGCATGTGCGTCGGCGACGGTGTCGCGCACGCGACGGTGCAGGTCGCGCATGTGGGCGGCATAGGTCGGGAATTTCGTTGCGCTGTCGGCGATCTCGGGGAAGGTGTCGATGTTGACCAGGGTGGGCACCAGCGCGGTGCCGTGCCGGACCATCGTCTCGATCGTCTCGCCGGTCAGGCCGGTGCCGTGTTCGATGCAGTCGATACCGGCGTCGAGCAGGCCGGGCAGGGCGTCCTCGCCGAAGACGTGCGCGGTGACCCGGGCGCCCTCGCGATGGGCGGCGTCGATGGCCTCCTTCAGGATCGCGTCGCCCCACAGCGGCCGCAGGTCGCCCACGGAGCGGTCGATCCAGTCGCCGACGATCTTCACCCAGCCGTCGCCGCGGCGGGCCTGCTCGGCGACGATCTCCGGCAGGTCGCGCTCGTCGTCGAGTTCGATGCCCAGCTCCCGGATGTAGCGCTTGGGCCGGGCGATGTGGCGGCCCGCGCGGATGATCTTCGGCAGATCCTCGCGGTCATCGATGAAGCGGGTGTCGATGGGCGAACCGGCGTCGCGCAGCAGCAGCGCACCGGCCTCGCGCTCGGTCTCGGCTTGCGCGACGGCGCCGTCGTGGTCCTCGTTCCCACCGCCGTACCGGATGCCGACATGGCAGTGCGCGTCCACCAGTCCCGGCACGATCCACCCTGCGCTGCACAGGGTTTCGGCATCGCGCACCGGCTCGAACGAGATCAGGCCGTCGTGCACCCACAGGTCGCGCATCTCGTCGCCCGGGAGCACCACTCCCCGCAGATGCAGTCGCATCGCCACCTCCTGATCGCGGTCTCCACCACCCGCAACATACCGGGTGCGGTACGGCGGTCTCGGCCGGTGGATCCGGCCGGTCCCTCGCCGTGCCGGGCGCGATGTCACGGGCTCCTCGGCTTCCGCCCGAGGTCGAGCCAGGTGATATCGACGGTCCGCCGACCGTTCCGGCAGCGCCCGAACGGCCGGGCGAGCCTAACTCCCCGAACCCCCACCCTTCTTCGGCGGTTTGGGATTGGTCAGCTCCGACAGGTCGAAGCCTTCCAGCCCCGGCGGCAGCTGATCGAGCCCGGCCGGCATGTTGGACAGATCGGGCATGCCACCGGGCATACCGCCCGGCATCGGCGGCATACCGGGGAACCCGCCGCGCACCTTCGGCGGCGTCGGCCCGCGGCCGCCCTTCTTGCCCTTCTTCCCCTTCTTGCCCTTGGCATTTCGCCGCGAACCGGGCATCCCCATCTGGCGGCTCATCGACGCCATCATCTTGCGGGCCTCGAAGAAGCGGTCGACCAGCTGGTTGACCTCCGACACCGCGACACCCGAGCCGTTGGCGATGCGCAGCCGCCGGGAGGCGTTGATGATCTTCGGGTTGTCGCGCTCGGCCGGCGTCATGCCGCGGATGATGGCCTGCACCCGGTCCAGCTGCTTGTCGTCGACCTGGGCCAGCGCGTCCTTCATCTGACCCGCACCGGGCAGCATGCCGAGCAGGTTGCCGATCGGACCCATCTTGCGGATCGCCAGCATCTGGTCGAGGAAGTCCTCCAGGGTCAGCTCGCCGGAGCCGATCTTGCGCGCGGCGTCCTCGGCCTGCTGCTGGTCGTAGACCTGCTCGGCCTGTTCGATCAGCGTGAGCAGATCGCCCATGCCCAGGATGCGGCTGGACATCCGGTCGGGGTGGAAGACGTCGAAGTCCTCCAGTTTCTCACCGGTGGAGGCGAACAGGATCGGCTCGCCGGTCACCTCGCGCACCGACAGCGCCGCACCGCCGCGGGCATCGCCGTCCAGCTTGGTGAGGACGACGCCGGTGAAGCCGACGCCGTCGCGGAACGACTCGGCCGTGCTGACGGCGTCCTGGCCGACCATCGCGTCGAGAACGAACAGGATCTCGTCGGGCTGCACGGCGTCGCGAATGCCCGCGGCCTGCCGCATCAGTTCCTCGTCGATGCCCAGCCGGCCCGCGGTGTCGACGATGACGACGTCGTACTGCTTGCGCCGGGCCTCCTCGATGCCCTCGCGCGCCACGTCGATCGGCGCGGAGACCCCGATGCCCTGCGGGTTGTCGCCGCTCTCACCGGCGGCCGCCACGGTGGTGCCGGGATGCGGCGCGAACACCGGCGCACCGGCCCGCTCACCCACCACCTGCAACTGCGTGACCGCGCCCGGCCGCTGCAGGTCGCAGGCCACCAGCAACGGCGTATGCCCCTGTCCCTTCAGCCATTTCGCGAGCTTGCCGGCCAGCGTGGTCTTACCGGAGCCCTGCAGGCCGGCGAGCATGATCACCGTCGGCGGGGTCTTGGCGAACCGCAGCCGCCGCGTCTCGCCGCCGAGGATGCCGATCAGTTCCTCGTTGACGATCTTGACGACCTGCTGCGCCGGATTCAGCGCCGCCGAAACCTCGGCGCCCTTGGCGCGCTCCTTGATTCGCGCGATGAACTGCCGCACCACCGGCAGCGCGACGTCGGCCTCCAGCAGCGCGAGCCGGATCTCGCGGGCCGTCGCATCGATATCGGCCGGCGACAGGCGTCCCTTGCCGCGCAGGTCCTGCAGGGCACCGGTCAGCCGGTCGGACAGGGATTCGAACACCGATCGCGCTCCTGGTATCTCGACGGATGTCACTCGACTTACCAGGGTATCGGGATCGCGCGAACGTGCTGATCCGGCCCGGCCGGCGCTACTCCAGACCGCGCCGGCGCGACCGGGGCGGCTGCCGGAGATCGTGATCCTCGGACGCCACCATGTACACCGCCTCGCGACCGGTCAGGCCCAGTTCCAGGGCCATGTTGTCGAGCATCACCCATTCGGCGTCGGTGGGCGCGTGGCCGGTGACGGTCGAGGCGATCGTCATGGCCGTCACCGCCTGCTGCCCGGTGAGGGTGCGCCCCGGCAACCACGACACCACCCAGCGATCCCCGCCGACGCAGCGCGCGATGTGCCGGGTCATATCGCTGGTCATCATCGACGCGGACACGACTTCGATAGCCACCGGCCTGCTCCCCTCGTGCGTGCTTCGGTACAGAACTCGAAACATTTCCGATAGTAGAGTGGCCCGGGTCACACCCGAAACGAATACCAGCAAATCTCACGCAACGATCTGGTTAACCAGCAAATGACCGGTTTGCCGAAAAATCGGGAGCCGGGGCGATCGGTCAGTAAATCTCGTCCGACCCGGTATCGATGTCCGTTTCGGCCGGTTTCTGCGGTTCCGGCTGGGGAACCACCGCCAGCAGCGCGGCCTCGATCTCCGACCGCCGCTGCGGGGTGTCGCCGCCGCCGAGGTCCAGGCAGAATGCGTCGACCACGGCCGACCCCATGGTGACCACCTTCGCCCACAACACGCCGACATCCGCGGCGGCCAGGACCGCGGCCAGCCGGCTGAGCAGCCCGATCCGGTCCTCGGCGCGCAGTTGCAGCAGCACCTGACCGGGCACGGCGGTGTCGGTCCAGATCAGCCGCGGCTGCGCCTGGGCATACGGGCTGGTCCGCGCGCCCGCGTCGCGCTCCTTCTTCACCAGTGCCTTCGCCAGGTCCAGCTCGCCCTGCACGGCCCGGATCAGCTCCTGGCGCAGCAGCCCGGCGTCGGGCGGATCGCCGAACATCGGCGTGACCACGAACCGGTCGATCGCCACCTCGCCGGAACCACCCAGCGAGGCCGACAGCACACGCAGCGAATGCATCGCCAGGACACCCGCCGCATCCGACAGCAGGCCCGGCGTGTCGGGTGCGATCACCGTGACGACGTGGGTGTAGCGGCCGTCGCCGGGGACCAGGTCGACGTGCACGCCACCGGCCTCGGCCCGCGCCAGCAGCTCGGCGTCGATCGGATCCGGTTGCGGCAGCGGCTCGCCGGCCATCGCCAGCCGGCACCGGCGCGCCAGCTCCCCGATCAGCGACGCCTTCCAATCGCCCCAGACGCCCGGACCGGTCGCCAGCGAGTCGGCCTCGGCGAGGGTGTGCAGCAGGTCCAGCAGTTGCGGGTCGCCGTCCAGCGCGTCGACGACCATCCGCACGGTGTCCGGGTCGGCGACGTCGCGTCTCGTCGCGGTGTCCGGCAGCAGCAGGTGATGCCGGACGATCGCCGATACCGCGCGCACGTCCGACGGCCACAGCCCCAGCCGGCGGCCGATCTGGGTGGCCAGCTCGGCGCCCACGACGCTGTGGTCCTCGACGCGGCCCTTGCCGATGTCGTGCAGCAGCGCGCCCAGCAGCAGCAGATCGGGGCGGGCCACCCGCGTGCTCAGCACACCGGCGTAGGCGACGGTCTCGACCAGGTGCCGGTCCACGGTCCAGATGTGCGTCGGGTTGCGCGGCGGCAGGTCGCGCACGGCGCCCCACTCCGGAAACATCCTGCCCCACAGCCCGGTTCGGTCCAGCGCCTCGATCGCGTCGACGGTGCCGCGCCCGGTGCCCAGCAGGATCAGCAGATCGTTCAGCGCCTCCCGCGGCCACGGCTCGCGCAGTTCGGGCGCGTCCTCGGACAACCGGTTCAGCGTGGTCGCGGCCATCGGCAGCCCGGTCTGCGCCGAGGCCGCGGCCACCCGCAGGATCAGCCCGGGATCCTTCTGCGGGCGGGCATCACGCGCCAGCACCACCTCACCCGCGTGCTCGACCACCCCCTCATCGAGTGGTCGGCGCACCGGCATCCGGCGCAGGCGCGCCAGCCCGCGCCGGGGCAGGGCATTACCGGCGGTCCGCAGCCCGACATCGACCGAGTAGCCGACCGTGCGGGCCGCGTCGCTGAGCGTGCGGGCCAGGTCGAAGCGGTCGCCGATGCGCAGCGCGGCGCCGATCTCGTCGGCGTCCTGGGCGCGCAGCTGCTCGCGGGGGCGGCGGGCCACCCGATGCAGTTCCGTGCGCACGTCCAGCAGCCTGCGGTGTGCCTGTTTCATGCCGCCGCCGGGAACATCCGGGCCGAGCCCCGGCATGGCGTCGGTCAGCTGGGCGATGGCCAGGGCGTCCAGCAGCTGGATGTCGCGCAGGCCGCCGCGGCCGTTCTTCAGGTCCGGCTCGGCGCGGTGGGCGATCTCGCCGCCCCGCCGCCACCGGGCGTGCGCCTGTTCCACCAATTCGCCGAAGCGGGAACGGATTCCGGTGCGCCACTCCCGGCGCACCCCGCCGATCAGCAGATTGCTGAGCTCCTCGTCGCCGACGATGTGCCGGGCCTCGAGCATGCCGAGGGCCGCGGTGAGATCGTCGGACGCCACCCGCAGCGCCTGCGGCACCGTGCGCACGCTGTGGTCCAGTTTGATGTGGGCGTCCCAGAGCGGATACCAGAGCTGATCGGCCACCTCGGCGACGCGCTGCGGATCCACGTCGTCGTGCAGCAGCACCAGGTCGAGATCCGAATACGGCAGCATCTCCCGGCGGCCCAGCCCGCCGACCGCGACCACCGCCAGGCCGCTGTCGGCGGTGATGCCCAGTTCAGCGCCCTTGCCGGTGAGCCACAGATCGTGCAGATCGACCAGCGCCTGCCGCAGGGATTCGGCGTCCAGGCGCGGATTGCGGGAGTCGCCGCCGTCGAGCAACTGATCTCGTGCCCGCACCAGATCCTTTGCGCCGCCGGGAAGTTCGTCTCTCGCCTGCAAACCCACAACCACCACCCATTCTCATCTGCGCGTCCGCCGTGCGGGACGCCACCCGCATCCCCGCGCCGTGCTCCGCGGACGGGGACGACATGCGGGCGGCCCCGCCCCGGCCGTCGCTCGGCCGGAGACGGGGCCGCCGTTCGCTGCTGTGTTCGCCACGGCGGGCACGGATCCCGCCCGTGGATTCCCGGCGGAGGCGGCCGCCCGTGGCTGCCGCCTCCGGGCCGGACGCTTCCGCCGGGCCATCATCTGTGGTTCCTACAGCGCGTCGGCTCCCCGTTCGCCGGTCCGGACGCGGATCACGGCGTCGACCGGGGTCACCCACACCTTGCCGTCGCCGATCTTGCCGGTGCGGGCGGCCTCGACGATCACCTCGACGACCTTCTCCACGGAGGCGTCGTCGGCGACCACCTCGACCCGGACCTTCGGGACGAAGTCGACGGAGTACTCGGCCCCGCGGTAGACCTCGGTGTGCCCCTTCTGCCGACCGTAACCCTGTACCTCGCTGACGGTCATGCCCAGCACGCCCGCCTGCTCCAGGCCGCTCTTGACGTCCTCGAGCGTGAAGGGTTTGACGATTGCGGTGATCAGTTTCATTGCGTTACGCCTCCTTGACGGCGGTCCGTGCCGTGCCACCCACAGCAGCGAAATCGTATGCCGTTTCCGCGTGCTCCGACTCGTCCATTCCCTGGAACTCGTCCTCTTCGCTCGCGCGGAGGCCGATGGTGAACTTGATCGCCAGCGCGATGATCGCGGTGGCCACGCCGGAGAAGATCAGCACCGCGAACGCGCCCACGGCCTGCTTACCCAGCTGATCGAAACCGCCGCCGTAGAACAGCCCCTCGACACCGGCGGGCGCCTCGGCGGTGGCCACCAAGCCGACCATCAGGGTGCCCACCAGGCCGCCGACCAGGTGCACGCCGACGACATCGAGCGAATCGTCGAACCCGAAGCGGAACTTCAGGCCCACCGCCAGGGCACACAGCGCGCCGGCGACGATACCGATGGCCAGCGCGCCGACCACGTTCACCGACGAACACGACGGGGTGATGGCGACCAGGCCGGCCACGATGCCCGAGGCCGCGCCCAGCGAGGTGGGCTTGCCGTCGCGGATCTTCTCCACCACCAGCCACGCCAGCATGGCCGCCGCCGTCCCGATCGTGGTGGTCACGAAGGTGGCGCCCGCGATGCCGTTGGAGGCGGTCGCCGAGCCGGCGTTGAAGCCGTACCAGCCGAACCACAGCAGACCGGCGCCGAGCATCACGAACGGCAGATTGTGCGGACGCATCGGGGTCTTCGGCCAGCCCTTGCGCTTGCCGAGCACGATGGCCAGCACCAGGCCCGCGATACCGGCGTTGATGTGCACCGCCGTACCACCGGCGAAGTCGATGGCCTTCAGCTTGTTCGCGATCCAGCCGCCGTGCTCACCGGTGATGCCGTCGAACGAGAACACCCAGTGCGCCACCGGGAAGTAGACGATCGTGGCCCACAGGCCGGCGAACAGCAGCCAGGAACCGAACTTCAGGCGGTCGGCGACCGCACCCGAGATCAGGGCGACCGTGATGATCGCGAACATCAGCTGGAACGCCACGAACACGGTCAGTGGAATCGTGCCGGACAGCGGTATCGCGGCCGGTGCCGCCGGATCGGTGGTGGCCAGATAACTGCCGCCGAAGATCGATTTCAAGCCGAAGTACTGACCGGGGTCACCGAACAGATTGCCCTTGTCGTCGCCGAAGGCCATCGAGAAGCCGTACAGCGACCATAGGACCGTGATCAGGCCCATCGCACTGATGCTCATCATGATCATGTTGAGCACGTTCTTGCCGCGCACCATGCCGCCGTAGAAAAACGCCAGGCCAGGTGTCATCAGTAGCACGAGCGCCGAACTCGCCAGCATCCATGCGGTGTCACCGGTGTTGGGTTCACCGATTACGGGAAACGCCACCTTTGTTCCTCCTCATCTCGGGCTCCGCCGATTCCGGCAAAACGAGCCTGCAGAGTAGGGTCCTCAGTCGGTGTTTCCTCCGTGGCGCAGCGATGTTTCCGCTGGGTGAACGGATGAACTTACAATGTTGCCACCATGTTTCGTGATGTTCACCACATCACTTCTCGCCCTGCCGGAACCTTGACCATACGCGGTCCGGGGACGATATCTTCGCAGGTCAGCCCAGCAAGGCGTCGACGAATGCGGTGGGTTCGAAGGGAGCGAGGTCGTCGGCGCCCTCGCCCAGGCCGACCAGCTTCACGGGCACGCCGAGCTCGTGCTGAACCTGGAAGACGATACCGCCCTTGGCGGTTCCGTCGAGCTTCGTCAGCACCACGCCGCTGATGTCGACGACCTCGGCGAACACCCGGGCCTGGGCCAGGCCGTTCTGGCCGACGGTGGCGTCCAGCACCAGCAGCACCTCGTCGACGCCGGAGCGGCCCGGGGTCGCGGACAGTTTGCGCTCGATGACCCGCTTGACCTTGCCCAGCTCGTCCATCAGGCCGGTCTTGGTGTGCAGGCGGCCGGCGGTGTCGACCAGCACCACGTCCACGCCGTGATCGATGCCGGCGCTGACCGCGTCGAACGCGACGGACGCCGGATCGGCGCCCTCCTTGCCCCGCACGGTGTCCGCGCCGACCCGCTCGCCCCAGGTCTGCAACTGGTCGGCGGCGGCGGCGCGGAAGGTGTCGGCGGCGCCGAGCAGCACCCGGCGGCCGTCGGCGACCAGGACCCGGGCCAGCTTGCCGGTGGTCGTGGTCTTACCCGTGCCGTTGACGCCGACGACCAGGAGGATCGACGGATGCTCGTCGTGCGGGAGCGCCCGGATCGACCGGTCCAGCTCCGGCCGCAGCGCCTCGACCAGCACGTCGCGCAGCACCTGGCGGGCCTGCTCGTCGGTGCGGACACTGCGCGAAGCCATCTCCTCGCGCAGCCGCTGCACGATCGTCGTGGTGGCGGCGGTGCCCAGGTCGGCCATGACCAGCGTGTCCTCGATCTCCTCCCAGGAGTCCTCGTCGAGGTCGCCGCCGCCGAGCAGGCCCAGCAGGCTCTTGCCGACCGCGTTCTGCGAGCGGGACAACCGGCCGCGCAACCGGGTCAGGCGGCCCGCGGTGGGCTCGATCTCCTCGAGTTGCGGCGCGGCGGGCTCGGATCCCGCGCCGGGCTCGGCCTTTTCGGCAGGCTCTGCGGCGGGGGCCTTCTCGGTAGGCGGCGCGGTGTCCTCAGCCGCCGCGGTGCCGGTCGGAGTGCCGGCGGGTGCCGCGGTGTCCGACGGAGCGGTGCCATTGGGCGTCACGGCCGGGCCGCCGCCGTCGGCGGGGGTGGTCTCGCTGGGGGCGGCGGTCGCCGAGCCGGCACCGTTCGTACCCTGCTCCCCCTGCTCCCCCGATGCCTCCGCGTCCTCGGCGGTGTCGGGCTCGGGCAGCCGGACGTCGGTGATGGTGCGGCGCGGCGCGTCACGCGGGACGGCGGCGTCGTCGCCGACGTGGGGCTGGCCCTCGTCGTCGGTCCGTTCCGACGGTGCGGGTTCCGGGCGCTCCGGCGCCACCGTGCCCGCCCCGCCCTGGCTGAAGCTGAATCCACCGGCCGCCTGGTACCCACCCGACCGGTCGGTCAGCTCCTGCTCGGGAGCGGACGAACTCAGCGTCACCCGGCGGCGCTTGTACAGGACGAATCCGGAAACGAACGCCACCAGCAGCACGGCGGCGATCGCGGCGATCAGAATCCAAGCTTGCGCAGTCACGCCCCCATCCTTACAGAACGCCCGGTTACACCTGCGGGGCGGCAGATCGCGGCGCGGCGACCGGCCCGTTCAGCCGCCCGGGCTTTTCCGACACACCCAGGGCCACGGGCACGCCCAGTGCCCGGCACGCGCTCGGACGGTTTACCTGAGTCCGGGAGACCGCCCGACACGAGGACGGGGAACGGTTTCAGCCGAGGCGGTTGTAGTTCTCGGCCTCGGAGGCATCCGGATCCGTAGTGAGAAATGCCTCCATCATCTCCTCGGCCACCGTGGGCGAGGTCAGCCGGAGGCCGAGCGCCAGCACGTTCGCGTCGTTCCAGGTGCGGGCGCCCGCGGCGGTGGCGCGGTCGGTGCACAGGGCCGCGCGCACGCCCGGCACCTTGTTCGCGGCGATCGACACGCCGGTGCCGGTCCAGCAGCACACCACGCCGCGGTCGGCCAGGCCCTTCGCCACCGCCTCGCCGACGCCGCCGCCCGCCTCCGGCCACGCGATGTCCTCACCGACCACCACCAGCTGGTGGCCCTGGGCGATCAGCCACTCCTTCATGTGCTCGGTCAGCGCGGTGGACTCGTCGGTTCCGAAGGCGATCCGCATGCCCCGAGGGTACGTCCACTAGCACACAAGATCGTTCCCGCCCAGAAGGACACGCCGACATAGGCCCGATCGGGCCATGTCAACTACCGACCGGTCTGCTCGTCTAGGCACCACGCGGCGGAAGGCTCGGCGAATCCGATACCGAGACAATAGGATCGGCGGCGTGACCGATCGAAATGTGCTTGGGGGACCGCTGGAGGAGTGTGGCACCGATCCTCTCACCGGCTTCTACCGGGACGGTTGCTGCAGCACCGGACCCGAGGACCTTGGCAGCCACACGGTGTGCACCGTCGTTACCCAGGAGTTCCTGGAGCACCAGAAGTCGATCGGCAACGATCTGATCACCCCGCGCCCGGAGAACAACTTCCCCGGCCTGCAACCCGGCGACCGCTGGTGCGTCGTCGCGGTCCGCTGGCTGCACGCCCACGAGGACGGCGTCGCCGCCCCCGTCGTGCTGGCCGCCACCCATGAGAACGCCCTCGAGGTCGTCCCCATGGACACGTTGCGCAAGTACGCCGTCGACGTCCCCGACGACGTCAGCGACCTCCTCTGAGCGCTCCCGAGGCCCCCTCGCGCGGTCCCGAGTTCCGGAGCAGGACGGAGCAATCCTGCTTCCCGGCGACGCACCGGCCGGAATCCTGACCGCCGCCGGCGCGAGCCGCACAGGGGTCGGACGGACCGTGCCCTGCGCCCGCGCATCTCGAGACGATCGTCACGATATGCCGGACCCGGGAATCGACCCGAGCTATCCGGCCCGCCCGGAGCGTGCCGACGAGACGCTACGGCCGCCGCGTCCAGCCATGCTGGTGGCAGTAGGCGACGCGATACGCGGCCGGCATGGGCCGCGCCCGGAACAGCTCGATCAAACCCTCATGTCGGTAGGAACGGCATGCTGCGGACAGTACGCGGAGGCACCGACAAGTTCCCTGCGGACGAGGCCGCGAAACCCCGAGGGGCACAGAAATTCTGGACGGTCGGCTAAGCGGTCGGGGTCCGCGCGTCCAGCCAGGAGCGGACCTCGTGCATGAGGGCGACCGGCTGGTCGTAGTGGATCAGGTGGTTCGCGCCGGGGACGAGCCGGGCGGTCGAGCCGGGGATCAGCTGTTGCAGCCGGTGGGCGCGGTCGGGCGGGATCCAGGCGTCCTGTTCGCCCCAGACGATGTGCACCGGAATATCGATCTCGCCCGCGCGATTCTCGTTGTCGCGCAGGAACTTCTCGTCGTACTGGGCGATCTGCCGGTAGAAGGCCGGCTGCCCGTCCGGGCCGGTCCACGGCTCGACGAGGGCGTCGAGAATTCCGGCCGGAAGATCCGTCGCGCTCGCGTTCCCGATGTACGCGCGCACGAGCGCCCGGTGGATGTAGTCGGGCAGCTGAGCGAGCAGATCGGGATTCTCCTGGACGAACCGGAAGAACGGCGACCCGCTCGGCGGAATCGCCACCACATCGATCAGCATCAGCGAGGCGTAGGCGGCCCGCTCGGTCAGATGCGCCTGCAGCGACACCGCCCCGCCGTAGTCGTGGGCGATCACATGCGGCTCCCGCACACCCCAGTGCTCCAGCAGCGCCGCGAAAGCGGCGGCCTGCGTACCGAAGTCGACCGCGTGCGCCGCGTCCTTCGAGGAGCGCCCGTAGCCCGGCATATCCCACACGTGGACCGTGAAGTCGCGCGCGAGTGCCTCGGCGAACGGGTGCCACAGCAGCGAGGAGAACGGCGTGCCGTGACAGAAGACGACATCGGGCCCGCTGCCCCGGGTTGCGTGCGCGATCCTGCGGCCCTGCCAGTCGAACGTCCGATCGAGATCCATATCGGGCAGCGTATAAGGTACCGGTTGCCCCCGCGTAGCGGGGAAACGGTCCGGGCCGCATCCGTTCAGCTCGGTGCGCCCACCAGATTCTCGCCGCGCATCCGCTGCGAGATCACCTGGGTGATGCCGTCGCCGCGCATGCTGGCACCGTACAGCGCGTCGGCGATCTCCATGGTCGGCTTCTGGTGGGTGATGACGATCAGCTGCGACTTCTCCCGCAGCTGCTCGAACAGTCCGATCAGCCGGCGCAGGTTGGTGTCGTCCAGCGCCGCCTCCACCTCGTCCATCACGTAGAACGGCGAGGGCCGGGCACGGAAGATGGCCACCAGCAGGGCGACCGCCGTGAGCGACTTCTCCCCACCGGACAGCAGCGACAGACGCTTCACCTTCTTGCCCGGCGGGCGGGCCTCCACCTCGACGCCGGTGGCCAGCATGTCGCCGGGCTCGGTGAGCAGCAGCCGGCCCTCGCCGCCGGGGAACAGCTTGGCGAACACCTCGACGAACTCGCGGGACACGTCCTCGTAGGCCTCCGCGAACACCTGCAGGATGCGCGCGTCCACCTCGGCGACGACGTCGAGCAGATCCTGCCGGGCCTTGCGGACGTCCTCGAGCTGGGTGGACAGGAAGGTGTAGCGCTCCTCGAGCGCCGCGAACTCCTCCAGCGCGAGGGGATTGACCTTGCCGAGCGTCGTCAGATCCTTCTCGGCCCGCTTGGCGCGGCGCTGCTGATCGGCGCGGTCGAACGGCATCGGCTGGGGCGGGCTGACCTGTTCGCCGCGCTCCTTGGCCTGCTCGTACTCCTGCATCTCCAGCGCCGTCGGCGGCATCGGCACATCCGGGCCGTATTCGGCGACCAGATCGTCGAGGGCCAGGCCGAACTGTTCGGCGATGGACTGCTCCAGCTGTTCGATCCGCAGCGCCGCCTCGGCGCGGGCGACCTCGTCGCGGTGCACGGCATCGGTCAGCTGCGCCAGCTGGGTGGTCAGTACGCGCACCCGCTCCTTGGTCTGATCCACCTGGGTCGCGCATTCGGTGCGGCGGCGCACCAGATCGTCGCGGCGCGCGGACGCCTCGGACACCACGGTTTCCAGCTCCGCGGCGACCCGCTCGGCGGATTCGGCGACGACCGCGGCCACCGCGGCGGCACGACGCCGGGCGGCCTGGGCGCGTTCGGCGCGGGCCCGGGACTCGCGTTCGGCGCGGGCGGCGCGGCGCAGCGAATCCGCCTTGCCGCGCACCGATTCCGCACGCTCCTCGGCCGTGCGCACCGCCAGCCGGGCCTCCACCTCCATCGACCGGGCCTCGGCGAGGGCCGTGGCGGCGTCCTCGCGCTCCTGCCCGGAGGTCTCGCTGCCGGCCTCGGCGTCCGAATCCAGCTCGGACTGTTCGGATTCCGCGTGCCGCAGCCGGTCCTCGAGTTCGGCGAGCTTCGCCAGGTTCTCGTCGCGGGCGGTCTCCGCGTCGGCGCGCTGGCTCTCCAGCCGCCCGCATTCGGTCTGTGCGGTGCGAGCCGTCTCCCCGAGCCGCCCGAGCCGGTCGTAGATCGACACCAGCGCCTGATCGGATTCGTGCAACGCCAGCAGCGCCTGGTCGGCGGCCTCCTTGCGGTCGGTCTGCTCGGCCTCCGCGCCCGACAGCGCCGCCTCGAACTCCTCGGAATGCCGCTGCCAGGACGCCAATTCGGCGGTCGCGGCGTCGATATCGGCCTGGATCTCGAGTTGGCTCGGGGCACGGTCGGAGCCGCCGACCAGCCAGCCGGTGCCGGTGAGATCGCCGTCGCGGGTCACGATGCGCAGTTCCGGACGCGCCGCGAGCACCTCGGCGGCGGCCGGGAGATCGTCGGCCACCGCGGTTCCGGCGGTCAGCGCGTCGACGGCGCCGCGCATGTCGTCGGGACAGTCCACCACGTCGGCGAGCCAGCGCGCCGAGCCGGGCAAGGCCGGCCGCCCGCCCGAATCCGCCTGCCGCACACCGCCGAACACCAGCGCGACGCGGCCACCGTCGGCCTCCTTCAGCGCGCGCAGGGCGGCGTGCGCGTCGGTACCGGTGCGCGCGGCCACCGCGTCGGCGAGCGGCCCGAGCGCCGCGGCGACGGCGGCCTCGTACCCGCCGTGCACCCGCAGCAGGCCCGACAGCGGCCCGAGCAGCCCGTCGGTGTGGTGCTCCAGCAGCCAGGCTCCGCCGTCCTTGCGGGAGAACCCCATGGTGAGCGCCTCGATCCGGGCGGTCAGCGAGGCCACCTTCTTACTCGCCTCGCGGTCGGATTCGCGCAGTTCGGTGACCCGGCGTTCGGCCTGCTCCAGTGCCTGCGCCGCATGTTCGTAGGTGGCGTCCAGGCTTTCCTCGCCCGCGTCGAGCTCGCTCAGTTCGGCCTGGACGGACTCGAATTCGGCCTCCGCGGCCTCGCCGCGCTGCCGCGCCTCCACCAGCGCGGTGGACAGCCGGGTGATGTCGGTATCGGCCGACTGGGCCCGGGTGCGCAGATTGTCGACCTGACCGGACAGCCGGGCCAGACCCTCGCGCCGGTCGGCGATCGCGCGCACCGCGGCCAGGTGGGCCTGCTCGGCGGCCTTCGCCGCCTGCTCGCGGTCGTGCAGCTGGTCGCGGGCCGCCTCCAGGGTGGCGGTGGCCACCTCGACGGCCTCCAGCAGTTCGGCCTCCTCGGCCTCGACCCGCGTCGCCTCGGCCTCCAGCTGGTCGGGGTCGCGCCCGGAGCCGGTGGGCTGTTCGATGGTCAGATTGCGGGCCCGGTCGTGGGCGATCCGGATGGTGGCGTTGACCCGCTCCACCAGCGCCGACAGCTGGAACCAGGTCTGCGCGGCCGCCTCCGCGCCGGGGGTCAGCCGGGACAGCTCGTACTCCTGTTGCGCCAGTGCGGCATTGGCGGCATCCAGCTCGGCCTGCACATTGATCTGCTGTTCGCGGGCGTAGGACTCCTTGCTCTGCTGGCTCTCCAGCTCGCGGCGGCGGGTCACCAGGTCGTCGGCGGCCAGCCGCAGCTTGGCGTCGCGCAGCTCGGACTGCACGGTGGCGGCCCGGCGCGCCACCTCGGCCTGCCGGCCCAGCGGCTTGAGCTGGCGGCGCAATTCGGTGGTGAGGTCGGTCAGCCGCGCCAGATTGGCCTGCATGGCCTCCAGCTTGCGGACCGCCTTCTCCTTGCGCTTGCGGTGCTTGAGCACGCCCGCCGCCTCCTCGATGAAGGCGCGGCGGTCCTCGGGACGCGATTCCAGGATCGCCGACAGCTGGCCCTGGCCGACGATGACGTGCATCTCCCGGCCGATTCCGGAGTCGGACAACAGCTCCTGCACATCCATCAGACGGCAGGAACTGCCGTTGATCTCGTATTCCCCGGCGCCGTCGCGGAACATCCGGCGGGTGATGGACACCTCGGAGTAGTCGATGGGCAGCGCACCGTCGGAATTGTCGATGGTCAGCGTCACCTCGGCGCGGCCCAGCGGCGCGCGGCCGGCCGTCCCCGCGAAGATGACGTCCTGCATCTTGCCGCCGCGCAACGCCTTCGCGCCCTGCTCACCCATCACCCAGGTGAGCGCATCGACGACGTTCGACTTGCCCGAGCCGTTCGGCCCCACCACGCAGGTGATGCCCGGCTCGAAGCGCAGGGTCGTCGCGGACGCGAAGGATTTGAAACCCTTCAGCGTCAGACTCTTCAGGTGCACAGCAGGCCAATCTACCCGCTGGCCGGGGGTTGCCCCGCGTATGCCGGAGCGCGATGTCGGTCGAGGATATTGCCGACGCCCCACCGTCGTCCCCTCGCGGCCACTCTCACCAGGAGAGACGGCTCGACCCGGCCGATTGCCGCAGGGTGCCCGGGGGCGGCCGATCCGGCGGCGAGGTCACCGGACGCGGCCGTCGGGCACGGAATGGACCGGCTGTGGCGCCGAGGCGGCGGGCCGCCCGTATCCAGTAGCGGCGGGCCGCCCGTATCCAGTAGCGGCGGGCCGCCCGTATCCAGTAGCGGCGGGCCGCCCGTATCCAGTAGCGGCGGACTGTCCGTATCCGGTAGCGCCCGAGCGCGAGCGGCACCCGGTCACACCCGGCCTCGGGGGACGGGGGCCGGCCTCCCATCCGGTGAGGACGCGGAACACGAGGACCGCGCCCCACGGTCCGATCACCCAGATCGGCCACGGATAGGTCAGCTCGCCCACACCGATCGAGACCATGCCCCAGATCGCCACGCACAGCAGACCGACCCCCAGCCAGGCCGTGCCCTCGATGCGCTGCCAGATCGGCACGCGGGCAGACCTTTTCGAGGATGTGGCGGTATCCGCGTGCCCGTCGCGCCGATCCGGCGGCTCCGGCAGGTCCGACAGCACCAGCCGCAGGTCGTCGCGCGTGACGGTGGCGTACACCCGCGCGACGCGTTCGTCGTATTCGGTGAGATCGAGGCGTCCCTCACTCAGATGCCGGGCCAGCAGATCGACCACCTGCCGACGCTCGGCATCGGAGGCGCGGGTGCCGGTTGCGATGTCCATGGCACGTGATCCTGTCGACGAGTCCGATATTCCAAAGTGGAACGTAGTAGAGATAGAATGCGCCCTCCACAATGGAATGTCAAGGGGGAGATTAAGTTAACGACCATTTGCATTCAGCGTCGAGTAAATGAGAAGGTGAAACTCCGTTTATCGCACAAGGAGTTCTTCGTGGATCTGGACTGGTCGCCCACCGATCTGGCGTTTCGCGACGAGGTACGGGCGTTTCTGGACGAGAACCTGACCCTCGAGCTTCGCCGCGCCGGGCAGCTCGCCACCAGCGTCTACCCGGACCACGAGGCCAGTATGCGGTGGCAGCAGATTCTGCACGCCCGCGGCTGGGCCGCGCCGGCCTGGCCGGTCGAGCACGGCGGCTGCGACTGGAGCATGACCCAGCACTACATCTTCGACCGGGAGTCGATGCTGGCCGGCGCGCCCGCGCTGTCGCCGATGGGGATCAAGATGGTGGCGCACGCGATCATCGCGTTCGGCACCGACGAGCAGAAGTCGTATTACCTGCCGCGCATCCTCACCGGTGAGGTGTTCTTCTGCCAGGGCTACTCCGAACCGGAGGCCGGATCGGACCTGGCGTCGCTGACCATGGCCGCCGTCGACGACGGCGACGACCTGGTGTGCACCGGTTCCAAGATCTGGACCACCCATGCCACCGAGGCCAACTGGATCTTCTGCCTGGTGCGCACGGCGAAGCTGGAGCGCAAGCAGCAGGGCATCACCTTCGTGCTGATCCCGATGGACTCCCCCGGGATCCAGGTGCGCCCGCTGGTGATGACCTCCGGCGAACAGGTGCAGAACCAGGTGTTCTTCGATCAGGTCCGGGTGCCGAAGAAGAACGTGCTGGGCCACATCGACGACGGCTGGACCGTCGCGAAGTATCTGCTCAACTTCGAACGCGGCGGCGCGCTCGGCCCGATGCTGCAGGTGCTGGCGGAAGCGCTGGCGGGGCAGGCGAGTGCGCAGCCGGGGCCGAACGGCGGTGCGCTGCTGGACGATCCGGCCTTCGCGGCCCGGCTCGCCGACGCCCGGATCCGCGCCGACGTGCTGGAGATCCTGGAATACCGCACCATGGCGGCGATCTCGCAGGGCAGGAACCCGGGGCCGGCGGCATCGACGCTGAAGATCCTCGGCACCGAGCTGAGCCAGCAACTGACCGAGCTGGCGCTCTCGGCGGCGGGCCCGCGCGGCCGGGTCTACCAGCCGCACGCCACCATGCCCGGCGGCCCGATCGCCGACTTCGCCGCACCCGACGACGGCTACCTCAGCGGCGCCGAATGGCAGGCGGTCGCACCCCAGCGCTATTTCAACGACCGCGCCGGCTCGATCTACGCCGGCAGCAACGAAATTCAGCGCAACATCATCGCCAAGGCAACCCTGGGACTGTAGAGATGGACTTCGAATACACCGCCGAACAGCAGCTGCTCCGCGATACGGTCACCGAGTTCCTGGCGGCCCGCTACGACCTCGAGAAGAGCCGCACCGCCGCCCGGCTCGGCACCGGATGGCAGCCGGAGATCTGGCGCGCCTTCGCCGAGGAGGTCGGCATCCTCGGCGCCAGCCTGCCCGAGGAGGCCGGCGGCTTCGGCGGCGGCGCCGTCGAGACGATGGTGATCGCCGAGGCGCTGGGCGGCGCGCTCGTGGTCGAGCCGTACGTGGACACTGTGGTGCTGGGCGGCGGGCTGCTGCGCCGCGCCGGCGGCGAGCGGGCCGCGGAACTGTTGCGCGGCATCGTATCCGGCGAGGTCGTCACGGCCTTCGCCGCGCTGGAGGCCGAGTCGGGCTACGACGTGCTGCGGGTGTCGGCCGCCGCGCGGCGCGACGAGGACGGCTGGCTGCTCGACGGCGCGAAGGTGGTGGTGACCGGCGCCCCGCTGGCCACGCACCTGCTGGTGACGGCCCGGACACCCGGAACCGACGGTGTGTCGCTGTTCGTCGTCGACGCCGGTGCCGCCGGGCTCACGCAGCACCCGTATCGCACCATCGACGAGCGCCGGTCGGCCGACCTGGTGTTCGAGGGTGTGCGGGTACCCGCCGACGCGCTGCTGGGAGCCGAAGGGGGCGCGGACGATTCGCTCGCCCTCGCGGTGGACGAGGCGATCGCCGCCATCGCGGCCGAGGCGGTCGGCGGCATGCGCAAGGTGCTCGCCGACACCGTGGAGTACGCCAAGCAGCGCCGGCAGTTCGGCGTGCCGATCGGCAGCTTCCAGGTGCTGCAACACCGCATGGTGGATATGCACCTCGAACTCGAACAGGCAATCGCCGCAACGTATCTGATCACGCTGAAGCTGAACACCGAGCCCGCAGAACGGGCCCGCGCCGCGGCCGCGGCCAAGGCCACGGTGGCCCGCGCCGCCCGGTTCATCGGCCAGCACGCGGTGCAGCTGCACGGCGCCATGGGCATGACCGAGGAACTGGCCATCGGCCATTTCTTCAAGCGGCTCACGGCGATCCAGCACGAGTGGGGCACGGCCGACCACCACATCGCCCGCTACGCGGCGCTCACCCGCCCGCAGTAGGCCCGGCACAGCGTTTTTCGCGGTTTTTCGCATCCTGGCGGGCCCGCACGGCACCCGGGCCCGCCAGGATTTCGTGTCTCCGGACCGGGCGGCACCACTCGCCATCGATACGCAAGGCGCACACGTCGATAGGCAGGGCGCACGTCGATAGGCAGGGCGCACGTCGATAGGCAGGGCGCACGTCGATAGGCAGGGCACACAGGTGATGTCGCACGACAAGGCACCGCCCGGCTCCGAGGGAACGGGCGGCGCCTCGTCGTTCGGTGCCCGGTCACGGGTGTGATGCGCTCGCTCTCCGCGAGCGGGCACCGGTCTGTCGCGTCACGTCCCGATCCGGGGCGTGCGACGCGGGTCGGTCACCGGACGGGCTCGATGTCCCGCTCGGCGATGTATGTCGGTCGGTATTCCGTCGCGGCGTACGGGTCCTGCAGGGCGTTCTCGACGCTGTTGAACACCAGGAAGATGTTCGAGCGCGGGAACGGCGTGATGTTGTTGGTCGATCCGTGCATGATGTTCGAGTCGAACAGCAGCGCGGATCCGCGCGCCCCGATGAACTGGGTGATGCCGTGCTTTTTCGCCAGCTCGGCGATCTCGGCATGCGACGGCACACCGATCTCCTGTTCCCGCAACGACTCCCGATAGTGCTCCTCCGGGGTCTCGCCCCGGCACGGCACGAAGGTCCGCTGCGAGCCCGGCATCACCATCAGGCTGCCGTTGAAGGCGTAGTTGTCGGTCAGCGCGATCGACAGGCTCACCGCACGCGGTGACGGCATACCGTCCTCCGCGTGCCAGGTCTCGAAGTCCGAATGCCAGTAGAATCCGGCGCCCTCGAAACCAGGCATGTAGTTGACCCGGCTCTGGTGGATGTACACCTCCGAGCCGAGCACCTGGCGGGCCAGGCCCACCACGCGCTCGTCCCGGACGAGATCCGCGACCGCCCGGCTGATCTTGTGTACCTCGAAGATCGACCGCACCCGGTTCGCCTTCTTCTCGGTGATCACTCGTTCGTCCAGGCGCAGTTCCGGGTCGGAGGCCAGCCGATCGACCTCCGCGGAGAAGTCGGCCACCTCCTCCGGCGACAGTAGCTGATCGATGATCGCGTACCCGTCGGCGTCGAAGTTCGCCAGCGAAGGCGAGGTGATCCGGCCCCACACGGTCGGATCGTTGCGGTCGATCGGCGGCACCTCGGTGATGGTGCGCGTGCGATACCGATCGATTCGACTGTCGGCCAACGTCATCGCGGTGTTGTCCTCCTAATTACTCAGGAACGGCGACCAACGGGTAGACGCCGTTCTCGTCGTGCACCTCCTGGCCCGTAACCGGCGGGTTGAACACACACAGCGCACGCATCCGCGTTTTCGTCTCGACGCGGTGGCGTTCGTGCCCGTTCAGCAGATACATGGACCCAGGACCCAACTCGTACCTGACATCGTTGTCGAGGTCGTAGAGGGTGGCCTCACCCTCGATCAACCACACCGCCTCGACGTGGTTGGCGTAATGGAACACGTGCGAGGTCCCGGCCTCGATCGTGGTCTCGTGGAAGGAGAAGCCGACGCCGTCTCCGCCCAGAATGATCCGCTTGCTGCGCCACTGGGCGTCCGCCACGTCCCGGTCGGTGCCGGTGATCTCGTCGGTGGTGCGCACGATCATGGGTCAGTTTCCTCCTCGGGCCTTGTCGACCGCCGCGCCCAGAATGCTCAGGCCGTGGTCGAGCTCGTCATCGGTAATCGTCAGCGGTGGCAGCAACTTGACCACCTCGTCCTCGGCGCCGGAGGTCTCCACCAGGAGCCCCTGCTCGAAGGCGATGCGGCTCACCTTGCCAGCCTCCGACGGCTCGTCGAACACCAGGCCGTGCACCAGTCCGCGACCGCGGGTGGACACGCCCTCGTAAGTATCCGACAGATCGCTGAACGACCGGTGGATTCGGGCGCCCTTGGCCGCCGTCGACTCCGCCAGCCGGCCGTCGGCCCAGAAGTTCTCCAGCGTCGCGGTGGCGGTCACGAAGGCGGGATTGTTGCCACGGAACGTGCCATTGTGTTCACCGGGTGCCCACTGATCCAGCTCCCGACGCATCAGCACCAGCGCCAGCGGCATCCCGTAGCCACTGATCGACTTCGACAGCGTGACGATGTCGGGGGTGATGCCGGCGATCTCGAAGGAGAAGAACGGCCCGGTGCGGCCGCAGCCCATCTGCACGTCGTCGACGATCAGCAGAATGCCACGCGCGGCACACAATTCGGACAGCCGCTTCAGGAACTCCGCGCGCGCCACGTTGACGCCGCCCTCGCCCTGCACGGTCTCCACGATCACCGCGGCCGGCTTCTCGATGCCCGAGGAGCTGTCGTCGAGGGCCTTCTCCATCCAGGCCAGCTCGTCGCCGTCCAGGTAGCCGTCGTAGGGCATCGGGTTCACGTACGTCAGCGGCACACCCGCGCCGGCGCGCTTGGCCGCGTTGCCGGTCACCGACAGCGCGCCCAGTGTCATGCCATGGAAGGCGTTGGTGAAATTGAGAATCGTGGTGCGCCCGGTGACCTTGCGGGCCAGCTTCAGCGCCGCCTCCACCGCGTTGGCACCCGTGGGTCCGGGGAACTGCACCTTGTAGTCCAGCCCGCGCGGATTCAGCAGAACGCTGTCGATCGTCTCCAGCAGCTTCTGCTTGGCCACCGTCGACATATCCAGGCCGTGGGTGATGCCGTCACGCGCGATGTAATCGATCAGCGCCTGCTTCAGCACGGGGTTGTTGTGCCCGTAGTTCAGCGAACCCGCACCGGCGAAAAAGTCCAGAAAATCACGGCCGCTATCGTCGCGGATCCACGATCCCTGGGCCGTGTCGAACAGGGTCGGCCAGGACCGGCAGTAGCCGCGGACATTGGATTCGAGTTCTTCGAAAATGGTCATCTCAGCGGTCGTCGTCATCGATGATCCTCTCGTGTGGTATGCGCCACCTCGTGCAATGGCGCGATCCGGTACAGGTCCTCGGATTCGTGACCGTCCGGAAAGTCTTGTGGTTCGAACAGTGACTCTCGCGTCAGCTCCGCGCCCCGGCGCCGCGCCAGCGCGGCGAACATCGCCTGCGAGGCCTCGTTGTCCGGGGAAATAGTGGTCTCCAGTATCGAAACTCCGTGTTCGGCAACGTTTTCTACCAGCTGTTCCAGCATAGCCACGCCCAGTCCGCGACCGCGGAAGGCATGGTCGACGGCAACCTGCCAGACGAACACCGTCCCCGGCGCCTCCGGCCGAAGATATCCGGTGACGAATCCCGCGATTTCCGATCCGATTTCGGCGACCACGGAGGTTGCCCGAAAGTCTCGGCACCACAGGATGTATGCGTAGCTGGAATTTACGTCCAGGACTTTGGAATCGACGGCAATACGCCACATCGGCGCCCCGTCACCAAGCCGCGGCGTCCTGATCACCGCTGGCGCAGAGTCGTCCCGGGTTCTTTCGCCACCGGGAGAAGGGGAACCGAAAGACGCATCCCGCGTTCGGGTCTCTATCACCCTTCCAGAATTGCCGCCGAACTTTGAGGGCAGCTGGTCGAACACTTTACGGTTACGTTACAGCAGTATAATCAGTGAATTTCGTCACACGCCGGTAGGCGTACGAGGAAACGCGCACCACCCCCTGGTCGATCCGTACATTCCACCGTTCCCCCGTGTGCGGCAACGGTTTCGGCGACGAGCGCCAATCCGATGCCGGTTCCCGAGACGGTGCGGCGTCCGCGGCGCACCGTCACGAAACGTTCAAATATGCGCTGCCGATCCTCCGGCGCCACCCCCGGCCCGTAGTCGTCGACGGTGATCACCACCTGCGCGCCCCGCCGATCGACCCCGACGCCCATCACGCCGCCCCCGTGCCGGTCCGCGTTCTCGAGCAGATTCACCAGCGCGCGTTCGAGTTCCAGCTTGCGCCCGGTCACGGTGGCCTCGGCGGAGATGGTCAGCAGATCCGGCGGATAGCGCAGATCGTTGAGGGTGTGGGTGAGGAGGTCACGCACCGACAGCGGCTCGGCATCGGCGCGGTGCATGCGCGCCTCCGCGCGCGCCAGCGCGAGCAGATCGTCCAGAAGCCGCCGCAGATGTTCCAATTCGGCCCGGACCAGCACCAGCGCCTGGCGCGACCGTTGCGGAAGTTCGTCCTCGTAGCGGGACATGACGCCGACGCTCGTGGTGAGCGTCGTCAACGGGGTACGCAGTTCGTGACTCACGTCACCGACCAGCCGTCGCTCCCGATCGATACGCCGTTGCAACGAATCGACCATGGTGTTGAAGGCGTCCACGGTCGGGGCCAGATCGGGGTCGTCGGTGTCCGGGAGCCGGGTGCCGAGTTCGCCCGACGCGATACGCGCCGCCGTGCGGGTCATCCGCTGCAACGGTTCCAGGAGACGCCGCGACATCCACCACGCGAAGGCGATGCCGACCGCGATCCCGCCGGCCACGCCGCCGGCCAGCGTTCCCCAGAAACCGAGGTCCAGCACGAACACCGCCACCACCAGCAGCGCCGACACCAGCCCCGACATCACCGCGAAGACGAAAACGACTCGGCCACGCAGGGTTTGCCGACCGGGCAGGCGCAGTTTCCGAAGATCAGCGCTGGACATCGAGGCGGTAACCGAGCCCGCGCACCGTCACGACGATGCTGGGCTCCGAGGGATCCTGCTCGATTTTCGTGCGCAACCGGCGCACGTGCACGTCGACTATCCGCTCGTCACCGAAAAAGCCCTGATCCCATACCTTTTCGAGCAGCACGCTCCGGGACAGGACCCGGCCCGGCATCTCGGCGAGCTCGCACAGCAGCCGGAACTCGGTGAGCGTCAGGTGCAATTCCTCATCGCCGCGGCGCACCGTGCCGCCATCGGCCGACAACACCAGCGGCGCATCGGGATCGGCGTCCAGCACGACCTCCTGCGGTGCGGGCGGCTCCTCCGGTTCGGCGAACTGCTGGGCGCGGCGGCGCAGCGCCCGCATGCGCGCGGTGATCTCCTTGATCTCGAACGGCTTGGTGACGAAATCGTCGGCGCCCGCCTCGAGAGCGGCCACCACATCGTGAGTATCGTCACGCGCGCTGACCACTATTATCGGGACGTCGTGATCGCGACGGATCTCACGGATACAGGAAAATCCGTCCATCTCCCCGAGCATGAGGTCCACTATCATCACATCCGGCGCACCGTTGTCGCGCAGATGCTCGAGGGCGTCCTCGGCCTCCTCGGCCTCCTCGACGTCGTAACCCTCGTCCTCCATGGCCAGCCGCAAGGCGCTCCGGACCCGGTCGTCGTCTTCTACGATCATCAGGTTCGCGCTCATGCTGTTTCCTTTCGGGCATGACCGGGGCCCTCCGTGGTGACGCTCCGCTGCCGCCTCCGGGCCTGACCGCTCATGCTGTGTCCTCTCGGGCATGACCGGGGCCCTCCGTGGTGACGCTCCGCTGCCGCCTCCGGGCCTGACCGCTCATGCCTGTACCTCGCCGGCGCCCGACTCCGGCCCGGCCGCCACCGCGGCTGCGCCCTCGACCGCGGGGGCGGCGGTGCCGATGCGTCCCTCGCTGTGCTCGCTCATAGATTTCTTCCCTGGCAGGTTCCCCGCCGGATATCCCGCCGCCCTGGTGGTGCGGTCGGGGACGGCAGAGAACGGTACCTGGGATACCCGCTCAACATGTTCGTAAACCTGCGGCAACACCTCGGTGTGCCGCCGTCGTCCGTCTGCCCGTAAACTACCCGCGAAGACAGTTAGGCGATGGTGCGCTGCGGGGGACTCGCTCGGCAGGCGCACGGCGAGCGCAGGAGACACCATGTCAGGTCGCCGCTGCCGATTCGGTATCGCAACGGGTGTAATAGCCCTGGTGACGGTGCTGATGGCCGCGTGCTCATCCTCGTCGGGTTCCGGTTCGAAACCGGCCCCGGCGACACCGGGTCCGGCCGCGCCGGTGATCTCGGTGACACCGGCGACGGACAGCGAGGATGTCGACCCCTTAGGCAAGATCGAGGTGTCCACCTCCGACGGCATTCTGACGTCGGTCAGCATGACCAACGAACAGGGCAAACCGGTGGAGGGGATTCTCACACCGGACAAGACCGCTTGGAAGCCGACCGGTCCGCTCGGATACGGCCATACCTACGATGTTACCGCGCAGGGTGTGACCATCAGCGGGCCCAGCGGACCCACGAAGGCATCCTTCTCGACACTCACGCCGAGCAATCAGACCAAGGCGTATCTGACCACCACCGGCGGTCTCCCCCTGGCCGACGGCGGTACCTACGGCGTCGGCACCGTCGTCGTCGCCCACTTCGACGAGCCGATCCAGGACCGCGCGGCCGCCGAGAAGCGGCTGAGCGTGACGTCCGATCCGCCGGTGCAGGGCTCGTGGTACTGGCTCGACGATCGCAATGCGCACTGGCGGCCGCAGCAGTACTGGCCCTCGGGCGCGAAGGTGACGGCGTCGGCCAACCTGTTCGGGGCCGATCTGGGGTCCGGCATGTACGGCCAGGAGGACTCCAAGACCACCTTCACCATCGGCCCGTCGCATGTGGCGATCGCCGACGACAACACCCATCAGGTGCAGGTGTTCGAGAACGGCAACCTGATCCGCACCATGCCCACCTCGATGGGGCGCGGCGGCAGCGAGCAGGTGGGCGGCAAGACCATCTACTTCAATACGCCGTCGGGCACGTACACGGTGATGGACAAGGGCAATCCGGTCACCATGGACTCCGCCAGCTACGGGCTGCCGGTGAACTCCCGGCTGGGCTACAAGGAAGAGATCAACTGGGCGACCCGCATCAGCGCCGACGGTATCTACCTGCACCAGCTGGATTCGACGGTGTGGGCGCAGGGCAGCCAGAACCTCTCGCACGGCTGTCTGAACCTCAGCGGCGAGAACGCGAGATGGTTCTTCAACTGGGTGGTCCCCGGCGATGTGGTGGAGGTCCGCAACACCACCGGCCCACCCCTGCAGTCCTGGGACAACGGCGACTGGACCATCCCGTGGGAGGAGTGGCTGGCGGGCAGCGCGCTGCACTGAGGTAGCGCTGCCGCGTCAGCCCGGCCGGGTGTGGGCGACCCGAATCGCGTGGATCCCCGCGGCATTGTCGGCGGACCGGCCGTGCCGCAGGCACAGCAGCCGCGTTGTTCGCCTGTCCGCCACGCGATCTCGTTTCCCCGACGTTGTATCAACCGCGTGCAGACGAGCATCGCACGGCAAGGTCTCGTGCACATGCCGCACGGCCGCCGATGGCCCGCGGCTACGGGCCACGCCCGAAGATCTGCACCGGCACCCGGACGGCCATCCGCCCAGGGCACCGGTGGGCGCCGACCACCATGTCCGGCGAAAAGCAAAGGCCGCCTTCATCGTTGGATGAAGGCGGCCTGCCGTGGTGAGGACGTTCAGCTCTCGGCCGGGTACCTCCCGTCCAGGTCCAGGTTCAGCTCCAGGACGTTCACCCGGGGCTCACCCAGGAAACCGAGGTCGCGGCCGTCGGTGTGGGCGGCGACCAGGGTTCGAACCTCGGCCTCGGAGATGGTGCGGGCCTTGGCGATCCGGGCTACCTGGATGGCCGCGTACTCCGGGGAGATGTGCGGGTCCAGGCCCGAGGCGGAGGTGACGACCGCGTCCGAGGGGACCGGGGACTCGGCCGGGGCGTCGCCGCGGACGGGCACGATCAGGCCGGCCGAATAGTCCTCGCCGATCTCGGCGCATTCGACCTTCACGCCCTTGTAGCTGCCGAGGAACGGGGTGGCCGGGCACGCCTCGTTGACGCTGACCACCTTGGTGGGATGCTCGACGCCGCCCTGGGCGTCGCGCGGGCCCAGCACCGACAGCACGGCGCCGACGCCGCCGGGTGCGCAGAACGGCCGGCTGCCGTCGACACCCTCGCGTTCGCCGATCGTCTTGCTGCGCTGACACACCTGCGTCAGCAGGCTCTGGTCGGCGTCGTCCGGATTCGCCGCCAGGGTGTCGACGATGCTCTCCGGACCGAGGTTGGTGAAGCTGGTCGAGGTCGGGTCGTAGCCGTCGCCCTCGCCCGACGACGACGGGCGGCTCTGAAAGTATTGCGCCAGCGCGTTGCCGTTGCCGTCGGTGAACGACTGCCCGATCAGCGACGAGCCGACCACCTTGCCGTCCCGCTCGAGCAGCGAGCCGTCGGCCTCGTCGTGCAGGCCGGGCAGCTGAGCGACCACGAAAACCGCCACGGGATAGACGATTCCGGTGATCACCGTGAGCACCAGCAGCGCGCGCAGCGCCGCGATGTGTTGCCGGATCCAGGTTGACATGCGCATATCAGGACATCCCAGGGAGGAATCGGACGATGAGGTCGATGATCTTGATCCCGATGAACGGCGCGATGATCCCGCCGACACCGTAGATCGTCAGGTTGCGCGACAACAGCTTCGACGCACTCGACGGCGTGTACTTCACGCCGCGCAGCGCCAGCGGGATCAGTGCCACGATGACCAGCGCATTGAAGATCACCGCCGACAGGATCGCCGACTGCGGACTGTGCAGCCGCATGATGTTCAGCACGTCCAGGCCGGGGAACAGCGCCACGAACAACGCGGGAATGATCGCGAAGTACTTGGCGATGTCGTTGGCGATGGAGAACGTGGTCAGCGCGCCGCGGGTGATCAGCAGCTGCTTGCCGATCTCCACGATCTCGATCAGCTTGGTCGGATCCGAGTCCAGATCGACCATGTTGCCGGCCTCCTTGGCCGCCGAGGTGCCGGTGTTCATCGCGACACCGACATCGGCCTGGGCCAGGGCGGGCGCGTCGTTGGTGCCGTCACCGGTCATCGCGACCAGCCTGCCGCCGTCCTGCTCGCGCTTGATCAGCGCCAGCTTGTCCTCGGGCGTGGCCTCGGCGAGGAAGTCGTCGACACCGGCCTCGTCGGCGATCGCCTTGGCGGTCAACGGATTGTCGCCGGTGATCATCACCGTCCGGATGCCCATCCGGCGCATCTCGTCGAAACGCTCACGCATGCCCTGCTTCACGACGTCCTTGAGGTGAATCACGCCGAGCAGCCGGGCTTTTCCGCCGGAGATCTCGCCGACCACCAGGGGCGTGCCGCCGGAGGCGGAGATGCCGTCGACGGTCTCGCCGACCTCGGCGGGCACCTCGCCGCCGTGCGCGCGCACCCATTCGGTGACGGCGCTGGCGGCGCCCTTGCGCAGCTGGTGGCCGTCGTGCAGATCCACCCCCGACATGCGGGTCTGCGCGGTGAACTCCACCCAGTTCGCGCCGGTCAGCTCGCCGGGCGTGCGTTCGCGCAGCCCGTATGCCTGCTTGGCGTACACCACGATCGAGCGCCCCTCGGGGGTCTCGTCGGCGAGGCTGGAAAGCTGTGCGGCATCGGCGATCTCGTCGGCGGTGACGTCCGGCATCGGCACGAATTCCGAGGCCTGCCGGTTGCCGAGGGTCACGGTGCCGGTCTTGTCCAGCAGCAGCGTGTTCACGTCGCCGGCGGCCTCGACGGCGCGGCCGGACATCGCCAGCACATTGCGCTGTACGAGCCGGTCCATGCCCGCGATGCCGATGGCCGACAGCAACGCGCCGATGGTGGTCGGGATCAGGCACACCAGCAGCGACACCAGCACGATGCCGGTGACGCCGTGCGCATCCAGCGCCAGGGTGTCCTCGACGCCCGGATTGCTCGCCTTCGCGAAGATCGCCATCGGCTGCAGCGTCGCCACCGCGAACACGAAGATGATCGTGAGCGCGGCCAGCAGGATGTTCAGTGCGATCTCGTTCGGCGTCTTCTGCCGGCTGGCGCCCTCGACGAGCGCGATCATCTTGTCGATGAACGAGCCGCCGGGCTCCTGGGTGACCTCCACGACGATCCGGTCCGACAGCACCGTGGTCCCGCCGGTGACGGCCGAGCGGTCGCCGCCGGACTCGCGGATCACCGGCGCGGACTCTCCGGTGATGGCCGACTCGTCCACCGACGCAATGCCTTCCACGACATCGCCGTCGCCGGGGATCACCTGTCCGGCCTCGACCACGACGTAGTCGCCGCGCCGCAGTTCCGGTGCGGGAACCTGCTCCTCGGCACCGCCGGGCCGCCCCGGCTGCCAATTCGCCAGTCGCCGGGCGATGGTGTCGGTCTTGGCCTTGCGCAGCGTGTCGGCCTGCGCCTTGCCGCGCCCCTCGGCGACGGCCTCGGCCAGATTGGCGAAAAGCACGGTGAGCCAGAGCCATACGACGATGATCCAGGCGAAGAACGTCGGCTCGGCGATGGCCAGCACGGTCGACCAGACCGCGCCGATCTCGACGATCAGCATCACCGGATTGCGCCACAGGGTGCGCGGATCCAGCTTCCGGAACGCCTCGGGCAGCGACTCGATCAGCATCCGCGGGTTGAACAGGCCACTGCCCACGCGGCCGCGGGATCGTGCCGGGGATTCCTGTTTCGTCTCCGTGGTGTCCAGGGTGGGGGTGGTCATGAATGGATTCCTTCGGCGAGCGGCCCGAGCGCCAGCGCGGGCAGGAAGGTGAGCGCGACCAGGATGATCGTCACGCCGACGACCATGCCCACGAACTGCGGCCGGTGCGTCGGCAGCGTGCCGGCCGACTCGGGCGTACGACCTTGTGCGGCAAGCGATCCGGCCAGCGCGAGGGCCAGGATGATCGGCACGAAGCGACCGAACACCATGGCCAGGCCGAGCGCCGTGTTGTACCAGTCGGTGTTGCCGGACAGGCCGGCGAACGCCGAGCCGTTGTTGTTGGCCGCGGAGGTGAACGCGTAGAGCACCTCGGTGAATCCGTGCGGGCCGGTATTGGCCATCCCCGCACGCTGGCCCGGCATCGCCATGGCCACCGCGGTACCCACGAGCACGATCAGCGGGCTCACCAGGAAGTAGGTGGCGGCCAGCTTGATCTCGCGCGGAGTGATCTTCTTACCCAGATACTCCGGCGTGCGGCCGACCATCAGGCCGGCGACGAACACCGTGATCACGGCCAGGATCAACATGCCGTACAGGCCGGCGCCGGTACCACCGGGCGCGACCTCGCCCAGCTGCATGTTGAACAGCGGCCACAGCCCGCCGAGGCTGGTATAGGAGTCGTGCGCGGAGTCGACCGAACCGGTCGAGGTGAGCGTCGTGGCCGCGGCGTAGGTCGCCGAATTCGATACGCCGAAGCGGGTTTCCACGTCCGACATCGCCGAGCCGACCGCGGTGGGCACGGTGCCGTGGTGCATCAGCTGGAACGCGTTGGTCAGCGTCACGCTGAGGATCGCCAGCGTGGCCATCACCGCGGTGATCGCGTACCCGTGCTTCGGGCTGCCGACCATGCGGCCGAACGTGCGCGGCAGCGAGAAGCTGATCATCAGGATCAGGAAGATCTCGAGCCAGTTCGTCCAGGCCGTCGGGTTCTCGAACGGGTGCGCGGCATTGACGTTGAAGAATCCGCCGCCGTTGGTGCCCAGTTCCTTGATGACCTCCTGGGAAGCGACCGGACCGCCCGGCAGTGTCTGCGATCCGGTGCCGCCCAGGGTCTGCGCAACCTGGTCGTAGACGTGGAAGTTCTGCACCATCCCGGCGGCGACGAACACGATCGCGAAGACGAACGCGAGCGGCAGCAGCAGCCGAATGGTTCCCCTCACCAGATCCACCCAGAAGTTGCCGAGATCGCCGGTGTCGCGGCGGGCGAAACCGCGGACGAGCGCGATCGCGACGGCGATGCCGACGGCGGCCGAGACGAAGTTCTGCACCGCCAGGCCGGCCATCTGCACGGTATGCCCGAGCGTGGACTCCCCGGCGTAGTTCTGCCAGTTCGTATTCGTGACGAAGCTGATGGCGGTGTTCCAGGCCAGGCCGCCGGTCATCTCGGTGGCCGGATCGGACGGCTGCCACGGCAGGTGCCCCTGCAGCAGTTGCAGGAAGAACAGGAACAGCACGCTGATCGCCGAGAAGGCCAGCACGCTGCGCGCATACACCGCCCAGTTCTGCTCGACGCCGGGTTGGACGCCGATCAGCCGATAGATGCCCCGCTCCAGCCGGGTGTGCCTATCGCCCGCGTACACCCGGTACATGTAGTTGCCGAGCGGGACGTGCACGACGGCGATCGCAATGATCAGGGAGACGACGAACAGCATCCCCGCGATGGTCGTGTTCACCTAGAACCTCTCCGGGAACAGCAGCGCCGCAACGACATACAGGGCGACGCCGACGGCCAGTACCAGACCGATGATGTTCTCCGTCATAGCCGCTCCACTCCCCGTTGAATCAGGCCGAGCAGCGCGAAGACCGCGACGGTCAGCAGTGTGAACACCACGACAGACATGTGGAAAACCTCTCTTGGACAGCGGCATACGCAACGCCTATGCCGCAGTGAGTCAAATGCCCATTTGGTTGGATTTCGAGAGTGTTGACGCATTCTTAGCGTTCCGGGCGGCCGCCTTGACGGACCGCTGACGCGCCTCCCCGGCGTGTCACGTCGATGCCGTCAAGGTTGCGGCGATTGCCGTCAAGAAGTCGTCAATATTTTCCGTCCCGAGTTACTCACCGGTAGACAGTGTTGTGCCCGGCCGTGGATATGCGGCCCGGGCGGTGACGACAGTGCGTGAGGAGACAACAGTGCCGGATTTCGCGGTCGGCGCCGCGGCGCCCGCCGGTGTCGCCCACGCGCGGGACCTGTGGACACGCGCGACGGAGACACCGGCCCGCTCGCGCGCGGCGCGGGAGGCCCGGCGACACCGACGCGCGATGATGGACGAGTGAAGCGCGGTCGGTTACGCATCTATCTCGGTGCTGCCCCCGGTGTGGGCAAGACCTACGCGATGCTCGGCGAGGCCCATCGGCGCCTGGATCGCGGGCGCGACGTGGTCGCCGCGGTGGTGGAGACGCACGGCCGCAAGAAGACCGCCGAATCGCTGGAGGGCATCGAGCGCATCCCGCCGGCGCTGATCGAGTACCGCGGCGCCGCGCTGCCCGAACTCGACGTGCCGGCGGTGCTGCACCGCGCGCCCGCGGTGGTGCTGGTCGACGAGCTCGCGCACACCAACACGCCCGGCTCGAAGAACGAGAAACGCTGGCAGGACGTGCACGAGCTGCTCGACGCCGGGATCGACGTGATCACCACGGTCAACGTCCAGCACCTGGAGAGCCTGAACGACGTCGTCCAGCAGATCACCGGCGTGGTGCAGCGCGAGACCGTGCCCGACTGGGTGGTGCGCGGCGCCGAACAGGTGGAGCTGGTCGACATCACCCCCGAGGCGCTGCGGCGGCGGATGTCGCACGGCAACGTCTACGCGGCGGAGCAGGTCGACGCCGCGCTGCGCAACTACTTCCGGCCCGGAAACCTCACGGCGCTGCGGGAACTGGCGCTGCTGTGGCTGGCCGACCAGGTCGACGCGGCGCTGGCCAAGTACCGCGACGACCACAAGATCACCGACACCTGGGAGGCCCGCGAACGCGTCGTCGTGGCGGTGACCGGCGGCCCGGAGTCGGAGACCATCGTGCGCCGCGCCGGCCGCATCGCCACCAAGTCCAGCGCCGATCTGATCGTCGTGCACGTGGTGCGCGGCGACGGGCTGGCCGGCGTGTCCACGCAGCGGCTCGCCCGGCTGCGCGATCTGGCCGACGGCCTGGGCGCGAGCCTGCACACCGTGACCGGCGAGGACGTGCCGACGGCACTGCTGGGCTTCGCCCGCCAGGTCAACGCGACCCAACTGGTGCTGGGCACCTCCCGCCGCTCGCGCTGGGCCCGCATGCTGGACGAGGGCATCGGATCCACCGTGGTGCAGCTGTCGGGGAAGATCGACGTGCACATGGTCACCCACGAGGAGTCCAAACGCGGGTTCCGGTGGTCGACGGTGACGCCGCGCCGGCGCAAGCTGTCGTCCTGGCTCGCCGCCGTGCTGGTGCCGTCGGTGATCACCGTGGCGTGCTACTTCTGGCTGGACAACCACCTGGACCTGGCCGGCGAGAGCGCGCTGTTCTTCACCGGCGTCATCGGGGTATCCCTGCTCGGCGGCGTGGCACCGGCGACGCTGTCGGCGCTGCTCGGCGGCATGCTGCTGAACTGGTTCTTCGTCTCCCCGCGCTACAGCGTCACCGTCGCCGAGCTCAACAATTTCCTCACCATCGTCGTGATGCTCATGGTGGCGGTCGCCGTCGCGGCACTGGTCGACATCTCCGCGAAACGCACCCGCGAGGCCCGGCGGGCGTCGCAGCAGGCCGAACTGCTCACACTGTTCGCCGGTGCCGTACTGCACGGCGCCGACCTGCACGACCTGCTGGAACGCGCGCGGGAGACGTTCGGGCAGCGCGCGGTCAGCTTCGCGACCGACGACGAGGTGATCGCCCGCGTGGGCGACGATCCGCCGCGCCGGATCGCCGACGCCGACGTCGCGATCGAGGCCGGCGACGACATGCACTGGCTGCTGCTCTCCGGCCGCAACCTGACCTCGGGCGACCGGTTGGTGCTCGGCGCGGTAGCCAACCAGGCCGCCGGGCTGCAACAGCGCCGCAGGCTGGCCGACGAGGCACAGGCCGCGGCCGGCGTGCTCGAGGCCGATCGGCTGCGCCGCGCGCTACTGTCCGCGGTCAGCCACGACCTGCGCACCCCGCTGGCCGCGGCCAAGGCCGCGGTGTCGAGCCTGCGCAGCGACGATGTCGAATTCTCGCCGGAGGACACGGCCGAACTGCTGGAGGCCATCGAGGAATCCGTCGATCAGCTCACCAACCTGGTCGGGAACCTGCTCGATTCCTCGCGGCTGGCGGTGGGCGTGGTGCGGCCGCAGCTGAAGCGGGTGTATCTGGAGGAGGTCGTCAATCGCGCGGTGGTCGGCGTCGGGATGGGCACCCGCGGCCTGCGCCGCGCGGCGATGAGCCGGCTCGAGGTCGAGGTCGGCGGCGTGTCGGTGCGTGCCGACACCGGACTGCTGGAGCGGGTGCTGGCCAACCTCATCGATAACGCGCTGCGCTACTCGCCCAACGACACACCCGTGCGGGTCACCGCCGAGCGCACCGGCAGCCGTGTCGCGGTCACGGTGGTGGATATCGGCCCCGGGGTGCCGACGGGCGTGGAGGATCAGATGTTCGAGCCGTTCCAGCGGCTCGGCGATCGGGACAACTCCACCGGTGTCGGGCTGGGGTTGTCGGTCGTCCGCGGATTCGTCGAGGCGATGGGCGGCACCGTGCACGCCGAACCGACCCCGGGCGGCGGTCTCACCATGGTGGTCGACCTGCCGGCCGGCGAGCACACCAACGGCGCCCGGGACACCGGTACGGCGGCCGTCGCGGGCCCGGTGCCGGAAACCGATGCGGTGCCGGAAACCGGTGCGGTGCCGGACGGCGGCACGCGATACGGCGCCGGACGGCATCAGGGAACGACACGAGGACAGGAGAACGGGTGAGCACACCGGTTGCGGCCACCAAGGTGCTCGTGGTCGACGACGAGCCGCAGATCCTTCGCGCGCTGCGCATCAACCTGTCGGTCCGCGGCTACGAGGTGATCACGGCCGCCAGCGGGGCGGCCGCGCTGCGCGCCGCGGCGGAAAGACACCCCGACGTAGTGGTGCTCGACCTGGGACTGCCGGATATGGACGGGATAGACGTGCTGGCCGGGCTGCGCGGCTGGAGCCGGGCACCGGTGCTCGTGCTGTCGGCGCGGACCGATTCGGCCGACAAGGTGGAGGCGCTGGACGCCGGCGCCGACGACTACGTGACCAAGCCGTTCGGGATGGACGAGCTGCTGGCCCGGCTGCGCGCCGCGGTCCGCCGCGCCGCCGAGGCGGGCGAGGGCTCCGACCCGGTGGTCGAGACCTCCTCGTTCGTCGTCGACCTGTCGGCGAAGAAGGTCACCAAGCACGGCCGGGACGTGCACCTCACCCCCACCGAATGGGGCGTGCTCGAGATGCTGGTGCGCAACCAGGGCAAGCTGGTGGGCCGCCGCGAGCTGCTGCGCGAGGTGTGGGGGCCGTCGTATGCGACCGAAACCCATTATCTGCGTGTCTATCTCGCGCAGTTGCGGCGCAAGCTGGAGGACGATCCGTCGCATCCGAAACATCTGCTGACCGAGGCGGGCATGGGTTACCGGTTCAGTGCCTGACGGACGGTCCGGGTCGCAGAGGCGACCGAACTCGGGTTCGGCCTGATTCCGGCGCGCCGCGTACCCGCAACGCCGCACGACGCCCTGCCGGGCCCGGATGGCAGGATCGGGACATGGCTGAAGATACCGCCGCACGCCCGCCCGCCGCATCCGCCACGGCGCCGACCTCGCTGTGGGTCGAGCGCACCGGAACTCGGCGCTACACCGGCCGCAACTCGCGTGGAGCGGAGGTGCTCGTCGGTTCGGAGGGCGTCGAGGGCGTCTTCACCCCCGGCGAGTTGCTGAAGATCGCGCTGGCCGCCTGCACGGGGATGAGTTCGGACTTCCCGCTGTCGAACCGGCTCGGCGAGAACTACGACGTCACCATCCGGGTGTCCGGCGCGGCCGACCGGGAGAACGAGGTCTATCCGGAACTCGACGAGGTGGTCGAGCTGGACCTGTCCGAACTCGACGAGGCCGGGCGCGAGCGGCTGCTGGTCACCGTTCAGCGCGCCGTCGACAAGGTGTGCACGGTGGGCCGGACGCTGAAGGCCGGAAGCAAGGTGAACCTGTCGTTCCAGGTGGACGCGTGACGGGCCGCGCGCCGGTGACCCGATGACGGCCGACGTCCGGCTGAGCGCGTGGGTGCACGGCCGGGTGCAGGGCGTCGGGTTCCGGTGGTGGACCCGTTCGCGGGCACTGGAACTCGGTCTGGCGGGCTACGCGCGTAACACTCGCGACGGTCGCGTCCATGTTCTTGCAGAGGGTCCGCGGGACCGATGTGACAGACTGCTGACGTTGTTGCGGTCCGGCAACACGCCTGGCCGCGTCGATCTGGTTGTGGAAGACTGGGGCGCCGCACAGGGCGAATTGACCGGATTCGAGGAACGGTAGCGGCGGGGAACAGGGAGTCGATCGTTGGCAAGTGAACAGTCCGGCAACCATCCCGGAAACTCTCCGGACCCCCGCAAACCCGAATCCGGCGACCCGGCCGCAGACCGGACGGCACCGCAACCCGAGGCACCCGGCGACGCCGAGACCACGGCGCGGATCGACCGTCCGGGGAATGCCGGACCTCCGGTCCGTCCGGGCAGTTCCGAGCCGCAGGTCCCCGGCGGTCAGCCGGCCGACAGCGAGACCACGGCCCGCATCGACCGGCCGGGTAGCGAAACCCCGGGCCGCGTGAACGAACCGGGCGACACCGAAACCACCGCCCGCATCGCTCGCCCGGGCGGCAGCGAAGGCCCCGGCCGCCCGGACCGGCCGGACGACACCGACGCCACCGTCCACCTCGATCGCCCCGGCGATGAGGACACCGTGCGCATCTCCGGGCAGCCGGGCACCGCACCGCTGCCAGGTCGGCCGGGTGGTCCCGGCGCGCCGCCGCCCGAACCCCCGTGGGCCGCAGCACCACCCGACCAGCCGGCCGGCGGGCCCCCGCCGACCACTCCGGACCTGTTTCCCCGAGCCGCCGAACCGGGCGGCACGGACGTACCCCCGGCCGGCGGGCCCGCCGGTCCCCCGCCGGGCGCACCCGGCGGATTTCCCGGAGCTACCGAATCCGGCGGCATGGGCGTACCTCCGCCCGGCGAGACGACCGGCGGACCGGCCGGACCCCCGCGCATGCGGGGCAGCATCCAGCGCCAGGAGCCCGGCGTCACCCAGGCCCGGCCGCCGACGGTGGCCGAGGCGCGCGCCCGCGACAAGGCACGCAAACGAGCCGAGGACGCGCAGCGCGCGGCCGAGGAGGCACTGGCGGCCAAGAAGCGCACGCGCAAGCGGCTGCTGATCGGCGGCGTGGCCGTGGTCGGCATCGCTGCGGTGGTCGGGGGCGGATATCTGGCCTACCGCGCGGTCACCAAGCCGGATGTCACCGCCTACTGCGTCGTCCGCGACGCCAACGGCCAGGAGGTCCTAGCCCCCGACGACGACTGCGACCGCGCGCAGACCTACTCCACCACCGGCGGCGGCTACTACGGCGCGCCGGGGATCTTCCTCTACAACGGCCGCCAGTACAGCTACTACTACGGCGGCAGCAACAACACCGTGGGGCGGCCACCCACGGGCGGCAGCACCGTCGCGCCGAAGGACGCAACGGTGAAGACCAAGAGCGGCACCGTCGTTCGCGGCGGACTGGGTTCCAAGAGCGGCAGCAGCGGAGGATCGTAGTGCGGCGGATGCACGGCCAACCACGACCGGGTTGGCGGCAGATCATCGAGGATCAGGGCCTGGTATTCGGCTCGCCCGGCCGCGACGTGAACGGTCGTCCGCGCCCGTACTGGGACGAAACGGTGCACTACGAGTTCGATCTCGACGAGATCCTCGCGCTGGAGGCACAGGTCGAGGTGCTGCACTCGATGTGCCTGCACGCGGTCGAGCAGATCGTGCTCACCGAGCGCTTCGCCGAGTTCGGTCTGCCGGAATGGAGCTGGGAGCCGATCAAGAAATCCTGGCAGCGCTCCGATCCCTACGTCTACGGCCGCTTCGACCTGCGCTACGACGGCCGGGGCCCGGCGAAACTGCTGGAGTACAACGCCGATACGCCGACCTCGCTGCTGGAGGGGGCAATCGTGCAGTGGCACTGGCTGACCGATACCCACCCCGACGACGATCAGTGGAATTCGTTGCACGAGAAGCTGGTCGAGCGCTGGACCGAGCTGCGCGAGTCGATGCCCACCGACGAGCTGCACTTCACCTGGTCGTCGGCGGACGCCTCCGGCGAGGACAACATCACCACGGCCTATATGCAGGAGACCGCCGCCGAGGCCGGATTCCACACCGTGGCACTGCCGATCGAGGAGATCGGATTCGACACCGAGCTGGACCGTTTCGTCGATCTGGCCGAGGCGCCGATCGAGTCGCTGTTCAAGCTGTACCCGTGGGAATGGGCGCTGGACGACGAGTTCGGCAAGCGGGTCGTCGACTCGCTGCCGGAGACCACCTGGATCGAGCCGCTGTGGAAGACGATGCTGTCCAACAAGGCGCTGCTGGCGGTGCTGTGGGAGATGTATCCCGGCCACCCCAACCTGCTGCCGGCCTACATCGATGAGCCGCACGAGCTCACCGAGTACATCCGCAAGCCCAAGCTCGGCCGCGAGGGCGCGAATATGACGATCGTCGGCACCGGCACCGAGACCGCCACCGGCGGGGTGTACGGCGAGGAGGGCTACGTCTATCAGATGTTCGACCCGCTCCCCGACTTCGACGGCATGCGGCCGGTACTCGGTGCGTGGATCGTCGGCGACTCGTCGGCCGGCCTGGGCATCCGCGAGACGCCCGGGCTGATCACCGACGACAGCTCCACGTTCGTCCCGCACCGGATCCCGCAGCACTGATCACCCGGCAAGCACGAGACCACCCGGCACCGAATTCACACCACCTGGAGGACAATTGAGGACCACACTTGCGCTCGAGTCGGGGTATTGGGGGAACGTCGGCCACGGCGTCGGCGCCATCATCCTGTACGCCATCGTCGGGCTGGCGCTCATGCTGGTCGGCTTCTACGCCATCGACGTCACCACGCCCGGGCCGTTGCGCAAGATGGTCGCCGCCGGCAATCCGAACGCCGTCGTCGTGACCGCCTCGGGCATGGTGAGCATGGCGCTGATCGTGGTGCTGGCGATCTACTCGGCGGGCGGCAAGCTCGCCGAGGGGCTCATCGCCTCGGCGATCTACGGCCTGGTCGGCATTGTCGCGCAGGTGATCTCGGTGCGGATCCTGGAGTGGGTCGTCGGCCTGGACATCGGCGCGCTGCTGAAGGCCGACCAGTACTCGGTGAACTCGCTGGTGGTCGCCGCCGCCCATGTGGGCATCGGTCTGGTCGTCGCCTTCGCGGTCCTGTAGCGGAAGCTCGTAGCACCCGGGTGGCGGGCCCGGCAGCCGGCGAACGGTACCTCCGCGAGCCGTTCACGACCCGTCGGCGGCACGCTCGGTGAACGCCAGCAGCTCCGGTAACGCCCAGGTGTTGACGATCCGTTCGGCCGCAACGCCGTTGGCGATCGCCCGCTCGCATCCGTAACCCTGCCAATCCAATTGGCCGGGCGCGTGCGCGTCGGTGTCGACGGCCAGGTAGCAGCCCATCTCCGCCGCCAGCCGCAGCAGCCGGCTCGGCGGGTCGAGACGCTCCGGGCGGCTGTTGATCTCCACCGCGGTGCCGTAGCGGCGGCACGCCTCGAATACCACCTCGGCGTCGAACTGCGACTCCGGCCGGATGCCGCGCTCGCCCGCCACCAGCCGCCCCGTGCAGTGGCCGAGGACGTCGACGTTCGGATTCGCCACGGCATACACCATCCGCCGGGTCATGGTCTCCCGGTCGGCACGCAGATGGGAATGCACGCTGGCCACCACGATATCGAGCTCCGCCAGCAGCCCGGCCTCCTGATCGAGGGTGCCGTCGTCGAGGATGTCGACCTCGATGCCGGTGAGGACGCGGAACGGCGCCAACTCCTCGTTCAGCTCCGCGACCACCTCCACCTGGCGGCGCAGCCGGTCGGCGGACAGCCCGTTGGCGACGGTCAGCCGCGGCGAATGATCGGTCAGCGCGCAGTAGTCGTGGCCCAGCGCGATCGCGGTGCGCATCATTTCCTCGATCGGGCTACCGCCGTCGGACCAGTTCGAATGCGTATGCAGATCCCCGCGCAACCGCTTGCGCAGCGGCGCCCCGCCGGGGGCGATAGGCCGAGCCTCCGTACGCAATTCGGCCAGCCGCTCGGGCAGCCGCCCGGCGCACGCCTGCGCGATCACCTCGGCGGTCTTCGGCCCGATACCGGAAAGCTCCTGCCAGCCACCGTGTCCGCGGAGATCGTCGAAGCGGTCCGGCGGCAGTTCGGCCACGATATCGGCCGCCCGCCGGTACGCCTTCACCCGATGCGTCTGGGCCCGGGAGCGCTCCATCCAGAACGCGATCTCCCGCAATGCCTGGACGGGGCCCGGAACCTGTTGGGCCACTAGCGAATCCGCACGTACTTCACGAACGCCACGCCGTCCTCGAAGACCCGGCTGGTCAGCACCCGGAACCGGGCCGGGTCGGGCAACTGCGCGCTCGCGCCGAACAGCGAGCGGCCGCCGCCCAGCACGATCGGATACAGCTTCAGGAACACCTGGTCGATCTCCGGCAGCAGGGCCCGGGCGAGGTCGCCGCCGCCGCACAGCCAGATGCCGAGCCCGTTCTCCCGCTTCAGCTCTCGCACCCGCTCGAGCGGATCCGCCGAGATCAGTGCGATATCGGGATCGGGGCCCTCGGGCAGCGTCGTGGAGACCACGAACTGCCGCAGATGCGCGTACGGGCTGGAGGTCCCGGTCCGGACACCGAAGTCGTGGGTCTTGCGGCCCATCAGCACGGTGTCGAAGTAACTGCCCGGCTTATCGATGCCCAGCGACTCGCGCACCTTGGTCGGCAGGGTCTCGGGATACTGCGTCGTGATCGCCGGCCCGTGGTCACCACCGACCGGGAAGAAGTCGACCGAACCGTCCTCGGTGGCGATGTACCCATCGATGGTCGCCGCGACGTAATAGGTCAGCTTGCGCATCCGTCCTCCCTTCCGGACCGCCGGCGTCCTCGTCGGCGGACACACACTGAAAACGTTAGCGCTTCAGTTCGCTCGGCGGCGTGGCTTGGGCTGACACCTCGGACACGAGAACGAGGACCGGTTCATGAATTTCTCCCGCCGGATCGGCGCGCCGCAGCGCCGGCACGGCTCGTCCTCGCGACCGTAGGCCGCCAGCGCCCGCTCGAAGTAGCCGGACTGGCCGTTGACATTGACGTACAGCGCGTCGAAGGACGTGCCGCCGGCCCGCAGCGCATCGCTCATCACCGCCCGGACCTCGGTCAGCAGGCCGTGCAGGGCGGGCTTGGTGAGCGTGGCGGCGATCCGTTCGCCGTGCACGCGGGCCCGCCACAGCGCCTCGTCGGCGTAGATGTTGCCGATGCCCGACACCACGGTCTGGTCCAGCAGCACCCGCTTGACCTCGGACTGCTTGGCCTTCACCACCCGGACGACGGCGTCGGCGTCGAAGCGCGGATCCAGCGGGTCACGGCCGATGTGCGCGACCGACTCCGGGACGGATGTCCCGTCCACCTCCACGAGCGGATTCAGCGCCCAGCCGCCGAACGTGCGCTGATCGACGAATCGCAGCTGCACCCCCGAACTCAGCGTCGCGACGATGTGCGCATGCTTCTCGACGGGCGCGTCGGCCGAGCGCACCAGCATCTGCCCGCTCATGCCCAGATGCACGACCAGGGCGAGATCGGGATCATCGAAGGTCAGCCACAGGAACTTGCCGCGCCGCCGCGCGGATTCGACCCGCAGACCGGCGAGCTGCGCGGCCAGATCGTCGCCGCCCGGCAGGTGCCGCCGCACCGAACGCGGATGTTTGACGGTGACCGATTCGATGACGCCGCCGACCACATGTTCGGCGAGGCCGCGACGGACCACTTCGACCTCGGGTAGTTCGGGCACGCTGACTCCTCCGGCAACCGCCCGCCGCGGCGGCCGTCACACGCCGTTCAATGCCTGCCAGGCGGCGCCGGCGGCCTTCTGCTCCGCTTCCTTCTTCGAACGGCCGACGCCCGTGCCGTAGGCGTCGCCGCTCACCACCGCCGTGGCGGTGAACTCCTTGTCGTGGTCCGGGCCGGTCGAGGTGATCTCGTAGCTGGGCACGCCGAGGCCGCGCTCCGCGGTCAGCTCCTGCAGGCTGGTCTTCCAGTCCAGGCCGGCGCCCATCCGGGGGCCGCGCTCCAGCAGGCCCGCGAACAGCCGCAGCACCACGCTGCGGGCGACGTCGATCCCGTGCTCCAGATGTACCGCACCGAGCAGCGACTCCATGCCGTCGGCGAGGATGCTCGGCTTGTCGCGGCCGCCGGTGAGCTCCTCGCCCTTGCCGAGCAGCAGGTGCCGGCCCAGGCCGCCGGGGCCGAGACCGCGGGCCACCTCGGCCAGCGCGTTCATGTTCACCACGCTCGAGCGCAGCTTCGCCAGCTCACCCTCGGACTTGTCCGGATGCTCCAGGTACAGGCGTTCGGTGATGCTCAGGCCGAGCACCGAGTCGCCGAGGAACTCCAGGCGCTCGTTGGTCGGCAGACCGCCGTTCTCGTAGGCGTAGGACCGATGGGTGAGCGCGAGCCGGAGCAGATCCGCGCGCACGTCGACGCCGAGCGCCTCGAGCAATGGGGCGTGGTCGGCGGACTCGCCCACGGGGGGCGCCTCCGCTCCATCCTTGCTGGCGGTCACGTTCGGGCTACCGGGCTGGGCGCTCAGACGGCCGAAGCGACCTGACGGCCCTTGTAGGTGCCACAGTTCGGGCAGGCGATATGCGGCAGCGTCTTCTGACCGCAGGCCCGGTTCGGGCAGGTGATCAGCGTCGGCGCGGTGGCCTTCCACTGGCTGCGCCGCGAGCGGGTGTTGGCACGGGACATCCGGCGCTTCGGAACGGCCACGACTACGTCTCCTCTGTTCTGGAGCCTGCCGGGCCGTTACGGCCCGCAAGCGATCGGTTTTCGTCTGATTCTGCGGCGGTGTCCGCGACACCGGTACCGGGCACATCGGCCGCGAACTTCGCGAGCCCGGCCCAGCGGGGGTCCAGTATCTCATGCCCGTGATCGGGACCCGCAATCGCCATCCGCACACCGCATTCCGCGCACAAACCGGCGCAGTCGGGCTCGCACAGCGGCTGCAACGGAAGCTCCAGGCCGACGGCGTCGACGACCACCGGCTGCAGGTCGATCCGGTCGTCCACCAGGCGGTAGACCTCGTCGTCCTCCGTGGTCCGCTCGGTGGCGCTGTCCGGATAGGCGAACAGCTCGGTGACGCCCAGGTCGATCCGATCGGTGAACGGCTCCAGGCAGCGCGAGCACTCGCCGGCCAGGGGCGCGGACACGGTGCCGGTGACCAGGACGCCCTCCGAGACGGCCTGCAGCGTCAGATCGAGCTCGATCTCGCCGCCGGCCGGGATGGCGATCAGGTCCAGGCCGATGCGCTCGGCGGCGGTCGCGGTGCGCCGCACCTGCTTCATCGATCCGGGGGCACGTCCGAGGCTGCGGGTGTCCAGCACGAAATCCGCGTCCGTCAGGCGACGACGCGAACCGGAACCGGATTCGGCAGGCATCACGAACTCACTCACATCGAGGTCGGGGATTTGGGCAACCACCCGACAATACGCGAACGGGTGCCGCCCGCCCAAACTCGCGGTACCGGACGGGCCTGTTCAGCGCCGGAATTCGGCGGCGTAGTCCGGGACGCCCGTACCACCGGTACGCAATTGCTGGCGACCGCGGCCGACGGTGCGCAGGGCGCCGTGCAGGGTCTCCTCGAAATCGGCCAGCTTGGAATCGACGTAGTGGTCACACTCCTCGCGCAGCCGGTCGGACTCGGTATGCGCGGCGTCGATGATCCGCGCCGACTCGGTGTGCGCGGCGCGCACCACCTCGGTCTGCGCCACCAGGCGGTCCTGTTCGGCCTGCCCCTCGGCGACCGACCGGTCGTAGGAGGTCTGGCCCGCCTGGATCATCCGCTCGGACTCCGTGCGCGCCCGGCCGGTGACGGCCTCGTATTCGGCCTTGCCGTCCGTCACCACCCGCTCGGCCTCGGCCTGCGCGGTGCCGACCAGATGATCCGCGTGCGCGCCGGCCTCGGCGACCATTCGGTCGGCATGCGCCTTGGCGTCGGCCAGGATCCGGTCGGCCTCCTCGCGGGCGGCGGCGACGGTCTGCTTGGCCTCGTCGTCGGCGGAGGTGACCGTGGTCTCGGCGGTCGTGCGGGCGTCGGAGACGATCTTGTCGCGGTGGTCGAGCACGTCCTGGGCGTCGTCCAGTTCGCCGGGGATCGCGTCGCGCACGTCGTCGAGCAGCTCGAGCACCTCGCCGCGCGGAACGATGCAATTGCGCGTCGGCGGGATGCCGCGCGCCTCCTCCACGATCGCGACCAGCTCGTCGAGTGCTTCGAATACGCGGTACATCCTGCTGACCCCACTCTCCTGCCGAACTCTCACGGCGCAACACCGCCCGGCCGTCTTGCAGCCATGGCTCAGTGTGCCTCTGGTCACGATCATCCGCCCAGTTCACCCGCGGTGTGTCGTGGGCATGTTTCCAATGCCACACAAATCAAGTGGAGGCAATCTCTCCACTTGATGTAATCTTCCTACCGAGCGGTAGAGCAGCCGGGCGCCGTGCATGCGGTCCCGGCGATATGGGATCGGAAAGACAATGGCTGTCCTGTATCCGGTAGCTAGGGACCTGGAGAACCAGCGCCCCGGCGTATCCGTGCGGCCCGACGCCGAAACCGCTGCCCAGCGCGCCGAGTCGGCGCATCCCGTGCTGCGCCGGCTCACCCGGCTCGGCAAGGGCCTGGCCGTGCCGCCGCCCGAGGCGTTCCGGATGCTGTTGCCCTCGGCCCGCGCCGGCGCCGTATTCGGGTCGCGCCGGACGACCCGGGACCGCTCCGCTCTTCCGGCCCGGTTACTCGCCGGTGGACGGGTCCCGCCGCCGCGCCGACCCGGCCCCGACGCGGACTCGAATTCCGATACGCCCGAAGATCTCTCGTCCGATGCGGCCGACACCGACGTCCCCACCGGCCGGCGGGCCGCCCTCACCCGGTTGGGCGCCTATCTGCGCGGCGACAAGTGGCTGCCGCAGCTGATCCGGTTCGCGCTGGTGGGCGGGTTCAGCAACATCGGCTACTTCCTGCTGTTCCTGGCCTGCTACGGCGGCGGCCCGCAGCTGGCCAACCTGACCGGCTCGGTGGTGAGCACGGCGCTGGCCAACGAATTGCACCGGCGGCTGACCTTCCACGCCGCCGATCGGGTCGGCTGGTTCACCGCGCAGCTCGAGGGCGGCGGGCTGGCGCTGGCCGGCCTCGCGCTCACCTCGGCCTCGCTCGCGGTACTCGATTTCGTCGCGCCCGGCCTCAGCGATGTGGGCGAGGCGATCGCGGTCATCGTCATCACCGTTGCGGTCGGCACCCTGCGCTTCCTCACCCTGCGGCTCTGGGTCTTCTGAGCCGGGTCTTCCGAGTCCCCGCCTGCCAAAGTCGGCACCGCCGCATCTCCGGCACCGCCGCATCTCCGGCACCGCCGTTTCTCTGGCACCGCTGTGCCCGCACCCCGTGCGTGTTCGCGCGCCCGCGCGGGGGTCCGGCAAACGGTGCGAGAACCGGTATGAGGTGCGGGAAAACATGGTCAACCGAGTAAGGAACCGCCCCGGGGTACCCCACGTCCAATCAGAGCAAACGTAAGTGCCCGAGTACTCGATGTGGAGGTCTAGCAATGCAGCATTGCCACGGATGTCGCACGTCGGCGCGCAACGGAACGCGCTCGGATCTGTCGCGGATGCGGCCCTTCGCCCGGCCCACCGAGCTCTGCGAACGCTTCACCTCGCGGCGAAACCGGCGGTCGCGTACCGATCGCGAGCCCGAATGAGTACCCGGGAACGGGTCGCGCCCGACGATCCCCTCCCGCCCGGACCGTGGCCCGAATGCGTGGCCGCGGAGGACATCTGCGGCGGCGTACTCCGCCGGCGGGAGGCGGTGCGGCACGGGATCAGCGACGACGAGATCCGCCGGCGGTGCACCGGCGGGCGGTGGCGGCGGCTGCGGCGCGGCTCCTACACCGACGAGGCGGCCTTCGCCGGGCTGGACGCCATGGCCCGCCACCGGGTGCTGGCCGACGCGATGCTGCCGGATCTGTCCACCGACGCCATCCTGAGCCATCAGTCCGCGGCGGTGATCTACGGTGCGCCGGTCCGGGTGGCGCTGCTGGACCGCGTCGATGTCACTCGCGACCGGCGGCACGGCGGGCGGGTCCGGCCGAAGCTGAAGGTGCACTGCGCGCCGGTCGGCACCGTGGCCGAGCTGGACGGCTTCGTGCTCACCGCACCGGCGCGCACGATCGTCGACCTCGCCCGCACGGTGCCGTTCGAGGCCGCGGTGGTCGCCGGGGACGCGCTCGCCCGCGAATACGGTGTCACCCCTGCCGATCTGGACGGGGAGCTGGCGCTGGCGCGGCGCCGCCACGGCATCGCCGCGGCCCGGCGGGTGGTGGAGTTCCTGAATCCGCACAGCGAGAGCGTCGGCGAGTCCCGCAGCCGGGTGATGCTGCGGCGGTGCGGCATCCCGATACCGCAGTCGCAGGGCGATGTGTACGGCGGCGACGGGCGGATGCTGGGGCGGGTCGACTTCTATTTCGGTGAGACCGGTGTCGTCGGCGAGTTCGACGGGCGCACGGAGTACGGGCGGCGGCGGGGTCCCGGTGCCGGCCCGGCCGATCCCGCTGCCGAGAAGATCCGGGAGAATGCCTTGCGCGACAACGGTCTCCACGTTGTCCGATGGACCTGGGACGATCTGCCGACCGGCGAGGCGGCCCGGCGCATCCGGGCCGCGCTGGCGGCCGCACAGCATGTCCGCCCGGGCGGTTTCATCTGCCAAGCGCCCCTGCCGGAGCCGAAACTCCTTGCGCTGCGCGCACTGTGAAGGCGCCGCCGGGGTTGTGGTTTCGCTGCGGCGGGCCGCAACCCCCGGTTCGGCGGAGCGTCGGGTCGCCACGGTCCTTCGGCGGTGCACGGTCTCCGGGTGCACGGTCTCCGGGTGCACGGTCTCCGGGTGCACGGTCTCCGGGGTACACGGTCTCTGTTCGCGCTCGCGCGAACCGTCTCCGCACGGCCGGGATTCCGAATACGGGCCGCGCGAATGCGACACGCACCTGTTAGCGTTCGAACATGGCTGGAGCACTGTGCCCCGGGTCGTTCGATCCGGTGACGAGCGGGCATCTCGACGTGATCGCGCGGGCGGCCACGCAGTTCGACGAGATCGTCGTGACCGTGTTGATCAACAAGAACAAGCAGGGCATGTTCGGCATCGACGAGCGCATCGAGATGCTCCGCGAGGCCACCGCCGACCTGCCGAACGTCCGCGTCGAATCCTGGTACGGACTGCTCGTGGACTTCGCCCGGGAGCAGGGCATCACGGCGATCGTCAAGGGCCTGCGCGACACCACCGACTTCGCCTACGAAATGCAGATGGCGCAGATGAACAAGAAGCTGTCCGGGGTGGACACCTACTTCCTGGCCCCCAACCCCGTCTACAGCTTCGTGTCCAGCTCGCTGGTGAAGGAGGTCGCCGCCTTCGGCGGCGACGTCGCCGGCATGCTCCCCGACGCCGTCCACAAACGCCTGCTCACCCGCATCGCCGAACGCCGCGGATAAGCGGGGCGGGGGTCAGGAGCGGGCCGCGGCAGATCGCCGAGGATACTTCACAGCCCGTGTCGGCGGTCGTCCGAAATCAGTTCGGCGACGCGGGATTCCATCTCGGGCGAAAAGGTTTCGCGGGCGGCCTCGACCGCCCGGCGCGTGTCCTCGGTGACGAGATCGGCGTTGATCTGGGCGCCCGCGAGGGCACCGGCCGCCGCCGCGTTGCCCACCTGAGCGGAGAGGTCGGTGACGTTGCCCGCCGCCCAGACCCCGGGCACCTCGGTGCGGCCGGTCGGGTCGGCCGGGATGTGCTCGCCCATGCCGCTGGGATGCGGGACCGGCCGGAGCCCCAGTCCGGCCAGGAAACCGGCGCGGGCGACCATGCGCGGCGGGGCGGCGAGCACGCGCCGCGCGATCGTGCTGCCGTCGGACAGCCGCACACCGGCCAGGCGGTCGTCGACGATGTCCAGCGCCGCAACCTCGCCGGTGACCACGCGGATGCCCCGGGCGGCCAGCTGCTCGGCCTGCTCGCCGGTCGGGGCGTCCATGGTGTGGCAGAACAGCGTGACGTCGTCGCTCCACTGCCGCCACAGCAGGGCGCCGTGCACCGACATGGGGCCGTTGGCGAGCACGCCGATGGGCTGGTCGCGAGCCTCCCAGCCGTGGCAGTACGGGCAGTGCACCACGTCGCGGCCCCACCGGTCCCACAGGCCGGCCACCTCCGGCAGCTCGTCGGTGAGCCCGGTGGCCACCAGTAGCCGGCAGGCCCGCACGGTCCGGCCGCCGGCCAGGGTCACCGCGAAATCGCCGTCGCGGGTGGCGGATTCGACGGTCCCGGCGACCACCTGTCCGCCGTAGCTGCGGACCTCCTCGCGGCCGCGTTCGACCAGTTCGGCGGGGGGCATCCCGTCCCGGGCCAGCAGGCCGTGCACGCCCTCGGCGGGCGCGTTGCGCGGGTCCCCGGCGTCGATCACCAGCACCGAGCGCCGCGCCCTGGCCAGCATCAACGCCCCGTTCAGGCCCGCGGCTCCCCCGCCGACCACCACCACGTCGTATGCCTCGTTCAGTTGATCGGTCATCTCGACCACCTCCTCGCCTACGACCATGCGGCCACACCCGCCATGCGTGCAAACTTCTTTGCTGAAATGGCAAACTGTCGGTATGGACGACATCGATCAGGCACTCGATACGGTCGGCCCGCGGCTGCGGGCCCTGCGCCGGCAGCGCGAGACCACCCTCGCCGACCTGTCGGCGGTGACCGGGATCTCGGTGAGCACGCTGTCCCGGCTGGAGTCCGGCGCGCGACGGCCCACCCTGGAACAGCTGCTGCCGCTGGCCCGGGCGCACGGGGTCACCCTCGACGATCTCGTGGACGCGCCGCCCACCGGCGACCCGCGCATTCATATGCGCCCGGTCACCCACCACGGCATGACCACGGTGCCGCTGACCCGGCGTCCCGGCGGCATCCAGGCGTACAAGATAGTGCTGCCGCCGCGCGCGCACGAGCGCGATCCACAGCAGCAGACGCACGAGGGCTACGACTGGGTGTATGTCCTCAACGGGCGGCTGCGCCTGAAGCTCGGCGAACACGACCTGGTGCTGGCCCCCGGCGAGGCGGCCGAATTCGACACCCGCGTACCGCACTGGTTCGGCGCGGCGGGTGACGAACCGGTCGAGATCCTCAGCCTGTTCGGCAAGCAGGGCGAGCGGGCGCACCTGCGTGCCAATATGAAAGACCAGGACGCATAAGGGTTTACCGCGTTCACGGCTCGTATTCGGCCAGTTCGATGCGGGTCTCGCCGTACCGGCGCGGCTCGAGCGCGGAAAAGGGTTCCGGCCAGTCGATTTCGGGTGACCTGGTCGGCCGCTCGACGATCACCAGCGATTCGTCACGCAGCCAGCCGTTGGCCGCCAGTGCCGAGAGATCGGCCACTACCGCGACACCGTCGAGGGCGTACGGCGGATCCGAGAACACCAGGTCGTAGGGCGCGCCAGGCGTGCCGGACAGCACGGAAATCACCGTCCCGGCCCGCAGTTCGGCACCGGCCAGCCCGAGATCGGCAATATTCCCGCGCACCACGGCCGCAGCCTTGCGGTCGCCCTCGACCAGGAGCGCATGAGAAGCACCGCGGGACAACGCCTCCAGCCCCAGCGCGCCCGACCCGGCATACAGATCCAGCACCCGTGCCCCGTCCAGATCCACGCGCGCGGCCACCATGCTGAACAGCGCCTCCCGCACGCGGTCCGACGTCGGCCGCGTCCCCGCGGCGGGAACCCGCAACCGCCGCCCTCCGACCCGCCCCGCCACGATCCGCGTCATCGCGCCATTCCCGAAACCGCCGCGACTCGACGCCCCCGCACACCTGTGCCTCCGGAAGTCGTTGCCGCCGAAAGGCAGTCGGCGCGCGGCGGCAAGGGCCATCCGGAGGGACCGGCACCGCGGCCGGAAGCCCGGCCACCCGGATCGCCCTGGCGCCCGGTGCGGAATACGACGTCCCGCGCGGGATGCGAGGACCCGCAGCAGCTGCCGCTGTGGCCGGCCGCCGTCCCGCACCCCGCCCTCGGCCCGGCGGCCGATGCGGGGCGCGGGACTCGTTGGAGGCGTACGGGTTTCCTCACTCCTGGGCGGTCTCGTTCAGGCGCACGTCGACCAGGAGGTCGCCGCCCTCCACCTGCTGCACCTTGCCGATGGCGACGCGGCGGACGGTGCCGGCGCGGGGGGCGGTGATGGCGGCCTCCATCTTCATGGCCTCGATGGTGCCGATGGTGTCGCCGGCGGCGAGGGTGTCGCCCTCGGCGACGGTGAGGGTGACGACGCCCGCGAACGGCGCGGCGATGTGGCCGTGGTCGTTCTTGTCGGCCTTCTCGGCGGCCGGGACATCGCTGGCGACGGACCGGTCGCGGACCATGATCGGGCGCAGCTGGCCGTTCAGGATGCACATCACGGTGCGCATGCCGCGCTCGTCGGGTTCGGAGATCGCCTCCAGCCCGATGAGCAGGGTGACACCCTTCTCGAGCTGCACCCGGTGCTCCTCGCCGTGCCGCAGCCCGTAGAAGAACTGATTGGTCGACAGGCCGGAGGTGTCGCCGAACTTCTCGCAGTGCGCGAGGAATTCGGCGGCCGGGCCGGGAAACAGCAAGCGGTTCAACGTCGCCCGGCGCTCCTCGGAGGTTCCGTTCAGCCCGGCCTCGTCGGTCTCGGTCAGCTGCACCTCCGGTTTGACCGGGCCACGCCCGGCCAGCGCGCGGCTGCGGAACGGTTCGGGCCAGCCACCCGCCGGTGTGCCGAGTTCGCCGCGCAGGAAACCGATCACGGAGTCGGGGATGTCGTAGCGGCCCGGATCCTGGGCGAAATCCTCGACGTCGATCCCGGAACCGACCAGCGACAGCGCCAGATCGCCGACGACCTTCGACGACGGCGTCACCTTCACCAGCCGCCCGAGCAGCCGGTCGGCCGCGGCGTATTTCGCCTCGACCTCCTCGAACCGGTCACCGAGCCCGAGCGCGATGGCCTGCTGGCGCAGATTGGACAGCTGCCCGCCGGGGATCTCGTGGTTGTAGACGCGCCCGGTCGGCCCGGGCAGCCCGGACTCGAAGGGGGCGTACCCCTTGCGCAGCGCCTCCCAGTACGGCTCCAGGTCACAGACGTTCGCGAGGTCGAGCCCGCTGTCGTAGTCCGAATTCGCCGCTGCCGCAACGATGGCCGACAGCGCCGGCTGGCTGGTGGTACCGGCCATCGGGGCGCTGGCGCCGTCGACGGCGTCGGCCCCGGCCTGCCACGCGGCCAGATACGTGGCCAGCTGACCGCCCGGTGTGTCGTGGGTGTGCACGTGCACCGGCAGGTCGAAGTTCTCCCGCAGCGCCGTCACCAGCGTGTGCGCGGCCGGTGCGCGCAGCAGCCCGGCCATGTCCTTGATGCCGATGACGTGCGCCCCGGCCGCCACGATCTGCTCGGCCAGCTTGAGGTAGTAGTCGAGGGTGTAGAGGTTCTCGTCCGGGTTCGACAGGTCGCCGGTGTAGCTCATCGCGACTTCCGCGACGGCCGTGCCGGTTTCGCGGACCGCGTCGATGGCCGGGCGCATCTGGTCGACGTTGTTCAGCGCGTCGAAGATCCGGAAGATGTCGATGCCCGTCGCCGTCGCCTCGGAAACGAAAGCGCGCGTGACCTTTTCCGGATACGGCGTGTAGCCGACGGTGTTGCGTCCGCGCAGCAGCATCTGCAGGCAGATGTTCGGGATCGCCTCGCGCAGCGCCGCCAGCCGCTCCCACGGGTCCTCGAACAGGAAGCGCAGCGCCACATCGTAGGTCGCGCCGCCCCAGCACTCGATCGACAGCAGTTCGGGCGTCAACCGGGACACGTGGCCGGCGACCTTCAGCAGGCTGTCGGTGCGCACCCGCGTCGCCAGCAGCGACTGATGCGCATCCCGGAACGTGGTGTCGGTGACCGCGATCGCGCGCTGTTCGCGCAGTGCCCGGGCGAACCCCTCCGGCCCCAGTTGCAACAGCCGCTGGCGCGACCCGGCCGGTGGCGGCACCGTCGTATCGATCGCCGGCAGCTTGTCGTGCGGGTACACCGCCGTCGGGCGCTCGCCGTGCGGCTTGTTGACGGTGATATCGGCCAGATAGGTGAGGATCTTGGTGCCGCGGTCGGCGGAGGCGCGCTGGGTCAGCAGTTCCGGGCGCTCATCGATGAACGAGGTGGTGACCCGCCCGGCCCGGAAGTCCGGATCGTCGAGCACCGCCTGCAGGAACGGGATGTTCGTCGCCACGCCGCGGATCCGGAACTCGGCGACCGCGCGCCGCGCCCGGGCCACCGCCTGGCCGAAATCGCGCCCGCGACAGGTGAGCTTGACCAGCATCGAGTCGAAGTGCGCGCCGACCTCGGCGCCCAGATTCGCGCCGCCGTCGAGCCGGATACCGCCGCCGCCCGGGCTGCGGTAGGCGGTGATGCGGCCGGTGTCGGGCCGGAATCCGTTGGCCGGATCCTCGGTGGTGATCCGGCATTGCAGCGCCGCGCCGCGGATGCCGATCGCGTCCTGGCTCAGGCCGAGATCGGCCATGGTCTCCCCGGCGGCGATCCGCAGCTGCGCGCCCACCAGGTCGACGTCGGTGATCTCCTCGGTCACCGTGTGCTCCACCTGGATTCGCGGGTTCATCTCGATGAACACATGGTGGCCGCGCTCGTCGAGCAGGAATTCCACGGTGCCCGCGCAGCTGTAGCCGATCTGCCGCGCGAACGCCACCGCGTCGGCGCAGATGCGTTCGCGCAGTGCGGGATCCAGGTTCGGCGCCGGCGCCAGCTCGATCACCTTCTGGTGCCGCCGCTGCAGCGAACAGTCCCGCTCGTACAGGTGGATGACCTCGCCGTGCTCGTCGGCGAGGATCTGCACCTCGATGTGGCGGGGGTTGATCACGGCCTGCTCGCAGAACACCGTCGGATCGCCGAAGGCCGATTCGGCCTCCCGCATCGCGGCCTCCACCGACTCGCGCAGCTGCGACCGGTCGGCGACCCGGCGCATGCCGCGCCCGCCGCCGCCCGCGACGGCCTTGACGAAGATCGGGAACCGCATCGGCTCCGCGGCCGCCAGCAGCTCGTCCACGTCGGCCGACGGCGCCGTGGAGTCGAGCACCGGCAGCCCGGCCTCCCGCGCGGCCGCGATCGCCCGCGCCTTGTTACCGGTCAGTTCCAGCACCCCGGCCGAGGGACCGATGAACGTGATGCCCTCGCGCTCGCAGGCCGCGGCCAGGTCCGGGTTCTCCGACAGGAACCCGTAACCGGGGTAGACCGCGTCGGCGCCGGCCGTCTTGGCGGCCTCGAGGATCTCTTCGATGGACAGGTACGTCCGCACCGGGTGACCGGGCACGCCGATCTGATACGACTCGTCGGCCTTCAGCCGGTGCACCGAGTTGCGGTCCTCGTAGGGGAACACCGCGACGGTGCCGATGCCGAGTTCGTAAGCGGCGCGGAAGGCCCGGATGGCGATTTCCCCGCGATTGGCGACCAGCACTTTCGAGAACATTCGATTAAGGTACCTGCCTCGTCGCGCGGTCCGGACGGCGAATGCGCCTTCGCAGCCAACCTCACAACCCGACCGGGCCGATCAGCGAAGAGGCGAAACCCGCCGGTAACCTCGTCGCCCGCCGTCCCGAGGAATATTCACCCGCCCGCGTGACTTATGCTCGGTACTGCAGCTGGTTCGCTGCGCCCGCGAGTTGGAGCCCCGAGCGCCGGGTGGCAGCGTCGAAACCGGTCCCTAGCGGCCGGCCAGAGGGAACCCGGTGGGAATCCGGGACTGTCCCGCAGCGGTGTGCAGGAACGACCGCCGTCATGAGCACTGGGGAAACCTGGGAAGCGACGGCCAGTAGGAAACCCCGACGGGGAGCGCCTGCGAGTCCGAAGACCTGCCAACTGTGCCGGATACGCCGTATCCGGCGGCCACCGCCTCGTGGATCGGGCGACCGGGCACCAGTGCACACACCGGAGAACTCCGGTGCGACCGAACGAGATGTCGCCCAGCGGCGCAGCGCGGACGGACCAACCGTCTGCCGACCGCTCGGGCCGCTACGCAGCTCGCTCGGCAACTCGGGCTCCGTCCGCTCGGTGAGGGCAGTGGCCAGTGGCTTCCAGCACTGGAGAGAGACTGTGACTGTTCACAACCCTTTCACCGCAACGGTTCTCGGCACGGCGCGGATCGGGCCGCGGCGCGAGTTGAAACGCGCGACCGAGGGCTACTGGGCCGGTCGTCTCGGCGCCGACGAGCTGCGCGCCGTCGGCCGTGAGCTGCGCACCCGGCAGCTGACCGAGTTGACCGCGGCCGGACTGGACTCCGTTCCGGTCGGCACCTTTTCCTATTACGACCAGATGCTCGACACCACGGCCATGTTCGGCGCGCTGCCCGCGCGGGTGGCCGGGATCGCCGACCCGCTGGATCGGTACTTCGCGGCGGCCCGCGGCACCGAGAACGTCGAGCCGCTGGAGATGACCAAGTGGTTCGACACCAACTACCACTATCTGGTTCCCGAGATCGGCCCCGGAACCACCTTCACGCTGCATCCGGACAAGCTGCTCGACGAGCTGCACGAGGCGCGTCAGCTCGGTGTCCCGGCGCGGCCGGTGATCATCGGGCCGTTCACCTTCCTGAAGCTGGCGAAGGGCGCGGAGGACACCGACGACACCGGCGGCATCGCGCCGCTGGACCGGCTGAACGATCTGCTCCCGCACTATCGCGACCTGCTGGGCCGGCTGGCGAACGCGGGCGCCGACTGGGTGCAGATCGACGAGCCGGTGCTGGTCACCGACCTGTCCGATGCCGAGCTGGCGCAGGTGCGCCGTGCCTACGCCGAGCTGGCCGGGGCGGGGCGACGCCCGGCGATCCTGGTCGCGACCTACTTCGGCCGTCCGGGGCCCGCGCTGCCCGCGCTGGCGGATATGGGGGTGGAGGGCATCGCCCTGGACTTCGTTTCCGGCACCACCGTGGACGACGTGGCCGCCGTCCCGGCCCTGGCGGACAAGCTGGTCGTGGCGGGCGTCGTCGACGGCCGCAACGTCTGGCGCACCGACCTCGACCACGCGCTGTCGACGCTGGGCACGCTGCTGGGCAGCACCGGTGCGCTGGCGGTGTCGAGTTCGAGTTCGCTGCTGCACGTGCCGTATTCGCTGGAGCCGGAAACGGATCTGGATCCGGCGCTGCGGTCGTGGCTGGCATTCGGCGCGGAGAAGGTCGACGAGGTGCGGGTGCTGAACACCGCGCTGCACAAGGGCACCGGGGCCATCGCCGAGGAGCTGAGCACGGCGCGCGAGGCCGCGGCGAGCCGCGGGTCCGACCCGCGCCTGCGCAACGAGCCGGTCCGGGCGCGGCTGGCCGCGCTGGGCGAGGACGCCACCCACCGCTCCCCCGCCGCGGAACGCCGTGCGCTGCAACGGGAACGGCTGAAGCTGCCACTGCTGCCCACCACCACGATCGGCTCCTACCCGCAGACCTCGGCGATCCGGCGGGCCCGGGCCGCGCTGCGCAAGGGCGAGATCACCGCCGAGCAGTATCGTGAGCAGATGCGCACCGAGGTCGCCGATGTCGTTGCGCTGCAGGAGAAACTGGGGCTGGACGTGCTGGTGCACGGCGAACCCGAGCGCAACGACATGGTGCAGTACTTCGCCGAACAGCTCGACGGCTTCTTCGCCACCGCCAACGGCTGGGTGCAGTCCTACGGCACCCGCTGCGTGCGGCCGCCGATCCTGTACGGGGACGTGGCCCGCCGGGCGGCGATGACCGTCGAGTGGATCGAGTACGCCCAATCGCTGACCGATAAGCCGGTCAAGGGCATGCTCACCGGTCCGGTGACGATTCTGGCGTGGTCGTTCGTGCGCGACGATCAGCCGCTGGCCGATACCGCGCGGCAGGTCGCCCTGGCGATCCGGGACGAGACGGTGGATCTGCAGTCCGCCGGAATCCGCGTCGTCCAGGTCGACGAGCCGGCGCTGCGGGAGCTGCTGCCGCTGCGGGCCGGGGCTGAGCAGGCATACCTGGACTGGGCGGTGACCGCGTTCCGGCTGGCGACCAGCGGTGTCTCGGATGCCACCCAGATCCACACGCACCTGTGCTATTCGGAGTTCGGTGAGATCATCGGGGCGATCGCGGCGCTGGACGCCGACGTCACCTCGATCGAGGCGGCGCGTTCGCATATGGAGGTGCTCGACGACCTGAACGCCGCGGGGTTCCATCTCGGTGTCGGTCCGGGTGTCTACGACATCCACTCGCCGCGTGTGCCCGGTGTGGAGGAGATCACCGCGTCGCTCCGGTCGGCACTGAAAGCCGTTCCGGCCGAACGGCTCTGGGTCAATCCGGACTGCGGTCTGAAGACCCGCGGACCGGACGAGGTGCAGGCGTCGCTGCGCAACATGGTGACCGCCGCACAGGCCGTGCGCCGGTAACAGCGCCGGGCCGGCCGCGCGACATCGTGGTTCGTGCGGCCGGCCGCCGCGCCGATCCGTTCGGCAGCGCGACCGGTGACGCCGGATCGTCCGGGATGCCGTCGGCCGAAGCCGGATGGGTCGGCCCGTGCCGCCGAGGGGCCGCGGGTCAGGCGGCCCCGACCGGCCGCTGCGGCACACCGTGATAGGCCGACAGCGGGCGGATCAGCGCGTTGGACTGGGACTGCTCGATGATGTGCGCGGTCCAGCCGGTGATGCGGCTCATCACGAAGATCGGTGTGAACATGTCGATGTCGAAGCCCATCAGGTAGTAGGCGGGCCCGGCCGGGAAGTCCAGATTGGGTTCGATGCCGGTGAATTCCGCCATCGCCGCCTCGAGTTCGGCGTACATCCGCAACCAGTCCCCGCCGTCGGTCACCTCCGCGACCTGCTCCAGGGCGGCCTTCATGGTCGGCACCCGGGAATCGCCGCTACGGTAGACCCGGTGGCCGAATCCCATCACCTTCTCCTTGCGGGACAGCTTGTCCCGCAGCCATTCCCGGGCCAGTTCCGGCCGGCCGATCGCCAGCATGGCGTGCATGACCGCCTCGTTCGCACCGCCGTGCAGCGGCCCCTTCAGGGTGCCGATGGCCGCGGTGACGGCGCTGTACATATCCGACTCGGTGGAGGTGACCACGCGGGCGGCGAAGGTGGAGGCGTTGAAACTGTGCTCGGCGTAGAGGATCAGCGAGGTCTCGAACGCCCGCACCAGGCGCGGGTCCAGGTGCCGGTCGGCCCCGGTGGCCTCGCCGAAGCACATGACGAGGAAGTTCTCGGCGAACCCGCGCCGCTCGTCCGGGGCGATCGGCGCCAGTCCGCGGCGGCGGCGCAGATCCGCCGCGATGACCGTGGGCAGCATCGCGGTCATCCGCAATGCCTTGGCCAGCAGGGCATCCGGGCTCTTGCCCCGATCCTCCAGCGGGTCCTCGGCACCGAGGTAGCTGACAACGGTGCGCACGACGTCCATCGGATGGCAGGTCTCGGGCAGCCGGCCGATCAGCGCGAGCAGCGAGCGGTCGATGTGCCGCAGGGCGCGTTCGCGCAGGCACAGCGCCCGCAGCTGGTCGGGGTCGGGCAGTTCGCCGTACCAGAGCAGATGGGCGATCTCCTCGAAGCGGCAGTGCCGGGCCAGATCCTGCACCGGGTAGCCCCGGTAGGTCAGGGAGTTGGTCTCGGGGACGACCTTCGAGATGGCGGTGGTGTCCACCACCACCCCCGCCAGGCCCTTCTTGATCTCGGTCATGGGGTCACTCACTCACCGTGAAATCGAATATGCCGGAATCGAATTCGTTGTAGCCGCGATAGTCGAGCAGGTCGTACAGCCGGGCGCGGTGCTGCATGCGGTCGAGCAGACCGGTTTGCGTTCCGCTGTCGGCGATCTCGCGCAGCCCGGCCTCCACGGCGAACATCGCGAGGCGCAGTGTGGTCACCGGGTAGATGACGGCGTTGTAGCCGAGGTCCTCCAGCGTCCGCGCGGACAGCAGCTCCGACTTGCCGAACTCGGTCATATTCGCCAGCAGCGGAATGTCCACGGCGGCACGGAACCTCGCGAACTCGGACTCGTCCGCCAGCGCCTCGGTGAAGATCAGGTCGGCGCCCGCGTCCACGTACGCCTTCGCTCGGTCGATCGCGGCGGACAACCCCTCGACGGCACGGGCATCGGTGCGAGCGCAGACCACGAATCCGGGATCCCGCCGTGCCGATACCGCCGCCCTGATCCGGCGGGCCATGTCCGCGGCCGGTACGACGGCCTTCCCGTCGAGGTGGCCGCACCGCTTGGGATTCACCTGATCCTCGATATGGCACCCGGCCAGGCCCGCGTCCTCCAGGAGCGTGATCGTGCGGGCCGCGTTCATCGGTTCCCCGAACCCGGTGTCGGCATCGATCAGCGTCGGCAGATCGGTGACCCGAGCGATCTCCCGTCCCCGTTCGGTGACCTCGCTCAGCGTGGTGAGCCCGATATCGGGCAGCGCCAACTCGGCCGAGACCACCGCGCCCGACACGTACGTGCCCTCGAATCCGATCTCCTGCATCAGCTTGGCCACCAAGGGATTGAACGCCCCGGGGAGCCGCTGAATCCGCCCGCTGCCCAGCCCGGCCCGCAACGCCGTACGCTTCTGCGCCGGCGTGGTCGACGCCGCCATCGGCCCCGTCATGCCGACCACCGGGCCCGTCGGCAGGCCGCGGTGCGGGCGTGCCGCCGACAGCCGGGCGAGACCGGAGCTGCCGACCCCGCAACGGCGCCTCCGTCGTTCCGGCGTGCTTGTGGCCGGAATCGACAAGTGCCGGTGATGGATCCCGGCCGGGAGCATGCCGGCATGACGGGGAAGGATGCCGAGGTGACGGGAACCGGTGGCAACCGCCGTGGCAGCACTACGATCGCGACATGACCGAGCCCCTGCGCTACCGCCTGATCACCGGCCCCGACGACGTCACGTTCTGCGAGCGGATCAGCACACTGCTCGAGGAGGGGTACCGGCTGCACGGGTCGCCGTCGGTGACGTTCGACGGCACGCGGGTGGTCGCGGCGCAGGCCGTGGTCCGGGATCCGCACTGACATCAGAAGATTCCCTTTCCGGTCGAAGGTTCCGTCGCCAGGATCTCCGGGGCGACGGTGCAGGTCAGTTGATCGAGTTCGTCCGGGCGCAGCAGCGGGGTGCGTTGCGCCGCATCGAGAAAGCGGTCCTGCTCGGCGGGTTCGAGTACGCCCTCGGCGAGGGTGCGGAACTTGGCGACGTACTGCTCGCGGCCGAACGGCCGCCGTCCCAGCGGATGCGCGTCGGCCACCGCCAGTTCGTCGACGATCGTCTCGCCGCTGTCCAGCGTCACCACCGCCCGTGCGCCGAAGGCCTTGTCGTTCGGGTCGGCCGAGTGGTAGCGGCGGGTCCACTCGGGGTCCTCGACGGTGCGGATCTTGTGCCACAGCGCCACGGTGTCGGGCCGCCGGGCCCGCTCCGGCGCGTAGGAGCGCTCGTGATGCCAGGTTCCGTCCTGCAACGCGACCGCGAAGATGTAGGGCACCGAATGGTCGAGGGTCTCCCGTCCGGCGTTCGGGTCGTACTTCTGCGGATCGCCGGACCCGCTGCCGATCACCACGTGCGTGTGGTGGCTGGTGTGCAGCACGATCGAGGCGATCCGGCCGAGATCGCCGAGCCGTTCCCGCATCCGCCGCGCCAGGTCGATCGGCGCCTGGCTCTGGTACTCGGCGGAGTGCTCCTTGGTGTAGCTGTCCAGGATCGCCCGCTTCGGCTCGCCCGGAACCGGCAGCGGCACGGCGTATTCCGCGTCCGGTCCGTTCAGCAGCCGCGCGATCACCCCGTCCTCGCCCTCCCAGATCGGGGCGGGCGCGGTCTCCCCGCGCATCGCGCGGTCCACCGCCTCCACCGCCGCCTTCCCGGCGAAGGCGGGGGCGTACGCCTTCCAGCTCGAGATCTCCCCCTTGCGCGACTGCCGGGTCGCGGTGGTGGTGTGCAGGGCCTGGCCGATGGCCTGATAGATCGTCTCGCCGTCGAGACCGAGCAGGGTGCCGATCCCGGCCGCCACCGACGGACCCAGGTGGGCGACATGGTCGATCTTGTGCTCGTGCAGGCAGATTCCGCGCGCCAGGTCGATCTGGATCTCGTAACCGGTTGCCAGGGCGCGGATCAGCTCGGCGCCGCCGCGCCCGGTGTGCTGCGCGACCGCCAGGATCGGCGGAATGTTGTCGCCCGGATGGGAGTACTCCGCGGCCAGGAAGGTGTCGTGAAAATCCAGCTCCCGCACCGCGACCGCGTTGGCCCAGGCCGCCCACTCGGGCGAGAACCGCTGCGCGGCAGGTAATCCGAAGACCGTGGCGCCGGGTGTGTACGGATGCGCCTGCGCCTGCCGCCGGGCGGTCGTCGGCGGGCGCCTGCGCAGCGCGGCCGCCGCCACCCCGGCATTGTCGATGATCCGGTTGACGATCATCTCGGCAACCTCGTCCGGCACGGCAACCGGGTCGGCGGCCACCTGCGCGATCCGGGTCGCCAGATGGTCGGGGCGGGGGAAATCATCGGCCGCCGCGCGGGCACGTACGATATGAGGCTTCATACTTCGCACGCTACGCAGCGATGACTCGGGACAAAACGCCTCGCAATGGCAGATTTTTGTCGGCGAGTACCGCCATAATTGCAAGGTTTGCGAAGCCAGTGGGTAGCATCGGCGGCGTGCGCAAGATGTATGCGGGTGCCCGACTACGGCGGTTGCGCGAGGAACGGCGGATGACCCAGGCCGCACTGGCCAAGTCGCTGGAGCTGTCCCCCAGCTACCTCAATCAGCTCGAGCGCGATCAACGTCCGCTCACCATTCCGGTACTCCTGAAACTGAACTCGACGTTCGATCTGGACGTGCAGTTCTTCGCCGCAGACTCGGACGCCCGGCTGGTCTCCGACCTGCACGAGGTGCTGGTGGAGGCCGCCGGCGGCACCGCCCCGCCCGCCGCCGAGGTCGAGGATCTCGCCACCCGCCTGCCCGAGGTCGCCAAGACCATCGTCGCCATGCACCGCCGGTTGCGCGCCGCAACCGACCAGCTGGACCTGCTATCCGCCAAGGTCGCGACCCCGACCGGCGCGCCCGGCGTGCCGATGCCGTACGAGGACGTCCGCGACTTCTTCTACGACCATCACAATCACATCGCCCAGCTGGACCTGGCCGCCGAGCGGCTGTTCGACGAATGCGGCCTGTCCATCGGGTCGCTGGATCGGCAACTGGCCCGCGTCGCCGAGGAGAAGGCGGGCGTCACCGTGCTGGTGCGCGGCGACGGCGCCGACCCGGCCATTCCGAAACGCCATTTCGACCCCGAGACCCGCACGCTCACGCTGGCCCGGCGGTTGCGGCCTGGACAGCGCGCCTTCCAGATCGCGACCACCCTGGCCTTCCTGCTGTACGGCCCGCTGATCGACGAGGTGGTCAGCGACACCCCCTCGCTGACCGGGGAATCGCGGGCGCTGGCCCGGGTCGGGCTGGCCAACTACTTCGCCGGCGCGCTGGTGCTGCCGTACGGGAAGTTCCTGCGGTCGGCCGAGGAGCTGCACTACGACATCGACCTGCTCGGCCTGCGCTTCGAGGTGGGTTTCGAAACCGTCTGCCACCGCCTGAGCACCCTGCAGCGGCAGGGGCAGCGCGGGGTGCCGTTCTTCTTCGTGCGCACCGACCGCGCCGGCAATATCTCCAAGCGCCAGTCCGCCACGGCGTTCCACTTCTCCCGCGTCGGCGGCAGCTGCCCGCTCTGGGTCGTGCACGAGGCGTTCGCCCACCCCGGCCGCATCCTCACCCAGGTGGCGTCGATGCCCGACGGGCGGCGCTATCTCTGGGTGGCCCGCACCGCCCACTCGGCGCCGCGCGGATACGGCACGGCGGCAAAGGAATTCGCCATCGGCCTGGGCTGCGACATCGAATACGCCGACCGCCTGGTGTATTCCAAGGGCCTGCAACTCGACGACCCCTCGGCGGCCATCCCGATCGGCGCCGGATGCAAGGTGTGCGAGCGATCGTCCTGCCCGCAGCGCGCCTTTCCGCAGATCGGCCGCCCGCTGGCGGTCACCGAGAACACGTCGGTCGATCTGCCGTACCCCCGCGCATCCCGCCCACCCACGGTAGGCGCGGAACTACCGGTCTCGCCGCGCTGAGGGGGGCGCCCCTGCTGTCAGCGTTTTCCGGTGCGGGTGGCGCCCACCGAGGCGGCCACGACGCAGGCGATGCCGCACCACTGCGGGAGGCCGAGGAGCTGGCCGAGGACGGCCAGGCCGGCGAGGGCGGCGACGGCGGGTTCGAGGCTCATGAGCACGCCGAAGACGCGGGGCGGGATGCGGCGCAGGGCCTCGAGCTCGACCGAGTACGGCAGCACCGAGGACAGGAGCGCGACGGCGAAACCCGCGAGCAGCACGGACGGTTCGAGCAGGGCGGTGCCCGCGCCGGCGATGCCGACCGGTGCCATCAGGATGCCGCCGAAGGCCATTGCCAGCGCCAAACCGCCACCGCCGCTGGTCTTTTCGCCGAGTTTGGCACCGGCCAGGATGTAGCAGGCCCAGCAGGCCGCGGCGGCGAGAGCGAAGGCGACACCGCTCCACGCCACCGGCCCGTCGGCCTGGGTGAGCAACAGCACGCCGCCCCCGGCCAGCATCGCCCACACCGGGTCGGTCCAGCGACGCGATCCGGCCAGGGCGACCGCCAGCGGGCCGAGGAACTCGATGGTCACCGCCATGCCGAGCGGGATGCGGGCGATCGCCTCGTAGAAGAAGAAGTTCATCGCCGCCAGCACCGTGCCGTAGGCAATCACCACCGGCAGGGCGCGGCGCTCGATGCGCAGCGACGAGCGCCAGAACACCAGCAGCACGGCGCCCGCGAAGAACAGCCGCAGGCTCACCGCACCCGCGGGGCCCGTGGCGGCGAACAGCTTGTTGGCCACCGCCGCGCCGACCTGGACGCTGACGATCCCCGTCAGCACCAGCATCGTCGGCGGAACGCCACCGATCCCCGTCCGCGCCGACAGCCGCGAGAACAGCTGCGTCACCGCGGGTTTCCGGCCCCATTCGAGGTCGATCGCTACCACCGGTTCTCCCTTCTCATCGCCGCCGCCGAGCCATCCCCCTGCGGGGCAGCATCGCACCCACCGTCGACATGCTTCCACCCGGTATCGATTCCCCCGCCCCGCGCCTGCGGTGAGAGGTTTCGTTCGTCGCAGCCGGGCCGCATCGCTCACGGGAGGTCGCCGTCGGCCGGCCGTAGCATGTCGCGCATGGACGGGTTTCTGTTGTTCTTACTGTCGGTCGGCCCGATCGTCCTGATCACCGGCGGCTTCGCCTGGGTGACGACCCGCGCTCGCCGCCGCGGGCTCGGTGTGTCGGTCATCGGACCGTTCCAGGACATCTGGGATCCGGGAGCCGGCCGCACCGTCCTCGAGATCGAGGTCCGAGCCGAGCTGCGAGCACCGGCACCCTCACCGGACGACCCGCCACACCCCTCCACACGCTGACAACCACATCGCACCCGACTTCCATCCGCTGCCGGAACCGATATACGACCACCCCCGCAGCACCGGGTCTCCCACTCCGGCCCAGCCAGTCTCACTCGGGCGCCGAACCCAACCTCTACCGGTCCGACACACCAAACCCGTCACCCGGCAAACCTCAACCCGGTCGCCGGGACACCACCCAGCGCACATCGTCCAGGCGCAACGCCGAGCCCGCCGCCCCGGCACCCGTCGATCCGGCGCACCCCGACTCCGTCATACCTGCGCGCTTCGGCCGGAATCCCACGGCCCGAGGCGGCACGGATCCCGGCCGAGAGCATGCCGGGAGGACGGTAGCTGGGCGGGGACGTGCCGGTGACGGCAGGCAAGCCGGGCGTGCTGGGCCGACGGATTGCAGGTGGACGGATACGACGGAGCCGGCTACGACTTGGCCAGGTATTCCAGGCGCTCGGCGTCGACGGCGGCGTGCATCATGGTGGCCAGGCCGGGGTGGTCGCGCAGGCCCGGGTCGGAGTCGACCACCTCTCGGGCCAATTGTTGTGCGGCGGTGATGACTTCGAGATCGTCCAGCAGTGACAGCAGGCGGAGGCTGCGGGCGGTGCCGGACTGGGCGGAGCCGAGCACGTCGCCCTCGCGGCGCTGGCGCAGATCCAGTACCGACAGCTCGAAGCCGTCGAGGGTGCCCGCGACCGCCTCGAGCCGAGCCATGGCGCCGCCCATCGGCGAGGTCTCGGTGATGAGCAGGCACAGGCCCGGATGCTTGCCGCGGCCGATGCGCCCGCGGAGCTGATGCAGCTGGCTGACCCCGAACCGGTCGGCGTCCACGATCACCATCACGGTCGCATTGGGCACGTCCACGCCGACCTCGACGACCGTGGTGCACACCAGCACGTCGATCTCATCGTCGTTGAACGCGCGCATCACCCCGTCCTTCTCGTCGCTGGGCAGGCGCCCGTGCAAGAGCCCCACGCGCAGATCGGACAGCGGGCCGGAGCTCAGCGTCTCGAAGACGTCGACCGCCGCATGCGTGGTCGGCTCCTCCTTCTCCTCGTCCGCTTTCGCCTTGCGGCCCTTACCCTTTCCACCCGCGGCCGCGTCGGGCTCGTCGCCGATGCGCGAGCATACGACGTACGCCTGCCGGCCTGCCTCGACCTCCTCGCGAATGCGCTCCCACGCCCGATCCACCCAGGCCGGATGCATCTTGGCCGGAACGACCCGCGTGGTGATGGGCGAACGGCCGCGCGGCAGTTCGGTCAGCGTGGAGGTCTCCAGATCACCGAGAGTCGTCATCGCGATCGTGCGCGGGATCGGCGTGGCCGTCATCACCAGCAGGTGCGGGCTGACACCGTCCTTCGCCTTGGCGCGCAACGCGTCCCGCTGCTCGACGCCGAAGCGGTGCTGCTCGTCGACGATCACCATGCCCAGGTCGTAGAACTCGACCGCGTCCTGGATCAGCGCGTGCGTGCCGATGACGATTCCCGCCTCGCCGGTGACCGCGTCCAGCAGGGCCGCCTTCTTCGCGCCCGCCGACATCGAGCCCGTCACCAGGACCACCTTGGTGGCGTTGTCGGCCGCACCCAGCTCGCCCGCGGCGCCGAGATCGCCGAGCATTCCGCGCAGCGACCGATAGTGCTGGGCGGCAAGCACTTCCGTCGGCGCCAGCAGCGCGCACTGCTGACCGGCGTCGACCACCTGCAGCATCGCGTGCAGGGCCACGACCGTCTTGCCGGAGCCGACCTCGCCCTGCAGCAGCCGGTGCATCGGATGGTCGCGGGACAGGTCGCCGGAGATCTCGGCGATCACCTTCCGCTGCCCCGCCGTCAGTTCGAACGGCAGGCGCTGTCCGAAGGCCGCCGCGATACCGTCGGTGCGGGGCGGGCACGGGCGTGCCGATCGGTCCTCGGCGTCGTGGCGGCGTTCGGCGAGCACCAGTTGCAGGGCCAGCGCCTCGTCGAAACGCAAACGCTCCCTGGCCTGTTCGATATCGGACTTGTGCTCGGGCAGGTGGATCAGCCGCAGCGCGTCGGATATGGCCATCAGTCCGCGATCGTCGCGAATGTCCCGCGGCAGTGGATCATCGATCGGATCCAGCTGGTCGAGGACCTGCCGCACGCATGCCAGCAGATCCCAGCTCTGCACCTTCGCCGTCGCCGGATACACCGGGATGTACTCGCGCTCGAAGAACGAGACATCCACTCCCCCGGCGCCCTTCGCGCTCTCCGCCAGCCCGCGCAGACTGCCGGAACCGCGGACCGAGGTGAGGTTCTCCACCGACTCGCCCGCCTCGGGCATGATCAGATAGGACGGGTGCGACAGGTTCCACCGGTCCGGCCGCCAGTAGTGCACGGTGCCCGACATCATCGCCCGAACACCCTGTTTGACAAGGTAACTCACCTTCCTGCCGTTGAAGAAGGTGATCTCGACCGGGCGGGATGAGCCGGCGTCCAGCTCGACCTTCAGCAGTTCGCCGCGGCGCTGGCGCATCGGCCGCAACTCGGCCTTGACCACTCGGCCGACCACGGTGATGTGCGCGCCCTCCTCCGGCTGCTCCTCCGTCAGGGGCTGCCCCTGCGTGGCGTAGCGCGCCGGGTAGTGCCGCAGCAGATCCTCGACGGTGTGCATGTCGAAGGCGTCGGCCAGCGATTCGGCCGCCTTCACACCCAGCACGTGGTCGAGCCGGTCGCCCAGTGTCGTCATCTATTCCACCCCGATCTGCACCAGGTCGGCGGACTGTCCGCCGTCGTAGGTGACCACCTCGACGCCGGGAAAGGTCGCGGCGATGTACTCGGTGAGCGCCGCACCCAGCCCGGCCGGAACGTCGGCGCCCAGCAACAGCGTGACCAGTTCGCCGCCCAGGCCCAGCATCCGCCGCAGCAGCGTGCGGGCGGCCGTGCCGAGGTCGGGGTCGATCACGACGACGTCGTTGCCGACCAGGCCGAGGGCATCGCCCTGCTCGCAGGTGCCGACGATGGTCAGCGCCCGCTCCGCCGCCACCCGCAGCGCGCCCCACCGGGTGGCGGCGGCCGCCTCCGACATGGCGAACACGTCGTCGGCGGCGGTGCGGCCGGCGTCGTGCAGGGCGAGCGCCGCCAGGCCCTGCACCATCGACCCGCTCGGCAGCATCAGTACCTCCCGCTGACCGCCCCGCGCTGCGACGCTGACCGCGACCAGTTCGTGCGCGGGCAGGGCGCCGTTCGGCAGCACCACGACCTCGCGGTGCGGCATGTTCCGGATGGCGGACAGCAGCGTCTCGGTGGTCACCGCGCCGCGCAGGACCAGTGCACCGCCGTCCTCGAACAACCGGGCCGTGCCCGGACCCACCGCTACGGCGAGAATCCCGCGGTCGGCCGGGCCGGACGTCCCGAGCTGATTCGTGACCAGCCCCTCGATGCGGATACGACTCGGCGTGCCCGCGGCCAGCCCCGCCTCGACCGCCGCGCCCGCGTCGGCGCAGTGCACGTGCGCCGACCAGGTACCGGCGCCGTCGCCGACCACGACCACCGAATCACCCAGCCGCGCAAGAGATTCGCGCAGAGCGGCGATACGGTGTTCGTCGCTGCCGGAGAGCAGGTACATCACCTCGTACTGCGGGTGCGCGCCCGGCGCAGGACCGTTCGCACCCTCGTCCGGTGCACAGCCCTCGAGGGTCTGCGCCACATCCGCAGACGACGCGACGACAGCGATCGCCTCGCCGGACGACTCCCCTGCCCGATCGTCTTCGATCACCTCCGAGGAGCCGGTGCGCGCGGCGGTCCGACGTGCACCGGCACCCGCAGGAACCGACCCGGACTCGGCCTCTCCCACAGTCACCGACCCCGACATGTCCCGTGCGGGTATCGGCCCGGAGGCCGTGTACTCCTGGCGCGTCGGGAGCTGCCCTGTCACCTCTGTCACCAGCGCGTCCAGCAGTACCAGCAGGCCGCGTGCTCCCGCGTCCACCACTCCGGCGGCGCGCAAGATGTTCAGTTGCGACGGCGTATCGCCCAGCGCCTTCGCCGCGCCGTCGGCCGCCGCCAGCGCCACGGCCTCGAGCGTGTCCTCGGCGCAGTCCTCCGCTCGGTCGGCCGCGGCCTCCAGCACCGTCAGCATCGTCCCCTCGACCGGCTCGCTCAAGGCATCGCGGACCAGAACGGCGGCGCGGCGCAGGGCCCCGCGCAGCGTCTCGGCCGTCAGCGGCCCCGCCGCCGCGGCCTCGGCGACCCCGCGCAGCACCTGGGACAGGATGATGCCCGAATTCCCGCGCGCCCCAGCGGTTGCCGCACGCGCCATCGCACCCGCCACCATCAGCGACGAGGACCCGTCCCCCTCCGCCTGCTCGACCGCCTCGGCGGCCCCGACGGCGGCGCGCATGGTCGCGAGCATGTTGGTGCCGGTATCGGCGTCGGCCACCGGGAAGACGTTCAGCGCGTTGATCTCGTCGTGGTGCCGTACCAGTCCGTCCAGGCAGAGCCGACCCCACCGCGCGAGCGCGGCACCGTTCAGCTCCTCCCGGATCCCGGGCACGTCACCGTCCTTTCCCACCACAACCGATCCCACCGAACCGCCCGCCAGCCTAGTAGGCCCGACCGACACATCCGCAGCGCAGTAACCTCATCGCACCACCGACCTCGATGTACCCGAAATCACGTCACCCGACCAATCGAGCACGGCGGTCCGAGCCGCGACGGCAGATCCGACCGGACCGATCGAACGCCGACCCGACCGATCGGACGCCGGCCGCACCCGACCCGATCGGACACCCGTCGGCCCCGACCCGATTGGACATCGATAACGGCCCCCCGCTACCCTTGCAGGGTTGCCTCACGTGGCCGTCGGTCGGCCGCGTTCGTCGGCGGTATCCGCCGACAGGCATTGACCAAGGTTTTAGGACTGGCCGTCCCGTGTGGGCGGCGGTCCCGACATGACACGAAGGAGTTCGCGACTATGGCTGCCGTCTGCGACGTCTGCGCCAAAGGCCCCGGCTTCGGTAAGTCGGTTTCGCACTCGCACCGGCGCACCAACCGTCGCTGGAACCCGAACATCCAGACCGTCCGCGCGCAGGTCGCGCCGGGTAACACCCGTCGGATGAACGTCTGCACCTCCTGCCTGAAGGCGGGCAAGGTCGTTCGCGGCTGAGTGCTCGGCGGGCCGACCCCCACGCGAGAACGGCGCCCCGGCGCACCCGACAGGGTGTCCGGGGCGCCGTCGTCGTTGCCGGCCGAAGACCGGAGTGATTTCGGGAAGTGATTTCGGGAGGGGACAGATGGCGGAACACGCCTGGCGGATCGCACCCCTGGCGGCGGAGCACACCCGCAGCCTCGCCGAATGCCATATCGCCTGCTGGCGGGAGGCGTACCGGGACCTGGTGCCGCAGCATGTGCTCGCGGCCTTCGACGTCGATCGCCGGGCCGACGGTTGGGAACGCATCCGGGTGCGACATCCCGGTTCCACGGTGGTCGCGCTGGTGGCCGACACCGTCGTCGGATTCGCCGGCGCCGGGCCACCTGGCGACGAAACACCGGTCACCGCTTGGGAACTGAGCGCCATGTACGTCCGGGCCACCTGGTACGGCTCCGGTCTCGCCCACGACCTGATGCGCGCGGTCCTCCGCCCCGACACCGACACCTCGTTGTGGGTGTTCGAGGATAATCCGCGCGCCCAAGCCTTCTATCGCAAATACGGTTTCGAACTCGACGGCACGCGCCGCGTCGAGGACTTCACGCCCGCCATGCAGGTCCGCATGATCCGGCGCCGCGCGCCCGTCGCACTCACTCGCCGCCGTTGAGGCAGTCCAGCTCGTTCTGCGCGCTGACACTCTGCAGCAGGCACAGGCCCCGGGCGTTCACGTTCGACGACAGCGAGGCCGAACCGGTCTGCGGATCCCACAGCGCCAGCACCGGCGCGGCCTGTCCGGCGGGTGCCTCCTGCGGTACCGCGGGTGCGGGCTCCAGCCGAAGCGGCGCGGCCTGCGCGGCAACGGGTGCCCCGAATACGGCCGCACCGGCGGCGACGGTGACGACAGCACCACGCACGGATTTCATCTGCATGCACTTTCTCCTGACTCGTTCGAGCGTCATCGCTCCGGTCAGGGCAGCCGCCAATCGACCGGAGCGGCACCTAATGTACCCAGCAATTCGTTCGTTCGTGAGAATGGCCTCGATCCGAAGAATCCACGCGAAGCGGACAGCGGTGAGGGATGCGCGGATTCGATGCAGGGCACGCCCTCCAGCATCGGCTTCAGCGTCGAGGCATCGCGGCCCCACAGGATCGCCACCAGTGGCTGCTTGCGGGCGACGAGCGCGCGAATCGCCTGCTCCGTCACCGGCTCCCAGCCCTTGCCGCGATGCGAGGCGGGCTGGCCCGGCTGCACGGTGAGCACCCTGTTCAGCATCAGCACGCCCTGATCCGACCACGGCGACAGGTCACCGCACGTCGGCGTCGGATGGCCGAGATCCTTGGAGTACTCCGAGAAGATGTTGGCGAGGCTGCGCGGAACCGGCGAAACGTCCGGCGCCACCGAGAAACTCAGGCCCATGGCGTGGCCCGGCGTGGGGTACGGGTCCTGGCCGACGATCAGCACCCGGACCTTGTCGAAGGGACGCTGGAACGCGCGTAGCACGTTCTCGCCCTTCGGGAAGTAGCCGCGCCCGGCCGCGTTCTCGGCACGCAGGAATTCGCCCATCGCCGCTATCCGGTCGGCAACCGGTTCCAGCGCCTCGGCCCAGCCCGTATCGATGATCTCCGGCAGTGGTTTTGCGCCCATGCCGAAACAACCTAGCGTGATGCGTTCGGCCATGAAAGCTCACCCGCCCTCCGTGAACGATTCCCAGCCGGACGGTCCCGTCCACGGTGCTCCGTCGACGGTCACTCCCCCACCCGCCGCGACCCGTCCGACCGGCCGCCAGCCCTCGGGAAGATGTTGCCCGGCAGCGAAAGTGGCGGCGAAGGCGTGGTCCTCGCCGCCGGTGAGTGCCCAGTCGAGCACGTCGGCACCGAGCAATTCGGCCACCGGCTCCAGTGCCGGGTCGGCGAGCGCCGCCGAGTCGATGTCGGCGGCGACGCCGGAGGATTCGGCGATATGCCCGAGATCGGCGAGCAGGCCGTCGGAGACATCGATCAGCGCCGTGATCGCGGCCCCGGCGGGCATGCCCAGCACCGTGCCGTAGGACGGCCGCGGAACCCGATGCGCGGCAACGACTTCGGGGAAGCTCTCGAGGTTCGCACCCGAGCCGAGCAGCGCCAGTCCAGCCGCCGACCAGCCCAGCCGCCCGGCCACCGCCACGATGTCGCCGGGGCGTGCCCCGGAACGCAACACCGGACGGTCCGGGGGGTCACCGAACGCGGTCACCGAGATCACCAGCAGCGGGCTGCGCACCACATCGCCGCCGGCGATCGAGCCTCCCGCGCGGCGCGCCTCGGACCACATACCGTCGACGAACCCGTCCACGAATTCGACCGGAGTGTCGGCGGGGCAGCCCAGCGACACCACGAACGCGCTCGGCGCCGCGCCCATCGCGACCACGTCGGCGGCGTTCTGCGCGATGGCCTTCCGCCCGATATCGCCGGGCGCCGACCAGTCGAGCCGGAAGTGGCGGTCCTGCACCAGCATGTCGGTGCTCACGACGTAGCGCCCGGCCGGCGCGGCCACGATCGCCGCGTCGTCGCCGGGGCCGAGCAGCACGCCGGCGCCCTGACCGCGGCCGGCGTTCATGCGCGCGATGAGGGCGAACTCGCCCAGTTCGCGCACCGTGCGCGGGATGCTGTCGGTGATGGCGCTCTCCTTCCGATGGGCCGGCCGGCGCCGGGCGTGATCGACAGTACTGGCGTCGCCGGATGGTGCCCGTACACGACTGCCCGCTGCCGCCATTCGCTACGCTCGGATCCGCATATCCATACCAGCGGCTACGACGGGCCGCCGACCGGCGGCCCCCGATCGAGGACGAGCGGAGAAGAACCCCCGGATGAGCAGCGAGACGGACCGGCCCGACGGCGCAACCCCGTCCGAACAGGACCGATCAGCGGCCGCGACACCGGGAGGCGACCCCACCGCGAGCCCCCGCACCGCCGACTCCCCGGGCAACGAAGACGCCGCTGCCGAGAACGCCGAGCCGGGGTGTGCCGATTCCCCGAGCACCGGCGAGACAGCTGCCGACGCCGCCGAAAGCACCGCCGAGCCGAGCGGCACCGGCTCGGCCGCCACCGAACCCCGGCCCGCCGGCGGGTCGAAGGCCGGCGCCGCCGAAGGCACCAGCGCTCGACCGGCCGAATCGGATACCGGCAAGACCGGCACCGATCCCGGAGACAACGCCGATCCCGGAGACAACGCCGATTCCGGAGACAGCGCTGATCCCGGAGACAGCGCTGATCCCGGAGACAGCGCTGATCCCGGAGACAGCGCTGATCCCGGAGACAACGCCGACGAGACAACCGCCCCGGACGACTCCGAATCCTCGTCCACCGACACCGGCGCAACGGGTACCGACGACGACTCCGAGACGCCCCGGTTCTCCCCCGCCCTCATCGCCACCGCCGTCGCGCTGCCGGTCGCCCTGATCGTCGCGGTTCTGGTGCTCGCGGTGCTGTCGCGGCAGAACCCGGCCCGCGAACCGCTGGCGCTGGGTTCCGTGCCGACTCCCGCTGCCGCCGGGCCGGTGTGTGCGGCGCTGATGCCCGCCCTGCCCGGCGACCTCGGCGACTACAGCCGCGCCGAGCTGGCGCAACCAGCCCCGCCGGCCACCGTCGCCTGGCAGCTGCCCGACGGCGGCGAGCCGATCGTGCTGCGCTGCGGCATGGACCGTCCGCTGGAGTTCAACGGCGCGTCGGCGCTACAGGTGATCAACGGCGTCAACTGGTTCGAGGTGCGCGACCAGACCTCGGGCGCCACCTCCGGCACCTGGTTCGCCGTCGACCGCGGCACCTACATCGCGGTCACCGTCGCCGACGACGCCGGACCGACCCCCTTGCAAGCCATTTCGGACGCGATCACCAAGACCGTCCCCGCCCAGCCGCTCGACCCAGGCCCCCTACCCAACTGACACCGCTCCAGTCACCTCGCGGATGGGCGCCCCGTCCGGCGACTCGATACCGGAACCCACGCACGTCCCGAATCACCCGGAAACCTGGGCCTCCGTACCTGCCGAAGCACCGGTGTATCGCCAACCGCCCGGACCGGGCGCACCTCGCCCGGAGTCAGGCGCGCCCCTTCCCACGGCCCGGCATCCAGCGACTCTGTACCGGACCCGCACGCCTCCCGCAACACCGCGGCCTGCCTCCGGCCCAGGGGATTCCGACCGCCTACCCGCCGAAATGACGAATACCGGCGAGCACCGGCCGCCTGACATCGATCGCCGGACGACGAATACCCGGCGATCAGTGCATGATCGGCCCATGATCGGGCTCAGTGGAGTCGGGCCGTCCCCGAACTCAGGTCGATATCCACCCGGCCCGGCGCGCCGTCGCCCGGACTCTCGCGATGCATGAGCACCGATTGGCGTTCCTCGAACTTGTGCCGCTCGGCCGAGTTGAACAGCGCGGCGAACTGCTCGAAGCCGATGGCCGCGGCACCGTTCCCATCCTGGTCGCGCATCCACGGCAACGCCGCGCGGCCGGTCATCCTTCGGTAGGCCACCTCCGCGAAGGCGACCCCGATAATGAGCAGCGCCAAGCCGGGAATGGTCATCGCGACGATCACGCATCCAGATTACGCAGCGCATCCCGACACCGCACCGAGCCGAACGTCCCCGGCAACGTTTTCGGACTCGGTCGGCACGCGCCGCCGGCGCCCGCTCAGCGCAGCCCGGTCCCCCGCGCGAGCGCCGTCTCGACCAGATTCGCGACCAGGGCCTGGTTGTCGACCCCGGTGGCCTCCCACATGCGGGGGAACATCGAGATCGCCGTCATGCCGGGGATGGTGTTGATCTCGTTGACCACCGGGCCGGCGTCGGTGACGAAGAAGTCGACGCGGGCCAGGCCCTGGCAGTCCAGCGCCCGGAACGCCCGCACGGCCAGCTCTCGGACCTGTTGGGCCACATCGTCGTTCAGCTTGGCCGGGATATCGAATTCGCACACGTCGTCGAGGTATTTGGTGTCGAAGTCGTAGAAGCCGTTCGCGTCTCCGTCGCCGGGCATCCGGATCTCCGCCACCACACTGGCTTCCACGCGGCCGTCCGGGAATTCCAGGACGCCGCACTCGACCTCGCGGCCCACCACCGCCGCCTCCACGATCACCTTCGGATCGTGGCGCCGCGCCGCGCCGATGGCGTCGCCGAGTTCGGCCCAGTCGGACACCCTGGTGATGCCGATGGACGAGCCGCCCCGCGCGGGCTTCACGAAGACCGGCAGCCCCAGGCGCTCCCGATCCGCCTCGGCCACGCTCGCGACGCCCGGCCGCAGCACCACGTGCTCGCCGACCGGAAGCCCCTCGGCCGCCAGGAGTTTCTTCATGAACTCCTTGTCCATACCGGTGGCGCTGGCCAATACGCCGGGCCCGACGTAGGGCAGGCCCGCCAGCTCCAGCAGACCCTGCACGGTGCCGTCCTCACCGAACGGGCCGTGCAGCACCGGGAACACGACATCGACCGCACCCGGACCGGAATCGTCACCGAGCGCCAGCAGATTGCCCGCCCGGGTCGGATCGGCCGCCAGCACCAGCTCGGTGCCGGCCGAATCCACCGCGGGCAGCGTCCGATCGGCGATGGCCAGCTCGCGCGCGTCCGAACCACCCAGCACCCAGGTGCCCTCGCGGGTGATGCCCACCGGCACCGCCTCGAACCGCGCGGGGTTCAGATTGCGCAGCACGAATCCGGCCGACACACACGACACGGCGTGCTCGTTGCTGCGCCCGCCGAACACGACCGCGACCCTGATCCGGCCACCGTCGGTACGGCCGGATTCGGCGGCGGCGGCGAATGTCACCGGTAAGGACTGCGCGCCCGTCGCCTTCGCATCGCTCATAAAGCGAACCGTACCCGGACCGGCCGCCCGTCAATCATTCCGGTTTCATCCGGCGCCCGAGCAATTGGCCGACGGCCTCGGCCACCGACAGGCCCTCGTGACACACCTGATGCACCGCGGCGGTCAGCGGCATCTCGACCCCGTGCCGTTCGGCCAGCGCCCGGATCGAGGTGCACGACTTGACGCCCTCGGCGACCTGACCGTGCGTGGCCTCCTGCGCGGCCGCCATCGAACCGCCCGCACCCAGCACGTGCCCGAACGACCGGTTGCGCGACAGCTCCGAGGTACAGGTGGCCACCAGATCGCCGACCCCGGCCAGCCCGGCCAGCGTCACCGGATTGGCCCCCAGCGCCACCCCCAGCCGGATGATCTCGGCGAGCCCGCGGGTGATCAGGCTGGCGATCGAGTTGTCCCCCAACCCCATTCCCGAGGCGATGCCGCAGGCCAGGGCGATGACGTTCTTGGTGGCGCCGCCGATCTCGCAGCCGACCACATCGGTGTTGGTGTAGGGCCGGAAATAGCCGGTGGCGCAGGCGTGCTGCACGGCCTCGGCGCGCGCGGCGTCGGTGCACGCCACCACGGACGCGGCCGGCTGCTGCGCGGCGATCTCGCGCGCCAGGTTGGGGCCCGACAGCACGGCGATGCGGCTGGTCGCGGCGCCGGTCACCGTCGCGATCACCTCGCTCATCCGCAGCAGCGTGCCGGTCTCGATGCCCTTGGCCAGGCTCAGCAGGGTCGCGTCGGCGGCGATGGCGTCACGCCAGATCTCCAGGTTGGCGCGCAGCGACTGCGAGGGCACGGCCAGCGCCACCGTGTCGGCGCCGTCGAGCGCAGCCCGGTAGTCGTCGGTGGCCGCGATGCCCGGCAGTTCGACATCGGGCAGGTAGACCGGGTTGCGATGCTCGGTGGCCAGGGCCTTGGCCACCTCGGGCCGTCGGGCCCACACCGTCACCTCGGTGCCCGCGTCGTTCAACACCTTCGCGAACGCGGTGCCCCACGACCCCGCGCCCATCACTGCCGCCCTAGTCATGCAGTCAATATGCCATCCGGGCACCACCTCCGCGCCGGATCGATGGTCACCGACACGCCCGGCCACCGGGCGCCGGGGCCGCCGAATCGCCATTCCTGCCGGGCGTTTGCCGCCGCACGGCCCGGGCCCGCGCACCGCGCTCGGCGGGACCGCCAGTAGCACCCGTCCGACCGTACGGTTCGACTTTCCGGCATGACCTTCACCACTGCGCCGCGCGTGGGACGATTGGCACATGCGTCCGGATAGCGTCCACGCCGTGATCGCGGTCAAGAATCTCGATCGGGCCAAGAGCCGACTCGCCGACCGGTTGCCGCCCGGCCACCGCTCGCGGCTGGTGCTCGCCATGCTGTCGGACACCGTGACCGCCGCGGCGGCGGCCGGCCTGGGCTCGGTGACGGTGGTGACGCCCGATCCGGAGGTCGCCGCGACGGTCCGGGCGCTCGGCGCCGCCGTCCACCCCGATCCGGTCGGTAGCATCGATGCCGACCACGCACCTACGAACGGTGACCCGTCCTGCAGCGAGGCGGGCGCCGCGGACCACGGGCTCAACGCCGCGCTCACCGCCGGCGCGGCCGCGCTCCGCGATCGGCACGGCGCGGTCGATCTGCTTGCGCTACAGGCGGATCTGCCCGCACTGTGCCCCGGCGAGCTGTCCGACATGCTGGCCACCGCTCCCGCCGGCCGCGCGATCGTCGCCGATCACTCGGGCCGCGGCACCGCGGCACTGCTCGTGCGCGACGGCCGCGCCCCGCTGGCGCCGTTGTTCGGCGAGGAGTCGGCCCGCCGCCACATCGACTCGGGCGCAAAGGATCTGACCGGTGACTGGCCGGGCCTGCGGCTGGACGTCGACACCGCGGCGGACCTGCACCGGGCCGCGGAGCTCGGGGTGGGGCCGGCGACCGCCGCCGTATTGCGGGCCATCGGATGGCCCGAACCTGTTCACCGAGATCTCATGCGGAGGTATGCGGCGAATCACATGTGTGCTGGATGATCGCCAGAACGGCGTCACACGTTGTCGAAACGGCGGTGTCGCACGCGGCGCCGCTCGACCGGTAAGGAATGATCGTGACCGTGAGTGAACCGGAAACTGTCCAGCAGCAACAGCCCCGACTGCCGGCAGCTCCGCCGGCGGCCACACCGCCGCCCACCGCCACCGCGACGCCGCAGTTGCCCGCCGATCGCTACCTCAACCGGGAGCTGAGCTGGCTGGACTTCAACGCCCGCGTGATGGCGCTCGGCGAGGACACCTCGGAGCCGTTGCTCGAACGCGCCAAGTTCCTCGCCATTTTCGCCTCGAACCTCGACGAGTTCTACATGGTCCGGGTCGCCGGGCTCAAGCGCCGCGCCGAGGCCGGGTTGTCCGTGCGCTCGGCCGACGGGCTGACTCCCACCGAACAGCTCGAGCTGATCGCCAAGCGCACCCAGGACCTGGCGGCGCGGCACGCCCGGGTGTTCCTCGACCAGGTGCGCCCGGCGCTGCTGGACGAGGGCATCGCCATCATCGGCTGGTCGGATCTGGATGCCGACGAGCGGCGGCGGCTGTCGGGGTACTTCCAGGACCAGGTCTTCCCGGTGCTCACCCCGCTGGCGGTCGATCCGGCCCACCCGTTCCCCTACATCAGCGGGCTGAGCCTCAATCTCGCTGTCACCGTGCGCGATTCCGACACCGGCGGCGAGCACTTCGCGCGGGTGAAGGTGCCCGACAACGTCGATCGGTTCGTGCGGGTGCGCCGCAGCACCGCCGAGGGCGCGGCGGCCAGGCTCGCGGCCTTCCTGCCGATGGAGGACCTGATCGCCGCGCACCTCGATCAGCTGTTCCCGGGAATGGATGTGGTGGAACATCATTCGTTCCGCATCACGCGCAACGCCGACTTCGAGGTGGACGAGGACCGCGACGAGGATCTGCTGCAGGCGCTCGAGCGCGAGCTGGCGCGGCGGCGCTTCGGTTCGCCGGTGCGCCTGGAGGTCTCCGACGATATGACCGAGCACATGCTCGATCTGCTGCTGCGCGAGCTGGACGTCGATCCCGCCGACGTGATCCAGGTGCCGGGCCTGCTGGACCTGTCCTGCCTGTGGCAGGTGTACGGGGCGGACCGGCCGCAGCTCAAGGACGCACCCTACGTCCCGGCGACGCCCTCGGCATTCGGCGAAAGGGAGACGCCCCGAAACGTTTTCGCCGCGCTGCGCGAGGCCGATGTGCTGGTGCACCACCCCTACGACTCGTTCTCCACCAGCGTGCAGCGGTTCATCGAACAGGCCGCTGCCGACCCGAAGGTGCTCGCGATCAAGCAGACGCTGTACCGCACCTCGGGCGACTCCCCCATCGTCAATGCCCTCATCGACGCGGCCGAGGCCGGTAAGCAGGTGGTGGCGCTCGTGGAGATCAAGGCCCGGTTCGACGAGCAGGCCAACATCAAGTGGGCGCGCCAGCTGGAACAGGCCGGCGTGCACGTCGTCTACGGCCTCATCGGCCTCAAGACGCACTGCAAGACCTGCCTGGTGGTGCGGCGCGAGGGCGCCACCATCCGCCGCTACTGCCACATCGGCACCGGCAACTACAACCCGAAGACGGCGCGGTTGTACGAGGATGTCGGATTGCTCACCGCCGCACCGGAAATCGGCGCCGACCTCACCGACCTGTTCAACTCGCTGACCGGGTACTCGCGCAAGGCCCACTACCGCAACCTGCTGGTCGCCCCGTCCAGCGTGCGCTCCGGGATCGTCGAGCGCATCCACCGCGAGACCGAGCTGGCCCGCCAGGGCCGACCGGCCCGAATCCGGTTGAAGGCCAACGCGATCGTCGACGAGCAGATCATCGACGCCCTCTACCTGGCCTCGCAGGCCGGTGTGCCGGTGCAGATCGTGGTGCGCGGCATCTGCGGGCTGCGCCCCGGCGTGACCGGCATGAGCGAGCATATCGAGGTGCGCTCGATTCTCGGTCGCTTCCTGGAACATTCGCGAATTCTGCACTTCCGGGCGCAGGACGAGTTCTGGATCGGCAGCGCCGACATGATGCACCGCAACCTGGACCGCCGCGTGGAGGTCATGGCCCAGGTGCGCGACCGCAAGCTGTGCGAACAGCTGGAGGAGATGTTCGACTCGGCGCTGCATCCCTCGACCCGCTGCTGGGTGCTCGAGCCCGACGGCGGCTGGCAGGCCCAGCCCGATTCGGGCCTCGACGGCGAACAGGTTCGCGACCACCAGGAGTTCATGATGCGGTTACGGCGACCGGACCAGCAGTGAGTCGTTCGATGACACGGGATTCCGAGGACACCGGGTTCTCCGATCCCCCTGTCAAGGCCAATATCTTCGCCGCCGGCGCCGTGCTGTGGCGGCGCGCGACGGGCGGCGGCGCGATCGAGGTGGCGCTGGTGCACCGCCCGAAGTACAACGACTGGTCGCTGCCGAAGGGCAAGATCGATCCCGGCGAGACACCGATGGTCACGGCGGTGCGGGAGGTGGCCGAGGAGACCGGCCTGGACTGCCACCTGGGCCGCTATCTCGGCTATGTGACCTATCCGGTCACCGGCCATCGCAAACTCAAGCGGGTGGACTACTGGTCCGCCACGGTCACCGGCGGCGAGTTCGCCCCCAACGCGGAGGTGAACCAGTTGCGCTGGCATCCGGTCGACAGCGTGATGGACGAGTTGTCGTATCCGATGGACCGCTCCATGGTGCGCAATTTCCTGCGGCTGCCGCCCGACACCAGCACGCTGCTGCTGGTGCGGCACGGCAAGGCGGGCCGTCGCAGCCGTTTCAAGGGTCCCGACGACGAACGCCCGCTCGAGTCGGCGGGCCGCGACCAGGCCCGGATACTTGCCCCGAGTCTGCTGGCATTCGGTGCCACCGAGGTGTACTCGGCGCCACCGCTGCGCTGTGTGCAGACCGTGGACCCGTTGGCGGAGTCCCTCGGCGTGCCGATCGGCCGGGAATCGCTGCTGTCCGAAACCGGTTATGCCGCAGCCCCGGACGCCGCCCTGGACCGCGTCCGGGAACTGGCTTCCACCCCGGTCACGCGGGTGATCTGCAGTCAGGGCAAGGTGATTCCGCCGCTGCTGCAACAGTGGGCCGAAATCGACGGTGTCACACTCCCTCCCGCGCGCAATCGCAAGGGAAGCGTCTGGGCGCTGTCGGTTGCCGGCGGGCGGCTGCTGGCGGCCGACCACCTGGACCGGGCGCTGCGGGTGCGCAGCCACACCGAATAGCCGCCCGGGACAGCGGGTTCCGCGGGCGCCCGCCGACAACCCCTCTGGCGCAACCGAACCGCAGACACGGCACCACCGAACCGCAGACACGAAGCGGCCCCGGCCTGCAGGGCCGGGGCCGCTTTCGCGTGGTGCGTCGGTCGACGCCGTCAGCGCCGCGTGGTCCGCTTCGTGGCGGTCCGCTTGGCGGCGCTCTTCTTCGCCGGCGCCTTCTTGGCCGCGGTCTTCTTGGCCGTGGCCTTGGCCGCCGTCTTCTTGGCCGGGGCCTTCTTGGCGGCGGTCTTCTTCGCCGTCGTCTTCTTGGCCACCGTCTTCTTGGCGGCGGGGGCCTTCTTCGCGGTCGTCTTCTTGGCGACCGTCTTCTTGGCCGGGGCCTTCTTGGCGGCGGTCTTCTTCGCCGTCGTCTTCTTGGCGGCGGTCTTCTTCGCCGTCGTCTTCTTGGCCGCGGTCTTCTTGGCGGCCGTCTTCTTGGCCGCACCCGACACCGGCGCTGCGACACCACGTTTCACGGCCGGACCGGCCGCGGCGATCTTCTGCTTGCCCGCGATGATCGCCTTGAACTGCGCACCCGGCCGGAAAGCCGGCACCGAAGTGGGCTTCACCTTGACGGTTTCGCCGGTACGGGGGTTACGCGCCACCCGTGCCGCCCGCTTACGCTGTTCGAACACACCGAATCCGGTGATGGTGACACTCTGACCCTTGTTCACCGCGCGCACGATCGTGTCGACAATCTGCTCGACTGCCGCAGTGGCCGTGCGCCTGTCAGTACCCAACTTTTCGGTCAGAACGTCGATCAGTTCCGCCTTGTTCATTGAATCCTCCGCAGACTAATGGCCCGTCGTCGGACCGACTAGGTACCACGGTAAACCCTCAATGGGCAAGAGTCTATGTGCCACGCCAAATTTCATGTGGCGTGGCACACGCGCAGCAACCGTGATTGGTAGCTCCCAGCTAACACCCGGGACTGTTTACGCCTGCGAAATAGCGTCCGGAATGGTCGTCGGTTTCCAAGCCGGCCTTGCCTTTTCGAAGGCGTCGATGGCGTCTTCCCGCCGGAGTGTCAGGCCGATGTCGTCCAGACCCTCGAGCAGCCGCCACCTGGTGTAGTCGTCAATATCGAAGGGCAACACGGCGGTTCCGGCGGTCACCGTGCGCGCCTCGAGGTCCACGATCAATTCCAGGCCGGGACGTTCCTCGAGCAACTTCCAGAGCAATTCGACATCGTGTTGTGACATCTGGGCCGCCACCAGGCCGCCCTTACCGGCGTTGCCTCGGAAGATGTCGGCGAAGCGGGCGGAGATCACGACCCGGAAGCCGTAGTCCATGAGCGCCCAAACCGCATGCTCTCGTGAGGAACCCGTGCCGAAATCCGGACCTGCGACCAGGACAGACCCCCGGTTGTAGGGCTCGGTGTTCAGAATGAAGGCCGGATCCGAGCGCCAGGCCGAGAACAGGCCGTCCTCGAATCCGGTTCGGCTGACCCGCTTCAGATAGACCGCGGGGATGATCTGGTCGGTGTCGACGTTGGATCGGCGCAGCGGCACGCCGATCCCCTTGTGTACCTTGAACGGTTCCATGGGTTCTCCTCCAAAGTCTGTGTAAATCGGCCGATCAGTTCAGATCCGCAGGTGAGGACAGCGTTCCGCGCACCGCCGTGGCCGCGGCGACCAGCGGCGAAACCAGGTGCGTACGGCCGCCTTTGCCCTGCCTGCCCTCGAAGTTGCGGTTGGATGTCGAGGCGCATCGCTGACCGGGGGAAAGTTGATCGGGATTCATGCCCAGGCACATCGAGCAGCCGGCCTGCCGCCATTCCGCGCCGGCCGCGGTGAAAATCTCGCCCAGCCCCTCGGATTCGGCCTGTGCGCGCACCCGCATCGAGCCCGGAACGATCATCAGGCGCACGCCCTCGGCCACCTTGCGACCGTCCAATACCCCGGCCACGGCGCGCAGATCCTCGATCCGCCCATTGGTGCACGAGCCCACGAATACGGTGTCGACCCGGACCGCGCGAAGCGGAGTTCCGGGCTCCAAATCCATGTATCGCAGTGCCTTCTCGGCGGATTCTCGCGCGGTTTCGTCGACGATATCGTCCGGATTCGGCACGGAATCGCCCAGCGGCGCCCCCTGCCCCGGATTGGTTCCCCAGGTGACGAACGGGGTCAGCGTCGAGGCGTCGATATGCACCTCGGCGTCGAATTCGGCGCCCTCGTCGGTCTTCAGCGCCTCCCACGCCGCCACCGCCGCATCCCAGTCCGCGCCCTGCGGTGCGTGCGGGCGGCCCTGCAGGAAGGCGTAGGTGACCTCGTCGGGGGCGACCATGCCCGCCCGGGCGCCGGCCTCGATGGACATGTTGCACATCGTCATCCGCGCCTCCATGGACATGGCGCGCACGGCCTCGCCCCGGTACTCCAGCACATACCCCTGGCCGCCGCCGGTGCCGATCCTCGCTATCACCGCCAGGATCACGTCCTTGCTCGTGACGCCCGGCGGCAGCTGCCCGTCGATATTGATCGCCATGGTCTTGAACGGCCTCAGCGACAGCGTCTGGGTGGCCAGCACGTGCTCGACCTCGCTGGTGCCGATGCCCATCGCGATCGCGCCGAACGCGCCGTGCGTGGAGGTGTGCGAATCGCCGCACACCACGGTCATCCCCGGCTGGGTCAGGCCCAGCTGCGGGCCGACCACGTGCGCGATGCCCTGCTCGATATCGCCCATCGGGTACAGCCGGACCCCGAACTCGGCGCAGTTGCGCCGCAGCGTCTCGACCTGGGTGCGGGAAACCGGGTCCGCGATCGGCTGGTCGATGTCCACGGTCGGGACGTTGTGGTCCTCGGTGGCGATGGTGAGGTCGGTCCGGCGGACCGGACGGCCGGCCGCGCGCAGGCCGTCGAAGGCCTGCGGACTGGTCACCTCGTGCACCAGGTGCAGGTCGATGTAGAGGAGATCGGGTTCGCGCGCGTCGCCCTCTCCCTCGCCGTACGCGACGACGTGCTGGTCCCAGACCTTCTCCGCCAGGGTGCGTGGCCGATCGGCCATCTCTGCTCACCTTTCGCTCGATGCTCCGCGCCGAATATGGGCTGACGGCGCGGCTACGGTTGGCGCGTCCCGGACTGTGGCGATCTCGCGATGTGGATGTCTCCCGATCCGGAGATCCTCGCGATGGGGCGGTCCGAGGGGAGATCCGATTTGGAGATCTCAGTATGCGAGACGCTAATATCGTTCTATGAGACAGCATAGCGGCATCGGAGTGCTCGACAAAGCCATGGCCGTGCTCTACGCGGCGGCCGAGCAGCCGTGCGGCCTCAACGAGCTGTGCACCCGCACCGGACTGCCCCGCGCCACCGCGCACCGGCTGGCGGTGGGCCTGGAGGTGCACCGGATGCTCACCCGGGACGCCAACGGCCTGTGGCGGCCCGGTCCGGCCCTGTCGGAGCTGGGCACCACCGCCGCCGACCCGCTGCTGGACGCCGCCAACGCGGTACTGCCGCGGCTGCGCGAGATCACCGGCGAGAGCGTGCAGCTCTACCGGCTGGACGGCCACTCGCGGGTCTGCGTCGCCGCGCTGGAACCGACCTCGGGCCTGCGCGACACCGTGCCGGTGGGCGCGCGCCTGCCGCTGTCCGCGGGTTCCGCGGCCAAGGTACTCCTGGCCTGGGCGGACGCCGAGCTGCAGCACGGCGTGCTGAACGACGCCGTCTTCGGCGAGCGGGCGCTGGCCGAGGTGCGCCGCCGCGGCTGGGCGCAGAGCGCCGCCGAGCGGGCGGCCGGCGTGGCCAGCGTCTCCGCGCCCGTGCGCGACTCGTCCGGCGCGGTGGTGGCCGCGGTGTCCGTCTCGGGCCCGATCGATCGGATGGGCCGCCGCCCCGGGGCGCGCTGGGCCGCCGATCTGGTCGCCGCGGCCGACGCCCTGCACAAGCGCCTGTAGCGGCGCCTCGTCCGCCGCGGCGCACTGTGACGTCGGCCATACGCCGTAAAGTACAGTCGGCCCATGGGAGCTAATCAACGTGCGCAGATCGTGATGTCCGACGCGGAGATCACCGAGTTCCTCACCGACAGCCGCATCATCACGCTGGCCACCCTGGGCCGCGCCGGCCTGCCGCACCTCACCGCCATGTGGTACGGGCTGGTCGACGGGGAGATCTGGTTCGAGACCAAGGCCAAATCGCAGAAGGCGGTCAACATCCGCCGCGATCCGCGGGTCACGGTGCTGGTGGAGGCCGGCGACACCTACGACCAGTTGCGCGGGGTCTCCATCGAGGGCCGCGCCGAGATCGTCGACGATGCCGAGGCGCTGTTCCGGGTGGGGGTCAGCGTGTGGGAGCGCTACACCGGCCCGTACAGCGAGGAGGCCCGCCCGATGGTGGAGGCGATGCTGAACAAGCGGACCGCGATCCGGGTGGTCCCCGAGCGCACCCGCAGCTGGGACCACCGCAAACTGGGCCTACCCGAGATGCCGCCGGGCGGCAGCACCTGGCCCCCACAGAACTGAGCCCCACCCTCTCGTCGTTCCGGCCCACTTCCCCTCGTCATCCGGCCTGCCGACCGTCGTCATCCCGGCATGCTTGTGACCAGAATCCACCGTGAGATCCCGGCCGACGCACACCGCGACGACAAGAAGACCGACCCACAGGCACGACAAGGACACCGAGCACCCGGCACGACGAGAGGACCGAGCACCGCCTCGAACGAGGGCGCCGACCACCACCTCACGCCACCACAGGATGGGGGGTCCGGGGGGCGAAGCCCCGCCGGGCAGGGGCTTGGGGGCCGCGCCCCCAAAAGACATAGCGAAACGAAAAAGGCCCATGCCCCATGGGCATGGGCCTCTCATTCGTGTAGCCCCGACGGGATTCGAACCCGCGCTACCGCCTTGAGAGGGCGGCGTCCTAGGCCGCTAGACGACGGGGCCAGGTGGATGTACTCCGAAGACGTACTCCGCTGGGGTACCAGGACTCGAACCTAGAATGGCTGAACCAGAATCAGCTGTGTTGCCAATTACACCATACCCCAATGACCTGGGCTTTCAGCCGCCTCCCCGGCCGGGAGGCGGCCTCGTTCCGGGCCGGGTGAAAGATTACCAAACCCTCACCGGAAAACTACAAATCAGCTGGTCAGACCGGCTGCCGCGGCCCGCAGCCGGGACATGGTGACCGCCCGGCCCAGCAACTCCAGCGACTCGTACAGCGGCGGGCTGATGTGCGAACCCGTCACCGCGACCCGCACCGGCCCGAATGCCTTGCGCGGTTTCAGGCCCAGATCGTCCACCAGCGCCGTTTTCAGCGCCTCTTCGAGGGCAGCCGCCGACCATTCCGCAACGCCGTCCAGAGCGGCGTCGGCGGCCGCCAACACCGGGGCGGCGTCAGGGCCGAGATTCTTTTGTGCCGCGGCCGGATCGACCGTGAACTCCTCGGCCGGGACGAACAGGAACTTCAGCAGTTCCCAGGCATCGCCGAGTACCACGATCCGGGTCTGCACCAACGCGGCCGCGGTCTCGAAAAGCTTCTCGTCCACTTCCGCGCCGATGTGCCCCTGCGCGGTCAGGTACTCGCGCAGCCGGTGGGCGAAATCGCCCGGCTCCAGCAAACGAATGTGCTCGGCGTTGATCGCGTCGGCCTTCTTCTGGTCGAAGCGCGCCGGATTCGAATTTACTTTCGATATGTCGAACGCCTCGACCATCTCCGCCATCGAGAAGACGTCGCGGTCGTCCGCGAGGCTCCAACCCAGCAAAGCGAGGTAATTCAGCAAACCCTCAGGGATGAATCCTCGGTCGCGGTGGACGAACAGATTGGACTCCGGATCGCGCTTGGACAACTTCTTGTTGCCCTGCCCCCGGACGAGCGGCAGATGCCCGAATTGCGGAGTGAACTCGGCCACCCCGATCCGCCGCAATGCCTCGTACAGCGCGATCTGCCGCGGAGTGGACGAGAGCAGGTCCTCACCGCGCAACACGTGGGTGATCTTCATCAGGGCGTCGTCGAGCGGGTTGACCAGCGTGTACAGCGGCTCACCGGTGCCCCGGGTGAGCGCGAAATCGGGCACCGCCCCGGCCTCGAAGGTGGTTTCGCCGCGCACCAGATCGTGCCAGCCGATGGCCTTGTCGGGCATGCGCAACCGGACCACCGCCGGGCGGCCCTCGGCCTTGTACGCGGCGATCCGCTCCGCCGTCAGGTCGCGATCGAAGTTGTCGTAGCCCAGCTTCGGATCGCGTCCGGCGGCACGATGACGGGCCTCGACTTCCTCTGGCGTGGAGAAGGATTCGTAGGCCTCCCCGGCCTCCAGCAAACGCCGCACCGCGTCGAGATGAAGGTCGCGCCGCAGCGACTGCCGGTACGGCTCGTACGGTCCGCCGACCTCCGGACCCTCGTCCCAGGTGAGCCCGAGCCAGCGCAGCGCGTCCAGCAGCGCGCCGTAGGATTCCTCGGAATCGCGTGCGGCATCGGTATCTTCGATGCGGAACACGAAGCTGCCGCCGTGGTGGCGGGCGTACGCCCAGTTGAACAGCGCCGACCGGATCAGGCCGACATGCGGCGTGCCGGTCGGCGACGGGCAGAAGCGGACCCGTACGTCAGACATCTTCCTTCTCTCGATCAACGTTTGGCGGCAACGGGATTGGTGAGGGTGCCGATGCCCTCGACCGTTACGGAGACGGATTGCCCATCCTTCATCGGCCCTACACCTTCCGGTGTGCCCGTGAGGATCACGTCACCCGGCAGCAGCGTCATCACCGTGCTGACCCATTCGATCAGCTTCGGAATATCGTGCAGCAGAAGTGAAGTGCGGCTGCGCTGGCGGACGTCGCCGTCCAGCTCGGTGCTGATCTCCAGGTCGGCCGGGTCGACGGCGGTGTCGATCCACGGGCCCAGCGGGCAGAAGGTGTCGTAGCCCTTGCCGCGCGTCCACTGGCCGTCGTGCCGCTGCTGGTCGCGGGCGGTCACGTCGTTGGCGACGGTGTAGCCCAGGATCACCTCACGGGCGCGGGCGGCGGGCACGTCCTTGCACGGGCGGCCGATCACGACGGCCAGTTCGCCCTCGTAATCGACCTGAGACGAACTCGGCGGCAGCACAATTGGGACATTCGGCCCAACGATGGCGGTGTTGGGCTTGAGGAAGATCACCGGATCCGCGGGCGCCTCACCGCCCATCTCCTGGACATGGCCGGCGTAGTTCTTGCCGACGCACACCACCTTGCTGGCGAGGATCGGGGCCAGCAGCCGCACGTCGGCGAGCGGCCAGCTGCGGCCGGTGAACGTCGGTGTTCCGAACGGATGTTCGGCGATTTCCTTGGCGGTGCTCTCGTCGGCGCTCGATCCCTCGATGCTGACGAACGCGACCCCATCCGGACTGGCAACTCGACCTAGGCGCATGACTCGACAGTCTATCCATCTGGTGATATACGCCGGACCGGGTGGTCTGCACGGGGCCCGGGCAGGTGTTCCGGGGCGGCGAATCCGGCCCGGGGCCGGGGTGTACCGTGAGGGTCATGTTCACAGGGTAGGAACATATTCCCAATATATGAGAAGCAGAGGTGAGGGTATGACCGCCGCGGCCCAGATACACGCGACCCGCCGGTGGATCATGCTCGCCCTCGGCGTCTTCGCGCAGAGCTCGAGCGCCGTCATCGTGCACGGCGCACCGTTCCTCCTGCCGGCCCTGACCGAACGCGGAATGCCCTTGGCAACAGCGGGTCTGCTGGTGGCGATGCCGACCGTGGGGCTGGTGTGCACCCTGATCGCGTGGGGGTACGCCGTGGACCGGGTCGGTGAGCGGACGGTCCTGGTCGCCGGACCGGTGGTGATGTGCGTGGCGGGCGTGGCGGCCACGATGGTCACCGGCTACGCGGCGCTCGGGGCGCTGCTGTTCGTCGCCGGCATGGGCGCCGGTTCCACGAACGGCGCCAGCGGGCGGGTCATCGTCGGCTGGTTCCCGCCGCATCAGCGCGGACTCGCGATGGGCATCCGGCAGACCGCGCAGCCGCTGGGCGTGGCGATCGGCGCGCTCACCATCCCGGCCGTCGCTGCGGCGCACGGGTTTTCCACCGCGATCCTGGTACCGGCGGTGATGGCGGGCGTGGCCGCGGTGGGGTGCGGGTTCGGAATCATCGACCCGCCGCGTCCGTCGGCGGCCGGCAATACGCACCCGGACAATCCGTACCGCGGCGACACCACCCTGTGGCGCATTCACGCCGTCTCTGTGCTGCTGGTGATTCCGCAGGCGACGGTGTGGACGTTCGCGCTGCTGTGGTTGCATCGCGATGCCGGGCTGTCGCTGCCGGTGGCGGGTGCGGTGGTCACCGGCACCCAGCTGCTGGGCGCCGCGGGCCGGATCGGCGCCGGGGTCTGGTCGGACCGGGTGGGCAGCCGGCTGCGCCCGCTGCGCACGGTCGCCGTCGCGGCGGCAATCTCGATGTGTGCCTTGGCGATCGCGTCCTGGCTGCACTGGTGGTGGGCGGCGCTCCCGATCCTGGCGGTGGCCTCGATCGTCACCGTCGCCGACAACGGCCTGGCCTTCACCGCCGTCGCCGAGATCGCCGGCCCCTACTGGAGCGGCCGCGGCCTGGGCATCCAGAACACCGGCCAGAACCTGGCCTCCGCCGCCATCGCCCCCGTCTTCGGCGCCCTGATCACCGCCGCCGGCTTCCCCACCACCTACCTGGTCACGGCCGTAATCGCCACCGCCGCAATCCCCTTGGTCCCCCTCGCCCGCCACGGGAGAACAACCATTTCCTGACCGCTGGTTGAATACCCAGGGGTAGTTGGAATTTCGCCATCCTCACGATGGGACCCGATACGAACAGCATTCGTCCAGACCGCTGGACACGGCCGGAGGACATCGACCCGACCGGTCAGTGACCGAGGAGTTCGGCAGGATCGAAAGTGACAGGAAATACAGTGTCCGCCTTCACATCTGCCCTGAACTCCGATCCGGCCGCAACAATGGGCTCACACTTGTACGACGAGCCATCCAGCACGAACCTGTGAACGCGTACGTCAGGACGCTGCTCTACGAGCCAGTACTGCGGGATTCCCAGCGCAGCGTACTCGTGGACCTTCCGAACTCGATCGGTACGCTCGCTTGCGCTGCCGGGTGACACCACCTCGACGGCAAGCAGCAACTCCGTACCGGGAATCAGCTTCGGCATCTCCTCAGCGAGAAGCGCGTGCGCCAGATCTGTCGACACCACAACGACATCCGGTTTCCGCACACCGCTCGGGGTACTCACTTCCCACTCGCCCCCATCGAGTGCCACAACCAAACCGTCGCCGGCGGCTTCGACGATGCGCGCCAGACGCCGAGCGATCCAGTTGTGTCGATACCCCGCCGCCACCTCGATCAACCACCCGTCCTCGAGCTCGAAACCCTTGCCATCTTCCGGAAGATCATGCAGATCGAGGACTGTGTACGGCCCGAAGTCAGCGATACAGGGCACCTTTTCCGCTGTCATGCCGCCTCCAGTTCGATAAGACACACAGACGAGGCCACCCGACGGATGTAGTCCTCACACTAGACACATTAGACGTTAGTGCACCCATCGGGCGCAGGTCTTCACCCCTGGCTCAGACGGGAACATCCTGCAAAGACTCTGCCGACGCGGCCGCATCTCCCTGGAATCGGCAGCTCACACCGCGCCCGCGATGCGTTCGCCGATCTCCACCGTGGACGCCGGGCCGGTGCGGGAGGCGAGGTCCTTGGCGATGGCGGATTCGATGCGGGTGGCCTCTTCGGGCTTGCCGAGGTGGGTGAGCAGCAACGACAGCGAGAGGATGGCGGCGGTGGGGTCGGCCTTGGACTGGCCGGCGATATCGGGGGCGCTGCCGTGTACGGGCTCGAACATGCTCGGGTTGGTGCCGGAGGCGTCGATATTGCCGGAGGCGGCCAGGCCGATGCCGCCCGAGACCGCGGCGGCCAGGTCGGTGATGATGTCGCCGAACAGGTTGTCGGTGACGATCACGTCGAAGCGGCCCGGGTCGTTGACCATGTGGATGGTGGCGGCGTCGATGTGCTGGTAGGCGACCTCGATATCGGGGAACTCGGCGCCGACCTCGGTCACGGTGCGCTGCCACAGCGCGCCGGCGAAGCTCAGCACGTTGGTCTTGTGCACCAGGGTCAAATGACGACGCCTCCGCTGTGCTTTATCAAAGGCGTAGCGCACCACGCGCTCGATGCCGAACCGGGTGTTGGTGCTGACCTCGGTGGCGACCTCGTGCGGCGTCTCCACCCGGATGGCGCCGCCGGTGCCGGTGTAGGGCCCCTCGGTGCCCTCGCGCACGACCACGAAGTCGATATCCGGATCGCCCGACAGCGGGCTGGTCACGCCGGGAAACAGCTTGGAGGGCCGCAGGTTCACGTGATGGTCGAGCGCGAAGCGCGTGCGCAGCAGCAGGCCCCGCTCCAGCACCCCGCTCGGCACCGACGGATCGCCGATCGCGCCCAGCAGGATCGCGTCGTGCTGTTTCAGCTCGGGCAGCACCGAATCCGGCAGCACCTCACCGGTCGCGTGGTATCGCTTGGCACCGAGGTCGTAGTGCGTCTTCTCGACGCCCGGGACGACCGCGTCGAGCACCTTCAGCGCCTCGGCGATGACCTCGGGACCGATACCGTCACCCGGGATGACAGCCAGCTTCATGTGACCAAAGCTCCATTCGTTCGTGCGCCTGCCCGACGCCTGCCCAAGCACCGCCACCCTATCCGGCATCCCGATCACCCTGTTCACCAGGGCAAGCCGGTCTCGCATAGTGGATTCGCGGCCCGCGGACGACTGATGAGCCCCGAAAAGCACTGCGCGCGGACCCCGGTGCGGGATCCGCGCGCAGCGACGACGGGCAGGGTCAGCTCAGGTCGACCTGGGCCACCTTGGCGGCGCCGACGGTCTCGGCGATCGCGGCCTGCACGTCGGCGGGGACTTCCTTGTTGATACGTAGTACTACTGTCGCGCCTTCCTGATCGACATCCTGGCTCAGCTGTGCGGCCTGGATGTCGACCCCGGCCTCGCCCAGCTTGGTGCCGATCCGGCCCAGCGCGCCGGGGCGGTCCTCGTAGTTCAGCACCGCCAGGTTCAGGCCCTCGGCGCGCATGTCGTAGTTGCGGCCGTTGATGTTGACGATCTTCTGCACCTGCCGCGGCTCGGTCAGGGTGCCGGCCACATTGCGGGTGCGGCCGTCGCCGAACACCGCGCGCAGGTCGACCAGGCTGCGATGCGACGGGCTCTCCGAGACCGTGGTGACCGACGCGTCGATGCCGCGGTCACGGGCCAGCTGCGGCGCGTTGACGAACGTGACCGGGTCCTCGACCAGCGCCGAGAAGATGCCGCGCAGCGCGGAAAGTTCCAGCACCGCAACGTCTTCGCTGGACAGCTCGCCGCGCACCACGACCTCCAGGCTCACCGGCAGCTCGTTGGCCAGGGCGCCCAGCAGCACACCCTGCTTGCGCACGATCTCCAGCCACGGCGCGACCTCCTCGCCGACCGTGCCGCCGGTGACGTTCACCGCACCGGGCACGAATTCGCCGGCCAGCGCGAGCAGCACCGACTTGGCGACGTCGGTACCGGCCCGGTCCTGCGCCTCGGCCGTCGACGCGCCCAGGTGCGGGGTGACGACGACCTGCGGCAGCTCGAACAGCGGGCTGTCGGTGCACGGTTCGGTCTCGTACACGTCGATGCCGGCACCGCGGACGTGGCCGGAGGTGATGGCGTCGGCGAGGGCCTGCTCGTCGATGAGCCCGCCGCGGGCGGCGTTCACGATGATGACGCCCTGCTTGGTCAGCGCCAGCTTCTCCTTCGACAGCAGGCCCTTGGTCTCCGGGGTCTTCGGCAGGTGCACCGAGATCAGGTCGGCGCGCCGCAACAGCTCGTCCAGCGACACCAGCTCGATGCCCAGCTGCGCGGCGCGCGCGGCCGAGACGTAGGGGTCGTAAGCGATGATCTTGGTCTCGAACGCGGCCAGCCGCGCCGCGAACAGCTGCCCGATCCGGCCCAGGCCGACCACGCCGACGGTCTTGCCGAAGATCTCGACACCGGTGAACTTGCTGCGCTTCCAGGTGTGCTCGCGCAGCGTGGCGTCGGCCGCGGGGATCTGGCGGGCGGCGGCGAGCAGCAGCGTGACGGCGTGCTCGGCGGCGGTGTGGATGTTGGAGGTCGGCGCGTTGACGACCATGACGCCGCGCTCGGTGGCCGCGGGGACCTCGACGTTGTCCAGGCCGACGCCGGCGCGGGCGACGATCTTCAGATTCTTCCCGGCCTCGAGCACCTCGGCGTCGACGGTCGTGGCCGAACGCACCAGCAGCGCGTCCGCCTCCGGCACGGCGGCCAGGAGCTCGGCTCGGTTGGGGCCGTCGACCCAGCGAACCTCGACACCGTCACCGAGCGCATCGACGGTCGACTGGGCGAGCTTGTCGGCGATGAGAACAACAGGACGGCCATGTTGGCTCACTGTGGGGCACTCCTGAGAAAAGTGGGATCGGCATTTACCGCGGCCCAGCTTAATGGCCCCGGTTCGAGCGCGGGGTACCGGCCGGTAGTCATGCGTCCCGGCTATCCGGCAAGCACCCCGCCGAACCGCTCGTCCTCCGACCCGCGCATGGCGTACACCCGGGCGAGGAAGTCACGGTGCGCCCGCAACGTCGAATCGAGCAGTTCGCGCCAGGTCCGGCGGTCGATCCGGGCGTCGCTGTCCAGCGACGACAGCGAGGCCGGATGCAGCTTGTCGATGTGGTCGACGATGAACGTCAGCCGCCGGCGCGGGAACTGGGTACCGATGCTCGGGTTGTCGTCGAGGAAGGTGTCGAGCGCGTACAGGTAGTTGACGGCGCGGTTGTACTCCTCGTCGGTGAGGTGGTAGTCCATCCGCTTGATCTCCACGATCCACAGCTCGCCGGCGTCGTGCAGCAGCACGAAATCCGGTTCGCGCTTCTCGCTGCCGATCGAGGACGTGATCAGGGTGACCCCGAACTTCTGCGCGTACCAGCGCTCGAAGCTGGCCCGCACGCGCTTGAGCGATTCGTTCATCCCGAGCGGCGTCCACTCCGGGGCCAGCAGCCACGGCGCCCGCTCGATCAGCTCCTGGAACGGCCGCTCCAGCGAGCGGCGGTCGTCGATCAGCGTGCTCAGCCGGTCCACCACGGCGACCCGCTCGCTGGCGATCTGGCCCAGCGAGTAGATCTCGGCCACCCGGGCCCGCTCGAACAGCGCCACCACCACGTCCAGCTGCGGATCGGCGTCGTCGGCGATCTCCTTCAACGTCTCCAGCAGGCTGCGCTGCGGGCCCAGCGACAGCGCCAGCCGCACAATGCTTTCCACATATCCGGCCTCTTCCAGGGCGGCACGGTCCTTGTTCGCCACCAGGATTCGGGCGGCATCGACCACCGCGTCCCGAAACATGCTGTCGCCGGGGGCGATCGATTCCAGCACGTCGTACAGGCGGGACTTCTCCACGAACTCGGTCCAGACCCGCCGCCGGATCGACCGCTCGCCCCTCCGGCCGATCTGCTTGATCAGATCGTGGCCCCAGACGGCCAGCGCCGCGCCGCGGGGCGAATTCCACATGATGTCCTGGCGGTCGGAGCGGACCAGGTCCTCGTCCTCGTCGAGCCAGTCCACGTGGATGGCCCCGACCAGGTACGAGCGCAACTTGAACTCGCCGGTGAACCGGTCGGAGATGCCGAAGTCCCGGGTCTGCGCGACGATCTTGCCACGCGCGTAGATCCGCACGCCGGCCATCGCCTCGTCCCGGTAGGGGTGCTTGGAGTAGGCGATCCACCCCGACACCGGCAGCGTCTGGCGGCCGAGGCGGACGGGCCTGCGCACCACGTCGACCCGGGTCTCCTCCATCACGTCGATCGGCAGATCGCTGAGGATGAAGCTCTCCCCGGCGACCAGGCCGTTGTGCACCTCGACCCGCCAGTCCGGGCGTTCGATGCCGAATCGCGCCGCCAGCTGCCGATTCAGCTCCGGCCCCGAGTTCACCCGCTTGCGGATGAAGTCCCGCAGGATGACCGTGGTGCCCCGGTCCGGGCTCGTAGTGCCGTCGCGCGCACCGATCTTCGGGTAGTAGTCGCTCTCGGTGTCGGAGAGCATGTCGTAGAGATCCATCACGATGTGCGACACCGGCCAGCCCTCGGCCGCACGGTCGCCGGGCCCGCTGCCCGCGGAGATCACCTCGATGGTCCGGCAGATGCCGAAGGCCGCCAGCTTCCCGATCCCCTTGCGCCCCATGACCGGTCGCCCGCGTTCGCGGGACAGATCCGAGCCGGTGCGCTGCCGGCGATCCGAGCCGACCATCAGATAGTGCTCGTTCACCTCGGCGGCGGTCATGCCGTGGCCGTTGTCGGTGACGACGATCTCGAACTGCGGTTCCTCGGCGGCCCGCACGGTGCCCGCCAGCGTGACGCCCCAGGGCAGGGTCACTGCCACCTCGGTGGCGTCGGCGTCGTAGGAGTTGGCGATGAGTTCGGCCAGAACCGCCGAAACTCGGTCGTAGAGTTTGATTCCCAGTTTGTCGATGGCCAGCCGACTGATCCGCATCGTGTACTTGTGACCGGCCTGCACGTCGCTGTACATGGTTCGGGTTCTCCCGGTCCCCGTCGGGCAGCCGCCGTTCAGCTACCGCTGCCACCATCGTTCACGGCCCTATCGACCAGGGGCTGAACGGAAAACGACCAGGTCGTCACGACCAGGTCCCGGTGTTTGCTGCCAGTCTCGGAACGGTTACCGACCGGTCCCGACCCGGAGACGCACAAGGGCCCCGCACCGAAAAGGTGCCGGGCCCTTGGAAAGTCGTGGATCAGATCACGCGATCACGCGGACGCCCTGGGCCTGCGGGCCCTTCTGGCCCTGGCCGATCTCGAACTCCACACGCTGACCTTCATCGAGGGAACGGAAGCCCGTCCCGGCCACAGCCGAGTAGTGCACGAACACGTCGGGACCACCGTTGTCCTGCGCGATGAACCCGAAGCCCTTCTCGCTGTTGAACCACTTCACTACGCCTTGCGCCATTTCATACCTTCTGTTGACGAGCCGAGCCGGCCAATCCATACGGCAGACCCGGTCTCAACAGTCCACACTGCCACGCGCGGTCGCGGATTCGCCACTGTGATCGCGCTCGGGCAGGGGGTTGCGGGTGGTCTGCTACCAATCTTGTTATCCCACAGTGATTATCGTAGTTATCGTACCGTTATAGCGCATCTTCGGGCTGGGCATGGATCAGGGCCGGCGACATACCATGCTCCGTACGATATGGGTCCGGCCCCGAACGGAGAACCGTCCGGGGCCGGACCCAGGGGCTGCTCACCCCGCCGTCGTACGAGGTCAGCCCCCGAACGAGCCGGTCCACAGGGTGTCGAGCAGGCCGTGGAAGGCCGAGCCGAACGTGTCGAACAGACCGCCCAGAGCGGCGCTACCGGTGTCGATGATAACGGGGATCATAGAATGTTTCTCCTTTACAAATCCCGGTCGAACTGGCTGACAACCGTTATATACGCCGCGGATAAATAGCCGTTAGCCGCATTAGCTGAAAAGTGACTCCCGCAACACCATTAGGGGAGTGTGGGCCAGGCCACACTACCGGTGCCGGAGCACGCGCACGCCCTTGGCCTCGGGTCCCGCCTTGGCGCGACGGATCTCGAACTCCACCCGCTCGCCCTCCGCCAGCGACCGGAAGCCCGAACCCTCGACCTCGGTGTAGTCGACGAAGACATCCGGGCCGCCGCCGTCGGCGGTGATGAAACCGAACCCCTTCTCACTGTCGAACCACTTGACCGTGCCGTGCGCCATCTCTCATACCTTCTCGCCTGCGAGCCGAGCCTCACCGGGTGATCCGCACCTGGCCGGGCTTGGCAGCATCGTAGGCCGCGCGGCCGGACAGGTGCGCGGGGACACCGACCTCCCACCAGGCGCCGGATTCGGTCCAGGTCGACGGCTGGGTGCGCACGACCACCACGGCGGGGCGCGACTCGGCCAGCGCCGCGGCCCGCGCACCCGCGTAGGCCGCCCGGAACTCGGCCACGTCGGCGGCGGTGAACACGGAACAGCCCAGCGCCCGGGCATGGGCGGCGAAATCCACCCGGGGCGGTTCGGCGTGGTTGGAGCGGCACTGGCCGTAGAAGTTGTTGAAGGCGTTGCCGCCCTGATCCTGCTGCAACCGGGCGATGACCGCGTAACCCTCGTTGTCGCACACGACCGCCACCAGCGGGTGACCGGCGAACGCCGCCGAGTACAGCTCGGAGTTGAGCATCAGGTAGGAGCCGTCGCCGAGCATGGTGGTGACCAGGCCGCGGCGGTGCGCCATCGCCGCGCCCCACGCGCCGGCCACCTCGTATCCCATGCAGGAGAATCCGTATTCGACGTCCATGGTCGGCTCGCCGCCCACCGCGCGCCAACCGCCGACGAGCTCGCCGGGCAGGCCGCCGGATGCCGCCATCACGTAGTCGGTGGGTTCGCTGAGATCGTTGACGGCGCCGACGATCTGGGCATAGCTGGGAATTCCTCCCTCCGGGGCGCGCAGCTTGGTGATGTAGGCGTCCCATTCGCGGCGCACATCGGCCGCGCGGGAACTCCACGACGGATCCGCCCGCCAGTCGGCCAGCCGCGGTGCCAGATCCTCCAGTGCCGCACCGGCATCGGCGACCACATCGAGCGCGCGGTGCTTGACGGCGTCGAAGCGGGCGGTATTGACGGAGACCAGCCGGACACCGGGCGTGAATACCGTCCAGGACGCGGTCGTGAAGTCCTGCAACCGGGTTCCCACGGCGAAAATCAGATCCGCCTCGGCGGCAAGGGCATTCGCCGAGGCCGAGCCGGTGATGCCCAGGGGCCCGGCGTACAGCGGGTGATCGTGCGGAATCAGGGTGCGGCCGGCCGTGGTCTCGGCGACCGGGATGCCGTGCCGCTGCGCCAGTTCCAGCGCCCGCATACCGGCGCCCGAGTAGCGCACTCCCCCGCCCAGCACCAGCAGCGGCCGATGCGCCGCGCGCAGAGCGCGGGCCGCCTCCGCGAGCACGTCGCGATCGGGCCGCGGCCGGGCGATCCGATGCACGACCGGATCGAAGAGCGCGGCCGGGAAATCGCTGGTCTCGGCCTGCACGTCCTGCGGCAGCGCCAGCGTCACCGGGCCCACGTCGGCCGGGTCGGTCAGCACCCGCGCCACCTGCGGCAGGGTCGCCATCAGCTGCTCGGGCCGGGTGATGCGGTCGAAGTAGCGGCTGACCGGGCGAAAGGCGTCGTTCGCCGTCACCGTCGGATCGCCGAAGTTCTCCACCTGCTGCAGAACCGGGTCGGGGGCACGACCGACGAACGTGTCGGCCGGAAGCAACAGCAGCGGAAGGCGATCGGCGTGCGCGACACCGGCCGCCGTCACCATGTTCAGCGCACCGGGACCGATGGACGAGGTCGCCGCCCCCACCTGCCGCCGGTGCGTGGCCTTCGCCAGCCCGACCGCAGCCAGCGCCATGCCCTGCTCGGTGTGCCCGCGCCACACCGGAACCACATCGCGCCGTTCCTCCAGCGCGGTCCCCATCCCGAGCACGTTGCCGTGCCCGAAAATCGCGAAAACCGCCGGGAACAGCGGGACCTCACGACCGTCCAGCGTCTCCGAATGCTGAGCGATCATCCAGGCGACGAGCGCTTGTGCGGTGGTCAGTTTCATGCGGATCGCCCCTTACCGGTCCGGATCGGTCGCGCGCCGGCTCGCTCATTGCGGCACCACCCGGTCCAATTCGTGTTGCAGCGCTTCGAGTTCCGCGCCGCCGGCCATCTGCCTGGTCAGCTCCGCCAGGTCGATCTCGGACTTCTCGTAGGTGCCGAGCACGCCGCCGCGCTCGAGCAGCAGGAACCGGTCGCCGACCGGGTAGGCGTGATGCGGGTTGTGCGTGATGAGGACGACGCCCACGCCGCGGTCGCGGGCCTGCACCACGTAACGCAGCACGACACCGGTCTGCTTGACGCCCAGCGCCGCCGTCGGCTCGTCGAGGATCAGCACCTTGGCGCCGTGGTGGACCGCGCGGGCGATGGCGACGCACTGCCGCTGACCGCCGGACAGCGTGCCGACCGGCTGATCCATGTCGCGCAGGTCTATGCCCATGTCCGCCAGCGCCTTCCGGGTGGTGTCGACGGCCTTGCGCCGGTCCAGCAGCCGGAACGGGCCGATGCCGACGGTGGGTTCCGCGCCGAGCACGAAGTTGCGCCACACGCTCATCAGCGGCACCACGGCCAGATCCTGGTACACGGTGGCGATACCGAGATCCAATGCCGCACGCGGAGAGCCGAATACGGTCGGTTTCCCGTCGACCCTCAGCTCCCCGGTGTCGTGCCGGTGCACGCCGGAGAGGATCTTGATCAGGGTCGACTTGCCCGCGCCGTTGTCTCCGAGCACGCAGGTGACCTCGCCCGGATCGACCACCATGGACACGTCCCGCAGCGCCACCACGCCGCCGTAACTCTTTCCGATGCCGTGCGTTTCGATCAGTGGCGTCTCGACATGTGAGGGCTCGTTCGGCGGAACCGTCATCGTCGCACCCTTTCCGCCCGCTTCTTGAACGCGTTGTTGACCAGCACCGCCGAGAGCAGCAGCACGCCGAGGAACAACATGAACCAGTCGCTGTCCCAGCGCGCGAACACGATGCCCTGCCGGGCCATGCCGAAGATCAGCGCGCCGATCGCCGCGCCGACCACCGATCCGAAACCACCGGTGAGCAGGCAGCCCCCGACGACGGCGGCGATGATGTACTGGAACTCCAGCCCTACCCCCTGGTTGGCCTGCACGCCGGCGAACCGCAGGATGTTGCAGGAACCGACCACCCAGCCCGCGAACGCGGTGGTCATGAAGAGGACGATCTTCGTCCGCACCACGGGCACACCGACGGCGCGCGCACCCGGCAGGACCCCGCCGACCGCGAACACCCAGTTGCCGAACCTGGTGCGCATCAGCACCAGCGCCGCAATCGCGGTGAGTGCGATCCACCACACCACCGAGGCCTGGATCCGGGCCTCGCCGAGGTCGGTGGTCGACGCGAAAATCCAACCGGCCGAGTCGTATCCGGACGACGATCGGATCCCGGACACCTGCACGGTATCGGTGACCAGCCGGGTCACACCGAGGTTGATCCCTTGCAGGGCAAGGAAGGTGCCGAGCGTGACGATGAAACTCGGTAGCCCGGTGCGCATCACCAGCCAGCCGTTGAACGCGCCGACGGCCAGCGCGAACAGCAGCGACACCAGCAGCGCGGGCCACACGTTCCAGCCGGCGTGCACCGCCAGCAGCGCGGTGACCAGCGCGGTCGAGGCCGTCATGACCCCGGCCGACAGGTCGAACTCGCCGCCGATCATCAACAGCGCCACGGCGATCGCCATGATGCCCAGCGTGGAGGCGTCGTCGAGCCAGGTGGCGACGCCGAGCGGGCTGAGGAACTCCTCGGTGATCACCGAGAAGAACACGAACACCAGCACGGCGCCGAGCGCGGAGCCGATCTCCGGCCGCACGATCAGCCGGTTCACCAGCGAGGACCGCACCCCGGACGCCGGTGGCGCCGCCTCGGAAACGGTTGTGGAAGCACTCATTCCGCCACTCCTGTCCTCACCGGGTGCCCTGTGCCACGAGCCCGGCGATGGCGTCGACGGTGCCGGAGTCGACGAAGGCCGGACCGGTCTGCACCGCCCGGCCACCGCCGACGGCGTTCAGATTGGCCCGGTACAGCCGCAGCATCGTCACCGGCAGGTAGCCCTGCTCGTATTGCTGCTGGTCGACGGCGAACAGCAGCGCGCCGGCCCGGATCGCGTCCACCACATCGGAATTCAGGTCGAAGGTGGCCACCGCCGCGGCCGACCGCGACTCCCGCACCGCCGCGACGGCGCGCGCGGCGATCTGCGAGTTCAGCGTCAGCACCGCATCGATCGACCGGTCGGCCTCCAGCGCGCCCTTGATGCGGGCCTGCGCGTCGGTCGGGTTGTTGATGTCGACCTGCAGGGTGGTGGCGTTGCCGTACCCCTGCATGGCGCCACCGCAGCGCTCGGCCGCCCCGACGTTGCCTGCCTCGTGAATCACGCAGAGCGGCTTGGCCTTTCCGGCCTGCCGCAGCCGGGCGCCGGCGGCCTCGCCCGCCGACCGTTCGCTCTGGCCGACGTGGCCGATCGCCCCGAACCTCGCGCTCTCGGCCTCGCCGGAGTTGATGGTCACCACCGGGATTCCCGCGGCGACGGCGCGTTCGACGGACGGGCGCAGCGCATCCGGATTCGCCATCGACACCACCAGCCCGTCCACGCGCTGCGCCACCGCGTTGTCGATGAGCTTGGCCTGCTGTCCCGGATCGCCCGCGGAGTTGTAGTCGACGCGGACGCCCAGATCCTTACCCGCGGCCTGGGCGCCGTTCTGCACCACGTTCCAGAACGCGTCGCCGGGCGTGCCGTGGGTAACCACGGCGACGGACTCGAACTTCCCCGCCGCCACCGGCGTCCGGTCATTCGGCACCGGCACATCGGCGCCCGGCCCGCTGCACGCGGCCAGCACCATCCCGCCGGCGAGTACCGGCAGCACCCGACGCAGAAATCCACCGCGCCCCGGCTCGCCGGAACACCCATTGCGCGAAGTAGCCCGCGTGGACTCCCGCGCACCCCGGCCGCTCCGTGCGCGGCCGAACCGAAGGCCCCGGGCAGTCGCGGGGACCGCCTCGTGCGACTCCCGGCCGACACGCCTGCGCGCGATGCCACCAGAACCTCGGCCCAGCGGTGATGCGATGCCCGCGCGACGGCGCTCGGCGCGCGCATCGCGGAGCCGATGCTCGAACGCTCCGACTTCCTCGGCCTCTTCGCCTCGCACATCGACGAGTTCACCGGCGGCTGCCCCTGTGCCCTGATGGCGGTCGCTGCGGCCGGAACGCGGGCCCGCCGGGGCTCGGCGGGTCGTCTCGCGCGGCTCTTCGCCGTTCCGGGCGGGTGGTTGCGACGTCGCTGTCATGGGCTACCACCTAGATTCGGGCGAACTCCGGCGCGGCGCCGAGGGGCACCAGATAGCGCAGGCTGCGGGCGGCGTCGCGGCTCGGGCCGTCGGCGGTCTCGCCGGGCGCCAGCGCCGTATCCTGTTCGATCACATACCAACCCCGGTAACCCGCGGCCCGGACATGCCGCACCAGGGCCTCGATATCGACATCCCCCTCCCCCAGCGGGGCGTACAGACCCCGCCGCACGGCCCGGCTGTATTCCATTGTTCCGCCGCGGATCTCGGCGGCGAGGGCGTTTCGGACATCCTTGAGGTGAATGTGACCGATCCGATCGCCGTGCCGCCGCGCCAGATCCACCGGATCGGCGCCGCCGACGAGCAGATGGCCGGTATCGAGGCAGAGGTCCAGGTCGGAATCGGCGAGGAAGCGCTCCACCTCGGCCGCCGTTTCCACGTGGGTGCCGACGTGCGGATGCAGCACGGTGCGCAGGCCGTTCTCGGCGGCGATATCCCGGGCGGCCGATACGGCGCCGACGAGCGTGCGCCACTCGTAGCCGCTCAGCGGCGGGCGCGCATCGTAACCGGGCGCACCGGTGGCCGCCGCGAGCACCAGCACCTCCGCGCCGGTGGCGGCGAACCGGGCGGCGCTGGTGCGCACCGCCTCCAGCGCACGGCCGGGCTCGCGATGTAACGGCAGCGCCAGGAAGCCGCCGACCGCGGCGATCCGGTACGCACCCAGCAGCTCACGCACGGCCGCCGGATCCTCCGGAAGGTAACCGGGCGGGCCGAATTCGGTCGCGGTGATTCCGAGCGCGGCCATCTCGGACAGGACGGTGCTCGCATCCAGCACCCGGCCCCAGCCCGGTACTTCGCAGACTCCCCAGGATATCGGCGCGGCGGCGATGCGAAGCTGGTGCAGCGGTTCGGTCATCGGACTTCTCCGGCCTGTCGGTATGCGAATCCGAGCGCTCCGACCTTGGAGCGCTCCAACTATGTAACCTGCGTCACTGCGGTGTCAAGGACCCCGACCCTACCGCGAATCAGCTGTTCTACCTGGAACGACAGGCCATAACCGGTGGTCTGCGACAGAATGTTTCGGTAGCCGGCCACGACAACTCGTCGCCGGTCGTGTGCTCCGCTACCGGACCATCCGCACGGTGAAAACCGCTACGGCGCACGGTCTTCGGACCATACGCCGGACACGGATACGGACGGATGCGACCGTGGACGACATGACGCCCCTCGGATCGACAGGAGTTCAGGCATGACCCTCAGGGTGGGCCTCGCCGGCACGGGACGCATCGGCGTCTCGCACGCCGAAACCTTGGCCGGTCTTCCGGGCGTATCCGGTGTGGTGGTCGCCGACGCCGATCCCGAGCGCGCCCGGGCGACCGCCACCAAGCTCGGCGTCGAGTTCGCGCCCGACGTCGACGCCCTGTTCGACTCCGGTATCGCCGGGCTGGTGATCGCCACCGCCACCGACTCGCATCCCGAACTCATCGTCGCGGCCGTCGACCGCGGCCTCCCGGTGTTCTGCGAGAAGCCGGTCGCGGCCGATATCACCGGCACCCTCGCGGTCGTCGACTACCTCGAAAACCGCACGGTGCCGGTGCAGATCGGCTTCCAGCGCCGCTTCGACGCCGGCTACACCGCGGCCCGCGCCGCGGTCGCGTCCGGCCGGCTGGGCTGGCTGCACACCCTGCGGGCCACCACGCTCGACCCGGCTCCGCCGCCGGCGGAATACATTCCGCGCTCCGGTGGCCTGTTCCGCGACTGCGGCGTGCACGATTTCGACATCATCCGCTGGGTCACCGGGCGGGAGGTGACCGAGGTGTTCGTGCAGGGCGCCAACCGGGGCGCGAGGTTCTTCGCCGACGCCGACGACGTCGACACCGCGTCGGTGCTGATGCGGCTGGACGACGGTGCGCTGGCGACGGTTTCGCTGGGCCGCTACAACGGGGCGGGGTACGACGTCCGGCTCGAGGTGCTCGGTTCCGAGGGCAATGCGATTGTCGGACTGGATGATCGGGCCCCGCTGCGTTCGGTCGAACCGGAGTATCCGGCCGCGCCGCTGCCGCCGTATCCGGGCTTCATGGACAGGTTCCGCCGGGCCTACACCGCGGAGCTGTCGGTCTTCGTCGATGTCGTTGCCGGGCGGGCCGACAACCCCTGTGGTCCACGGGATGCCCTGGAAGCGTTCTACATCGCCGAGGCGTGCGAGCTGTCCGGCCGAGAGCGGCGCCCGATCGCGATCGACGACGTGCGCCGCTGATCGCGCGCGAGCTCCGGCCCGTCCCCTTGCCCTTCCAACGTGCTTGTGGACACAATCCATCAGTGCCGGTGATGGATACCGGCCAAGAGCATGCCAGGGATGACGTTTTTTGGGGGGCTGGGGAGCGTTGCTGTACCGACTGTGCGAGTACCGGCGTTCGCACCGCCGACCGTCGTACCCGGGGGTGAGAAGTGAATACTTCCGGATGAAGATGCCCTCTGCGGCACCGACGGGACAGGATCGCTTCACGTCCGTGCGACACCTGTTCACAGTGTTCATAACGGCCTTGGCCGTGGCGATGAGCGGGGCCGGAATCACCGCCTGTTCCGGCGCACAGGGCCGGGCCTCGGATTTCGATTGGCGGCCGTGCCCCGAGAACGCCGAAGTGGAGTGCGCGACCCTCGCGGTGCCGGTCGACTGGTCCGATCCCGGCGGGCAGACCATCGAGATGGCCGTGGCGCGCAAGCGAACCCGGGAGGCCGACCGCCTCGGCACGCTCGTCTCCCTGCCCGGCGGCCCCGGCACCTCCGGAGTGGACGAGGTGCTGCACGGCGACCGGCTGAGCCCCGAACTACATCGACGGTTCGATATCGTCAGCCTCGATCCGCGCGGGGTCGGGCGCAGCCATCCGGTGCGGTGCGATGCCGGCCTGGCCACCGTCCAGCCGAATCTCGTGCCCGACACCGGCGGCCGACTGGCAGAGGTCGTCTCTTACGCACGGGATCTCGCGGACAGCTGCCGGGAGCACACCGGCCCGCTCGTCGACCATCTGGACAGCGCGAGCGTGGCCCGCGACGTCGACGCGCTGCGAAAGGCACTCGGCGAGACCACGATCAGCATCTACGGCCGGTCCCACGGCACCGCGTCCGGCCAGGCCTATCTCGAACTGTTCCCCCGGCAGGTCCGCGCGATGGTGCTCGACGGCGCCGTCGACCACAATCTCTCCGGTCCCGACTACCTCGCCTCCGAGGCCCGGGCTGCCCGGGACACGTTCGCCGAGTTCGTGTCCTGGTGTGATCGCGAATCCACCTGCGCTCTGCACGGCAGGGATATTCCCGCTCTGTACGACTCACTCTACGACCGCGCGGCCCACGGTCTCCTGTCGAGCCCGACCGGAAAACGGCAGGACCCGCTGGTGCTGAGCCAGGTCTCCACCCAGCCTCTCTACAAACCCGACTGGCCCCGCCTCGCGGAGGACCTCCGGGCACGGGCCGAGCGACCGCTGACACCGATGGCCGCTCCCGCTCCCCGGCGCAATGGGCAGCCGCAACCGTGGCCACTGACGATCATGTGTGCCGATCAGCAACTCGGCATCCGCGACCAGGCGCACTGGGAGCAGTTGTGGGCCATGCACAAAGAGAGTGCGGGGCCGCTGCGGTCCCACTTCGCCTGGGTCGCCACCAGCCTCTGCACCGCCCTGCCGCCGGCACCGAATCCGCCACACCCGCCGCGTATCACCGACGCCCCGACCACGCTCCTGATGAACGCGCGGTTCGATCCGACGACCCCGCACGAATGGGCCACCCACGTGGCCGCCGATACGCCGCATTCGGTGCTGCTGACCTACGACGGCTGGGGGCACGGCGTCTACGGCCGCACCGCGTGCACGACCGGGGCCGCCGACCGGTACTTCATAGATCTGGTTGTGCCGCAACCGGATACGCACTGCCCGGCGGTTTCCCCGTGAGCGAGCGGCTACTTCTCGATGTTCTCGAAATCGAACAGGCCGCTCCAGGTCAGCGGCGCCTGCTTCACGCTGTCGGACCGGCCCGCGTTCGAAATGTAGTTGAGCACGGGGATATCGGCCATGTCGCGGATCAGCACCGTCTGCGCCTGCGCGATCTTCCCGTACGACTCGTCGGGGGTCGGGGCCGCCTGCGCGGCCGCGATCGCCGCGTCGAACTCCGGCGAGGAGTAGTCGATATCGTTGGTCTCCGAACCGGAAAGATATTGGGAGGTCAGGAATTCCAGCATCGACGGATAGTCGCCCTGCCAGCCGTACCGGAACGCCTTGCCGATGGTGTGCGAATGCACCAGATCCCGGATCTGCTTGAAGGTCGGGTACGGCGTCGCGACCGCATCGATCCCGAGGGTGTTCTTGATGCTGTTGGCCACCGCCTCGAGCCATGCCTGGTGGCCGCCGTCGGAGTTGTAGGCGATCTCGAAACGCCCCGACCACGGCGCGATCGCCTCGGCCTGCGCCCACACCTTCTTCGCCTCGTCCGGGTTGTACTGGAGGGTCCCCACTCCCGGCAGGTCGTCCCGGAAACCGGGCAGCGTGGAGGCGGTGTAGTCGCGCGCCGGAATCTTGGTGCCGTGCCAGATGGTGTCGCAGATCTGCTGCCGGTTGATCGCCATCGAGATCGCCTTGCGGCGCAGCAGCCCCTCCTCGCCGCCGAAGTGCGGCAGGTTCGGCTGGATGCCGAGGTGTTCGTTCTGCGCGGTCGGCTTGTTGATGGCCCGGTCGCCCAGATCCTCCTGGTAGGTGGCCAGGGCGCTCTCCGGCATCGTGTCGAGCGCATCGAGATTGCCGGCCAGCAGGTCGGCGTAGGCGGTGTCGTAGGACTGGTACATCGCGAACCGCAGGCCCTTGTTCTTGGCCGGGCGGCCGCCGTGATAGTCGGGGTTGGTCGAAAGTTCGATCTTGCTGTTGTGCTCCCAGGTGTCGAACTTGTAGGGACCGTTGCCGATCGGGTGCTCACCGAAGGCCTTCATATCCCGGTAGGCCGATTCGGGCAGCGGATAGAACGGCGCGAAGCCCAGGGAGAGTTCGAAATCGATGGAGGGCTGGGTGAGATCGACGGTGAAGGTGTGGTCATCGACCACCTTCAGCCCCGACATCGTCTGCGCCCTGGGCGGATCCGCGGAGACGTCGTCGTACCCGGCGATCGAGGTGAACACCCAGTTCTGCAATTGGCCGTTGGTGCTGAGGGCGCCGTAGTTCCAGGCGTCGACGAACGACTTCGCCGTCACGGGTGTGCCGTCGGTGAACGTCCAGTCCGGCTTGATCTCGATCGTGTAGTGCTGGTGATCGGCGGTCTCGATCGACTGCGCCATCTCGTCGTGCGCCCGGCCGTCCGCGTCGTAGTACTTCAGTCCCGCGAACAGCCGGTCCACCACCCGGCCGCCCATATTCTCGTTGGTGTTGGTCGGCACCAGCGGATTCTGCGGCTCGGCGCCGTTCACGGTCACCAGCTCGGTGTCACTGCCGCTCGTCGAGCATCCGGTCAGCGCCAGGCCCGCGGCCAGCACCGCGGCGGCGGTCAACGCGCCCATTCGTAGGAATCGCAACGCCCTCTCCTGTTCTCGAGACAAGCGAGGAATCCGGTGCGGCCCTCCGGGATCGCCGACACCCCGCCCGATCACCTCGGCATGTGTGGGACAGTAGACCTGTCCAGGGCTCTTGTCAGCGCATCGCTGCCCCTGTGCCGTCGCGGGCAGCTCTCCATCCGGGCTCTCACAGGCGCCTCGTCACCCCGGCGCACCGGTGGTCGGGATCTACATCGTGCCGCTGGATTCCGGCCACAAGCACGCCGGAATGACGAGAACGGGACACACCGGACGGGCGCGAACGGAGGACGCCCTGAAGGACGGAAAGGACGGGGCTCACCCCAGGATGCCGACTCCGCCGTACCAGCCGGACCGGCCCGTGGGTGTTACGTCCTCCTCCGGGTGCCATTCGGTGACGTCCACCAAGCCGGGCGCTACGAGGGTGAAATCGCCGAACAGGTCCTCGATTCGGGCGCGGGTACGGGGGTTCGTGGTGGTGGGGGTCTGGCGGGACATGGCGACGATGCGTTTCGCGTAGTCCTCCCGGCCCTCGTGGGTGAAGTGGGAGATCGCCAGAAAGCTGCCCGGCGCCAACGCGTTTCGCAGTCGCTCGATCACGGACCGGGGCCGCGCGCTGTCGGGGACGAAATGCAGCACCGACACCAGGAGCACGGCGATCGGCCGGGTGAAATCGAGCAGCGCGCGGACCTCCGGGTCGGCGAGGATCGGCTCGATATCGGTGAGGTCACCGCGGACGGCCGTCGCGTCGGGATTCTCCGCAAGCAGCTGCCGGCTGACCCGCACCGCCACCGGATCGATGTCGACATAGGCGACCCGCGTCCCGGGGACCAGCCGTTGCGCGATCTCGTGCACGTTCCCCGCGGTCGGGATGCCGGACCCGAGATCCAGGAACTGCCCGACGCCCCGCTCCGTCACGAGGTGGGTGATCACCCGCCGCAGGAATGCGCGGTTGTCGCGGGCGCCCTGGGCCACCTCCGGCATCGTCTCGGATACCCAGTCCGCCAGCTTGCGGTCGACCTCGAAATTGTTGAACCCGCCGAGCACGTAGTCGTACATCCGGGCCGAACTGGGCACGTTCGGGTCGATATCGTCGGGCGACCAATCGGGCGTGCGCGGCACACAACCTCCTCGGGACGGGATCGGCTCACCCGCGAGCCGCCTGATACCACCCATCATCCATCACCCGCGCGACCGGAACGGGCCACGTCGGTCCGGTGGCTACCGTCCCGCGATCTCGCGCCGCGGACTTTCCGGAAAGTTCTCCTCGTCGAACAACACCCAGTGCTGCACGGCGATCTCGTACAGCCGCGAGGCGGCGTCGGGCATGGCGCCGAGCACACCGGCGGCATTCGGCCACCGAGCCGCGAACGCCCGCTTCTCGGCCTCGATCCCGGCGCCCGGCAGTTCCACCGCGCGTCCGGTGAACGAGAGCCCGCGCCCCGTCAGGCCGAGTTCGGCCGGCGGATCGTGCAGAATCGCCCCGCCGACCGCCGGGTTGCGACGGAGGTTCGCCGAGTGGATCCGATCGGTGCGCGAGATGAAGTGCAACCGATCCGGATCGAACGACGGCACATACCAGACCGTGCACACCACCGGCGAACCATCCGCGCGGACCGTCGCCACTTGCATCAGCCCGCCGTCGCCGACGTAGTCCTCCACCAGCTCCCGCTCGCCCACAATCCGCACCCTAGCTCGTGGGGTGGTGCGGTCGAACGCCGAAGGCCGTCTCCGCACCGTCCCGCTCATCGGGTGCGTTCGCCCTCGGCGGCCAGTGCGGTGGCGAGATCGCCGAGCCGGCCGAAGGCGCGGGCGAAGCCGATGTGGTCGGCGTAGTCGCGCGATTCGACGATCACGCCCGCGCGCACCCGGACCACGAAGATGCACGGCAGCGCGAACGAGCCGCCGTCGGCCGTTCCGCGATAAGCGAATTCGACGATCACCACCTCCGGGTCCCTGGTCTCGTGCACGACGACGTCGTCCGGCCCGAACTCGGCCACGCCTCCGCCGCGGGCCGATTCGGCGAAGTGTTCCCACAGTTCGACCCGGGTGCGCAGCGGTGTATCGCCCAGCGGCGCGAACGGATGCCGGACGTCGGTCTCCTCGGCGTAGTAGCCGGCCAGCTCGTCCAGCAGCGCGGTCCGCTCCTCGTCGTCGAGCCCACCCACGACGAGGCGGCTCACACCGGCGGTGACCGCGCGGATGACATCGGCGGGTGTGCTCATTCCACTCTCCTGAGCGAGGTCAATACTCCGGTTACTGTAGCGAAGTGCCGACTCCGGTTAAAGTGGTTTCGCCCCATCGCCCACGAGAGGACATTCCCGGTGCGACACGACGCGCGGCAGAACCGCGAGCGGATCCTCGCCGCCGCCGAATCGGTGTTCGGGGAACAGGGGGCGGCGGGGTCCACCGAGGAGGTCGCACGGCGGGCCGAAGTGGGCATCGCGACCGTGTTCCGGCATTTCCCGACGAAGGCCGATCTGCTCGAGGCCACGCTGCTGGCCCATTTCGCCGACCTCTCCGGCCGCGCCGAGAGCCTGTCCGCCGACCGCGATCCCTTCGACGCCCTGCGCGAGCTCATCCGGGTGATGATCGAACGCGGCGCCACCAAGCTCACGCTGGTCTCCTTACTGGGCACCGACGGCCAGGTGCCCCCGTCGGTCCGCACCGCCTCGCACAACCTACGCGGAACCGTCGACGCCGTGCTGGCGCGCGCCCGGGACGCCGGTGCCGTGCGGCCGGCGGTCACCGTCGACGAGATCTACCTCCTCATCCGAGGACTGTCCCAGATCACGGCCTCCGAACCCACGGATGCCGAAACACTCGGCCGCGCAATAGATATCGTCCTCGCCGGAATCCGCGCCGATAGCACGTAGCGTCCCGGCGCTCCTGCCGGCCAACTGCTGTCCGACATCATCTCGCGACGCTGCCACCGTGCGAAGCACCCGACACCGCTGTGCGACGTTCACGCGCTGCCCCGTACGAAATATACGGCGCCACGCTGTTCGGAAACGCGCGGTACCACCGCTATCTGAACGCGGCACCGCCACAGTTCGGCATAGGCGGCACCGCCGCGGTGGACTCGACTACCTCAGGCCGAATCGGTCGGCGAATTCCGACATCTGGTCGCGCTGCTGATCGAGATCAGGGGCGGCGAAGTTCACCACCACCCGCGTGACGCCGTGCTCGGCCAGTTCCCCGACCTGTTCCGCGGAGAGATCGCTCGGACCCCAGCGCGTGTACTCCAGGGCGGCGGGGTCGCGGCCGGCCTCCGCGGCGGTCTTGCGGGCCAGCTCGAACTGCTCGTCGCGCTCCTGCTCGGTCAGCATTCCCCCGAGGAAGAACCCGTCGCCGCGCAGCCCGACGCGCCGCGCCGCCGCGCGACTGGATCCCCCGACGTGGATCGGAAGCTCGGTGACCCCGTGCGGTTTCGGATAGCTGCACAGCTTGTCGAAGTCGAAGAATTCGCCGTGGTGGTCGACGCCGGCCGGGCCGCCCGACCACAGCAGACGGAGCACGTCGATCGCCTCGTCGGCGCGGCGGCCGCGGGTCGCGAAGTCGACGCCCACCGCCTTCGCCTCGCCGGGCATGATGCCCAGCCCGACGGTCAGCAGCCGCATCCTGCCCTTGGACAGGACGTCCACCGTCGCAAGGCGTTTGGCCAAGACCACCGGATGCCGGTACGGCAGCAGCAGGACACCGGTGCCGAGCAGAATCCGATTCGTCGCCGCCGCAACGAAACTCAGGCAGTCCAGCGGATCGAGGTAGGGAAGCGTCGGGGGCAGTTCGCCGTTCCCGTTCTTCGCGCCGGGAGACAGCACGACGTGGTCCGGCACGTACAACGCCTCGAAACCACAGCTCTCCGCGTGCTCGGCGAACCCCGCCAGCCGGTCGGGATCGGTCCCGTCGACCGGCGTCGCGTAGTTGACGGCGAATTTCACGAAATCTCCTCGCATCGGCGCCGACGCACCCGCTACGGGCCGTCGAGCGACTTCGAATCGGGTCAGAACAGCTGGGTGAACTCACATTGCGGCGGCGCAGGCTCGGCCATCGCGTCCACCAGGCGATCGCTCAGATTCCGCCGCACGGCGGCGAGATTATCCATGGCCTCGTCGACCTCGGCCAGCTTGCGGCGCAAGGATTCGACCGATTCCGGGCATTCGTCACCGTTGCGATGCCCCGCACGCAAGCAGGTGACGAACGGGCGGGTGTCCTCCAGCCCGAACCCGAGTTCGAGCAGTGCGCGAATCTTGCGGACGATGTGCAACTCCTGCTCGTCGTACACCCGATAACCGTTGCCGGACCGCTCCGCCCGCAGCAACCCGTGCTGCTCGTAGTACCGCAATGTGCGGGCGCTCGTACCCGCGCGATCGGCCAGCTCCCCGATCAGCATGCATCTCTCCTCGCTCTGTCGCCGTCACGACGCTAAACCTTGACACCGGCGTGAAGGCAACAACGGATTCGCCAGTCACCGACGAGCCCGGTACCGATGGGGTGGTCACGCACCATGCCTGGCAAACCTCGGCATCGGTAGCCGACAGACGCACGGCATCGGTGGCCGATGACACGCACGGCACGGGCGAGCCGCGCGATGCCCCTGCCGCGCTCGGCATCCGCGTGCGCGACCTCGGCGAATCCGGCCACCGCGACCGGCATCCCCTGCTACGAGATGCCCGGCACCGACGGCCGACGCGACGCTCCGCACCGGCAATCGACACGACGCTCCGCACCGGCCGCGGGCATAGACAGCATCAGCGCACCGCCGAACGGAGCCGGTCGAAGGCGGAAGCGACAGCGTCGGTCAGGCGGTGCGGATCGTTGTCGGCGGCGGTGCGCCCGGCGTAGAAGCATGCCAAGCCGAGTTCCGCTGCCAGGGAGGCTGTTTCGGACTCGGCTCCGGCCTCGACCAGCAGCGCGGTGATCTGGCCGACGTAGTGCCGCTGCTTGGCGAGGCTGCGGGCACGCAATTCCGGCTCACCGGCCACGAGGCGTTCGTGCGCGATATAGGCGTCGGGCCGTGCCACCAGATCCGAGACGAACCCGACCACCAGCGTCCGGACGACATCCAGCGCGGCGGGCAGACCGGCGCCGATCGGCTCGGGCGCCGCGGCGGCGAACCCGGACCAGTCGGGATGCCCGTCGCCGAAGACGACCTCCTGTTTGTCGCCGAAGTAGCGAAAGAACGTCGCCCGGCCGACCTCGGCGCGCGCGGCGATATCGGTGACCGTGACGGCACCGTAGCCGCGCTCGGCGAACAGCTCGTGCGCCGCCTCGACGATCGCCTGCCGCACCCGCCGCTGCTTGCGTTCGCGCAGGGAGGGCTCGGGGTGCTGCGGCCGACTCACTCCGCCAGTCTAGCCAACCGATACCGGAACCCTTATGATACTCAGTATCAGTAGATACTCAGTCTCTTGGAGTTCCCATGGGCATTCGCCTCACCGCCGTCCTGCTCGCCGTCCTCGTCGCCGCGGTGTCCCCCACAAATGCTGCGGCACAAGACCATTCACCGGAACACGCCGCCGTCGACCGATCCCACCGCTTCCTGGATGCGTTGCGGCACAAGGACCTCCCGGCGATCGAAGGCATGCTCACCGAATCGGCAACGCTGACGGTGCCGTTGTCGTTCGACGGCGGCCAGGCCCCCGCCGGCCGATTCGTCGGCCGCGACCAGGTTCTCGGATATGTCGGCGGCGTCTTCACCGCCATGGCCACCATCGAATTCACCGATGTGCGGATCAGCGTGACCGATGGCGGCCGAACGTCGTTCGTCCAGGCCAACGGCGACTTCACCACGGCCGACGCCCGCCCGTACCGCAACGTGTATCTCTTCCGCACCGAGTGGGATGGCGACCACCTGCTCGCCATCGAGGAATACGGCAATCCGGTCACCTACTGCCGGACGTTCGGCGGTCCGGGCTGCTGATCTCGTACACCGCCGGCCGGTGGCAAAGATGCTCGGCCACAGGCGGTTTGGTCGGCACAGACCTTCCCCGGCGAGTGGTGAGGCCGCGGATACCACACGGTGAGTAAGAATGCGTGGGTGCACGCATTCACCATCGCCACTGCCGAGGAGACGCTGATCGACCTGCGCGACCGGCTGGCACGCACGCGGTTTCGCGTCGACCTGCCGGACGAGGATTGGGAGCGGGGTACGCCGCAGCCTTGGCTGCGGCGGCTCGTCGAGCATTGGCTGCACCGCTACGATTGGCGTCGCACCGAGGCCGAACTGAACGCCATACCCCAGGTCATCGGTACCTTCGCGGGGTTGAAGGTGCATGCCTTCGTGGCGCGCTCCCGGCACGAGCACGCCACACCGCTGTTGCTGTGCCACGGCTGGCCGGGCTCGGTGATGGAGTTCTTGGACTGCGTTCCCGCACTGACGGATCCGACCGCGTACGGCGGGCGCGCCGAAGACGCCTTCCACGTGGTCTTGCCATCGATGCCCGGCTTCGCGCTGTCCGGACCGACCATCGCACCCGGCGTCGACGTTCCCGCCATCGCCGACTCCTTCGCCGTGCTGATGGGCGAACTCGGATATCCCCGATTCCTGGCCCAGGGCGGGGACTGGGGCGCCTTCGTCGTCCGGCAGCTGGGCCTCACCCGGCCCGACCGGCTACTGGGGGCGCACATCAACTTTCCTTGGGCCGTGGCACCGCCCGGGCTCGCCGATCCGCTGGCCGAAGCCACACCGCTGGAACGCGCTGCGCTCGAACACAATACGCGGGTCTATGGCGCCGACAACGGCTATTACCTCCAGCAGGCCACCCGCCCGCACAGCATCGGCCCGGCGTTGGAGGACTCCCCCGCCGGGCTCGCGGCCTGGCTGCTGGAGAAGTTCCACACCTGGTCCGATACCCGCGGGGGCCTGCCGTTCACGGTGGACCGGCTGCTGGACAACACGATGTTGTACTGGCTCACCGGCACCGCCACGTCCGCCGCGAGGCTCTACGCGGAGTCGGAATGGTACGGCGCCGACGCCACGGTATGGGGCAGCAGGGTGGAAACTCCCACCGGCATCGCGCTCTATCCGCGGGAGAAGACCAGGGCGCCACGCCGATGGTGCGACCGTCAGTGGAACGTGATCCACTGGGCGGAGCAGCCGCGGGGCGGCCACTTCGCCGCCTTCGAACAGCCCGGCCTCTTCACCTCCGACCTCCGGGATTTCGCGCGGAAACTGGAATCTCCGTGAGCTGCCGCCAGGCCCGGGCCATCGCAGCCGAGATCGCCGACCGTCCCCGGCCTGCGGAGGTCATCGCGGAGATCACTGTTCGGATCGAGTCACCGTCGTCCCACGAAAGTCGCCGCGAATGACTACACCGCACGATCGCGCCCGACCACCGGATCTGCGCGCGCTGCCGCGGCTCGGAAATGCGCTCGCCGTCCTGCGCCCGTGGACCGACGACGACCTGCCGGCCATCGCCGAAGCCGCCGCCGATCCCTACATACCGCTGATCACGACCGTCCCCGCCCGTTACACGCCCGAGCAAGGGGCTACCTGGTTACAACGCCAATCCGACCAGGCGGCAGGGGGACGGGGATGCCCGCTCGCGATCGTCTCCGTGACATCCGCCGAGGTCGTCGGCATGGCCACCATCAACGCCATCGACTGGACCCACCGCCGAGGCAATATCGGGTACTGGGTCCTCGATCGCCACCGCGGCAACGGCTACGCCGAGGCCGCCGTCACCCTCCTCATCGACCTCGCGGCAGAACTCGGACTCCTCCGGCTGCAAGCCCTCGTGGAGCCCGGTAACCACGCCTCCCAAGCCGTCTGCCACGCATGCGGATTCGTTCCGGAAGGCGTCCTCCGCGGTTACCAGCGCATCGGTGACACCCACCGCGACATGATCATGTTCGGCCTGGTCCTCCGCCCTCGGCCGGAGTAACGTCCATCCGTCGGCACCCCGGCCCCGCTAGATGTATTCCGGCAACTCCTTGTCGCCGGAGACAGTTGCGGGACGATCGAGCGCCTTGGCGAGGTGAACGAGCTGATGGGCGCCCGCGGGCGTGCGCTCGATCTCGCGGTAGCCGAAACGTTCGCAGAGCCGGATATTGCTCCGGCTGTGCTCGCCCGTGAACAGCCTCATTTCCGCAACCGACTCGGGGACAAGGAATTCGACGGCCCGCAGCAGAACCGAACCGAGACCGTTGCCCTGCCGGTCCGGCGCGACGACCAACCGCCCGACATGACTCACGCGCCCCTCCACCCGCATCCGGACCGCGGCGACCAATCGTGCCCCGTCCCGGATTCCGTACGCCGTCACGTCAGGCGATGCCAACTCGTCCAGCAGGTCGCGCAACGTCTGCGTCAGCGGGGGCAGCAGCACGTCGTCGTGCACCTGCGCCTCGGTGATGTAGGCGGCCCGCTGCAAGGTGAGAATCTCCCCGGCGTCGGCTTTCTTCAGCGCGACGACGGTAGGTTTCGCGATCACTCGTCCACCGTAACGCCCATAGTCCAGGGGTTTTCGCTCCCTTATGCCGGATTCGAGTAGATCCGGGTGGGCGTGATGAGAACCGCGGCGCGGCGTTCGTCGCGCATCACCCGGTCGTAGGTGGGCCAGTCGTCGTGCGTCCCGCCGGCCGCCATGAAGACGGCGCGCAACAGGAGCCGCAGCTGCTCGTCATCGACCTCGGGATGCGGATCGTCGGGCCCGATCAACTGGGCCGCACCTTCCACGGTGACCCACTGCCAACCGCTCCGGACGGTCACCGCGATGGCCGAATTCGCCCGCAGATGGGCGAGTTTCGCAGTGCCACCCCGCGCCACGAACCCCGCCGAGTCGAACCCGGTCAGCGGATGAGGCAGGACACCGGCATTGACGACGCTGGCTTGCGGCGAGCCGTCGGCCCGGATGGTGACAACGACGCAGAGCCCGTGCTCGGGCGCCGCCAGATCTGCGAAGGTGGTCAGGTCGGTCATGCTCACATTCTCCCCGCCGACTGGCTGTCCGTACCGGACGACACGAATCAGCCGTCTTCCGGAGCCGGGCTCAACAATACGAGCGGTATCTCCCGCTCGGTCCTGCGCTGGTACCGGGCATACCCCCGCCAAGCCGCAACGACCCGCGGCCACAATTCCGCGCGTTCGTCGGCGGTCGCCACGCGGGCAAGCATCGTCCGCACCGGACCGTTCCGCAGGGACACCTCCACTCGCGGGTTGTCCCGAAGATTCAGGAACCACGCCGGATGCACCGAATCCCCCGCCCGCGAACCCACGACCACGATCGTCTCGCCGTCGACGACCGCGGCGAAAAGCATGACCGGACGTCGGCGCCCGGTTTTGCGCCCGACCGTCGTGAGTTCGAGCGTGGGCATCCCCAACAGCCGGGTGCCCACAAGCCCCTTCGTCAGACCGATCCCCGTGCGGTGCACCGCATTCTGAACCTTCAACCGAGTCTCACTGACCATCGGCGACCGGGAGCCCGCACCGCCACGGAGGGACTCCCTACCTCCTCACTCCGCATCCCCGCGCCCGCCCCCACCGGACGAACACCCGATCACACTGTCCAGCATCGCGGTGCGGTCGACAAGCCTCCATCGCAGTGCGGTCGACGAGCCTCCATCGCGGTGCGATCGACGAGCCTCCGTATCGCCCCGGGTCGCCTCGTCAATGCGTGCGAAGGAAGCGGAGGACGAGATCGGTGACCTCGGCCGGGGTGTCGACGTGCGCAAAGTGGGAAGACCGGTCGAGCCGGCACAGCTCGGCATCGGGGATCAGCTCCGCCAGACGCTCACCGACGCCGGGCGGCACGAGTGGGTCCTGGTTGGCGTAGATCAGTTGCAGCGGAACCGGAAACGGCTCACCACGACTGCGGCGGCGAGCGAGTTCCCGGTCGAAATCGGCGAATCCGGCCGGGGCCATCACATCACGCAGGTAGTCGACGAACGCACCGACGCCCTCGTCACCGGTGAACGGATCCCCGTACCGGTGCACCTCTTCGAGCGATTTCAGCGTTTCGTCGTAGTAGTGCACGCTGCGATGCGCCCAGCGAGCAGGGTCACGCCGAATCCACCAGCGCAGCACGGCTTCCGCACCCGGCAACGACGACAGCGCCGGGTGCAGCGCGTGCAGACGCGACATCGGAACCCCTGGCGAATGGATATTCACCATCGCGTAGAAGGCGCTCGGATCCCGCAACGCCTGGCGCATGGCGAGATTCCCGCCCAGCGAATTGGCCACCACAGGACATCCGCGTATTTCCAACCGCACCTGGAATTCACCGATCCAGGAGGCCAGCGCCTCCGGCGCCAGGCGGCGTCGTGCCGGAGCGCTACTGGACCCGGCACCGGGCAGATCCGGGATGATGAGCCGATAGTGCTGCCCGAGCCCGTCGAGGACGTACCGCCACGAATAGCTGCTCGTCATCAAACCGTGCAGGAGCAGCAGCGGTTCACCGGCACCGTATTCGCGATAGTGAATGCGCAACGGCCCCAACGTATCCGACTCCATCCGGAGTTCGTGCGCGGTCGAGTCGAAGTACGGATGCGGGCGGGCCGGCCGTTCCGGCAGGTTCGCGAACGGCAGTCGCCGGAACGGCCGCAACGACACCTCACGAGTTGACGCGGTCATCGAGACTCCCCTCTTCGACTTCTTGTAATCATTACAAGAAGTTCAATACCCGGTAAGCTACCGTGGTGACCGACTTTTTGCAATGACTACAAGAACGGTGTGGATGGACCCACGTAAACAGCGAACGATCGAGACGCTGCTGCAGGCGGCGGAGGAGATCTTCAGCGAGCGGCCGGTCGCGGAGGTGACCGTGGAGGAGATCGCCGAGCACGCGGGCGTGGCCGTCGGCTCGATCTACAACCATTTCGGGTCGAAGGCCGGGCTCCACGCCGCCGTCGTCGAGCGCGTCCTCGACACCGACCGCCACTTCATGGATCTGGCCTTCACCCCGGATCGCGGCCCCGCCGAACAGGTCTACGCGGTCGCCGAACAGTATCTCCAGCTCTATTTGCAATACCCGGAGTACTTCCGCATGCTCGCCTTCCCGGGCGACCCGGGTCAGTACCCCGCGGGGCGAGACCTGCTGGACCGCATGGCCACCCAGATCACCGAACAGAACAACCGACTCGCCCGAGCCATCCAACAGGGCATCGACGCCGGCATCGCCCGACCGGTCGACCCCACCAAGGTAGCGATGGCCCTCCTGGCCGCCTGGAACGGCATAATCAGCCTGCACTGGCGCCCGGACAGCCTCCGCCACAACGAATCCGAACTCCGGGAGCTACTGGCAGCCGCGACGGATGTCATCGCCCACGGACTACTGCGTGCCGAAAACAGCCCTTCGGCAACGTAAGTGCGCTCAATACCGTTCACCTCCGGCAACATCCGCACCCCGCGCCGAGACGAACGGTTTCAGAGGGTGGATTGATATGGCCGATCGAGGACGACGTCAGACTCGTCGGCGAGGCGGGTCAGGCGGGTTACCTCGGCCTCGGTCAGGTTCTCGGCGACTTCAGCCGCGGCGATGTTGGCGCGCAGGTGGCCCGGGTTCGCCGTGCCTGGAATGACGACCATGACAGGGGAGCGGCGCAGCAGCCAGGCCAACGCGACCTGGGCCGGTGCCGCGCCGAGGCGTTCCGCGGGAGCGGCCAGCTCCTCGTATCTGGTGAGCCGTCCGGAGGCCAGCGGGAAGTAGGGGACGAACGTGATGCCCTGCGCTTCGCAGTCGGCGAGGACCCGGACGCCGCTGCGGTCGAGCAAGTTGAAACGGTTCTGCACGGCGGCGATCGGCGTGATCCGCTGGGCACGGGCCAGCGTCTCCGGGGATGCGCCGGACAGGCCGATGCGGCGGATAAGTCCCTGATCGCGCAGTTCGGCGAGCACGCCGAGCGAATCCTCCAAGGGCACCTGGCCCTGAGCTCCCCGGGTGTCGCCGTCGAGCGCAGGTACGTCAGCTCGCTGACTTCCGTTCCCAGGTCGGCCAGCGCCTCGTGGACCTGCCTGCGGACCGTGTCGGGATGGTCGGTGATGACCCAGGACCCGTCCGGTCCGCGTCCGGCGCCCACCTTGTTGCCGACGATCACCCCTTCGGGGATCGGCCGCAGTGCCTCCCCGATCAGCCGGTTCACCGTACGCGGCCCGTAGGCATTCGCGGTGTCGAAGAACGTCACTCCCAGCTCGACCGCCAGGCGGAGCACGCGCCGTGCCGACTCGGGGTCCTCCGGTAGCCCCCACACATTCGGCCCGGCGAGCTGCATAGCTCCATATCCGACACGGATCACTGGCTTCTCCTGATGTATCACTGCTACGCGATTATGTGTATCGATGTTGCATCAGTGATACGCGATATTCCGTAGCATTGCAACGATGGACGACGAGAAAGCCCGTACCCGCCAGCGGATCCTCGAGGTGGCGACCGGCATCCTGGAGCGGGGCGGCGCTGAGGCGGTTTCCACCCGCTCGGTGGCCGCAGCGGCCGGGATCCGCGCCGCATCTCTGTACCAGCTCTTCGGCGACAAGGACGGCCTCCTCGCCGCCCTGGCCATTCACGGCTTCGACCTCTACCTGGCCGAGAAGCAGGCCCTGGCGCACATCGGCGACCCGGTCGGCGACATGCGCCATGCCTGGGACATGCACGTCGACTTCGGCCTGCGCCACCCCGCGCTCTACGTCCTGATGTACGGCACCGACCGCCCCGGTCGCCGCCCGCCCGCCGCCGACGAGGCCCGCGAACTCCTGCTGAAATTCCTTGACCGCATGGCCGCCGCGGGCCGTCTCCGGCTCCCACCCGCATTGGCCGCCCGCCTGCTACTGGCCTCCATCACGGGCGTCACCTTGTCGCTGATCGGCGTTCCTCCCGAGGACCGAGACCCAGAGGTCTCCGCGAGAATGCGCGATACCCTCATCGACTCTCTGGCCGCCGACCATCCGCAACCCCCGGACGCGGATCCCGGTCTCGCGCCCCGGGCTCTCGCCCTCGATGCCGCTCTCGGCGCCGCGGACGAGGACGAGCTCCCGCTCCGTCCGGCCGAGACCGCCCTTCTCCGTGAGTGGCTCAACCAGCTCGCCCGCTGAGCCGGCCTGGGCACCAGACAGCGAGGCGGGCGGGAAAGGCCAGGACCACGACGACCCCGCCCACCTCGACGGGCTCACCGATGCGGTGCCCCGAGCGCGGATGATCGCTGCCCAGGCCGCGGGCCGCGCCGGTCAGCCCGAGATCTGGCAGAGCCCCCAGGTCAGAAGTCCCCCACCAGGCGAGCTGCACCCAAATGACATCAGCGGGCGCAAGGCCTCACGGAACCGCGAGCGGAGTTCCGATCCGGGTCACGGTCAGTGGGGTGATCATGCCGATTTCTCCTCGTACAGTGGGGCTTTCACCGGTTGCCGAGATCGAGCAGGGCGGCCAGCAGTTCCTCGGGCGCCTCGATCTGCGGCAGGTGGCCGGTGCGCGGAAGCAGGGTGAACGTCGACATCGGGATGGCGGCGGCATAAGCCTTTCCGTACTCCGGATCGGCGATGCGATCGCTCTCGCCCCACACCACATGGACCGGAATGTCCAGGCCGCCAAGGCGTTCGGCCAGTGTCGGATCCGACATCGCCGGGCCGGTATAGCCGATCAGCGCCTGCACATCGGGACTCGGGCCGGTGCCGCCTCCCCCCGGCGGAACGGGCGCCTTGCTCGGGTCGTGGTAGGAGTGCGCCAGGAGCTCGTCCCGCGAGAAGCCGCTGACGTCGGCCATCGGATGCCCCGGAACCTCGATGCCGATCCCGTCGACGATCACCGCGCCGCTGACGCGCGGACTGTTCCGCAGGGCGATCTCGGCGGCCAGCCATCCCCCGAAGGAGTTGCCGATCACGGTCACGTCCGTGAGGTCGAGCTGATCCAGCATCGTCACGTACGCCCGAGCCAGCTCGGAAACGCCGGTCAGCCCATCGGATTTCGGCGTACCGCCGAAGCCGGGATGGGTAGGCAGCAGCACCCGGGAGTGCGTCCGCTCGGCCAGCAGATCGGCGAAACCGGACATCGTCTGCACGCCCCCTCCACCGTGCAGCAGCAGGAACGGCCGGGTGCGGTCACGGTCCTGGACGGTGACCTCGGCGGAGCCGACCTGGAGAGTGCGGGTGCGGGTAGGCCGAAGACTGCCGGCCACGATCGGAGTACTCATCGTCTTCTTCTCTCTGTAGAAGCTATATCAGGAACCTTATATAAGCTACCTGATATAAGCAACCTGATTCACCCGGGTAAGCTCTCCGCCATGACCTACCGCCCCGCCGACGTAGCCCTGGCCGTGAAGCGCCTGCAGTACCGCCACCACCGCGCCCTGAACCAAGCGCTGGCGCCCCTGGGCCTCTCGCTCGTGCAGTGGGACACGTTGCGCCACTTGCACCGCCACCCCGACGCCTCACTACACGACCTAGCAGTCCTGACCTTCCAAACCGACCAATCCTTCGGCCCCCTGGCCACCCGAATGGCCGCCCGCGGCCTGATAGAACGAGTCCCAGGACCAGGCCGAGCCGTACGCCACCGCCTCACCGAGGAGGGCGCCCGGTTGCGCGCCGCCGGCCAGGAAGCTGCGGACAAGGTCGTCGAGTCGTCCTTCAGCGCACTGTCGCCCGACCAGCTGGACCAGCTGGGTGAGCTGCTGGATGCGGCCCTCGGGCCCGACCCGAGCGGGCTTGGCCGATAGGCTGCCTTGAGCAGGGTGAGCGGACATGGGGGAACAATGGCCGATGTCCTGGACACGAGACCTCGACCGAGAGAACCGGTTTCGAAGGTTGGCGAATCGCCGAAGGGGGAATCGAGCTATGGGTCTTCAGGACGAAACAGTTGAAGGCTGGGAACCAATTCGATGAAACGCCTAGCCCAGGTTGTTCTGTGTGCGCTGTGCTTGACCGGTCTGGCCGCGTGCGGCGATGCGGCCGATGCCGCACAGTCCGCCGCCGGCGAGATGGTGAACCATGGCGCGACATCCGGCGGCGTCGATAAGGCTGCGGTCCACAGCTTGCTTACCGGCCACAGTCCTCGGGAGGACGTCTCGGCTGACGAGGTTCTCGACAATCTGATGCACCGTCACTGGGACGATGGCGGCGCCGCCATGGGCGCCCTGTTTTCTTGGATCGGATCCGACGCGAAGTCACCTGATCCGGCGACTGCCACCCGCGCCGGCGAATCAGCCTCCGGGTTGGCCGGATACGTCAGCAGTCACGTGGACGAATTGCTGAATCTCGACGGCCCGCGCACCGAGTCGATAGGGCAAGTGAGCCCCGAAGCGGTACGACAAATCGCGGCGGCCCTGCAGCCGTACATCGCAAACTTGGCCGGAGCCCAGGCGGCAGGAGTCGCAGCTCCGGCATTCGCCTCGCCGGTCGGCGACGATCCGACGTACCACGAAGCCGTCAATGTCTTCGCGGTCGTCTCTACCGACAGGGACGCCGCCCAGAAATTCGCCGACGCGGCCTTCTCCACCGCAAGTCAGATCGCCGATACGTGGGTCGCTGCCGAATTGGATCAACACGCTGCCGCCGTCACACCGAACCAATACGGGGTCCTGTGCCGGTTGCTCGATCGCGGGCTGAGCGTCGAGGCAGACGACCGCACCCGGGACAAATTCGGCGATGATCCGCCGGCGCAGAGCGACAAGCGTGAACAGCCCTATGTCAACTACCTTCGGACGGGTTACGCCCTCCCCGAACTCGACCTCGTGAAGGCGTTGCAGAATCACGAGGGCTTCGTGGACCACGACATTCGCTACGCGTACTTGTTCGACCCGAGCGGGCAGCTACGGGACGTTCTTTCGCTCATGGATTCGAATACGGTCCCCGCGGATAAGGTCCAGGCCGATCTTCCCAACATCCTGAACGGGTCGAACCACGGAATGATGAAGAAGCCCTACCTCGACTTCGTTGGTAGGTACAGAGATGGATGGGATGCCGTCAGGTAATCCACGGCCCCACTGGATCTGATCCCGTTCGGGTCGGCCTGGCATGGGAACCTCTCGAACGGCCTCGCACCCCGTCGAGTCACCATAATCGACGCTTCATTTCACAGCCGTCGTGATCGGTCTGGTACCAGCCGACCGGCCGCTTCGAGCGCGCGGAGTGCGGCCGCCTTCACCGAGCAATCGGCGGGACGACATTCCAAGTGCAACTGCATATCTCGGTGCTCAGCAGCCATGCTCGGTCGCTGGTCCCGGCAGCACGGTTCGATGCCGACAGCCAAATATCAAGGTGCGCAACCCGCTTCGCTGTCGGATGCTTATCCGGGTCTCCGGTCATGGAGCGCTGAGTTCCGGGCCATAGGTAGGCCCCTCCACTTACCGCCACGGCGCAGATACCGAGAATCGAAAGCACCAACCAGACCGCCTGCCAACCCTACACCGGCCTCACCCCGCCTCGGCGACACCATCGGGACGAGGCGGCATGGCGACGACCGTGTCCTCGACGCGCCGCTCTCCCCGACCGGAACCTCCGACCCGCGTGAAAGTTTCCGCAGGGTCGGCCGTCTCCACGTCGCACACCGCACGGACCCGGCTCGGATCCCCGCCCAGATGGCCGAGATTCGGCACGATGACAGCCGCGACGTTGTAACCACGGGCCTTCGCGAGCAACCGCTCCATCGGATCATCGACGTCGGAACGACGATGCACCACAATCCGCACCAGGAAATACCCACGGTCCGTCGCGTGCTTGCGGATCAGCTGCTCGTTCGACAACCACCCGGGCAAAGTGCGATCGACATAACCGATGACCCGCGGCGGCCCCTCCGGCGGCACATCTACCGCGGACACATACGTGTAGAGCATCGTCATACCGACCCCCACCGCTCGCAGCCGAATCCCATTCCGCTCCCCTCTCCTGGATGCTTGGCAAGCACCCGCCGCCGGGGACATTCACCGACCGGGGCACAGTCCGGTCGGTGCGCTGAGCGGTCCGGGCATCTACCCGGCGGCGGGGCCGGTACGAGCGTCGTCCGAAATCGGGTGCGGCAGAAGGTACGCAACCGTCACGGAACCTCTACGCTGCATCTACGGCCCGACGGGCAGACCGAGGCGGCCGCAACAAGAGTCGCGAGCTGGCCAGGTAAGCAGCTCGCTTGCTTCAAGAATCCGAAGGCCGAGTGACGCGAATTCGCCGACTTACTCGGCTTCAGCGGGGTTCCGGTCCGCAAGCGGGGGCCTGGGGGAAGGTTCGTCAGCTCCTCGACGAAACATCTCCGACCAGCTGGTTCAAACTCCGTCGCAAATCCTGCCCAAAGTTATACGCTCTCGCTACAAGGCAGTTCTCTGCGCGAACCGGGGGTAGTGATGATCGTCAGCACGTGGACACGTGTGGAAGTCCGAGCACTCCGCACGGCCGCCCTACGGCTGACGCAGGAGCAGTTCGCCGAGCGCCTCGGATACCAGCCTCCGACCGTGCGCAAGTGGGAGAGGACCACCCGGCAACGGCCCGTCCGAGGCGAATCCGCACAAGCGCTCGACACCCAGCTGGCCCGACTCACCGACGAGCAGCGCGCCCGCTTCCGCGCGACTGTCGAGAACGAGTACGCGGCTGTACCCAAGTTGCACGATCGGCGGCCTGCTGCCGAACAACGCGATAGCCTGGCTGTTGAGAGTCGATACAGCGTCCAGGAAGTCGAGGACGACGTGAAGCGACGCGAGTTCGGGATTCTATTTGGCGCAGCCCTCATCGCAGCGGGCGACGATTCCTCACTGACGCAGGGTCGCATCGGTACGGCTGACGCGCGACGACTGTCCGAAAGCGTGGCAGATTTCGCGCAGCGTGAGCAGGCGATCGGCGGCGTCACCCTCGTCAGGACTGCCGTCGAAGGGCTGGAGAGGGCCAAATCTCTCCTGGAGACCTGCACCTTCAGCGAACAAGCGGGCCGCGAATTCATGAGCGCCACGGGCGAACTCGCGACGATCGCCGGCTGGATGGCGTACGACAGCGACATGCACCCAGTCGCGCGACAGTGCTACGCCGACGCATTCGCGCTGGCGAATCAGGCCGGCGACGACGAACTGACAACCCACGTCTGCCTCAATGCGGCCCACCAGTCAATTGCGCTCAGCCGCGCAGGAAGCAGTAACCCACACCGTGTTCTCGGGCATCTCCACCGCGCCCGATGCCTGACCAGTGGCCAGCCCCCAGGACGGGTTCATGCTTTGATCGCGACCCGTGAAGCACTCGCCTACGGACTACTCGGTGACCGCCGAGCGTTCGAACGGGCGATCAGCACGGCATGGCGGGAACTTGATAACGCTCTCGACCACGAAGCCATTGCGGACTGTCCAAGGTGGCTCCGATTCGTCAATCCAACGGAGGTCCGATCTCACGAAGCACGAGGGTTCGAAGACCTAGGGGAACTGACGAGGTCGGCTGAACTGCTGGCGGACGAACCTGCTCTGGAGCGAGCGGGCGCACGTAACGCCGCGTGTTACCGTGCCGGGTGGGCGGCAACACTCGCCAACATCGGCGATATCAACGGCGCTGTCACGCAAGGGCTTTCCGTCCTCGACAGCCTCGAAACCTCCGTAACCTCCACGCGTACCCTGCGATTGCTGACACCTGTTCGTTCCGCCGCAGCGTCCTCACCCGACAGCGAGTTCAGGGACCGATTCGACAGCCTGCGGCATACTATGGTCGGCAGTGTATGACCACTGAACGGCCTACCCACACCACCGAAGGCGTCGACCTTCGGCACTACACCGCGGCCCAAGCTCGCGACCTGCGCAATGAGGTCAAACAGATCTTCCGGGGCGCCTACATCGAAGCGATCGAGTCCGGCGAGCCGTTCGAGGCCCCCGAGGCGTTCATGACCCGCTTCGACGCCTACACCGACCCTAGCCGCGCAAGCGGCTTCGACCTGGTGATGGCACGAATCGGCGACGAACCCGTCGGCCAGGCATGGGGCTGGCCGCTCGGCCCCGACAGCCGATGGTGGAACGGCTTCCAGCTCGACGAAGGCGACCCAACCACCTACACCACCGAAACCGGAACCCGCACATTCGCCTTCAGCGAACTCATGGTCCGCAAGGAGTTCACCGGCAGAGGCATCGCCCGGGTCTTGCACGACGAACTACTCGACCGGCGCCCTGAACAGCGCGCCACGCTGCTCGTCCGGCCGGACAACGGGCGCGCCTACGACACCTACCTTCGTTGGGGTTGGGATCGAGTCGGAGTTCTTCGGCCCAGCTGGCCCGGTGCACCTCGGTTCGATGTCTTGACCTGCCAGCTTGCAGCGGCCTAGTTTAATCGTCTCCACACAAACTCGACCTCTTCCGTGGCGTGATCTTGAACTGCCGCGCGTCCACGCTCACATAAAACTCCTTCCACCACTCAGCTGATTCGACACGGCCAACCGTCCCCGCGCGCCATAAACCGCCTCGGTGAGTCGGAGACTTCATCATCTGTCGGATAGGATAAAATGTATATTTGAGGAACAAGTATCAGGTCAAGTTGCGTGAGCGGGCCTTGCGGATGTCCGTGGAGATCAAGGATCAGCATCCGTCGGATCGGACTACTACGGGCGCGGATTCAACAAATACACCATCCATCCCACCAAAAATAATCCACAGGAGATATCTGTTGCCGAGTTCCCCTCAGCTTCCGCCGAAGAGAATCGAGGTCGTCACAGTAAGGGATCCAGACGGTCCGCTAGATGTCCGCGTATTCGTCGACGGCGTAGAGCACTCATTTTCCGAGTACACCGTCGACGCAGGAGCAGGATGGAGTTGGGACGACTGGAAGGTAGCTCGGGATTCCAATCTGTCGGCCGCTTCCGACACAGCGCGTGCATCTCTTCTCGATGCCTACACTGACCCCCGGGTGGCAGGTATGTTTTCGGTCGATAACCCATGGGCTGGCTCGACGGTGCGATCGAAATATAGCAATACTCATGCGCCACGGCCGTCGCCAGGAAATTCTTGCGCAAGCCATTCCCGAACTGAAACAGAATCGCTATAGCCCTGCCGTCGAAGAATCTCTACAACATCTTTGCCGCAAACTAACGCTACCGGATGACGATCCGCACGCACCTCATCATAGACCTGATCTGCAAAATACGACAACGTGACAAATACTCCGAATTCACGAAATCGCAATCGCGACAACAACAGACTGACATCTACGACAGGCTTGCCGGTCACTCCGCTGTCAGCGGCTAGAACAAACCCTATCGAGACCTGGTCGGCAGCAGGACCAATCAAGTACTCACCACCGGAAAAGGACCCGGTATCCAGCTCCTTGTCCCCTCTACCAGGAATCTTGGTAGCAGGAGACATTAGTTTCCATACCGCCATAGCGCACTTTTGAAAATCATTCCTGGAGGTGAAATATTGCCGTATTTCGGCCAGAATCTCCAGACCCAGCGCATCACTGGGCAACTGCTGCTCCTTTTTGCGAACATTCGTCGTCGAAGGCGCAACCAAAGCTCTGTACGTTCGGCTTTCAACCCACAGCCGCCAAGCATCAGGACAATCATCGCCGAATCTGGGATCACCCGCTATCAATGCATCAATCCATGACCTCGATATAACGGGCGCATCGAGAATCGTGAAACGCGCACAGTAGTTTTGGAACCGCTGCCCGTTCTTACTGGACCATAATGCAGCAAGCTCTTCCGAACTCTTCAGCGACTCGACCCCCGGCACCGCAAGCCCTCTGAAACGAACAAGCGACCCTTTCTTACGCACTGTCTCGAAATAGAAAAACGGCGATACCCGGCGACGGCGATCCTCCGATCCGCGCGCGTCCTCGAAGGCGTTCTTGACCGCTACGTTCCCGCGTAAGTGGGTATCCAACAATTCACGGCCCGGATACCTGTTGTCGCCATAGTAGGTCAGAATACCTGTTTGTGTGTCCAGATAATCACGCCAATCAGGATTATCACCTGTAGAGTACAGTACAGCAAGACTCACCGAATTGTTTAGGGCCGACCCTCTGAAACGGATACCGCCCTGCACCCCAACGCCAAATATCCGGCTAACAGGATCGAGACTCCGACCGTTAAATGTCTTACCAGCATAGATACGGTCAACGTGCAGGTCAGCGGTGTGTAGTTCGTCATACGGGACGATGAAGTCTTCGGGCACGCCTCTATCCTATGTCAGTTATTACTCGATTCGGCTATGTTCTAGGCAGTCAGCGAAAGTTGACCACGCAGCCATTCGGTCACTGATTCTGGCCTCGTGCAGCCATATGATCGCAGAGCTTCGACGATATCTCGTCCACTGACAACGACAATCGGGTCACCATCCGAACGAAGCCGTCGATAGATGTCCTCATCCAGATAGGACAACGTAACGATCACACCGAAATCAAAGTTTCGAATTCGAGTAAGCAATCGATTGACTGTTGACTGATCGATCGCTTGCCGTTCAGGGAAACATTTCCCTACAAGCACAAAGTTCAGCGGGACACGATCATCAATGGGACCGAAACGATATTCACCTTCTGCCATATTGTCATTACCATGGCGAGCTGGCAATATTTTGCAGTCCCCGGTGGAAGGCGCGATTAATTTCCAGATAGCGACTGCAGTATAAATGAATTTTGACTTATCCTTCTCATACCATCGCAAGATCACCTGGAGAAATTCGCGGTCAACAGGGTCGCGAGGAAGCTGCTGTTCAACGGTCCGAACCCCAGGAAATTTGGACAGATAGGCAGCATTACGAGAGAACTCGAAATTCTCTACATTTTCGGTCCCGCGTTGATTAGGCCTCGGTAGCCTCTTCGCTGCGAGCCGTTGAGCCAGCTTCCCGTATATCGTAGAAAAGCTCAGATATTCTCCACCACCCGGCAGACCTTCAGAAATAACCGAGACAAGTTCGTTGGTAAAGGATGTACGCTCACCAAAGGCTTGCGAGCCGGGTACGTGAGCCTCCCTGTCCGAGGCCGTCAACGTATATGCACCACTAATTGTGGTACTGGCGGCAATTTCGTCGGAATTGTCGCTAGATAAGGTCTCGATTGCCTTACCGGAATAACAGCAGTCGAGTATGACTATCTTAGTATTTGCGCCACACTCATTGGCAAGAACTTCTCGAAGAAGATCGTATTCTAGTCCGGAAAACCGGACATCATCGGCCTCCGTCTCCGTAAGCAGCAAAGACAAGTTCCCACGCTTGTTCTGCGTACCATGTCCGACAAAATACAAGAGAAGGGTGTCGCTAGCTTCCTCTACGAGCGTCCTGATAAGCTTCCCAAAATCCCTCGCGGTCTTTGGATTCTCAACGACGGTGACACAATCCTTTGGCCAACCACACAGCGCAGGATCGGTCAATACTTCCTTGAATGCACGGAGACTATTACCAGCTGCCGGTACATCGGGAAGCGCACTGTCCTCATAATGAGATACACCGACCAGCAGGGCCCGCGACTTTGAATATACGGTCACGGTTCCGGGTCGGTCTCGGGTCCCGCCACTTTGTCCAGCAACGCTGACAACTGCCTCACCGAATTTGTGTCAATCTCAATCATCTGGTCGCCTCGGGTGATTGTAAGCTTAGTTCGTGGTCGGTGCTGTAGCCAGATCCCGAGCGTGGAGACCAGTGCTGTCAAGACATCCCCCGATTCAACGACGACGGAGAGGAGTTCGATGGCCCCACCGAGTTCCTCCTCAGTCGGCGTACTACGCACCTCCTTAACGGCACCTGCTAACTCCCGCTCGCGCTGAAGCCACTGACCGAGGGAGAGCAGGTCGTCGACGGGAGTATCCGACCCGGCGGTGATATTCAGTTGCATAACCCTTCCCAACTACATCGAACTTATGACTCCAAGGTTCAGCGACTCCAAGGTTCAACGCACCATCAGACTATGCGCCGTCCCCAACCTACTCGTCACCATATCGATGTTTACCACGTATGGCCCGTCGATCACGGGAGGCGCGTAGCCCGGACCGAATCGGCGTCCGCCGACCGGTCCCGGCCTCTTGACCTCAACGACACTTGAGCTCCTACCGTCACCCCCATGACCTTCACCACCCCCGAGCTGGCCTACCTCAAGACCCAACAGATCGGCCGCCTGGCCACCGTCACCCCCACCAACACCCCCCACCTGGTCCCGGTCGGCTTCCGCCTCAACCCCGACCACACCATCGACATCGGCGGCCCCAACCCGAACGGGAAGCGCTATCGCAACGTCCGGTCGAACTCGAACGTCAGCTTCGTCGTCGACGACATGACTCCCGATGACCCGGACGAGGTCAAGCCCGGGTGGGGGCGAGGAGTGGAGATTCGGGGGACGGCGGAGATCGTTACCGTCGGTGATGTGCCCGTGAACCCGGAGTGGTTCTCCGATCAGGTGATTCGCATCCACCCGAACCGGATCCACAGTTGGCACATCGATCCGGCCAATCCGGATGGGGAATCGCGTAAAGTTTTCTGAACTGGAGGAACACCGATACTCAGGGTCTTCCCCCACTCCCCTCATACCGCAGGACTATTTGTTCCCGATACTGGTGCCAACCCCCGTGACCTTCCGGACCGCATGGGCCAGACTGCATGCGACGCAGTTGAGTTGGAAGGATTCACCTTGTTCTCGATAGGTAAACAAGCCGCTTCGCGCACTGTGGTGCGGGTGGCTGTGGCGGGGGCGGTTGTGGCCGCTCCGCTTGCTGTTCTTGCGATTCCGGCGCAGGCCGATACGGTCGGCGACCAGGCCGTCACGGAGGTCGGGCGGCATGATCACGGCCCCTGGGATCGGCCGGGGCTGTGGGATGACCGCCGGGATCGGCACGACCGCTGGGATGACGACTGCGATCCGGGCGACCGTCGCTTCCACCATCCGGGTGGGGGATGGCGGCAGGTCGTGCCTCCGGGCTGGTTCGGTAGCAGCTGATCCCGGCTGGGCGACGGTCCGGCACCGCACGGGGTGCCGGACCGTTGTCACGAAGCGGTCGGGGTGAGTTCGAAGACCGGGTGATGTGCGGCTTCGGCCACGAAACGCTCGACAGGGTCGTTCGGAGCAGCCTGGAAATAGCGGCGGGTGGCGGAGGCGATGAGCACGTAGCGTTGGAGCACCGGGCCGGCATCGTCCGCGGATACCTCTCGAATCGTGTAAGTGCGGTTCACGCGACGGCGGGTCAGAGAAACTTGTCCGGCCTTGCGGGCGTTGTGGACCCACGCGACAGCGCCGTACGGGGCCACCAGCCACAGGCGTTCGTTGTGCTCGACGATCGTGACCGGGTTTCGCCTGGTCAGGCCCGTGCGGTGGCCGCGGGTGGTCAGCACGTACGAGTGCGGGATGGCGCCGGCGGCGGTCAGCGCGGTCATGATCCTGTTTTCGAGGTGATGCCAGCGGCCCGGCCGGTATCGGCGTTCGGGGCGGAACTCCGCCGGATCGGGCCCTCGGTCGGTGCTCACATCGCGAATGTACCGGTCGTCAGCGGGCTGCGGTAGCTTCCGGGACGAACGAGACCAGGCTCCTGCCACGGTATTTCGTGATCAGCTTTTCGTAGCGGCGGCGGTTGCGGGCCAGCGGGGTGTCCGTCACCGCGGCGGGCAGATAGCGGAAGGCCAGTTGCAGGGCCTTGGTCATCGCCCGGTATTCGCGGTCGTGGCGGTCGGTCCAGGTGAACGGCATCAGGTCTCGCACGCCCGGGTGCATGCCGCCGCAGCCGAGGACGATGACCATGTGGCGGAGCGCCGGAGCGCCGAGCCGCCAGAGGGGGTCGGCCGCCGGCGGGAGGAAGTCCGGGCGCGGCGCCTGCTGGATCGCGGAGGTCGCCGCTTCCAGAGTGGTTGTCTTCGTGAGCTTTTCGCTCACCATGCGGTCGTAGTAGTCGACCAGCTCGCGGTAGTCCTCGATCAGGCGGGAGTGGCCGGGCAGTTCCAGGCCGGATGCCTTGGTGCGGAAATGATCCCAGATCGCCTGGTTGTCCGTGGGCGACGGCCGGTCGCCGGTCACGGCGAGATACGCGGTGCGCTGCACGAAGAAGCTCGAGTACAGGATCCAGTTCCAGTTCTCCGGGCTCAGCGCCGAGTAGCGCTCCCCATCGGGACCGATCCCCTTCACGTCCCGATGCATTTCCCGCAGCCGGTTCGATTCGGCGAGCCGGTCGGTGTCGTCGCCGAGGAAGACCATGTGGTCCGAAGCGGTGGTCCGGATCGCCCGCGCCCACGGCTCGTTGCGGATCCGGCCGGTGACCTCCAGCGCGGCCGAGACCTGCGGAAGCATCGTCTGGTCGTACAGGCCCATGCCGAAGAAGCGGAGAAAGACGGAACCGCTCACCCGCTCGAAGCGCCGCACCGCCGGCGACACCTGCGGGCGCTCCGGGGTGGACGTCTGCTGCTGCGTGACGGGGCAGGTCATCGGAGAACTCCCTTGTTCCGGTTCCGCGGGGTGCCTGCCCGCGGAAACCGCATCCGGCTATTCTGGTGCACCACGGCACCAAACATTTCTGGTGTCAGATTGCACCAGATTGGGGTGGTGGTCAAGAGCATGAGCGAGGACGACGAGAAGATCACGGAATCCCGCCCCTACGCCGGGGTCGGGGCCGCCGAGCGCAGCGCGCGGCGGCGCACCGCACTCCTCGACGCCGCGCTGGATCTGCTGGCGGAGGGTGGCGGCGCCGCGGTCACCAAGCGCGCGGTGTGCGCCCGGGCCCGGCTCAACGATCGCTACTTCTACGAGCACTTCGACGACCGGGACACGCTGCTGGAGGCGCTCTCCCAGGACGTCACCAGCCAGGGCATCGACACGGTCGTCGCCGCGCCCCTGGCCGCCGGACCGGACATCCGCACCCGGATCCACGCGGCCGCCGACGCCGCCCTCGGCTTCCTGGATACCGATCCGCGCCGACAAGCCCTGCTGCTGCATTCGCACAGCACCCCGGCGCTGCAGCAGGGGCGCGTGACGACCCAGCACGCGATCGCCGGCGCGATGGCCGCGGTCGCCCGGGAGCTGATCGAGGATCCCGCGCCGCTCGACATCGACATGGCCGCCTACGTCCTGGTCAGCGGCACCCTCGAACTCGTGACCGCCTGGCTGCGCGGCGAATTCCGCACCGGGCGTGAGCATCTGGTCGACATCATCACGGATCTGCTGTTCGCCGGCACCACGAACGCACCGCAGGCACTCCCCGACTCCCGGTAGCGAGCGGCGCCTGCCTCGTCAATCCGTTTCCCTCGCATTATCTTTCGAATTCGGGCGTTTCCACGGCAACCGACCGGACGGCATATACCGGGCAGAACGCCCGCCGGTGATCGAATGTGGGGGTTCCCGTGGAGCCGCCGCCGATTTGCTGGAGAATCGTCCGCGTGACTGCGTCCATGGATCGACTCCGGCAACTCGTCCCGCCTCCCGCCCCCGTGCCGGACACGGATTGGGACAAGGTCGAGGGAGCCCTCGGGTTCGGATTACCCGCCGACTACAAGGAATTCATCGACACCTATGGCGGTAGCCGGTGGGAGGACTACCTGTACGTCATGGCGCCCGGGTGCCCCGACGACAGCTACGACCTGTTCCAGTGGAAGGACTGGCAATCCGAGGAGATGGAGGATCTCTGGCAGTACGAACCGCGGCCCGCCGAATTGGAGGAGCCGGGCAGCCGCATCGTTCCTTGGGCCACCACCGACAACGGTGAGATGCTCTACTGGCTGGTCCGCCCCGGGCAGAAGCCGGACGACTGGACGATCCTGATCAACGACGGCCGCACGCCCATGTGGGAGCACGTCCCGCACAGCTGCACCCAGTTCCTGTCGTCGGCGCTCAGCGGCGATCTGCGCTCGGTCCTGCTGTCCGAGGACCACTTTCCCCTGGACGTGCACAAGGTCGAGCAGGTCGGCGGCTAGTACCGCAACGTCACCACGGTGTGTCACATCTGGGTAGACATCCTCTGCGACAGATGTCCCCAGACTGAACAATCCCGGCCGAAGACATGCCGGGATGACGGTGAGGTCACCGATACAGAATGCGCACGGCCCGCCAGGCGTACAGCCTGGCGGGCCGTTGCATACAGCCGACCGTGATCGGCGCGCACGGGTGGCGGGACGCGCGTCGCCTCCACCCGTGCACACTCACCGGACGAATCCGGTTACGAGTCAGGCGGTTTCGGTGATGGGGCGGTCTACCCAGCTCATCAGGCCGCGGAGCTTGGCGCCGGTGACCTCGATGGGGTGTTCAGCGTTCTTCTTGCGGAGGTCCTCGAGCTCCTTGTTGCCGCCCTCGACGTTGGCGACCAGGCGCTTGACGAAGGTGCCGTCCTGGATGTCGCGCAGGATCTCCCGCATGCGCTCCTTGGCGCCGGCGTCGATGACCCGCGGGCCCGACAGGTAGCCGCCGAACTCGGCGGTGTCGGAGACCGAGTAGTTCATGCGGGCGATGCCGCCCTCGTACATCAGGTCGACGATCAGCTTCAGCTCGTGCAGCACCTCGAAGTAGGCCATCTCCGGCGCGTAGCCGGCCTCGACCATGACCTCGAAACCGGTCTTGACCAGTTCCTCGGTGCCGCCGCAGAGCACGGCCTGCTCGCCGAACAGGTCGGTCTCGGTCTCTTCCTTGAAGGTGGTCTTGATGACGCCGGCGCGGGTGCCACCGATGCCCTTGGCGTAGGACAGCGCCAGCGCCTGGCCCTCGCCCTTCGGGTCCTGGTCGATGGCGATCAGGCAGGGCACGCCCTTGCCGTCGACGAACTGGCGGCGCACCAGGTGGCCCGGGCCCTTCGGCGCGACCATGCCGACGGTGACATTCGCCGGGGGCTTGATCAGGTCGAAGTGGATGTTCAGGCCGTGGCCGAAGAACAGCGCGTCGCCGTCCTTCAGGTTCGGCTCGACCTCCTGCGTGAAGATCGACGCCTGCGCGGTGTCGGGGGCGAGCAGCACGATGACATCGGCCCACTCGGAGACCTCGGCCGGCGTGCCGACCGCGAGGCCCGCCTCCTCGGCCTTCTCCCGCGACTTCGAGCCCTCCTTGAGGCCGATCCGCACCTCGACGCCCGAGTCGCGCAGGCTCAGCGAGTGCGCGTGCCCCTGGGAGCCGTAGCCGATGACGGCGACCTTGCGACCCTGGATGATCGACAGGTCGGCATCGTCGTCATAGAACATCTCGACTGCCACTGTGGTTGTGTCCCTTCTAATTTCGGTTACCGATATCTGCCTAGCGGGTCGCGCTGATGGACTTGGGTCCACGTCCCACGGCCACGACGCCGGACTGCACGATCTCCCGGACTCCGTACGGTTCCAGCATCCGCAGCAACGCGTCGAGCTTCGACCGGGTGCCGGTCGCCTCGACGGTCAGTGCGTCGGGCGACACGTCGATGACCTTAGCCCGGAACAGGTTCACCGCTTCGATCACCTGGGTCCGCACGCTGGCATCGGCGCGCACCTTCACCAGGATCAGCTCGCGGGCGACCGAGGTGTCGGCGTCCTGCTCGACGATCTTGATGACGTTGACCAGCTTGTTCAGCTGCTTGGTGACCTGCTCGAGCGGCAGGTCCTCGACCGTCACCACGATGGTCATCCGGGAGATGTCCTTGACCTCGGTGCCGCCGACGGCCAGCGACTCGATATTGAAGCCGCGCCGGGAGAACAGGCTCGCCACGCGCGCGAGCACGCCGGGCTTGTCCTCCACCAGCACGCTCAGGGTGTGGGTCGTACTCACTGCTGGTTCCCCTTCTGGGCGGCCCGTTCGTGGGCGGTGAGCGTGGCCTTCTCGTGCGACATCGCCTCGTGGATCACGGCGGGCTCCTCGACGGCCTCATCGTCGTCGAACAGCGGGCGGATGCCGCGGGCGGCCATGATCTCGTCGTTGGAGGTGCCGGCGGCGACCATCGGCCACACCTGGGCGTCCTTACCGACGATGAAGTCGATCACCACGGGGCGGTCGTTGATGGACTGCGCCTCGCGGATCGCGGCCTCCACGTCCTCCTCCTTCTCCACGCGAATTCCGTGGCAGCCCAGCGCCTCCGCGAGCTTCACGAAGTCGGGGATGCGCAGGGTGTGGGTGCCCAGGTCGGTGTTGGAGTAGCGCTGCTCGTAGAACAGGGTCTGCCACTGCCGGACCATGCCCAGGTTGCCGTTGTTGATCAGCGCGACCTTGATCGGCACGCCCTCGACGGCGCAGGTGGCCAGCTCCTGGTTGGTCATCTGGAAGCAGCCGTCGCCGTCGACCGCCCAGACCTCTTTGTCGGGGGCGCCCATCTTGGCGCCCATGGCGGCCGGGACGGCGTAGCCCATGGTGCCGAGACCACCGGAATTCAGCCAGGTGCGCGGCTTTTCGTACTTGATGAACTGCGCGGCCCACATCTGGTGCTGGCCGACGCCGGCGACGTAGACGGCGTCGGAGCCGGCCATCTCACCGAGCTTCTCGATGACGAACTCGGGCGACAGCGAGCCGTCGCTGGGCGGGGTCCAGCCCAGCGGGAACTGGTCGCGGACGCCGCCGAGGTAGGTCCACCACTCCGACAGGTCGAGCAGGGGCGCCCCCCGACCGGCCGGGTCGGCCTTCAGGGTCTCGATCAGTTCGGTGATCACCTCGCGGCAGTCGCCCACGATCGGCACGTCGGCGTGCCGGTTCTTGCCGATCTCGGCGGGGTCGATGTCGGCGTGGATGACCTTCGCGTTCGGGGCGAACGAATCCAGCCGGCCCGTGACGCGGTCGTCGAAGCGCGCGCCCAGGGTGACCAGCAGGTCCGACTTCTGCAGTGCCGCAACGGCTCCCACGGTGCCGTGCATGCCGGGCATGCCCATGTTCTGGCGGTGGCTGTCGGGGAACGCGCCGCGCGCCATCAGCGTGGTGACCACCGGGATGCCGGTCAGCTCGGCCAGTTCCCGCAGTTCCGCCGACGCGTCGGCCTTGATCACGCCGCCGCCGACGTAGAGCACCGGAGACTTCGACTCCAGGATCATCCGGGCGGCCTCGCGCACCTGCTTGCCGTGCGGCTTGGTCACCGGGCGGTAGCCGGGCAGCCGCATCTCCGGCGGCCAGCTGAAGGTGGTCTGCGCCTGCAGGACATCCTTCGGGATGTCGACCAGCACGGCGCCCGGGCGGCCGGTGGAGGCCAGGTGGAACGCCTCGGCGATCACCTGCGGGATCTCGATCGGGTCGTTGACCAGGAAGTTGTGCTTGGTGACCGGCATCGTGATGCCGGAGATGTCGGCCTCCTGGAAACCGTCGGTGCCGATCAGCGAGCGGGCGACCTGGCCGGTGATGGCCACCAGCGGCACCGAATCCATCTGGGCGTCGGCGATCGGGGTGACCAGGTTGGTCGCGCCCGGGCCGGACGTGGCCATGCACACACCGACCTTGCCGGTGGCCTGCGCGTAGCCGGTGGCGGCGTGCCCCGCGCCCTGCTCGTGCCGGACGAGGACGTGGCGGACCTTGGTGGAATCGAACAGCGGATCGTAAACGGGGAGTACCGCGCCGCCCGGAATACCGAAGACCGTGTCGACGCCGAGCTCCTCGAGCGAACGGACGACCGACTGCGCGCCGGTGACCTTCTCCGGGAGGACCTGGCGGCGGTTTCCGGACGCCGCGGGTGTCGGCTGCGTGGCCGAGGGCGCTGGCCTGCGGGCCGAAGGCCCGGGCCGTGCGGTAGGTGCGCTCACCGTCTTTTTCCTTACTGCTTGTCGTTCCGGTAACAGAACTTGCCTGAACACAAAAAAGCCCCCGACAGCCGAGGCTGATCGAGGGTGGCGCGTCGCAGCTGCGAGCTTGACGTTGTCAGGCTCAGCGCTGGACGCGCCGGCCGATTACGAGAAGCTCGATTCGATTCACGCGGACGACGGTATGCGTGCGCGAGTCGAGAAGTCAAATTGCTTGACATGGGGTGTCCCATCATGTGAGACGGGGCGGTTGCGTCGGTCTGTCCACCGTGATGCGAGGATGGATGTATGCCATCGCCGCACCGGTCCGTGCCACCTGTTCGATCGTCCCATATCTCCGATGGCGGAGCGGATACGGGTCGTGTGATCAGGATGACTCGGCTCGGCCACGTCGGCGTGCTGATCCTGCTGTTCTGCGTGGCGTTCCCGTTCTTCGGATGGCCCGCGGTGCTGTGGGTGCTGTTCCTGATCCCGGCGGCGGTCGCGCTGTGGATCGAGCGGACCCGCACGACGGTGTCGAGCGCCGGGCTGGATCTGCGGACCGCATTCGGCACCCGTCATCTGGACTGGTCACAGATCCGGGGCCTGCGCATCCCCAAGCGCGGCTTCGTGCGCGCGCACCTGATCGACGACTCCGAGATCGCGCTGCCCGCGGTGAGCTACGACCGCCTGCGGCACCTGGTCGAGGCGTCCGACGGCCGCATCCCCGACCCGTTCGTCCAGCCGGAGGAGCCCGCCGGCGAAGCTTCGGACGACGCCCCCGAGACCGACCCCGCACCGGCACCGAACGGATTGTCCGCAGACAAGGACGGCGACCCCGGGCCGCGCGAATAAGACCCATGAGGTCGGGGCGGCCGAACCTGCCGACCGTGCGATCCCGAGTCGCCGAGCGCACACTGCTGTCCGCGACCCATGCCTGCACTGTCCGACATCCACCCTGTCGCGGACGACGGCCGTCCTGCACAGTCGGGCGGCGGCCCACAGATCCGGGAACAAGATCCGGGTGCCGAGCGCTGACCCTGGTACCGCACTCTTCCGCGGCGCGCGCCCGTGCCCGACCGGGCCCGGCGACGAACGCCATTCGGCGAGGCGAGACGCCCACCGGCGGATCCGCCCACTCCGCGCGGGAGTAACGTTTGAAGAGCCGCCGAGACCTTCGGCACAGTCGCCGACCAGCCCGGGCGACCCGGTTCCGGCCAACGCCGGGACGACGAGAGCCGACTCGGGGACCATCGAGAGCAGATTCGCCCACAACGAGGAACGCTCTCCCCCGACGACGGCAGTGCTGATCGGACGGCGGCAGTGCCGACCAGCCGACGGCCCGCCGACCAGCTCGGACCGAGCCGACCCGACCGAGGACCCATATCCATGCCACCGCTTCGTTCACGCACCACCACCGCCGGACGCAACGCCGCGGGCGCTCGCGCGCTCTGGCGTGCCACCGGCCTGTCCGACTCCGACTTCGGTAAGCCGATCGTCGCCATCGCGAACTCCTACACCCAGTTCGTGCCCGGGCACGTACACCTCAAGGAGGTCGGCGAGATCGTGGCGGACGCGGTCCGGGCCGCGGGCGGCGTACCGCGCGAATTCCACACCATCGCGGTCGACGACGGCATCGCGATGGGGCACGGCGGCATGCTCTATTCGCTGCCCAGCCGCGAGATCATCGCCGACTCGGTGGAGTACATGGCCAACGCGCACACCGCCGACGCGCTGGTGTGCATCTCGAACTGCGACAAGATCACCCCGGGCATGCTGAACGCCGCGATGCGGCTCAACATCCCGGCCGTGTTCGTCTCCGGCGGGCCGATGGAGGCCGGTAAGGCCGTGGTGGTCGAGGGTGTCGCGCAGGCGCCGACCGACCTGATCACCGCCATCTCGGCCAGCGCGTCGTCGAACGTCACCGACGACGGCCTCTCCGAGGTCGAGCGCAGCGCGTGCCCGACCTGCGGCTCCTGTTCCGGGATGTTCACCGCCAACTCGATGAACTGCCTCACCGAGGCGCTGGGCCTGGCGCTGCCGGGCAACGGCTCGACGCTGGCGACGCACGCCGCGCGCCGGGCGCTGTTCGAGCGGGCCGGCACCACGGTCGTCGATATCGCCCACCGCTGGTACCGCGACGACGACGAGTCGGTGCTGCCGCGAAACATCGCCAACGCGAAGGCATTCCGCAACGCCATGGCCCTGGACGTGGCCATGGGCGGCTCCACCAACACGGTGCTGCACACGCTCGCCGCCGCGCAGGAGGGCGAGATCGACTTCACCCTGGACACCATCGACGAGATCAGCCGCCGGGTGCCGTGCCTGTCGAAGGTCGCGCCGAACTCCGACTACCACATGGAGGACGTGCACCGGGCCGGCGGCATCCCCGCCATCCTCGGCGAGCTGCGTCGCGCCGGACTGCTGGACACCGACGTCCGCACGGTGCACACGCCCACCCTCGACGAGTGGCTCGACACCTGGGACATCCGCTCCGGCAAGGCTTCCCGGGAGGCGATCGAACTCTTCCACGCCGCGCCGGGCGGGGTGCGGACCACCGAGCCGTTCTCCACCGGCAACCGGTGGTCGTCGCTGGATACCGATGCCGCCGGCGGATGCATCCGCGACCTCGAGCACGCCTACACCGTCGAGGGCGGGCTGTGCGTGCTGAAGGGCAACATCGCCCCCGACGGCGCGATCCTGAAGACCGCGGGCATAGACGAGGACCTGTTCACCTTCGAGGGGCCGGCCGTGGTGGTCGAGTCGCAGGAGGATGCGGTGTCGGCGATCCTCGGCAAGAAGATCCAGCCGGGCGACGTGGTCGTGATCCGCTACGAGGGGCCCTCGGGCGGGCCGGGCATGCAGGAGATGTTGCACCCCACCTCGTTCCTGAAGGGCCGGGGCCTGGGCAAGGTGTGCGCGCTGATCACCGACGGCCGCTTCTCCGGCGGCACCTCGGGCCTGTCGATCGGCCACATCTCCCCCGAGGCGGCCGGCGGCGGCACCATCGGGCTGATCGAGGACGGCGACCGCATCCGCGTCGACGTGCACACCCGCGCGCTCGAACTGCTGGTTCCCGACGAGGTTCTCGCCGAGCGGCGCTCCAAAATGGAAGCGTCCGAACGCCCTTGGCAGCCCGTGCACCGGGATCGGCCCATCACCACCGCGCTGCGCGCTTACGCCGCCTTGGCCACCTCGGCCGACAAGGGCGCCGTCCGCCAGGTGCCGTAACACCGAGCCTCGCCAGGCGAAAGCCGGGATCTCTTGCGAGATCCCGGCTTTCCTATCTCCTCACCGTCATTCCGGCACACCCGCCCCCTCACCGTCATCCCGGCATGACGGGCGACCACGCCGGAATATCGCGGCCGGTGCTCAGTCGATGGTGCCGACGAACGGGTTGCCGCCGTGCAGCACCAGCCAGCCGGCGACGGCCGCCGCCAGGGCCAGGATCAGCACCACGAACGAACCCCAGGCGGGGCGGGTGGACCAGCCGCGGTTGCGGTCGAAGGACAGGCGGCCGGGGCCGGTGAGGATCACCACCGCCGCCAGACCGGCGAGGATCGCCTCCAATTCCGTGGTCTTGTACTGGAATCCGGGGTCCATACCCTGCTTCCAGAGCCAGGCATCGGCGATCGAGGCCAGCACCGCACCCGCGGCCAGCGGCGTCGCCAGGCCCAGGATCAGCAGCGCGCCGCCGCCCACCTCGGAGATCGTGAGCATCGCGGTGGACAGCTCGATATGCTTCCATCCGCCCTGCTCCAACATGTGCCGGGTGTTGTCCAGGCCCGGGCCGTGGAACCAGCCCGCCAGTTTCTGCAGGCCGTGGTAGAGGAAGGTCAGGCCCAGGATCAGCCGTAGGGCCAGCAGGCCCAGATCCTGTGTGCCCCTGCGAGTATCGCGACGGCGCTTGCGGCCGTTCTCGGACGGCGCGGGCGGTGCGGGCGGAATTGTCGCGAATGCGTAGGTGGGTGACTCGGTCTCGCCGGGCCGTGCCGACCCGGCGGGCGGGACCTCCGGATCGAGACCCAGTTCGTCGTCGGTGCGCGGCACGTCCCTGCCCTTCGCGGGCTCGACCGGCGGAAACTCGCCGGTCGGATCGTCGTAGGGGCTGCCGGCCGTCGGACCGGTCGCCGCGGGTTTCCCGGACCCACCGGTCGTGGTTTCGGGCGTGTCGGGCGCGGCCTTCGTGGGCGGCTCGTTCGACTCCGGTGTCTCGTTCGGCTTGTCGGTCACGGGCTCAGAGTATGACGGGTGGACAGCTCACGCGCTGCCCGCCGACGGCGTGTCCACGACACCCGCGTCGGTGCGCCAACCCCGTGCGAGCGCGGGCCGGGGTATTTCCGTAACGTCTGAACCATGAGTGTGGTGTTCGACGGACCGAGCCGTCAGGAACCGGAGGAGGCAGCCTGCGCAACCACGCGGCGCCCCCGCCCGGGCCGCATCCGATACGGCCGCGTCGCGTTGAGTCTGGCCGTCATCGCCGGTCTGCTGACCGGCTGTGCGCGGTTCGACGATTCCGCCTCCGACCCGTTCACCCCCGCGCCGACCCTCCGGCCCGAAGGCATCCAGCCGACCACTCCGCAGGCGCCGAGCACCAAGAAGCGCCCGCCCGGGCCCTGCGAGGATCCCGATCCGACCGTCGTCGCCAGCTGCGTGAACGAATCCACCGGGGTGGTCGCGCTCCCGGACGGCACCACCGGCGTCGTCGCCGAACGTTCCACCGGCCGGATCCTTCTCATCGATACCCAGGATCCCGGGCCGTGGCCGTACTACCTCAAGCAGATCGGGCAGGTCGACGGTGTCGACGCCTCCGGCGACGGCGGCCTGATCGATATCACGCTCTCCCCCACCTACAGCCAGGATCAGCTGATCTACGCCTACGTGACCACCGGCAGCGACAATCGCGTGGTCCGCATCGGCGCCGACGGGGTCGCCAAGCCGATCCTCACCGGAATTCCCAAGAGCGACACCGGAAACCGGGGCTCCATCGAATTCATCGATGCCAACAAGATGCTGGTGCTGACCGGCGATGGCGGCAGCCCGGGCGCCGCGGCCGATCCGGGCTCGCTGGCCGGCAAGCTGCTGGAGCTCGACAACCCGTCGCCCGGTAGTGCGTCGAAGGTGCTGGCGTCCGGGGTCGAGATCGCCGGCGGGGTCTGCCCCGATCCGGCGGGCAACATCTGGTTCACCGACCGCACCGCCGTCGCCGACCGGTTGCAGCGGCTGTCGCCGGACGGGACGGTGACCACGGCGTGGTCCTGGGCCGATCACCCGGGCGCGGCGGGCTGCGTGGCCGGACCGGACTTCGTCGCCGTCGCCATGTCCGATGCGAAGGCGATGGCAATGGCCAAGGTGGAGAAGGACTCTCAGGCGATCACCACCGCCCCGGCGATGATGTACCAGGACAAGTGGGGTCGGCTCAACGATGCCGCACCGGGTGCGAACGGCCTGATCTGGGCCAGCACGGCCAACAAGGTCGGCGGCCAGCCCACGCCGACCGACGATCGCGTGGTCGTCATCTCGCCGTCGGGTGGCGGCGGTGGCGGGCCGGACTAGAGGGTGTCGCCGGACCGGGGGCAACGGCAGATCCATCAGCTGGCAATGCTCACACTGGTCTGCGCGTATTGCCACAACCCGGCCGCGCACGCGCTGCGCGCGGTGATCACCGAGTTCACCTTTTTCTTCATCCCGCTGTTCACGGTGCGCACCAGGCACCATCTGCAGTGCACCTTCTGCGGTGCCACGGCGGAGGTGCCCCGGGATCACGTCGACGGGCTGCTTGCCCGAGCCCACGACGAAGGTGTGCAAGCCGGTCGATACGGACCGGGACAGCCGGGCCCGGCGGCACCCGCTCCGACGCAGCCGAACCCGCCCTGGCCGCAGCAGCGGTAGGAACGGTGGCCGGTCCGGGCATCGGCGTGACCGGCACGATCCACTTCGTCACACCGCTACGCATCGCGAGTCGACTCACCGCTGTACCGGGCGCCCGTCGCCGCGTCCGGGGTGTCGGCCACATGCGGTACGGGTGTGCGCTGTTGTGGACCGGAAAATACTGCGGCGCACCGGCTTTCACCGGTGCGCCGCGTGGCCGGGAGGATTATGCCGCGCCGCAGGCGGCGAGGACCAGTTCGCGGACGCGGGCGGCGTCGGCCTGGCCCCGGGTGGCCTTCATGACGTCGCCGACGATCTTGCCGGCGGCCTGGACCTTGCCGGAGCGAATCTTGTCGGCGATATCGGGGTTGGCGGCGAGCGCCTTGTCGACCTCCGTCTGCAGCGCCGAATCGTCGGAGACCATGCCCAGACCCTTGGCCTCGACGATCTCGCCCGGATCGCCCTCGCCCGCGAGCACCAGGTCGACGACCTGGCGGGCGACCTTGCTGTTGATGGTCTTGGCGTCCACCAGCGCGACGACCTCGGCCACCTGCTTCGGGGTGATCAGCAGATCGTCGAGGGTGACCTCGCGGTCCTTCGCCTTCTCCGTCAGGTAGTTCACCCACCAGGCGCGGGCGGCGTCGACCGAGGTGCCCGCGTCGACGGTGGCGATGATCAGGTCGAGGGCACCGGCGTTGACCAGGTCCCGGAAGACCTCGTCGGACAGCCCCCAGTCGGCCTGGATGCGGGAGCGGCGCAGCCACGGGTATTCGGGGATGGTGCGGCGCAGCTCGTCGACCCAGGCGGTCTCGGGGGCGATCGGCTCCAGGTCCGGCTCGGGGAAGTAGCGGTAGTCCTCGGCGGTCTCCTTGGGGCGGCCGGGCGAGGTGGTGCCGTCGGTCTCGTGGAAGTGCCTGGTCTCCATGGTGATGGTGCCGCCCGAGGCGAGCACCGCGGCCTGGCGGCGCATCTCGTAGCGCACCGCCACCTCGACGCTGCGCAGCGAGTTGACGTTCTTGGTCTCGGTGCGGGTGCCGAATTCGCCTGCGCCCTCGGGCATCAGCGAGACGTTGGCATCGCAGCGCAGCGATCCCTGCTCCATCTTCACGTCGGAGACGCCGAGCGACTTCAGCACTTCGCGCAGCGCCGTCACGTAGGCGCGGGCGACCTCGGGGGCGCGCTCGCCCGCTCCGGTGATCGGCTTGGTGACGATCTCGATCAGCGGAACACCGGCGCGGTTGTAGTCCAGCAGCGAGTGGCTGGCGCCGTGGATGCGGCCGGTGGCGCCGCCCACGTGCACCGACTTGCCGGTGTCCTCCTCCATGTGCGCGCGCTCGATCGCGACCCGGAAGGTGGTGCCGTCGTCCAGCGGAACCTCCAGGTGGCCGTCGGTGGCGATCGGCTCGTCGTACTGGCTGATCTGGTAGTTCTTCGGCTGATCCGGGTAGAAGTAGTTCTTCCGGGCGAACCGGCCCCACGGCGTGATCGAGCAGTTGAGCGCCAGGCCGATCCGGACGGCCGCCTCGACGGCCCGCTGGTTCACCACCGGGAGCGAGCCCGGCAGGCCCAGGCACACCGGGCACACCTGGGTGTTCGGCTCGGCGCCGAACGTCGTCGGGCAGCCGCAGAACATCTTCGTCGCGGTACCCAGTTCGACGTGGACCTCCATGCCCAGCACCGGCTCGTACCGGTCGACGACGTCGGCATAGTCCATCAAGTCCACCGTGGGTGCAGTCATGCCCTTCAGTCTATGTTTCGGCGCGCACCGTGCGACGGCCACCCGAGGCCCGAAGACCCTCACCCGCCCGAGCCCGGGTGAGGGTTCCCCTCCTACTCCCGATCAGTCGGCGGCGATGGCCTCGACGATCGGCATGCGCGCCGCACGGAAGGCCGGCGGGACGGAACCCAGCAGCGCCAGGAACAGCGCGGCGACGCCGTACACCAGCAACATCGGACTCGGGCGGTAGAGCACGTCGATCGTCATCGCGTGACCCATCGCCAAAGTGGCCAGGTACTGGACCGCGGCGCCGGTGACCAGCCCGACGACGGCACCGGCCAGCCCGATACCGGCCGCCTCGGTGAGCACGGTGCGCAGCAGGAATCTGCGGCTGGTGCCCATGGCGCGCAGCACCCCCAGCTCGCGCCGGCGCTCCAGGACCGACAGCATCAGCGTGTTCAGCAGGGCGGCGGTGGACACCAGCACCACGATCCAGAGGATGGAGCGCGACAGCGACGTACCCTGTTGCACGCCTCGGGATATCGCCGCCACCGCCCCGTCCCCGGTGTCCACGGACAAGCCGGGCCCTACGACCGCACGGACCGCCGCCATCGCCGCGGCCTCGTCCGCGCCCGGCTGGAACTGCACGGTCAGGATGGTCTCCCCGGGCCGTTCGTACCACTGCCGCAAGATGTCCAGATCCATCATGACAACGCCGGAGACGGCCGAGAAATACGGAATCACCTGTAGTACTTCGACGTTGTGGATGCCGGTCGGCGTCGGCATGTCCAGCCGCGAACCCGCCCGCACACCCAGTGATCGGGCGACATCGCGCGACAAGACCACGCCCGCACCCGACGCCATCTGCGCCGACACGGCCGGACTCAGGTCCGTCGTTATCCCGCCGGGCATCCCCTTCTCGTTGGCCTGCAGCATCACTCTGTCGCGGCCCAGCGTGGCGAAGGCCATCTGGCCGGACCCGACCTCGGCCACACCCGGCACCGCGCGGAGCCGTTCCTTCAGATCCGCCGGAAGCAGTGGCCCGGTGGGAAATTCGGCCAGTGAGGACGGGCTCACGAATGCGTCGCTACCGGCAAGGCCCTCGAACGACGCCGTCGCCGAATCGACCAGGTTGGTGGAGGCGCCACCCATCGCGACCGTCGCGGTGACGCCGATCATCACGGTCATGGTGGTCGCCCAGACGCGCCGGGGTGAGCGCTCGATCGTCGTCGCTCCCAGCGCGCCCGGGGCACCGAAGAGCCGCGCGATCGCCGCGGCCAGGCGGACGATCGGCCCGGTCGCGGTGAAGCACAACCCCACCGCACCCGTGATCGCCAGCGAGATCGCGGCCAGCGACAATCTGCCCAGATCGGCCTGTGCGATGAAGATCGACGCGACGATCAGGCCCGCCCCGGCGAACCCCACCGACCATCGCAGCAACGGCGACACCCGGTCCGCCTTCGACACTCCCACCGGCACCAGCGCCTCGATGGGTTCCACCTTGTAGATCTGCCGCGCCGCGATCGATGCCGCCGCCACGCTCGCCAGCACGCAGGCGGCGACGGCGACGGGTATGGCGTACCAGGGCACCATGTACTGGGTGCGGGTCTCGACGGCCGCCATCATCGCCGAGGGAATCCGGTCGATCGCGGTGCGCCCGGCGAACATTCCGATCAACGCGCCGATGCCCCCGCCGATCAGCCCCAGCAGGGCGGCCTCGGCGATCAGATCGCGCACCATCGGTCTGCGGCGGCCGCCGATCGCCCGCAGCAGCGACAGCACCGGGCGCCGTTGCGCCACCGCCATACTCATCGCGTTGTAGATGAGGAATCCCGAAACGATCAGGGCCGCGGCCGATGCCATCGCGGTCGAATAGCGCACCAGCTGGACCGCACCGCCGGCCTGGGCGGCCCGCAGGCTCGGGTCGGCCACCACCGCGCGCCCCGCGACCGCATCGGTGAGCGCCGAGCGCAGCTGTGTCACATCGGTGCCCGGCTTCGGCACGATCTGGATCGAGTCCAGCATGCCCGTGCGGTTCACCAGCTGCTGCGCCACCGGCAACGTCGCCACGACGACCCGGCCGCGGTTGAGGTCCTTCGTGGTGGCCTCGTCGAGCACGCCGGCGACCGTCACGGTCTTTGTACCCAAACGGAACTGCTCCCCCTCGGCACGGCCCAGGGCCGGACCGACCAGCACCCCGTTGGGCACGGCCAGGAGCTTGGTGGCCTCGCTGCGCAGCGGGCCGTCCAGATCGCTGCCGAGGGCGGCGATGCCGGCGTCGGCACCTACCAGCAGCGTCCGATTCTCGTAGTTGTCGACCTGGGCGCGCAGCATCGGTGCCGCCGCCTCGATGCCCGGCACCGCCCGGACCTGTTGCAGCAGTTGCTGATCGAAGCCGGACTCGGTGACGCCGGAGATCTCCAGCTCCGCCCTGCCGCCCAGGGCGTGGGTCAGCCTGTCCACCGAACCCGTCACCGATCCCGCGATGCTCAGGACCGCCACCAGCAGCGCCCCCGACACCGCCATCACCGCCATCGACATCAGCGTGCGGCCGCGGTGGATCAGCAGCTCACCGATATTGAACAGCCGCAACCGATCCCAGCCCGCGCGGATCACGCGCGCACCGCCTTCCCGATGTCGGCGACGCTCGCCTGCCCGCGCTCGACCCTGTCGTCGGAGCCGATCTGCCCGTCGCGCAGCGTGATCACCCGATCGCAGTACTGCACGGCGCCCATGTCGTGGGTGACCATGACGACCGAATTGCCGGTGCCGGTGATGTCGCCGAGCAGCTCGAGGATGGCCGCGCCGGTCTTGGAATCCAGGTTGCCCGTGGGCTCGTCGGCCAGGACCAGCGGCGGATCCATGATCAACGCCCGCGCCACCGCCACCCGCTGCATCTGCCCGCCGGACAGTTCGGCCGGGCGGTGTTCGGCCCGATCGGCCAGGCCCACCAGCTCGAGCAGCTCCAGCGCCCGGGGTCTGGCCTTGCGTAATCCGGTGCCGTCCAGCAGCTTCGGGATCGCCACGTTCTCCCACGCCGACAGCGTCGGCAACAGGTTGAAGAACTGGAACACGAAACCGACACGGTGCCGCCGGAATTCGGACTGCCGGTTGTCGTCGAGCGAGCCGATCTCCTCGCCGCGGAACTGGATCGAACCGGAACTCGGGGAATCCAGTGCGCCCAGCAGATGCAGCAGAGTGCTCTTCCCCGAGCCGGACGGGCCGATGATCGCCGTGAACTCCCCCTCCTCGATGCGCAGGCCGATGCCCTCCAGGGCACGTACCCGCTGCTCCCCTACCTGGTATTCCTTAGTGACGTCGGTCAGTTCCAACATGGCGATCCCCCGCCCTTTCCTCGATCGTGCGGCTGTCTGCGATGCGGCCCGGCGGGCCTCAGCGGGCCGGCACCCGGGCGTCTCGCCAGCGGCGGACGTCCTGCGCGTCCAGGACGGCCCGCAACACCGGTTGCTCGGCCGCCAGCTCCAGGTACGCGTCGGCGGCCGACTGGCCCGACAACCCCGCCTGGTCCAATTTCGCGTGCAAGTGGTTGTCCCACCGGTACTGCAGTGCGGCCAGCACGCCGGCGGGCCCGCCGAACAGTCGATCGCACCCCGGAAGGTCGTAGAGCAGGCCCGGATTGGCCGGATCCGCGGCCGCGCGGGCCAGTACCTCGCGCAGGATTTCGGTACGATCGTGCAGGTCATTCCACGTCACAGCACCCACCTCCTCGGTTCGGTTGCCCCGCCTCACCACAGGGCCCGCTGTGGCATTCACGCTACGGACGGCGGGCCTCTCCGTCGTCGTGCCGCGGACGAGACTTGCGCTCCTACCGTGGTAGGAGTTCCGGTGCGTTCGCGGGATGATGCCGCGCCGTCGAGCGGCCGTTAACCTTGGAGAATGGGTGCGACAGAGGCCACCGAGCACGGGGCTGCAGAGCCCGGCGCTACCGAGCCCGGCGCCACCACGCACGAGGCAGATGCACACGGGGCGGATGCGCACGAGGCAGATGCGCACGAGCAGCCCGGCTCCGTGCCGGAGCTGCCCGGTCTGCCCGGCCGGATCGGCGTCCGCTTCCGCGAGTTCGTGCGCGACCCGTTGGGCTCGATGCACCGCAAGATCGAGAAGACCTCCTACGACTATCCGGCGTCGGTGATCTACACGGCGCACATCTCGATCATCATCATCGCGATCGCCGCGGCGGCGTTGCGGTACAGCTACTTTCCCACCGCGCTGCCGTTCGTGGCGGTGGCCGTCCTGGCGCTGAGCTACCCGATCTACTACCTGCTGGACGTCGAGCCGGCCCCGATCGTGCTCACCGGATCGGCCATGATCACCGTGGCCATCTTCCTGGCACAACCGGTCTCCCCGGACTCTGCCACGCTGATACTCACGGTGGTCGTGGGCGAGATCGCGGCCATCGCACCGAAGAAGATCAGCCTCGCCGCCACCGGCGCCGCGCTGCTCGAGGTGCTCGGTTTCGCCGCGCTCGGCAACGTGGATTCCGGGCTGCCGATGTACCTGGTCGGGGTGGTGCTGGGCTGGATGGTCGGGCTGATGCTGCAGTTCCAGCGCCGTTCCCTCTATCAGGAGCGGGAGAATCAGGAGATCCGCTCCGCCCAGGCCGCCGACGAGGAGCGCCGCCGCATCGCGCGCGAGGTGCACGACGTCATCGCGCACTCGCTCAGCGTCACCCTGCTGCACCTGACCGCCGCGCGCCACACCCTGGAGACCGACCGCGACGTCGACGAGGCGGTGGACGCGCTCACCGATGCCGAACGGCTCGGCCGCCAGGCCATGTCGGACATCCGGCGCACGGTCGGCCTGCTCGATCAGCGCTCGACGATCACGACGCCCGAGCCCGGGCTCGACGACATCGCCGGGCTGGTCGAGGATTTCGTGCGCGCGGGGCTCCCGGTCGACTACGCGCTGACCGGCGACACCGCCGTGGTGTCTCCGGCAATGGGCCTGGCGCTGTACCGGATCGGCCAGGAGTCGCTGTCCAACGTCGCCAAGCACGCGCCCGCCGCGGAGGTCGTCCTGCGCATCGAGGTGACGGATGCGGAGGTGACCGCCACGGTGACCAATACGCTGCCCGGCTGGACGGTGCTGCGCAGCCGCGGCATGGGGATCTCCGGCATGCGCCAGCGCGCCCGGCTGCTGGGCGGCACCCTGACGGCCGGGCCGCACGAGGGCGGCTGGCAGGTGCGTGCCCGGATCCCGACCGGCACCGGGAAATCCGTGGGCAGCGGGTGTCTCACCGGGACCGATCTTCCGCTGCGCACGATCCGGGTGGCCTTCACCAGCGTGACGAATACGGTGGCTCGCCACCCCATCGCCCGGAAACCCCAGGAGGGCACGTGATCTCGGGACCGAACACGGTCGGCGACACGAACGACACGCCTCGCCCCGGTGCGAGCGGGCACGAGGCGGCCGTCCGGCCGGAGCCGGGCACCGACACCATCGTGGTCCTCGTCGTCGACGATCAGGAGCTGGTGCGCGGCGGGCTGCGCCGCATCCTGCGCCGCCGCGACGGCTTCGTGGTCACCGAATGTTCGGACGGGGACGAGGTTCCGGCGGCCGTCTCGGCACAGCGGCCGGACGTGGTGCTGATGGATCTGCGCATGAAACGCGTCGGCGGCATCGACGCCACCCGCCTGCTGAGGGCCGGCGAGCACCCACCGCCCGTGCTCGTGCTGACGACGTTCGACGACGACCAGCTGCTGTCGGGCGCCCTGCGGGCGGGCGCGACCGGATTCCTGCTCAAGGACTCTCCCGCCGAGGATCTCATCCGCGCGGTCCGGACCGTCGCGGGCGGCGGCTCCTGGCTGGATCCGTCGGTCACCGGCAGGGTGCTGTCGACCTACCGATCGGCATGCCCATCCCCGCCACCGGCTCATACGGGTCTCGACGAGCTGACCGCCCGCGAGGTCGAGGTACTGCGGCTGATCGGGCGCGGCCGGGTGAACGCCGAGATCGCCATCGAGCTCGGCATCTCGGAGGTGACCGTAAAGAGCCACGTAGGACACATTTTCGGCAAGCTCGGACTGCGCGATCGAGCCGCGGCGATCGTGTATGCGTTTGACCACGGCGTGGTCGCACCCGGAGAATCGGCAGTCTGAGGGGCAGGCACAACCCCGGTGTTGCACCGGGCAAGGGTTTCGCACCCTGCCCAGGATGTGGAGGTTTCACCGGTGGAGGCACCGCGGGCCGGCGGCAGATTCGGCCGGTACGAGCTGCGCTCGCTGCTGGGCAGAGGCGGCATGGGCGAGGTCTACGAGGCCTACGACACGGTCGATGACCAGGTCGTCGCGCTCAAACTGCTGCCGCGCGGGCTCGCCGAGGATCCGGCCTACCGGGAACGGTTCCGCCGGGAGTCGGAGACGGCGGCGGGATTGTCGAACCCACACGTCATTCCGGTGCACAACTACGGCGAGATCGGCGGCATCCTCTACCTCGATATGCGCCTGGTGCGCGGAGATTCGCTGCGCACGCTGCTGCGCCGGCACGGCCCGACGGATCCCGACCGCGCGATCGCCCTCGTCGAGCAGGTGGCCGCCGCGCTGGACGCCGCGCACGCCGCCGGCCTGGTGCACCGCGATGTCAAGCCCGGCAACATACTCGTGACTCCGGGCGACTTCGCCTATCTCGCGGATTTCGGCATCGCGCGCAGCGAGGCCGACAGCACCGTGACGATGGTGGGCACCGCGGCGGGTACCTACACCTACATGGCGCCCGAGCGGTTCGACGCGGGCCCGATCACCGAGCGTGCCGACATCTACTCGCTGGCCTGCGTGCTGCACGAATGCCTGACGGGGACAACGCCCTTCCCGACGCACACCGTGAGCGAACTGATCCGCTCGCACCTGTCCGACCCGCCGCCGCGGCCGAGCCTGCAGCACTCGGACGTGCCGCCCGCGCTGGACGCCGTGATAGGGCACGCGATGGCGAAGAAGGCCGAGGGCCGCTACGCGACGGCCGGGGAGTTCGCGGGCGCCGCCCGTGCCGCTCTCGGACTGTCCGTCGGCTACGGGCACGACCGCGCCGAGGACGCGGCACCGGCCTTCGCCGCCGAGCCCACCGGCGACGATATGTTCGGCCGCGACACGGACGGCGACGCCGACCGGTTCGCCGGGGACACCGGCGAATTCGGCGCCGACGACCGGTACGACAATGACGCGTACGGCGACGACCGGTACAGCGACGAACCGTACGGCAACGACCGGTACGGCAACGACTTCGGCGAGCCCGACCGCACACCCCCCGAGGGGCATCGCTCGGTGGCCGCACCGGCCGGTCCCGCCCGCGCCCGCTACGTGGTCGGCTTCCCACCCGGGGAAGACCCCGAATCCGTCTCGTCGACAACCGAATCCGCGGCGGCCGGGCGACCCGCGACCCCCACCCGGGCCATGCCGTATGTTTCCGGCCGCACGGTCGGCACCGACCAGGGCTATCCGCCGAGCGGCACCGACCGGCCGACCGTTTCCGGCTCGACACCCGCCGAGCCGACCACCGCCGGACGGTTCGGTTCCGAACGGACGGACACCTCCGACCGAGCCGACGCGAGCGGCGCCTACCGGCAGGACGCCCCGGCCACCGGACCCGGCCCCGATGCCGCACCGCCCGCGCCGAATGCGCCGAATGCGTTCCAGCCCTTCGGCCCCGAGGGACCGACGATTCCCGCGCGATTCCCCCCGCGCGGCGCCCCGGCCCCCGTCGAGAGTTCCGCACAACCCACCTCGGTGCTGAACACGGGTGCGGGCACGGGCCGTCCGTCGAATGCGGACTCGCCGACGAGCCCGGTCCGGCGAGAACCCGCGCCGGCCACGGAGCACGACACGACCGGCGAGAACCCGCCGGCGCGCGAGTACACGACGACCGGTTCGCTGCGGATCGTCTCGCCCCTCGTCCCGGACGACGGCCACGACCCCGCCGACGACCTACCGGTGATCCGGCCGTCGGATCCGACCCTGCTGCGGCCCGACGAGTTCCGCTTCACGCCGGAAGCGCAGCCCCGGCAACCGCAGGAACCCTGGGAGCCGGACCTCCCGACGCCCGCCGAGCAGTACCCCGTCGACGAGAACCAGTACCCCGTCGACGAGAACTACGCCTACGCCGCTACCCGAGACAGCTACGCACCACCCGGCTACGACTCCCCCGCCGACCCCTACGCCGCTCCCGGCGACGACCGCTATCCCCGTGACGACCGCTTCGCCGCCCCCGGCAGCGACCTCTACGCACCCCGTGACGACGGCCACTACGCACGGCCCGGCGACGACCACTACGCGGGCGACGACCACTACGCCCACCCCGCCGACGACTACGATGACGGCTACGACGACTACGCCCGCCCGCGCCGCGGCTACGCCACCGATCGCGAGGAATACGACTACGCCTTCGGCGGGGAACCCCGATACTCCACCACCGCGGGCGAATACGAGCAGGACCACGAACGTGCATCGAAGCGTTCCATCATCCTGCCCATCGTCATCGGCGTCCTCGCGGTGGCACTGGCGGCCGTCGTCGGCACGGTCGGCTGGCATATGGTGAGCAAGCCCGGCAGCAGCGGGCCGTCGGTCGCCTCGGGCCCGGCGAGTTCGAATGTCACTGTGCCGCAACAGCCCGCGCCGAGCACGGCCGCACCCACGACCGGCGCCACCGCCACCGCGCCGGCCGGCGCCAACGAATGCCAGGGCGCGACCTCCGGGCGGGGCAAGTACGCGAAATCGGCGACGGGTTCGTCGGTGACGTCGTGCGCCTTCGCCGAGGCGGTCCGCAAGGCCTATGCCGACGGGGCCGAAACCGGTTCTGGCGCACCGTCGTCCGTGGTCGCGGTCAGCCCGGTGACCGGCCGCTCCTACACGATGAACTGCTCGGCGTCGGGACAGCTGGTGACCTGCACCGGCGGCGAGAACGCGGTGGTGTATGTGTACTGATGTGAAGTCGGTCCGGCACAAGGGATTCCGGTGGACGTTGCTGACGGCCACGGCGATGGTGATTTCGGCATGCACGGCGAACGCCGGCACGCCCGTTCCCGAGGCGGAGGTCGCCCCGATCACGGCCCCGGTCCCGGCGGCGAATCCGCTGGACCTACCGAAACCCCAGACGCTCGGCGACAACCTGAGCGTCCCGCCCACGATGGCCGCCGAATTCGCCCGGTTGCAGTCCGAAATGCCCGGCAGCATGGGGCTGGCGGTGATGCCGGTCGGCGGCGATCACGCCATCACGCTCGGCGACTGGGGCAGCGGAATCGCCTGGTCCACCATCAAGGTGCCGCTGGCGCTCGCGGCGCTGCGGCACGACCCTGAGGGATTGTCCGCCACCGCGGAGGCGGCGATCACCGCCTCCGACAACGACGCCGCCCAGCAGCTGTGGGACGCGCTCGGGGGCGGCGACCCGGCGGCCGAGGCGGTCGAGGCGGTGCTGCGCGAAGCCGGCGACACCACAACCGATGTCGCCGACCGGCACAATCCGCAGGCGCGCGAGACGGTCGATGATCCGCTGGCGTTCGGCGCCACCGTGTGGACGCTGGCCGACCAGGTCCGCTTCGCCAGCCGGCTGCCGTGCCTGCCGTACGCGGCGCGGGTGGTGCGCCTGATGGGCGAGATCACCGCCAGCCAGTCCTGGGGCCTCGGGGCCTTCGTCGGCGCCGAATACAAGGGCGGCTGGGGCCCCGACGACGAGACCGGCGCGTACCTGGTGCGTCAGTTCGGCGTCGTCCCGACCTTCGCCGGGCCGCTCGCCGTGGCCGTTGCCGCGCAGCCCGATTCCGGCAGCTTCGACGACGCCACCGCGATGCTCGACAAGATGGCGGCCCTGCTGTCGGAACACCTGCACGAACTGGGCGGCGGCGAGTGCCGGAGGTGAGACGCGGCCCGTCGCATATGCGACACCGTGGGCTACAACATTTGACCGTTCTGTCCCGGCGGCCCAGAATGCCTCGACTGGCGGGTGTCATGGTTCCGAGCCACCCGGGAATGGTGGAGGTGACCGCGTGGACGCACCGTGCCGGCGGCCAGGACATCCGCACCGGCGGCCGTGCAACCGGTGCGAGCCGCCCGAAACGCGTTCGCTACCGGGGCATTTCGGTATGAACCCCCGCGACGGAACAGCGCCGCGGGCAGCGGGTTCCGCTCCGGCGCCGGTCGGCGGGCCACCGCTGGAGTCGCCCCGGCGGCCGCGCGGCAAGCGAATCCGGCGGCTGACGCTCGCCCTGTGCGGTGCGCTGATGCTGGTCGGAGCCTGTTCCACCGACAGCGGCGGCGACTCCGGCCCGATACCCACGATGGCGCCGCCGAAGAATATCGACCCCGGCGCGATGGTGGCGCTGCCCGGCACGCTGGCCGCCGACTTCAAGGATCTGCAACCGTCGCTGGGCGGGCACGCCGGCATGGCGATCATGCCCGTCGGCGGCACCCGGCTCAGCGCCATGGGCGACTGGACCACCGGCCCGGCCTGGTCGACGATGAAGGTGCCGCTGACCCTGGCCGTGCTCCGCGGCAACGGCAACACCAGCACGTATCAGATGTCGGCGGCGATCACCGAATCCGACAACGCCGCCGCGGACGGGCTGTGGCAGTCGCTGGGCACCCCGGACCGGGCGGCGCAGGCGGTGGAGGGGGTGCTGCACGAGGGCGGCGACACCACGACCAAGGTGCCCGCGACCCGGTCCCGCCCCGACTACTCCGCATTCGGCCAGGCCCAGTGGTCGCTGGCCGACCAGGTGCGGTTCGCCTCGCGCCTGCCCTGCCTGCCCGATTCCGACACCGTGCTGAACCTGATGGGCCAGGTGGTGTGGGGCCAGCAGTGGGGCGTCGGCCGTCTCGACGACGCCCGGTACAAGGGCGGCTGGGGGCCGGATCCGGCCGGGGGCTATCTCGTCCGCCAGTTCGGGCTCGTCGCCACGCCGACCGGCCAGATGGCGATCGCCCTTGCCGCGCAGGCCAATTCGGGCAGATTCGACGAGGGCACCCAGATCCTCGACAAGCTGGTCGGGCTGGTCGGCAAGCACCTGGGCGAACTGCCCGCCGGGCAGTGCCCACCGGCGCGCTGATCGGCCGGTGCGCCCCCTGTTACCGAGGCTTCACGGGGTCGGGGCTGCGCGGCCGGGACGCGCCCGGCAAGATAGCGGATATGCGCATCGGAGTCTTGACCGGAGGCGGGGACTGCCCAGGCTTGAACGCGGTCATCCGTGCTGTCGTTCGCACCGCGAACGGCCGCTACGGAGACGCGATCGTCGGTTTCCAGGACGGCTGGCGCGGCCTACTCGAGGATCGCAAGATCCGCATCCACAACGACGACCGGACCGATCGGCTGCTCACCAAGGGCGGCACCATGCTCGGCACCGCGCGCACCAATCCGGACGTGCTGCGCGAGGGGCTCGGCCGGATCAAGCAGACCCTCGACGACAACGGCATCGAGGCGCTCATCCCGATCGGCGGCGAGGGCACGCTGACGGCGGCCAGCTGGCTGGCCGACGAGGGCGTCCCGGTGGTCGGGGTGCCCAAGACCATCGACAACGACATCGACTGCACCGACACCACATTCGGCCACGACACCGCGATCGCCATCGCCACCGATGCCATCGATCGGCTGCACACCACCGCCGAATCCCATCAGCGCGTGATGCTGGTGGAGGTGATGGGCCGGCACGCCGGCTGGATCGCGATCAACTCCGGCATCGCCTCCGGCGCGCACCTCACCCTCGTGCCCGAGGTGCCGTTCGACGTGGACGAGGTGTGCACGATGATCAAACGCCGCTTCCAGCGCGGTGATTCGCATTTCATCTGCGTGGTGGCCGAGGGCGCCAAGCCGGCCGAGGGATCGTTCCAGCTGCGCCAGGGCGGCATCGACGAATACGGGCACGAGCGGTTCACCGGTGTCGCGCATCAACTGGGTTCCGAGATCGAGCGGCGGATCGGCAAGGAGGTGCGCACCACGGTGCTCGGGCACGTGCAGCGCGGCGGCAAGCCGACGACGTTCGACCGGGTGCTGGCGACCCGGTTCGGTGTGCACGCCACCGAGGCCGTGCACGACGGGCACTTCGGGCAGATGGTGGCGTTGCAGGGCACCGAGATCGAACTGGTGCCGCTGGCGGATGCGACCAAGCAGCTCAAGCTGGTGCCGTCGGACCGATACGGGGAGGCGGCCGCATTCTTCGGGTGACCGTAGAGGCTTGGCAACCCCCGACCCGTAGGGGGCCTTGGCAGCTCTGCCCACAGGGGCCTTGGCAACTCCGAACGACCCATACGGTTCACGCATCCCGGCGAGTGTGGTTAGGCTTACTCGGATTGCTTTCGTCGGCCCCGAATGCAGAACGCTGGTAGTCGCCATGATGTTTCTCTTCGACTGCACCGTCGACCCCGGTCCGCTGACACCGGACCAGTCTCATGAGGCCATGCAGATCCACATGTGCTGCACCGTAGACGATTGCGCCGTCCGCAAACGGGCGCGGCAGATCCTCGTCGACGCCGGGCACATGGTGCTCGACGAGCGCGCCATCCGCTGGTAACGCGGGCCGTCCGGAGTCACTTCAGCGGCCGGATCACTTCAGCGGCCGGATCACTTCAGGGGCAGCGTCTTCCACCACTCGGCGAAGTCGGTGGCGGACAGGCCGAGCTGGATCGACGGCCAGTGGTCGTCGGTACAGTACAGCAGGTAGTTCGAGCGATTCGGATCGGTGTCGAACGAGGTGATGGAGTAGTACGTGGTGCGCGACTGGTTCTCCGGGGTGTTCCAGCGGTAGTTCGTATACGCGGTGTCCCCGTTGCGCTCCGCGACCCGCCGGTTCGGGGGTAATCGCGACAGCACGGTGAGCGCGTCGGCCGGCGATCCGTAGGCGACGAGGGCGTAGTCGGGCCGGTCGCCGGTGCCGCCCCAGCAGTCCCACGCCGCGACCCAGTTGCCCAGTGCGGGTTGGCCTTCGCCGTGCTGGACCAGCGGATCGCCGGGTTTCGCGGCATGGCAGGTCTTGCCGCCGAAGCCCGGGCCCTCGCCGGTGCCGTCGCCTGTGGTGAGTTCGGGGACCAGCTTCGGGAAGGCGGTGTGCAGCGACTCCAGTTCCCGCACCGGATCGGACTTGCGCGGGGGCGTGGTGTCGGAGCCGATGTCGTCCGAGTCGTCGTCGTGCGACGCGACGACGGCGATGAGGGCGGCCAGCGCCGCCACCAGGAGCACGACGCCGCCGGCGATCCAGCCGAGCGCGCCCGGCGAGCGTCGCTGCGGCGGGCGGGCGGTGAACGCGGGCGCGGGCGGGCGCACCGCCCGTGCCGCGGCGACCGGACGCACGCCGGGGCCCATCGGCGTCGTGGTCGAATACGCGGGCGGGACCGACGGATTCGCCGGCGGCGCCACCATGCCCGGCGACGGGCCGACCGGCAGCGGCCCCGTGGCAGGGCCCACGGCACCGACCGGGACGGCGGCCGGGGCGGTCAGGGCGTGCCGCGCGGCGGCCGCGAATTCCGCACAGGTCGGGAACCGGTCGACCGAACGCTTGGCCATCGCCCGCGCGATCACCGCGTCCATGGCCGGTGACAGCCCGGCCCGCCGCGCGCTGGCCGGCGGCACCGGCCGCTGCAGGTGGCCGTCGATCAGCTCGCTCGGATCCTCGGAGTCGAACGGGCCGGTGCCGGTCAGCAGCCAGTACAGCGCGCAGCCCAGCGAATACTGGTCGGAGGCATGATCCAGCACGGCGCCGGTCATCTGTTCCGGCGACGCGTACGCCAGTGTCGCGGTGAACATTCCGGCCTGGGTCAGATGCTGGGAGTCCTCGCGCAGCCGCGCGATGCCGAAATCGGTGAGGAACACCCGTTCGCCCTTGCCGCCGCCGGAGCGCGCCAGCATGATGTTGGCCGGCTTGACGTCGCGGTGCAGGACGCCGTTGCCGTGCGCGTAATCCAGTGCGGCGGCGACGCCCTCGATGATCTGCACCGCGCGCTCCGGCGGCAGCGTGTGCGGGTTCACGGTGGCCGCGTCGACGCCGTCGACGTACTGCATGCTCATCCACAGCTGTTCGTCCTCGACGCCGCGGTCGTAGACGGCCACGATGTTCGGGTGGTCCAGCCGCGCGGCCAGGTCGGCCTCCCGCTCGAACCGGGCGCGGATCTCGGCGTCGGCGAACAGCTCCCGGTTCAGCAGCTTCAAGGCGGTCAGGCGCGGCAGGCGGGGATGGCGCGCGAGGTAGACCGAACCCATCCCGCCCTGCCCCAGCAGGCGCTCGACGGAAAACCCGGCGAACACATCACCTGTGCTCAACACCTGCGGATCCCCTTCCGGCGACGTACCAGTGCGCGATCCTACCTGTCCGGTCAGCCCGGGGTGACCAGGCCGGATTCGTAGGCCAGCACCACGGCCTGCGCGCGGTCGCGCAGCTCGAGTTTCGAGAACACCTTGGACACATGCGTTTTCACCGTCTGTTCGGCGACGAACAGCGCCTCGGCGATCTCCGTGTTGGACATGCCCTTGGCGATCAGTTCGAGCACCTCCCGCTCGCGCGGCGTCAGCGCGTCCAGCGCCGGGGCCGGCTTGGGGCGGGCGCGGCGGCGGGTGACGTCGGCGATCAGCCGCCGGGTGACCGTCGGCGCCAGCAGGGCCTGGCCCTCGGCCACCACCCGCACCGCGCGCACCAGTTCCTCGGCGGGCGCGTCCTTGAGCAGAAAACCGCTGGCGCCCAGGCTCAGTGCCTCGTAGACATAGTCGTCGATATCGAAGGTGGTGAGCATCAGCACCCGCACCGGCGGATCGGCATGCGCGGCCAGGATGGTGCGGGCGGCGTCCAGGCCGTTCATCTCCGGCATCCGCACATCCATCAGGACCACATCGGGCCGCAGCCGCGCCGTCTCCTCGACGGCGACCTTGCCGTTGGGCGCGTCGCCGATGACGCTGATATCGGACTGGGCGGCGAGCAGGGCGCCGAACCCTTGTCGCACCATCGCCTGATCGTCGGCGATCAACACGGTTATGGGCACGTGACCGGACCTCGGCTGGATCGGACGGTCGACAGCGCCCCGGCCGCCGCCGGCCCGAGCGCTGAACGGTAGGTGAACATCGTGACGAGTCTCGCACGAGCGACCCGCGGGCCGCGCGCCGTACCCCCGGTGCGCTGCCGGACGGAACCGCCGCCGATCTCAGCAGAACCTGGCGATCGACAGCAGCCCGGCGGCCAGACAATACACCGCGAACGGCAGGAGCGTGCGGGTGCGGAAGAACTGTTCCAGGAACCGCACCGACAGCCAGGAGGCCGATCCCGATACGACGGCACCGACCAGCACCGGCCCCCGGATCCCGACGGTCTCCGGTCCGGCCAGCACCGGCAGCTCGACCAGCCCCGCGCCCAGGATCACCGGCGTGGCGAGCAGAAAGGCGAACTTGGCCGCGTGGACGTGCTCGAGGCCACGGAACAGACCGCCGACCATGCTGAGGCCGGATCGGCTGAATCCGGTCAGCAGCGCACCGGCCTGCGCGAAACCGATCCCGGCGGCGTCGCGCAGCCCGAGGGCGGCCAGCGGCCGATCGGACTGCCGGCGGGCCCGGGCGTGCCGCTGGCGCAGTGCGAACCGGCGACCGTACTGCGCCAGCGTCGGCTCGTTGCGCCGGCGCAACCCCTCGCCGACGATCAGCACGACACCGTTGAGGGTCAGGAATACGCTCGCGTAGATCGGCGCCGCGAACAGCACGTGCAGCGGATGTTCGAGCAGCGGCCCGAGCACGCCGACCGGGACGGTGCCGATCACGATCAGCCAGGCCAGCCGTTGCGGAACGGTCTCCAGGCGTCTGGTGCGCAGGGTGGTGAGGAACCCGGCGACGATGGCGTACCAGTCCCGCCGGTAGTAACCGAGCAGCGCCACGGCCGTCGCCACGTGCAGGGCGACCACGAACGCCAGATACGGTGTGCCCGTGCCGGGTTCCTCCGTGCCGACCATGGCCTGCCAGTCGCCGCCGACCCACGCGGCCACCAGTACCGAATGCCCGAGGCTCGAGACCGGGAACAGTTCGGTGACACCCTGCACCGTGCCGATGACGGTCGCTTGGAAGTAGGTCAGCATCGCGAAGAGTCTGGCACGACCAGACCGCCACCGCCGCACGAGCATTCGGTCCCCGCCGCCGCGCCCCGGCAATTCGGGCGGATCCACCCGGGCCCGTGCGCCGTCACGCCCGGGACCTCGAATTCGTCTGCACTCCGGGCATTTCCGACCTGCCGGACGACGGACCGACACCGGCAGGTGCGATCCGCCCGGGCGATACGCCGCCGGGCGTCAGGACTCCGGAACGGATGTCTCGGGCGCGGTCCGGGGCGCCGGCGCGACGACGGCGGGCGTGACCTCGGCGGCGACCGGTCCGGCGTCCGCCCCGAACGGCAGCACGGCGCGCACCTCGAAACCACCGTCGGGCCGGGTACCCGCCGTCAGCGTGCCGCCGATGGCCGCGGCCCGGGCCTGCATACCCGAAATACCCGTTCCCGGTGCGCCGTTCGGCACGACCACGCCGGGCTCGTTGCCGGATGACCACCTCGACCGCGCCGGGCCGGACCGTGATCGTGACCCGCACCGCGGTGCCGGGAGCATGACGCGAGGCATTGGACAGCGACTCCTGCACGATCCGGTACAGCGCCAGGCCCGCCGTGTCCGGGACCGCGGCCAGCTCACCCTCGAGCACCCAGTCGACCGGCACCCCCGCCCGGCGGGCGGCGTCGAGCACCGCGAGGACGTCCACGGCCGCCGGCTGGGGTGCGTGCTCGGGCAGCTGGCCGTCGCTGCGCAGCACCCCGAGCATGCCGCGCACCTCGTTGAGCGCCTCACGGGCCGAGGCCCCGATCGATTCGAACTCCGCCCTCGCCTGCTCGGACACGTCGGCGACCCGGTAGGGCGCGGTCTGCGCCTGCACCACCACCAGCGACATGTGGTGGGCGACCACGTCGTGCAGGTCGCGGGCGATGCGCGCCTTCTCCTCCAGGATCGCCCGGCGCGCCCGCTCCAGCTCGTTCTCCTCCTCCCGCCGCACCAGCTCCCGGCGCGACAGCACCAGCCAGCGCACCAGGAGGCCGAACACCACCAGGCCCGTCATGGCGATCGGCCACGCGAACGGGTCGCCGGTGCGGGCCATCGTGGTGACGAACAGCAAGCGACGAGGCCAGCCAGGCCACCACCACGATCTGCATCTGCGCCCGCACCGCCACCGCGAACAACAGGGCGAAGCAGGTCAGGATGTGCACGACCTGGAACGGCAGCGAGTTGCCGGGCTGGTTGGCGATGGCCAGCGCGATCAGCAGCGCGGAGCCGGCGGATTATCGCCCAGCCGAGCGCCGGGTTGACCCGGATCAGCGCGAACGGCAGCGCCGCCAGACCGGCGATGAACGGCTGGGCCGCCGCCGGCACCTGGTGGGTCAGATGCAGGGTCGGCCACGCGGACCGAGAAACAGCGTCACGGTGGGACCCACCACCGTGAACACGTCGAAGACGAACCGCATGCGATCGGGCCGCCGCGTGGTCAGAGTCACCTGTCGCGCCGCCTGCGCAATCCGAGCCATGCCTATGACCGTAGAAAACCTCCATGACCTGCGTCGTCATACCGGTGGATGAATTCGCACCCCTACCTGGGTGCTAGCCGGAAATCCCGCTCCCCCGGCGCGCCGGTACCGAAATCTATCCCCGGCGTGAGGACGGGTGAGGGGGATGTCCATAACCTAGGCTGTCATGAGCGATGCAACGCAGGGCCGCCCCTCCCGGGCGGAGCCGGCCGTCACCGACTCGTCCGACGCGCGGGATGCGGGCACACTGCCGACCGAATCCGGGAGCGGCCGCGCCGCCTCGGCGCCGGACGGCAGATCCCACCGGCTACGCCGGCTCGGCGGCGGCGCCGCGGTGGTGGCGATGGTGGCGGGTTCGACCGTTGCGTTCGCACCCGCGGCGACCGCCGCGGTCACTCAGCCGACGGTCGAGAGCGCGGCCGCGCGGGCCGCGATCATCGAATTGACCGGCGACCATCCCTGGGAAGCGGTGATCCCCGGCGATTTCCAGGGCGCGCCAGGGCTACCGCCCGGCG